>NZ_DCYD01000015.1:640376-837722 GCF_002331005.1 Achromobacter sp. UBA2119 | reverse complement strand
GAGTTTTCACACAGCCTCGGTCGGAAGCCGCCCGTCCCCAGCGGCCGCTCGCGGCCAATAACGGACGCCGGCAGACCGCCCATCCCGATTTCTGCGGAGACTTTGTCCAACATGAACTTGCAAGGGCGACAAGTTCGACGGACTTGCAAGGCGACCGCCGCATCTTTCAATGGGCCTCACCGCATTTGTAGATCTGAGCGTCTTTCGGGGCTGCGGTGATGCGAACGCGTGGGTCAGCTCATCAGACCGGCGGGGCCCAAAACTACCCGTAGCACAAGGGCTAACAGGCCCATTGAGACCACGCTCAACGTCCATATCGCCGCCAACCAAAGAAGCCGATGCGCGAGCCTTCGAGTTCTTCCTTTTACAACATCCATTAGTGATACCCCGCCCCAGGCTTCACCTTCCCCCTGAAAACGTAATAGGACCACGCCGTATATCCAGCGTGGCTGCATGGCCAATACCAGACCAAGCCGACAGTGTGCCGGACAAGCTCAGGTGGCCTGTCACAGGCAAGGGCCCCATGCCGAACAAATAGCGGGCGCCTTGCAGTCGACACATGAAATCAGACCTCCACAGCCAGAACCCTGCAATAGGCCCTCGGTAGGAGTGACACTAGTCACCAGACAGCGGATCGAGGCGAGCTCGATGCACTCACCCGCCTGAAGTTCCGAGATTTTCCCGACAAATCACCTACATACGCAGACTGTTGGCGTCGTAGGCGGTGATCCCGCCGTACCGTACCTACATGAAGGAATGTACGGTACTTGGGGTTGGGAGGTACAACCGTACCTGCTCTGACGGTGCCACGGGAGGGAACTTCCAGAGTGAAGAATGTCTCCTGGATTGTTCGTTTTGTCTTCGCGTCTCGCAATTAGCTAACGGCACCGGCACTTTCCGCAGGCACCTAGCAAAGAAAAATTCCCGAACACTGGACCACGTCTTGGCCGCAAAATCCGTCCATCTGTCGCTGGCGCATGTCGCCTGGTAGGGATTCTCAAGGGCGACAAGTCCACGTGCCATTTAAAAGCGCAGACGACTCGACGAATAAGTTGGGCCACGTTCACCTCCGTGGTCCGCAACGAAATTCAGAGCTTTATCCCCTGATTTAACGATGCAGGGTTAGGTCAAAACGGTCGTGTCGACCAATTGACCTGCTCCCCGTGGTTAGTACGAAATCGATGTAGAGTCCGTTCACGACGCTTTAAAAGTGCAACCGCGGAAGACCGGTCCACAGCACAGCTCGGCATTTGCTCCGCTAACGAATAGCGCCGCGAGGATGGAAGGGCCGAGGGGTCGTAACGATTCAACTGTCGCGTGGTGCCGCCGATGCTCTGCGACCTGGGTTCGGAACTCTCGCTTTGCTGCCCCAGCACACACAGCCTCAGATGAAGGGGTTTGGCCTGCCCCAAGCGCAACAGTCGCCAGAGCCCACCCAATTGGCCTGATGAGCGCAAAGTGCAGCGAGCTGCCCACCCCCCCCCAATCAAGCAGAGACCCGGCAAGTCCCGAGATGGGCTATTGCCACCGAGTGCACATCCTTGCCTTGATGCCGCGTGAACTTGCTCACCGCCAACTGCAAGTTCGTTGTCCCATATGTTGTCCCATATGCCCAGCAAAGAAAAAGGGTTAGCTCAACGACATTGAGCTAACCCTTTGATTTTATTGGTCGGGGCGGTGGGATTCGAACTCACGACCCTCTGCTCCCAAATTGGTTGACCATGGAAGGGTGTGGACAGGTGCGGAAAACTTATTGCGCCTTTTCAACGACTTACACCGCATGAATTTCCATTATCATCCACCCGCATCCGTCGCAATCCGCAGCCGGGTGTACCCATGGGTGTACATATGACGGAAAAAAGGGCATGACGCGTTACCCGAAAAAAGGTCGAGGTCACAAATGGACAGTCCGGGAATTGGAGTCCATTCCAACAGCGTGGGCGAAGGACAGTATCGCAGACGGCGGAGGTCTGACTGGCCAAGTTCGAGTGGTAAATGGAACCGCTGCGGTTGCGTTCCGCTATAGCTTCAAGTGGGACGGCCGCAAGGTTTGGTATTACTGCGGCAACTGGCCGACGGTCGATTTGGTGACCATCCGTGAAAGGCGCGACAACGCACGAGCACTCGTAGCGAAGGGTGTGGACCCTCGGCGGCAGAAGGTTGCCGACAAAATAGAGGCGCAACTTAAAGTCGAGCAGGTAATCAGCGAGGAAAGCCAGCGTCGCGCCCATGATCTGAGCGTCAAGGACCTGTACGACGCGTGGATCAGCGAGGGCGTACGCCGTTCCGACGAGAATGCTGAACTGAAGCGAATCTTCGGGAAGGACGTACTGCCTACGATCGGTGACTCCGCATTGCGGGCGTTGTCCGAGGATGACATAAAGAAGGTTTTACGCCCAGTAATAGCACGCGGTGCAAATCGCCTGGCAGTGATCATCTTCGGCGCGATAGGCCAAATGCTCGGTTGGGCAGAAGATCGCCAACCTTGGCGGCGCCTCCTCATCGAAGGCAACCCAGCTAAGCTCATCGACCTCGATCTTCTGCTTGACGATGACTACGACCCGGAGAATGTACGCACCCGCGTACTGCATGACACCGAGATCATTGAGCTGGCAGATCGCTTCAGATCTGGCGAAGATGAGTACGAACAAGCGCCCAATAAACGAGTAGCCAAGCTGCCGGTCTCACCCGCTACTCAACACGCGGTTTGGATCTGCCTAAGCACGCTTACACGCATCGGGGCGTTGACCAAGGCCGAGAAAGCCCACATTAACCTTCCTGAACGCACTTGGTTCATACCGAAGGAAAACTCCAAGGGACGGCGCCGCCAAAAGCAGGACCAGCTCGTCTATCTCTCGGACTTCGCCGCGCGCCACTTCGAAGGTGCGATGCAACTTTCGGATTCGTTGTACGTGTTCCCAGCTCGGGATGGCCGAGGGCCGCTTTCCGGTCAATCAGTGACAAAACAGATAGGTGACCGTCAGACGCAGTTCAAGGCGGAGGATCGAACGCCGCTAAAAGGCCGCCGAAACGACAATACTCTGGTCTTGGCTGAAGGGGCCAACGGCAATTGGACGCCACACGATCTGAGAAGGACAGGGGCCACCATCATGCAACGGTTAGGGGCCTCTGAGAATGTTATTGACCGATGCCAAGGGCATGTGGTGCACACTGGCAAGAACAAGATTCGTCGCCATTATCAACTGTATGAATTTGCCGATGAGAAGCGCCAGGCATGGCAAGATCTGGGACATTATCTGGATCAGCTTTTACCGTCGGGGCTGACCACCCCTAGGACGCGTCGTTCCAAGACGTCGAGAAAGGGTCCGCCCTCAAATGAGTAGTTAACGCCGGTGTGCCAAGGGTTCGTTTCGCCAAGAGCACACCAGCTTTGAACCGCGAATAGTATTCGGGCTGACCTACCAGCCGTTGCGAAACATCGCGCCAATCGAGAGGGTTGCCGCAGCGCACACCCTCTCTGTGTTCCCTGGTCGTCCCAGCGAACACCTTCTCTGCCCAGGCCGGGCGCCATCTGCACACACTTCAATCAAGGATCTCCGCATGGCCAATCCGCCTGCGGCCCGTTCCTGGGCCGCATCTTTTGAATTCCCGTCGACAGCACGCGACGCCCGTCATGCCGCACGCACTTGGTTCGAAGCGGCTCCCGATATCAGCCCTGCCAAATATCGCGATCAAAAGTTCATCGAGCATTGCAAGGGCAAGGCTGATTCGCCCCTCGAACGAAGAATCCGGCTGGACGCCTTCAAACAGGCGTTTGCTCAGGCCATAGGCCACATCGTCGTAGAGGAGGCCCGGCTTCATGCGCTCCCTGCTTGAACGCCCGATTACGTTTCGACTGTCCGACGCGGCTCGTCGTCGTTACGAACAGGCCGCAGCAGACCGGGGAATGACGCTGTCAGCCTACCTCCGCGATCGCCTCGAAATCGACGACCAGGTCGCTGAGCACGTCTCGCAACTGCGTCTCACCCTTTTGGATAGCGGCGTCGGTGGACAGCCGGACGCGTCGCTATTGCCAATCCTGCTGGAAATGCTGCTGCTCACACGGCGACATAGCCCGCCCGGCGATCTGCGCGCCGTTCACCTTGAACTTGAACGACAGGGCGTCACGCCCCGGTCCCTCAAGTAGATCTTAGGAACCCCCATGCGAGTATCCCTCTTGGCGGCCATTGCCTCGGCCGTCTGCCTCCTTTCGGCCTGCGGATTCGTACCGCCCGCCCCGCCGACACCTCCGGACTCCGGACGCATCCTCATCAACCATGCGGATCCGCGCACCGTTCTACCGGGTAAATCGCCGACCGTCCTGGCCACGGCCGACATTCCGCCCATTCCCGTGCCCGTAGCGCCGCCCAAGCCAGAAAGCACTGCACCTGACGCCAGCGCACCGCTGCCGGCCGCTACTGATGTGACGTCGGGTGCCGGCACCTCTGCGTCGGCGCCGACGCCGGTAGCGACAAGTGAAGCCACGGCGCCTACCACCGATGTGAGCGCGAGTCCGCAACAAGTCACACCGACCGCTGGCACCATCGTGACGGTTGAAGTTGCGCCGACGGAGCCCATTGCAGAACCGCAAGTCGTGGACCCGCCGAAACAGATTTGGCGCGTCAGTCCTCAAGACGGGACGGTCCGCCAAGCGCTCAATCGCTGGGCAGCGGATGCCAACTGGACCTTCGGGCCTGATCAGTGGGAACTGAACTTCGACATACCGATTCAGGCCCCCGCCGAGTTCGAGGCGGACTCATTCCAAGAGGCCACCCAGGCGCTGTCCCAGGCAGTCGCAATGAGCGAATCGCCTATCCGCCCCTGCTTCTACGGCAACCGCGTCCTGCGCATGTTGCCCTTCACCCGCAGCTGCAATCGCTCCCCCGCCACGCAATCCTAGCCGCGGCGTTGACCAGGAAAACCCATGAATTCTTACCGCACTGTACTGACGGCGGTCATGCTGGCCTTGCTCGCCGGCTGCTCGGCCCTGCAGGCCACCGACCGCGTCGAATCCCGCGCAGCGCTGCGCCAGGCCGACGGTACCATCGCGTTGGACCACTTCAAACTCAGAGCCGGCGACGTCGACCGTGCAAAGGGTCAGGTCGTTGAACTCCCCTGGATCGCTGGCCGACCGCAGCCACTAGCACGGGAAGTGACCCTGCCGCCGGCGCTGCGGGCAAACGTCAACACGACGCTCCTCTTCGAGAACAATTCCGCAGACCTCAAGACGCTGGCCGACCGGATCCAGATTGCCACAGGCATCCTGACGCAGGTCACGGCGGACGCCTTGCTGCCGGCCGAATACTTCTTACCGCGCCTAGCGGGCGACCTCGGCACGGTAAACCCGCTCAGCCTGGGCGCCAGCACCGCCGACACGCTCGTCCCGGCCCTCATCCCCGGCGCGGCGGTGGATCGAATTGCAGGTCCCGCGCTGCCCACAGGCGTGGCCCGCACAAAGATGGCACCACTGCCAGCCGGCCAGGCCCCGCTGGCCTCGGTGCTGGACGCAATCGCACTGCGCCTGGGCGTGTACTGGCGCTACGACGACAAGATCGGCGCGCTGCGCTTCTACCGGACAGAGACCAAGAGCTATGTGGTCCGCACGCCCACGCAGGCGGCCGAAGAGAACCTGCAGCGGGATATCAAGTCGACCAACTCGATGCTGGCGGACAGAACCAGCGCGGGTGCGAAGGACGAAGCGCGCGAGCTGGCGGCGGTCGTCAGCAAGGTCAGCCAGTTCCTCAGCCGTGCCGGCGTGATCAAGGCTGCGGACGGCGCGTCCAACACGATTGTCGTGACGGACACCAAGGAAGCCCAGGACCGAATTGGCGAATTTCTCGACGCCGAGAATCGTCAGATGACCCGCCGCGTGCGCCTAGTCTTCGAAGAAATCACGGTGCAGAGCGACCGGATCAATCAGGGAAGCGTGGATTGGAGCATCCTGTTCAACAGCCTGGGGCGCCAAAACACGGCCTCCGCAATCGGTGTCGCGCCGATGCTGGACGCGGCCAAGGCCGCCGGAAGCGTGGGCGCTAGAGTGGGAAGCGGTCCCTTCGCGGGCACCAACCTTGCACTGTCAGCGCTCTCGCAGCTGGGCTCGATCATCGACCACAAGAGCATCCCGCTCTTGATGCAGAATCGCCGCCCGGGCAAGTACGACACGCGCCGCTCCTTCGACTACATCAAGGACCTGCAGCAGACGCAAAGCACGTCGGACAACTCGGCCCCCACCGTCACCGTCACGCAGGACAACAAGACTGTCGGCACCTTCCTCACCGTCGTGCCAGATGCGCAGGACGACGGCCAAGTGCTCCTGACGATTGCCTACGACGACACCCGGCTCATCGAAATGAAAAAGGAGCCGGTCGGCTCCCGCGATGATCAGTCGTTCGTCCAGCAAACCGACATCGGCGGCCAGGGACGAGTGCAGCAGGTGATGGTGCGTCCCGGCGAGCAAGTGGTGATCGGCGGCTACCAGCAGTCGGCAGACACCTCTACCAGGCGGCGTCTGGACGACAAGGCACCGATGCTCGCCGGCGGCTCCGACGCTTCGCAAGAGAAGCAGATGCTCACGGTCGTTCTGGTCACGGCCATTCCCGAAGAAGGATTCTGACGTGGCACGACGTGAGAAGACCCCGCGGCGGCTGAGTTACCGGCTCGTCGCCATCCCCGGTACATCGAATCAGCTTGTCTTCGGAGTTCGATGGCAGACGGTCCTCGGCGAGGATCCGCAGAAAGAAGCGCTGCGGCTGGCACGCAAGGTGAAGGCCACACACTTTGTCCACAGCGATGCCCGCAGCCCTTCCGTCGGGCTTCTCATCGCCAAAGGCAAGGAGCGTCGCGCAAAGACGCGCGCCATCCTATTCTCGGCGGCCGCCGCGTTTGCACAGATGCATCGTCACGGCACCCACATCGTGGCGCTCAATCTGCCCGACAAATCCGTATGGATTGCCGTCATTGTTGCTGGTGTGGTCCAGACGGGCGGAGACGCGGTCTTTGCAGATCTGCAGGCGGCACAGCGCGCGCTCGATGAGGCGCTGGCGCGCTACGGCGAGGCGCAGGTGCACGGGGACCACCGCACGCAGTCACGGCCGTTCTCCCTGCAACAGCTAGCAGCTCACACCAACCAGCAGTCGTCCCTGCGCCGAGCCGGCTTCAGTCTCGCGATGGTCTCGCCGTTCTGGTGGACCCTCCTGGGCCTATTTCTGGTGTACGAGGCCTGGGACATCGGCATGAGTTACTGGGAGGAGCGGCAAGCGCGAATTGCACAGGAGATGCTGGCCGCGCAGCCCGAAGTTGACCCTGCAACGTTGTGGAAAAAGGCAATCGCTGCGTGGGCAAAGACCGCTCGAACGCTAGGAGAGCCGGGTCTAGCCCCGCTGCTGCAACAACTGGAGGATGTGCCCACCGCGCCCGGCCGCTGGAGGCTTGTCGAGGTGGACTGCCGACCGCCGGTGCGCAGTTGCGTCGCTAAATACCAACGAACGCGGCTTGCGGACAATCGCACCCTGCGCACGGCCCTACCGCCCACTTGGAAGATCGAGCATGTTGATCTGGAGACCGCAAACGCCTCCTGGACCATCCCTGCGGGGTTGGCGCCTCAGCCGGTGCTGCTGGCGGAACTTCCCGACGCAAAGGCGATGCGGCAGGTTTGGGAGCCGTCCTGGCAGGCACTGCGCCCAGCGCTGCAGGACCTGTCGCTGTCTGCGCCGGGACAAGTGCCGATTACGGTACCGAACGTCAAGCTTGCCAACGGGTTGGAACAACCCGTAATCCGGCCCAAGGAGATCAAGCTTCCGGCAACGCGCGCGCTCGTCATCAACGCGCCGCTGCGCTCCCTGTACGGCTTGGCGCTTCCGCGTACCTCAGAAGTCACGCAGTTGCAGATGCGCTTTACGCCGGACACCACTCCGGGACTCACGACGAGCGCCTTCGTCACAACGCTCAAAGGAACCATCTATGTTGAATCGCCCTGAACGCAAGCGGCAAGGCTGGCTCGTGTTTGCCGCCGCCGGCGCCACCGTCGCCCTCGCCGTCCCTCTTTCGGTGTCGGCACAGGTCGGGGTGGTCGGCGCCGGCGTCGATGTCGCCAGCCTGAGCCAGCTTGTTCCCCAAACCGTTCAAGAACTGCTTGAGCTCGATGCCCAGCGCGCACTCGATGAGGAGAATCGCAAGGCGCAAACCGTAAAAGGCGGAGGCGCGCAGCTTGCCGCTTCCGGCCCACCTGCTGCCCAGGCCGCCAAACCCGATCCTGACGCAACGCCCGTTGTCGCGCCGCCACGGCTTCTCGCCATCACAGGCGTCGGAAAGCAGCTGACGGTGATGATCGACCAGGCGGGCCGGCGGGCGCATTACCGCAGCGGCTACGCCGAGCCTGTCGCCGGCGTCGACCTCGGACTGCGCCTGCAGGCCGTATCTCAACCGTGCGCCAGCTTCGTTGACCAGTCCCAGGATGTCGTCACCTTTTGCCTAAATCGAGGAACACCATGATCTCAAGCCTCATTCAGTTGGTGCGGCGGCTCAAGCGCACGGTGCATGTCAGCCTGCGCGAACAAGAGGAAATGCCGGTGCTGGACATGCACGCATCGACTCCTGCAGTGTCCACCGGTGACGCCTACCAGCACATCGATTCGTTCGAAGACATTACGCAAATGCAGCCGGCGTTCAGGACGCTCAAGGTCGATTGGTGCGGCTCGACATCGGCGGTCACCGCATGTGTCGCCGAGCTCGAGGGACCGCGCTATGTCGTTTTCGTCAAACCGCGCGAAGTCGACACCGACATCTTTCGCGCCGTCGAACAGCGCGCCATCGACGCCGCCAAAGGCCCGGTCCAGATCTACACGATCAACCCGGTCATTCTGCTGACCCTTGTCAGAGAGCGGATGCAGGCCCAAGACGTGATACAGCGAAGCTCCCGGATCCGAGGCCAAAAGGAAAAGTCGGCAGTTCGCCAAGGGTTTTACGACATCGTGTCCTGGGCGGTACGCAACGATGCGAGCGATCTGCATCTGAACATCGACACCACGGCCGCGAAATCGCGCATCAGCGCCACCATCGACGGCCAGTACACCACGCCTGAACATCTAGCGATGCCCACGCAGCAACTCCTCGACATGGCCAGCGTTGCCTGGCTGGATGTCAGCGGCGGGAACGGCCTATTCCTTGACATGGCCAACGAGCAACAGGGTCGGCTGTACGAGGTGGTGGACGAGCGCAGCTACATGCTTCGCTGGGGTTCATTCATTGCAGACAAGGGGCCGTCCATCACGCTGCGCTTGCTCGACGTGGACTCCAAGGTGCAAAAGGTGGACATGTCAGCCCTCGGCTATCTCCCCTCTCAAGTCGCCCAGTTCGAGCGGGCGATGCGCAGCATGGGCGGCGCCATCGTCATGGGCGGCATCCCTGGCTCCGGAAAGACGGTGAGCATTGCCCAACTGATTGTGCGTCTGCCGAGAACGCGCAAGGTCATGTCTATCGAGGATCCCGTCGAACTCATCCTTGAGGCAGTGCTCCAAGCCAGCGTTTCGCGCTCTCTGGATGGCTCCGACCGCGAAACGATGAAATCGAAGCTCATGGCGCTCAAGCGAGCGGCCGCGAGTGACGTCTTTCTCGGGGAGATTCGCGATGTGCTCACAGGCGCTGCATTTCAGGACATCGTGCTCTCGGGCAGCAACCTTTACTGCACGACGCACGTGGGAAGTGCGCTTGCCATTCCGCAGCGCTTTGCCTCCAGCGAAATCGGAATACCGCGCAGCACGCTGGGAACCCCTGGCGTTTTGAAGCTGCTCGTTCACCAAGCCCTGATGCCCAAACTGTGCCGCTGCGCCCTTCCCGCCGTGGCACTCCTTGACGGTGCCCAGGATCGGATGGGCATCAAACGAGATCGCGGTACATGGCAACAGTACTTGGCGGGCATCGAAGCCCTATACGACTTCGGCAGCGATTCGCTCAAGATCCGCAACCCGGACGGCTGCGAACACTGCCGCAAGAAGGGGATCCCGGAACTCTTCGGCTACGCGAGTCGCACCGCAGTAGCTGAACTCTTCGAGCCCTCTAGTGATCCCGATGCGCTTCGAGCCATCGCAAACGGCGACGAGATCCGCCTGAGAGCGATCTTCGCCAGCCAGCGCACCGCCCGGTACGACGAGCCCGATATGGAAGGCAAGTCCACCATGGAATGCGCCGTCTACAAGATGAGCCAGGGAATGATCGACCCCCGGGACATTGAGCCTCATTTCACGGCGTACGCAACACTTCTGCGCCAAAGGAAAAAGGGATGAAGATTCCCTTCTACTTCACGCGGGTCGGCCAAGCTGCCAACAAGTTCTCGCGGGCCCGTGCGGACTGGTACGAATACTTGGCCGACATGACGGAGGACACCCAGGGTCGCCGGACGTTCCTGAGCATTCTTGAAGCTGACGCGCAGCGCTACGGCAAAAGCGCCCGCGGCGTCCTGTCGGCTTACTGGGCTCACCGTATCGTGGAAACCGGCGAGCTTGGCAGGACGCTTCACCGCACGCTTCCACCGCGAGAAGTAGCGGAATTTGTCTCGCTGCAAACTCAAGGGCAAGCGGTATTCGCGGGCGGCCTGCGCGACATGGCCGCCGTCGTGCGGGTGACGGCCCAGCTTAGGGCAATCCTCGTCGGCACGCTGGCGGTGGCCGCCCTAATGCTGCTACTGGTGTGGGCGATGGTCATGCTCGCGGTCCCCTACCTCACCGCACCAATGCTGCAGGACGCCATGCCAGACATACGGTTTGAGCTGCTCAGTCCGTCGACCCAGGCGTTCTTCGACATGGCGCAGTGGATTCGGGACAAAGGTATTCGACTGTGGTTGATATCGATCGCCCTCGGCGTTGCCGTCTATCTCTCGTTTCCCTATATGGACAACCCGCTACGCCGTTGGCTCGACAAGTGGGGACCGTATCGGCTCTACCGGGACGTTCAAGCCATTGCCGTGGTAAGCACCGCGGCAACCGCCGTAAAGCCCCGCGCTGGCAAGGTCATGCAGATCCGTCAAGCGATAGAGCTGCAGTTACCGGGGGCCTCCCGTTGGCTTAGCCACCGGCTTCAGGCTATCCAGAATCGACTCGACGACGCAAAAAAAGGCGCCGCAATATTTGACGTTGGCCTGCTCGATCGAGAGATCTACTGGTATCTCGAAGACCTCTCGAACACGCTTGGCTTGGACGCAGGCCTGCAGAAGACCCGCGCACGCATGGAGACCACCATTCTCAAGCGCGTTGAAGACCGCGCAAAGGTCCTGCGATGGGCAACGCTCATCTGCGCCGTCCTCGTCATGGCTGGCCTCTTTTTTTGGCATCAAAGCGTGATCATGGACATGCGCAACGCCTTGATGATCGACGCAATGTAGCAACTCGCCACCACGAATGCTCGTGGTGAAAACTTATTCGAACAAACGGAATTCAGATGCAAAAGCACAACATCGCGACCGAGCGCGCCATCCAACGCGCCAAATCTGCAGACCTGCGCCGTCAGGGCGGTTGGACGCTGGTCGAAGTAGGCGCGGTCATCGCCATCGTCATCATCCTCGCCATCGTCGGCTTTCCCTCTGTGAAAGGATTCTTCATCCAAGGCCGCGTGCCTGCAGCCGCCGGCGAGTTGCAGCGGTTCATGTCCACGGCCCGGATCATGAGCGAAGGCGACTCGGCCACGCCTTACTCGGCGATCGACAACGCGCAGAACTTGGCGCCGTCGCTGCGGGACTCCACGGTTTTCAAGGTGACCGGGAACACGGTTGCACACCGCCTCGGCGGTACAGGCGTGGGCTCAAACGGAACGATCACTATCGCGCCGGCCGCGCTGGGTGGCGGCGCGGCCGGAAGCGCATTCTCCCTAACGCTGACGAACGTCAACCATCGCGCCTGCCCCGTTCTCGCCTCCACCATGAACGGCATTTCCGAGATGATCAGCGTAAACGGCACAGTCGCGAAAACCTTGGGTGCCAACAGTGAGTCTGGGACGTTCAACGCCGTCACCGCCCAAAACCTCTGCGTCAATGGCGACAACAACACCTTCGTCTTCGCCACACGCTGATTCTCTGGGACCGCGTGAGGGGCGTGCCACCAGCACGCCCGCACGGGCTCTCAAACGAGGCGATCCAATGCAATTAATTCAATCACCGCTGTCCTGCAGGACGCGGGCGCGCGCGCCCACCCAGGCAGGCTTCACGCTCGTCGAGGTCACTGTCGCCCTACTACTCGTCATGTTGCTGGCTGTATTCGCGGCGAAGGAAGTCAGACGCAAGGCAGACGAGGGCGCCGCTGAAGCGACCGGCCGTTACCTGATGCAAATCCGGGGCGCGGTGGTCGATCTACAGTTAAAGCATGAGGCTTGGCTGCGCGGCGAAGACCTCACCGATTTGCCCGCTGGTTCGTATCCCACGCCTCCAGCTCTAGCCTGGGCCAGCGTGGGAGGCGCACAAGTGGCGCGGGGCGGGCTGTCCGACCTCACGGCGCTAGGGCTCCTGCCGGCGACCATCCCGAGATACCCGAGCTTGGGAGACGTAGCGCGGTTCATTCTGGTCCGACAGGGCGCATGCCCAGGCGCTGATTGCCGTACAAGCGCCTTTGTCTATGCTTGCCATCCCATCAGCACGGCGCGCAGCCTGCGGCAAGGCGCCGAATGCACGCCGCCTGCGGGCAGCCGCGGCGATTTTGACCAAACCCTCCTGAGCAAGGTCATTCTCGCCGCCGAAGGATACGGTGGCCACGACGCCCGCGGGTCGAATAGTGTCCGAGGTCCGCTGATGGACATTCCGCGTGCCTGGTTTGATTTCGGGGCGCAGCCAGGGCATGCCGTCATCGCTGCAAGCCTGGACGCCACACCCTTCGGCCAGTTCGTGCGACATGGAGAAACCCGGCCCGTCACGCTGCACAACACGCTGACCGTGGGAGAGACGATCCAGAGCAACAAAGGCTTGCTGCTCAACACGTCGGTCGCCCAAGGCGCGGCGTGCACTGTGGAGGGCCTCTACGCATCGACTGCCAACAAGATGCTCGCGGTTTGCACGGGTGGGGTGTGGTTCACGCCCTTCGGTCACGTGATCACAGGCGTGTACAGCAACCTGCCCAGCGATGCGGCAATACCTGCCCTTTCCTGCCCAGCAGGTCAGACGCCATGGCGCTATGCGTCGATCCAGTCCCTGGACGTCACCGTCACGGGGAGCGACGTCAACGTTGGCGGCTCGGTGGGTGGTTCCATCCAAGGGTCCGGCTCAGTCAACGCCGCCGGCGCGGTTGCTGTGAACGGGACCTTCGCAGGAAGCTTCCAAAACTCTGGCTCCAGCTACGTGCGGGTCGGCCAGACGCTGGCCATCGCTGGCGACCGGGTTGTCATTTCGCCGGCCGGCGCTAACGCTCGCGCCGCCGTCATCCAGGGCTGCAAGAACTGAGCAGTCCGCTCGCTTTGTGCGTCCGACCTGGACGCACTCATCACCTTTGAGGCAAGCATGAATTTCCACACACTCAAGTGCTGGGGCAGGCGCGCGCTCGCACTGGCCGCGCTCCTGGTCTCAAGCCACGCCGCAGCCGCTGCAGATCCGCCGGGCAAACAGGCCGACGTGCAGCTCAAGACGGATCTGACTCACATGAACATTCTGGTCACCCAGGGTGCACCGCTGCCCCCGGGCGGATGCGTGGCCGGCTATGCCTGGCACACCACCTACGGCGGCTGCCGACGGGCTGAATCCCAACCCGAATCGGCCGCGTGCCCGGCCGGCTTCACCGGGAATCGCACCCGTTACCGGACCGCATACATCCTGCAGGCCAACGCATACGACGTCGCGTATGAGCCTTGGGGGCCGTGGCAGGACTCGTGCACGGCATCTCGCTTGTCGGGTGTCGTGGACACATTGATCGCCGCCGCGAACGGCGCGGAATCGGGGGAAACGAACAACACTTCCACCCTTCCACCGAATCTGGCAAAAGGCATGATGGTCTATTACGGAACACGCTTCGGCGTCACCATTCATCGACCCTCAGCCACGTTGAATTGCACCTACGCCTCTGGCACCACGGCGGGCAGCGGGAATTCGAACTCTCCCATCTGGTTCGGCCTCCTGATGGCCCCAGGGGAGTCAGTGACCAGGCGCGGGGAGAGTGGCTCGTTCGGCCACTGTCAGCTTTCCAACGGCAATCTCACGGCGGAACTGTACGGCAGTTGCGATAGCAGCACCGGAGGCGACCTCGATTACTGCGTTGGCGCCACGCGCGTGGTCAACATCACTTCCGTCAACGGATGCACCGTCACCACGGAGACGCGCCAAAAGAACACCGTCATCGATGTCGGCAGCTACGACATCTGCCATTGATCGGAGGAAATCAACATGCACATCCTGCGGCGCCTGATGGCGCTCCTTGTTTTTGCAGTGTCGTACTCGACTGGCGTGGGTACCGCCTTCGCGGCGGATGTTCTGACGGGCGATACCCGCCTGGCCTGCGAAGCGATCTTGTGTCTTTCCAGTGGCTCACGCCCCAGCGAGTGTTCACCCTCCCTGTCCCGCTACTTCGGGATAAACAAGAAGAAGCTGTCGGACACCCTCAGTGCCCGGCATGACTTCCTATCGCTTTGCCCCGCCTCCGGAGACTCAAAGGAAATGAGCGACCTGGTGCGCGCGATATCGCAGGGCGCGGGGCGCTGCGATGCAGTCTCCTTGAATGCCGGTCTCGGCAGGTGGCAGGGGTCCACCGACGACGGGTATCCCATTATCAGCAACAAGCGCCCCGGCTATTGCAACGCGTATAGCTCGCACGAATACACCGCCTTCGACGACGACCTGCCCCGGTACGTGGGCACGCCGGAAGAGCGGGGCTATTGGGTCGAGGCGAAGGACTATGACCGGGAACTCGCCAAATACGAGAAGGAGCTCGCCGACCGCAAGAAACATGAAGAGTGGCTCAACGGCTCAGGAAGCGGGGGGAACTAGACAATGGACTTTCCCACGCTCGCCCGGCAGTGCGCGCCTGACGTGCATATCAGTACGCTGAGCGCGGTGGTTCGGCATGAGTCGGGCTTTAATCCCCTGGCCATCGGCGTCAACGCCAAGCCGCATCGCAGCATCCGCCCTAAGTCCAAAGAGGAGGCAGTCCAGGCGGTGCGTGATCTCATCGCGCAGGGCGTCGACTTCGACGTCGGCTACGGCCAGATCAACGTGCGCAACTGGAAGTGGCTTGGCGTGACGCCCGAGTCGATTTTTGATCCGTGCGTCAACCTGGCCTCCGCGCAGCGGGTGCTGGTCGACTGCTACAAGAGAGCGGCGAAGCTGCACGGAGCGGGGCAGAACGCGCTATATGCGGCATTCAGCTGCTACAACACGGGCAACCTAACCTCCGGCTTCAGGAATGGCTATGTCGGCAAGGTCATCGCCGGCGCAGGTCTGGCGGTCCCCGCCATCGTGAAAGAGGGAGGCGCGTCCGCCAATCCCGATCCCAAGACCAGCAGCGCGCCGCCTCGAAAGCCGTCCAAGCCGGATGCCTTTCAGAAGCCTCGCAACGACGCTTTCGCAGCACCCCGCAAAGACGCATTCGAACCACGCACAGATGCCGTATTCGGCAGGCCCGTCCCGACGCCGGCCTCGCGCCTCACGGCGCAATAGTCGTCTACCCCTGGCCGATGTTTAGCCGCTAAACACCGGCTCCTCCCTTTTTTCTACCTCAACGAATGCCGCCTCGCTCATCGCCAGGTGGCGTCACCCCTTGGAGTCTCAAATGACCGCAGCATCCAACGCCCTCCCCGTCCGCTCGCAGCCCAAGAGCCACCGCACGCTTGCCGCCCTGGCATACGCAACCCTGGCAGTGCTCCTCCTGCTGCAACCGGAACTGGCGATGGCACAGTTCGAGAAGGCCACCACCGCCGTGCAGAAGATCAAAGACTGGCTTTGGCTCATCATCCCTGTCATTGGCCTTGTCTCCGCCGGCATTATCGGCATCCTCTATTCGTTCGACGTGATCCGCAAGGAAACCGCCTACCAGTGGGCAGTGGGTATCGTCTTTGCCGGTGCCATCGCTGGCGGCATCATCAAGCTGGCCTTCGGTTGATGGCTACCTCGCCCAAGCAAAAGGCCAAAGCCCCAGCTGCAGCCGCCCCAGTCGCGGTGGGGTCAGAAGTGCCGCCCAACCGCTTCCCACTTTTCAAGGGTGCCACCCGCGTCGCCACCGTCCCCGGGGGAGTGCCCACACGGGCATTTGCTGGACTGGTCTTCCTGACCGTCACCGCCGCTTCATTCACGCTGTGGGGCTGGCTGCTATTTCCCGTCCTTTACCCGGTGATGGCGATTCTGAGCCGCAATGATGATCGCGCCTTCTGGATCTGGGAGCTTTGGGTCAAAACTAAGTTTCTGGCGAAGAACAAGCGCTTCTGGGGCGCGATCTCCCTCACGCCAACACCCTACAGCCGGCGGCGCCCCTGGGCCCGATGGCTTGGAGTTCACGATCGATGACACAACAATCCATCGCGACGCTGCCGGCGTATGAACCGCCAGTCGGCACATTTGTCCCCTACTCCCATCACGTCACCCCGACCATCATTGCAACCCGCGACTGGGAATACCTCTCGGTGTGGCGTATCGATGGACGCACGTTCCAAGGCTACAGCGATGAAGAACACTGCCGCTGGGTCGAGGAACTGAACAACGTGTTTCGGGGGTTCCCAACCGGATTCGGGATATGGTCGCACCTGGTCCGGCGCCGGGTGTCCGAGTACCCCGAAAGCGAGTATCCGGATCAGTTCTCTCGCGATCACGACGCCGCGTACCGCAAGGTCTTCGCAGGCAAGCCGCCGATGATCAACGAAATGTACCTGACCGTGATCATGCGGGCCCAGATCGATCCAGCCCTGCGCATTCTGTCAAAATTCGAAAAACGCACGGCGCGCTCAGCGCTCGCGTGGCAGAACCAGGCTATCGAGCAGCTAGATGACGTCAACCGCAAGCTCGGTGGATCGCTCAAGCGCTATTCGCCCGAACTGCTATCCATCGTGGAGCGAGAATCTCCGCACGACACGGGCGGGGAGGAGGCAACACGTCGAAAGTCGCGGTTCTCGGAGCCCGCCGAATTCCTTGGCTTTTTGCTCAACGGCAAGATGCAGCCCGTGCCGCTGGTCAATGCCCGCCTCTACAACTACCTGCCGACCAGCCGGCAGTTCTTCTCCACACACGGTGAGCTGGGCGAAATGCGCGGGCCCGACTGGACACGGCGCTATGTGATGCTGGAACTACGTGAATACTCCAACACCACCAAAGCGGGCCACCTGAACTGCCTGCTCAACCAGCCGCACGAGTTCGTGCTGTCGCAGTCCTTTGGAGCGATGTCCAAGCCCGATGGGCTCAAAGCGCTGTCACGCCAGATCAAGTGGCTGGAAGACTCGGGCGACTACTCGTCGTCACAGATCGCGGACCTGCACAAGGCGCGCGATGAGCTGGCCGCAGGCCGCTTCGTCATGGGCGACCACCACGCCACCATCCAGGTCTTCGGCGAAGACAGCGAGCGGGCTCTTCGGGCGGCCGCGAGCATCAGTGGCGCGCTGGCCGACGAAGAGATCATCGGCCGACTATGTGATCGCTCATCCTTGGCTGCGTGGGCCGCCCAACTTCCGGGCAACTGGAAGTGGCGCCCTCGCCCCGCTCCGATTACCTCGCTGAACTTCCTGAGCTTCTCATCGATGCACAACTACCTCTTCGGCAAGCCCGCGGGCAACCCTTGGGGGCCGGCGGTCACGATGCTCAAGACAACGGGGGGCACGCCTTACTACTTGAACTTTCATGCTTCGCTCGAGGACGTCGACGAAACCGGCAAGCGCCGCCTCGGGAACACGTCCATCATCGGGCAGTCTGGCGCCGGCAAGACGGTCCTGTTGGGACATCTGATCACGCAGGCTCGCAAGTTCAACTACACGGGCATCGTCTTCGACAAGGATCGGGGCATGCAGGTGACCGTCATGGCGATGGGCGGTAAGTACTTTCCGCTGCGACTGGGCGTTAACACCGGCTGGAACTACCTGCAGCTGCCGGTCACCGCTTCGAACGTCGCGTTCATGGCCACCATGACCAAGCTGCTGGGGGCTAACGGGGAGGAAGCCCCCACTGCATCCGAACAGAAGCAGATCGCCATGGCGGTCAACCAGCTTGTGGAGCACATCGACCTGGAGGATCGGTGCTTGTCCAACTTGATCAATTTTCTCCCTGCTGCGCCATCACCGGAAGGTCAACTGAGTCTGAAAGAGCGCCTCAAACGCTGGTGCGCGGGAGGCGAATACGGCTGGCTGTTCGACAACCCCAAAGACGAGCTGGACCTAGCCGCCAATAACCTCTTTGGCTTCGATTTGACGGAGTATTTAGATGAAGGGCCAATCCGGGATGCGGCAATCACATACTTGCTCTACCGCACAGACCAGATGATGGACGGTCGGCGGATCGCCCTCTTCTTTGACGAGGTCCAGCACCCGCTAAAAGTACCGTACTTCCAGGCTTCGATGCAGGACGCTAGTCGCACGGTGCGTAAGAAGAACGGCGTTCTCACTTTCGCAACACAGGAGCCAGCGGCGATTCTGGAGAACCCTGTGGGCCGTTCGCTTATCCAGCAGTCCGCCACCGCAATCTTTCTCGAGAACCCCAAGGCGACCGCCGAGGAGTATATCGAGGGATTCAAGTTGTCTCCGGCCGTCTTCAAGATGGTCAAGGATCTGCCGCCATTCAGCCGGCAGTTCGTTGTCAAGCAAAACGAATCAGCAGTCACCGCAGAGCTCGACCTTTCATCTTGCCCAGAAGCCTTGCTGGTCTTCTCCGGGTCTGAAGATCTGGCCGAAATCGCTGAGGCTGCAGTTGCCAAGCTTGGCGACGATCCTGCCCTCTGGCTACCCCACTACCTCAAGCTCGCCCAAGAGGCGACAAGGAGATGAAAATGTTCCAGAAGCACAACCTAAAACGCCGCTCGACCCACGGCTGGCGCGCAAGCTTCACCGTAGCGCTGGCTGCTGTACTTCTCTCAAACTCCTTGGCGCCCGTGCACGCGAGCGGCATCCCGGTCGTGGATGGTGCCAGCATCGCCGACCGGGCAGTCAAGCATGTCGAGACGCTGGCAAAGTATGCTGAGCAGATTGCTGTCCTCAAGGACCAGCTTGAAAGCCAGAAGCGCCAGCTTGAAGCCCTCACTGGGACTCGGAACCTCGGCGACATCCTGAACAACCCGGCGATTCGTGACGCGCTGCCGGCGGACGCACGCGAAATCCTTCGTGCCTCAAACGGCGGACCAAGCGGAATCTCGGACGTGGTGGAGCGCATCGAGCGCGAAGAACGGTTGACCGGCAACTACGAACAGGACAAGAAGAATCTGGACGCCCGGGCCGAAAGACTCGCGGTTCGCAGCCAGGCGATGATGGAGCAGACGCAAAAGGCGATGACGGCCCGCGTCAAGCAGGTGGACCAGCTGCAGGCCAAGATCAATCAGAGCCAGGATCCGAAGGCGATCGCCGATCTGCAGGCCCGCCTGCTGGTCGAGCAGGCCAACATCCAAGCCGATCAAACGCGGGCAGACACACTGACGCGCCAGATCGAGGCCGAGCAAGCCCTGATGGAGCAGCAAGCCCAAAAGCTCGCCGACAGCTCTTTCAGCCTCAGCGCAATACGCGCGCCGCTTCCGGGAGCGAGATAATGGCCACCACCGGGGTTAGCCTGGTCAGTCTCGGTGGAATCGCGAACTGGATCGACCAGTCGGTGACCACGATGCTAACCAAAGTCATCACGCCAATGGTCGCTTCGGTCACCCTCAAGCTATTGCCATTCGTGTCGGTTGGCCTGTCTGTTGCGCTTGTCTGGTACGGTTGGCTCATCTGCTCCGGGGCGATCCAAACTCCCGTCCTTCATGCGTGTCGGCGGGTCTTCAACATAGTGATCATCGTGTCCATCGCCGGCACCGGGGGGCTATATCAAAAGGAGATTGTCGGTGTCATGCTGGATCTGCCTACTTCCGTGGCTAAGCTATTTACCGGCACCGTCAAGACCCCTTCTGAAATGATGGATGACGCGGCGAATAATGGCGCGGAGATAGGCACGCGACTGCAAGAGCGCGCGCCGGGCGGTATCAAGAAAATCGCTCAGGCCTTTGTCTTTGTGGTTGTCTCGGTCATCATCACCATCATCTCAGCGGTCATGAGCGCGATTGGGATGCTGGTGTTAATCACCGTAAAGGTTGGGATGGGCTTAGTTGTAGTCATGGGGCCGTTTTGCATACTCGCACTACTGTTCGAACCGACCAAGCAGTTCTTCCACAGCTGGCTCGGCCAGGCCCTCTACTACGCTATTTACGCAGGCCTTTTTATGGTGGTTTTCATGTTCATCATGGGGATGTTCGGACAACTCCAGCAAGGCTTGATCGATCTATCGAAAGCGGACCAGATCAATATATTTTCCATGCTCACGGCTATCGTGTTCTTCATGATGTGCTCCAAGTTCATGCTAGAACAGGTCTCAGTAGTGGCTACCAAAATAACTGGCAGCGGCGCCGGCGGCGGAATTGCAGTTCCATTCATTGGGAAGATTGGCTAATATTAAGTTTCAATCGCGGCCCTCCCTGACAAGCATAAAAATTCGAGGATATAGATGGATCCTTTAAAGCCGCTGGGAAAGGCACTTTCTCAGAACCCCTTGATGGGCACGGATGTGCCGCTATCGGTGCCGCCCGGTGTTGCGCCCGATCAGCCGATATCAGCTTTCCAATGGATGAGCCTTGCCAAGGCGACTTGGACTTGGGTTCTCCGTCCCTTGTGGTATCTCTGCTTCAAGTGGCCGTCTCAATTGTTCCTGATTGGAATGTCAACGCCCCGCTCAAAGAGTAATTGGGATTGGCGCCGGGAGCATGACTACCAGCAGGGCATGAAGATGACCGAGGCTATGACTCGGGACGCGCGCCAAGAGCGTTAAAACTTCCCAAAGCATCTTTAGTAGGCCGGTCAGGACGCGACAGCGACCGGACCCTGTAAAAGGCACAGCAATCGCTGTGCCTTTCTCATTGCGCTGCGCAGTAGCCAGCCCCTCAGATCTAAATCCCCCTATCTCTTCGGAGAATCGATGAAGCATGCCATTCTGGCCGCGCTCGCCGCGGCTCGCCCTTTTGCGCCCGTACGAAACGTGCGGCCCCATCACCTCGGCCGGCAATCGGAGGATCAACATGTCCTTTGAAGACCCGAAGCTTTCGCTTCAGCAAGAACTGGACCGAAACCGGACCCTCGACAGGGACCTACTGACGGAAATCCTGTCATCCCGATCGAAAGCATGGCGCGTGACGACAGCCGCATTTGTGCTGGCGTTCCTGGCGGTCGGCGCACTGACCGCACTCATGATGAGCTTCACCCCTCAGCCTCCGTACGTCGTGCGCGTCAATGACGCGACCGGCGAGGTGGAGAACGTGTCCCAGCTCGGAGACGCTCAGGAGGACTATGGCCCTCGACTCGCGCGCTACTTCGTCACGCAGTACGTCCTGTCCTGCGAAGGCTACGACTGGCGCACCCTTCAAAACATGTACGACCGATGCGGGCTGTTCAGTTCGCCGGACGTGCAACAGCAGTACCACGCCAAGTTTGAAGACGACCCAAGAACTGGCCGTGAAGCGCTGGACAAGAAGTACGGCGAGCACACCCGCCTGGTCATCAGTGTCCGGTCCATCACGCCCGGCCCGAACCAGACCGCCACCGTCCGGTTCACGCGAAGCGAAATGGGGCCCCAGCGCTCGCCCAACACGGAGCAGTTCATTGCCACCATCGCCTACAGGTTCATCAACGCGCCGATGTCAGAAAGCGTGATTCGTGACAACCCGCTGGGCTTCCAAGTCATTTCCTACTCGACCGCCGTCGAAACGCTGAGGTAATCGTCATGCAAAAAGCACAAATCAACGAACTCGCCCGCCGCCTCGAAGAAGTGGGCCGCATGGACAATGCGCAACGCACCGCGCTGCTGCGCGACATCGAGCGGTACGCCAAGAACGACCTTTACGGCGCCGCACGCCTTTGCAAGGACCATCTCCACAAGGATGCGAACCTGCGTTTGCCCACGGCTGTAATGGCCGCCGACCGCATCGGCAAGCACTTCGAGGAGCGGATCCGCGAAGCGCGCCGGCCGGTGGAGTTGTACGGCGAGCAAGACCGGCAGATCCGCCAGCCCGAAGACGGGCGCGAGTACAAGGGTCCGATCGTCGGAACCACACCCAACTGCCTGATCCAGCGTGACAACGAAACCGGCGACCTCATCGTTCACGCTCGCAACACGTTGAATCGATCCTTCGAGATGACCGGCAACGAAGATGCGCTTGCCATCAGCTACCCCTTCAAGGCGGTGGGCGGCGTTGGCCTGGTGCGCGACGCAGACCACGACAAGCAGGCGGAGATGGGAATGGACCATCAACATTCGCACCAGCAGTCGCGCCAACGTGAAAGCAACCTCGAGATGGGACACGCCCGATGAACATCCGCTTCAGGCCCTTGGCCGTGGCGGTGCTGTCGGTCGCGCTTTGCGCGGCCGCAGCGCCCGCCTGGTCGCTTGACAGACCTGCAGCTTCGCCCAAGGATCAGCGAATCCGCTGGACGGACTATGACGCCGCCGACGTCATTCAGGTCGACACCACCCTTGGCGTCGCAACCCAAATCCAGCTCAACGACGACGAGGACTATGTGACCCACGCCTTTGGCGATTCGGCCGCATACGACTTCCAGCAGGTGGGCAAGCATCTGTTGCTCAAGCCCATCGTCGAGCAAGCCGACACGAACCTTCTCTACATCACCACCAAACGGAACTACTCGTTCCTGCTGAAGTATGAGAAGGCCCGCAAGAGCGGCGGCGTATTTCGTGTGGTGCTGCGCTATCCCGAACTGGAGCAGGCAAAGTCCGCCGCCCAAGAAGAGCGCGACCGTGTGCAACGCGATCTCGCCACCGCCGACGTCGCGATCAACTGGCAGGCCTACTCGATGAGCGGCGACACAAGCCTGGCGCCGACGGCCGCGTGGGATGACGGTGCGCAGACTTGGCTTCGTTTTGCGCCTGGCCAGGATCTGCCTGCGATCTATTTCGTGGACGCCGACGGACAAGAAGTGATCGTCAACCGTCATATGGAGGACGAGCAGACCGTGGTGCTCCATCGGGTCGCCAAGCGATGGCACTTACGCGTGGGCAACCAGGTCTTGGCCGTTCACAACGACGGCCCGCCCGTTGCACGCAGCTTGGCCACTGGCACCGTCTCGCCACAAGTTCAGCGTGTCATTCGTGAGGAAACTGCGCCATGAAGTTCTTCAAAAGGCGAAAAAAACCCGGTCAAACCATTGACGCCGTGTCCGAAATCGAGGAGCACCAGGCGGAGATTCAAGGCCGCGGCCGTCCGGACCTGTCGGGCACTGCCAAGCCCATGCAACAGGGCGCGAAAACCTTTATGTGGCTCCTGATCCTCATGGCGTTCATGGTAATCGGCACGGTGGGTTGGCGAGCAATCAATACGCCCGCCGCCCAAGAAGCTGCGCCCGCGATGCAAGAGAAGATCGAGAATGTGCTTCCTGGTCTGAAGCTCCGGCCAGATCCGCCACCTCCGCCACCGGCCCCGCCGGAGCCATCACTTGCGGCGCCGACCGTGCCCGGAGCGGCCCCCCCAACGGAACAGAAGGGTGCCTTGTCCAACTTGGCCGATGCGGTAGTGGTCGATCCAGTCATGCAGCGGCGCCTGACGAGCGGCCTGAGAGGATCCAAGGAAGACGGCAGCAAGTCAGCCGACCGGCAAGGATCGCCCCAACCTGCGCCTCGCGAAGCGGATAGCGGGCCGATGGCCGGCAAGCTCACGCCCATGAAACTCTCAGCGTCGCGCGCTGGCTTGGTTGGCAACCGGGACATGCTGATCACCCAGGGCTCAATGATCGATTGCATCCAGGAAACCAAGCTCGTCACTGCGCAAGCCGGGATGCTCGCTTGCTACGCGCCGCACGATATCCGCTCCACCAGCGGCCGCGTGGTGCTGATCGACAAGGGCACGCGATTCATCGGCTACCAGCAGGGCGTCTTGGCACAAGGCCAGCCCCGCGTTGGCGTCGTATGGTCCCGACTGGAGACCCCCAAGGGCGTGGTCATTCACCTGGACTCGCCGGGTACCGGCCCGCTGGGCGAAGCAGGTCTTGACGGCTTCATTGACACGCACTTCGCTGAGCGATTCGGCGGGGCAATCATGGTCAGCCTGATCAGCGATTTGGGCACGTGGGCCACCTCGCGTGGCAGCAGTGACAACGGCCAGGTGCAGTTCAACACCACGGGCGATGCGGCTACCAACGCGGTGACCACGGTGCTGGACAACACCATCAACATCCCGCCGACGCTGTACCGCAACCAGGGCGGCCGGCTGGGAATCTATGTCGCTCGCGATCTGGATTTCAGTTCGGTATACACGCTCCGGTCCGTCGCGCGCTAGTGACGTCGATAGCAGCACCGGCGACTGCAGCCCTGCTGGCCGGCGCCACCCACTCAGCTTAATGGCAGGCCCGTCCGTGCAAGCATTGGCGGGCCTGGCCCCATTCAACAGGCATTCTATGAAAGATTCCTCGAGCGCCTCGCCCATCGACTCGGGCGGACGCGACACCTCTTTGCGCCAGATGATGCGGCCCATCTCCGGCTACCTGGCCGATGATGCCGTCCGCGAAATCGCGATCACCCGGCCTGGGGTGATCTTCACGCGATCCCACGGGCGCTGGCACGAACGCCACGATCCGAAACTGACGCTCAGCTTTCTGGAAGCGCTGGTGAACGCCATGGCCAGCTACAACAACGTCAACTTCACGCCGATCATGTCGCTGTTGCTGCCGGATGGTGAGCGCGCTCAAGTCGCCCAGCCGCCTGCGGTGATCGAAGGCGCGCTCTCGATCAATATTCGCAAGCACAGCAGTGTCGTGAAGACCTTGGACGAGCTGGCCACCGAAGGCGCATTTGCCAACTGGGTTGATGTGAGCGGGCCCGTGGAGAACGTCCAAAGCCTGACCGACTACGACAAGGAACTGCTCGAGCTCAAGAAGGCAGGTGACATGCTGCAGTTTCTTCGCCGGGCCGTCCTTCAATGCCGCAACATCATTGTCGCGGGCAAGACGGGCTCAGGAAAGACGACATTCGCGCGCAGCCTAATCGACAGCGTGCCGTCCCTCGAACGTCTCCTGACCATCGAAGACGTGCACGAACTCTTCCTGCCTAACCATCCCAACCGCGTGCACATGATCTACGGCAAAGGCGCGGGCCGGATGACGGCTACGGAGTGCATCGAGGCCGCCATGCGGAGCTCGCCCGATCGGATCTTCCTGTCCGAGCTGCGCGGCCCCGAAGCGTGGGACTACCTGAACGCGCTCAACACCGGCCACCCTGGATCTGTCACGACCACGCACGCCAACAGTGCCCGCGATACGTTCGAGCGCGTCGCACTGCTCGTCAAGCAGTCAGCGGCTGGCAACCAGATGGATATTGAAACCATTCGACGCTACTTGTTCTCGACGCTGGATATCTCGCTATTCTTCGCCGATTACAAGCTGGTCCAAGTCTATTTCAGCCCAGGGCGCGTGCTATGAACAAGCGCGTAGACGTCAAACTTGCTTTCATAGCACCGGTAGGACTGCCTGGCGTCCTGCGCCTACAGCACGAGTGCGGCGAAGACAAAACAGCGCTTCTGTCCATGGAGGTTGGGGCCGGGCCGACTGGATCCGCGCCACTTACCACTACGGACATGCACCAGCTTGTGGATGGCTTGATGGATGCGATCCACGCCATCGAACGACTAGAACGGCTTTAGAACTACACCTGGCCGCCGGCGGCCGACCAGCGTCCCGCCCTCAATTTCTCCCGGAGACTTCAATGACCCGAGCGAACCGCCAACGCGGCGCGCAGGAAGCACGCGCCCGTACGGCCTACAAGATCATGCAAAGCGTCTTCGAACGCTGCCGCGCCGAAGGCCTGAGCGACGAACAAACTCACCAGGCTATCAAGGACGCCTACCCCTGGGGCGAGCGCCGAGCCTGGCCCTACAAAGCGTGGCTGATGGCCCGCCGCGAGTTCTACGAAGCACACGGCCTGCCCCTGCGCGCACGCCGTTCCATCGCTGAATCACTGGAGGCTGACTCGTGATCGGCAAGCTGTACCCGCACTATCCATTACCCGGCAAAACCTCGAAGCAACGCAAGGGACGAACATGAGCGTCGAAGCATCCAAATGGGCCAGAATGGCCGACGTCCAGAAATCCTCATCCAAGCTCGTGTTGCTGAACCTGGCCCAACTCGTCCGCTATGACGCCGAGCACTGGACCGTCTTCGCATCGATCGACTACCTGGCCAAGGTCACGCATCTAAATCGCAAGACGGTGATCGAGGCGCTTGGCCGGCTTCGCGAATTGGGCGCAATACAGGACACCGGGCGGCGTGCGGGCGACAATCGCAGCAGCATCATCTATCGCTTGTGTCCAAATGCGGTCCCGCTGATCGACCTGGCGGCCGCAGGTGCTGTCGCCGGCGGAGAAGCTCAGGCGGCGCAGCAAGATTTGGCTCTGCAGGATGGGAAGGACGATGCCCCAGCGGCCGCGCCGGCCAGCGACAATTCGCTGACAGTGGACCAACCTCAGCCGGGCGATCACGATGGATCCGGGCTCGACGCGATGTCCAAAGGCTCGCGCGTAGCGGACGACGCGGTTGCGGCAGACAGCTGCAGCCCTACTGACGGTTTTCGGAATTCCGCTCCGGCGACGCCTGCACCTACAGGCAAGGCAGCGAAGGGGGCCAGGAAGAAGGGCCGAAGACGCCAGCCTGAAGCGCGCGCTGCCGGCGCCGGCCCGACCAGGCTCCCGGCGACCTGGAAACTGCCGGAGCGGTGGCGAAGTTGGACGCAGGAGCAGCGACCGCTCTGGACGCACGAGAAGATCGACGCCATGGCCGCCACGTTCAGCGCCTACATGCGATCCAGGCCCGGTGAATTGGGCACGTCACCCGACTGGTTCGAGTCATGGCGGCTCTGGGTTTTCCGAGAGCGTGAGTACGGCGAAGCCGCCGGCACAGCGTGGCAGAACAGTTGGACCGGCATCGTGGCCATGGGCAAGAAGCTTGACGTGGAACAGGCGCCGAACGAACCGCCGCCTCATTTCAAGGCTCGCGTGTTCCAGGCCGCTGGGCTTGTGCCGTCCCATTAGATGTTGTCCACAGCCTGGCCCGGTATCGGGACCAGTCCCAATTTTGGGCCTAGCCCGAAAAAGTGTTTTTGCCCGTCCCAATTTCTTCTTTCGCCAGTACCGAAAACGGCTTTTTGCCAGTACCGAAAACGGTACCCAATAGGTATATATAGGTTTTATAGGTTTTAGAGAGAGTCGCGCGCGAGGCGCTGGCTCATCGCGAAGACCGATCCGCCTACCCTCCGGTCGCTGCGCTCCCTCCGCCCCGACGCCTTCGGCGCCGGCCTGCCCCCCCTAGCTTCAGTCCCCCTCCCCGCCGGCGCAATGCGCCACCGGGCGGGGGAAAGGCGTCCCCCCAGGGCGTTGCGGGCCGTTGGCCTCGCCCCGCCCTGAGCGCCCCGACCCGTCTGCCGAACTCTGCCAATGCCGCGCCACCGCTGCTGACCTCCAGGGCCGCGCCAGCGTGCTTGCGCCCCGGAAAAGGTCCGTCCCCTTCCCGGCGGGCACCCCGCCGGGTGGGGGAACGGCAGGCCCCAAAAAGCGCGGGGGCTGCTGCCCCCCTGGCCGGCCGCCTAACGGCGTCCGCGCTTCCGACCCCCCGGGGAACCGCAACGGTTCCCCCGCGCCCGCCTACGGGCGCGGCTCCCCCTCCTTCAACCCCGGTTCTCCAGCAGGAGGGGCGCCATCGCTCACGTCAACTTAACCGCACGCCGGTGCTCAGCCTGGACCGCTACGCACCTTCACCTCACAAGGAAATCTCATGAAAATCTCCGATTGGAAATCCAAAGTCCAAGCGCTGTTTCGTCCAGCCCAGCCCGATCGCGCGGCCGCGTCAAACGGCCCGCGAGCTCTCTCCGCCGACGGCGAGCGCAAGCCGGTGGAAATCTCCATCATCAGCACTGGCGAGCGATTCGTGCATGTGCCCTCCTCGTCCCAGCCTGGCGAAGTGAGCCGCGCAGCTGAACAGATGGGTATTGAGCCCGCCGATTCCTATGAGCAACATATCGCTGCGCTCGAGCGCGAAGCAGTAGCGAAGCTGCGGCTATGGGACGGAAAGTCGGTAAGCGATATCGACACAAGCGCCCTCTATGACTTCCCAAACTTGGAAGACCACCCGGTCATGCGACTAACCGTGCCTGCACCGGTGGTTCGGAAGGAGTTCTTGAACCCGTCGCCGTTGAACGAGAACGATATCGAGAGAGTCACCCTACTTGCGGTCGACAAGCAGGGCCACGCGCTTCTCAAGACAAACCTCGGGCACCAGGTGAGCGATTTCGATGAGACTTACTACGACGTCATGCCCGTAGCGGAGGCTCTCGATCGGCTGCAGCAACACGGCGCCAGCAAAGATTTGACGCTCGTGATTGGCGAAACTTTGTGGCGTGGTGTGACGCCCGCGGAAGTGAAGTCCGCTGAAGTTGGCGCGACGTATCGGGGCGCCATTCTCGCTGTCGAGGGCGGCAAGGTTTACCAGCTCGTGTCGAACAGCACTGCCATCGCGCACGACGCCGGCAGGATGAGCGTTCCCGACCCTCTGCGATGCGTCGGAAAAGAGGTAGACATCAGCTACCCCTGCGGCAAGGTCGGCCTGTTGCGCGAGGTCGACTCGCTCGCGCTCGGACCTACCTCTCTTCAGAAGGCGGAGGCCGAGAAGAGCCCGAACGCGTTGGAGCGGTAGCGCCACCGCTACCCACCTCACCGAACAGGGAATTTCTTCCTCATGCAACGCAATCACGCACAGCCGACGACCGCGAGCGATCTTGTTCAGCAGCTAAACACGATGAGCGCCACAGATAGGCGCGCCCAGTTGCGCGCACTTCTTCCGCTGATAGACCAACTTGTTCGTAGAGGCGTCAGCCACGCCAAGATCGTTGAATCGCTGAAGAACGCTGGCTTCGCCATGACCATCTTGTCCTTTCGGAAGGCGCTTTACCGATGGCGAAAGCGGTCGAGAACTGCGGTGCCTCACGGCCCGCAAGACGTCCCAGCATCCCCCGCCGTCTCTGCAGACTTTCCCTCCCCTCCACCCGCCTCAAGCGCGTCGTCTGCGAGCGGCATCCAAAGCAAAGCCGACCTCGTTCGGCTTCGCAAAGCTTCTGATCCCATTGACCTTGATGAACTGGCCAAAATTGGCCGGAAGAAATAGGAACTTCGCATGAAAATCGCAACCGTCAACTATTCCGGCTCCGTCGGCAAAACCGTCACGACCAGCCACCTGCTCGCACCCCGCATTCCGGACGCGGAGATCATCGCCGTCGAGTCCACCAACGAGAGCGCGGCTGACCTTGGTCTCGCTGTCGAACAAATGCGCGGTGGCCAGTTCGGCCGGCTCTTTCGCAAGCTGCTAATGGCCGAAGCTGCCATCGTGGACGTCGGCGCCTCCAACATCGAGGACTTCCTGGCCGAGCTGGTGAAGTATGACCAGGCGCACCTGGAGATCGACTACTACGTTCTGCCCGTGGTCCCCTCGGGCAAAGCACAGCGGGAGACGATCAAGACCGTCCAGGTTCTCGCACAGATGGGGGTGCCGGCAGACCGCGTTCGCGTGCTTTTCAATCGCGTCGATTCCGACGTCCGAGAGGAGTTCGCTGCCATCTTTGGCTACGCAAAGCAGTCCGGCGATCTCCGCGCCAATCCTGAAGCGGCGATCTTCGAGAACGAAGTGTTCGATCTGCTGGCCAACAAGCGGACGACGATCAAGGAGATCCTGGCCGATCCGCGCGACTACCGCCAGGAGCTGCGCGAGGCGGACCGCGACGACGAGAAGCTCGTCAGCCATCTCAGCGACATGCACGCCCTGCAGTCGCTGGCACGTCCGGTCGACCGGCAACTGGACAAGGCGTTCGGCGCACTCTTCCTGTAGGACGCACCGTGACCGCCCCACCGTCTGAAGGCCCAGCCACATCGTCCGTCATACCCCGCAGCAGGATGGAGCTGCTGTACCGCGACATGCTGCAAGAGAGCGCTCAACTCGTGGGCCTGATCGAGCAGCTGACGGCACGCCAGGAGGGAATCGCCCAGGCGATGCAAGCGCTGCCCTCCACCGTGCGCCAAGCAGGCGTGGAGGCGGCGGCCAATGCGGGCGGTCAAGCCGCCCGCTCGCTTCTTGAGGCAAGCCGGACGCTCGCTAAGTCGACATCCGACGCCCGTATCGCCACTCGCGTTGCGACCCGCGCGTTGCCGGCGACCGCGTGGCGGGCTGGTGTGCTGTGCGGGGTGTGCGCGCTCATTGGAAGCGGCATTGGCGCCGCACTCGTGACGCTGGCTGTCTACTAGCCCCAAGCCGCAATCAAGAAGGCGTCCTCAGTCGCCTTCCTTCTATTCCGAAAAGGACTCTCATGGCACCCGACATACGCCGGCGAATCATCAAATTCGCCCTACTCGTTTTCCCGCTCTGCGCCTGGCTCCTTACAGCCAAGGTCATCTCAGGCCTTCCCTTCGCCCACATCACCTGGACGGTCTTGTCACACTGGGTCGTCTCCACACCGGAATACCCCTCGCTGATCGCCGCGCCCAGCATTGCGTTTGTCCTGGCGCTTGCACTATCCCTCACCCTCAAAAAGTACTCGACCAAAGATGGCTTCGACGGTGCGGGGTACAAGAAGCACATTCGCGGTACTGAGGCGGTCCCCGTCAAAAAGCTGCAGAAGCTCTGCGCGGAGAATGGTCGCCAGCAGATCGACGTGGCGGGTATCCCGATGCCGACGGGGATCGAGAATCTTCATATCCTCCTGAACGGAGCCACGGGCAGCGGCAAGTCGGTGCTACTGCGCAACCTGGTTTATTCCGCCCTTCGGCGCGGTGACCGCATGGTCGTAGTCGATCCGAATGGCGACCTGTACAGCAAGTTCGGGCGCGAGAGCGACGTTTTGCTCAACCCCTACGACCAGCGTACCGAGGGGTGGTCATTCTTCAACGAAGTGCGGGCAGAGTACGACTGGAAGCGCTTGGCGCTGTCCATTGTTCCCCTGGGTAAAGACGCGAACGCGGAAGAGTGGAACGGCTACGCCCGGCTCCTGCTGCGCGAGACCGCCCGTAAGCTCAACGAGTTAGGCACGCCGTCCATCGAAGAGCTCTTTCGTTGGACTACGATCGCCAACGACAAGGACCTGCGGACCTTCCTATCCGGCACGTTGGCAGAGTCCCTATTCGCCGGCTCCGCTGAGGCGAGCAAAGCCCTGACGAGCGCGCGCTTCGTTCTGTCCAAGTACCTCGCGGAACACGTCACCATGCCTGCTGGACAGTTCAGCATCCGTGACTGGATGGAACGAGGCACCGGCAGTCTGTACATCACCTGGCGCGAAGACATGAAGGAGGCGATGAAGCCGCTTATCTCCGCCTTCGTTGACGTGTTCTGCTCGGCCCTGCTGTCGCTGCCAGAAGATCAGGCGCGTCGGTGGTGGCTCGTCATCGACGAGCTGGGGTCGATGGAGAAGATGGCCAGCCTGGAAGACTTCTTGACGAAGGGTCGCAAGAACGGCGGCCGGGCCCTCGCCGGCCTGCAGTCGGTGTCCCAGATGGACGACATCTTCGGAGAGAAGATGTCCCAGACGCTACGGGCCAGTTTCCGCTCGCTGGTGGTGCTCGGCGGCTCCAAGACCGATTTCGAAACAGCGGAGGTGATGTCCAAGTCGCTCGGCGAACATGAGGTCGCGCGGCCGGAGTACACCGATAGCCGAAACCCCGGCAAGACGCCCAACACGAGCGAACGCATGGTCCGCTCTACCGAACGCGTCGTTACCGCCGCGCAGGTGCAAACGCTGCCTGAACTTACCGGCTGGGTCGCCTTTGCCGGCAACCGGCCGATCGCGAAGTTTGAGCTCGAGCCCCGGACCTTCGCCATTCGCAATGCTCCCTTTGTCGAAGCACGACGGGGCGGCGCTCAAAGCATGAGCAGCGCGTCCGCCGGCGGCCCCCAAGCCTGGTCGCAAGTCGATCTGCCCGAGGATCCGACGCTCGCAGCGTAAGCGCATCACACCAGGTCGCCGGCAGGGCCGGCGGCCGCCCGCATGGAACATCCGATGATTTCGCTCAAGACCATCCACCGCAGCGCCGCCACCAAGGCGTCGCACTACTACGCTGACCAGAAGGATGACTACTACAGCCGCGACGGCACTGCGGCGCAGTGGCAGGGAAAAGCTGCAGCGGCCCTTGGCCTCACGGGCAGCATCCAGCAAGAGGAGTTTCTGCGCGCGTTGCGTGGCGATTTTGGGTCCGATGTGACCCTGTCCCGGTCGGTGAGACTCGACGCGAAGGCACGCGCTGCGTTAGACATGACATTCTCCCCGCCAAAAAGCGTCAGCATCCAGGCGCTGGCGGGCAAAGACTCTTCGGTCATCGAAGCCCATGACCAGGCAGTCACCAAAGCGCTCGAATTCCTCGAACACGAGCTTCTGCGCGCGCGGCACACCGAGAAGGGCATCACTACGAGCGAGCGCACCGGTAATGCCGCTATAGCGAAATTTCGCCATGAGACGGCCCGGCCGACGGAAGGCGCATACTCAGATCCCCAACTGCACACACACGCGCTGTTGATGAACGTCACCCAGCGCGCCGACGGAACGTGGGTGGCCACCTCGAATGACGATATCTACCGCTTGAAGTCGATGGTGGAATCCGTATACCACGCCGAGCTCGCTAGCGCGCTAGAGAAGGCTGGTCACCAGATCCGCTACCAGGGCAAATCGCTTGAACTGGCGCATATCACTCGCGACCAAATCGAAAGTTTCTCGAAGCGCTCACAAGACATCAATGCCGAATTGGCCGCAATTGGTGAAACCCGTGGGACAGCGAGCCGCGCACTGAAGCAGACGATCGCGCTCAAGACGCGCCTGGACAAGGTGCCCGAGATTACTCGCGACGAGCTCCAGAAGGACTGGGAGCGCCAGGTGACTGAACTGGGCATCGAGCTCGGCGGCACTAAGCGACCACGCGACAAAGAGAAGGACGTCGCGCAGGAGCCGGGGGACATGGGTCCACGATCCTCCTCCGTACCGCGGGCGGGCGACCTTTCGCCGCCGGCAGCGGCGCTGCTCGCAGACGAGTGCGTGCGCTGGGCAATCAAACACCATACTGAACGCGAATCCGTCATGGACGGCCACGAGATGTTGAAAACGGCGTTGCGACGGTCGCATGGAACGGGCGTGAAGCTGGCGGACCTCAAGGGCGCGGTCAAACGCTTCCTCGACAGGGGGCATCTGATCCTTGGCACCTTGCAGTACCGTCACGCCAGGGACCGGGATGGTGCCGGCATGTCGCGTGCTGCGATGGTCAGTGCCCTCGTGGAAGGTGGCATGAACAAGCGGCTTGCCGAGGAGCAGATTCGCAAGTCCATCGCGCGGGGTGAATATGTCTTGACCGGTGCCCGCTACACCACGCAATCCGCCCGCGAGCGTGAAAAGCGGATCCTGCAGATCGAACGAGAGGGCCGAGACAAGGTCGCCCCGATCCTGCAGGTCGACGCGGCCAAGACTGCTCTTGCGGACAAAAAACTCAAGCCTGGCCAGCTGGCGGCGGCCAGCCTGATACTCACCACGCCGCATCGCTTTGTCGGCGTGCAAGGATTGGCCGGCACTGGCAAGTCGCACATGCTGGCGCAGGTGAAGGAAGCAGCGGAGACGGCGGGCTACCGCGTCCAGGCTGTAGCGTCGTACGGCAAGCAGATCGAGGCGCTGAGAGAGCTGGGCATGGAGGCACGTACGGTGGCGTCCGTGCTGGAAGCACGGCAGAAGGACCGCTTCCAATTGGACGCAAAGACCGTGCTCGTCATCGACGAGGCCGGTGTGGTACCTGCCCGCATCATGGAGCGTCTGATGAAAATGGCAGAAGCCGACGGCGCCCGTGTGGTCATGCTCGGCGACACGGGCCAGACCAAGGCGATTGAAGCGGGGCGACCGTTTCACCAGCTCCAGGCCGCCGGCATGGAGACCTCGCTCATGGGTGACATCATCCGGCAGAAGTCACCAGAACTGAAGGCGGCGGTGGAACTTGCCGCGGCCGGCAACGCGTCCGCATCTCTCGCCGTGTTGGACGGAAAGCTCGAAGCAGTCCACTCCATCGACGACAATGGCGCTCGCTATGACGCCATCGCCTCCAAATACGCTTCGCTCGATGCGGATGAGAGGCGTGAAACGCTCATCGTCACGGGCACCAATGATTCGCGCAATGCACTGAACGAGGCAACGCATCAGGCACTGGGCCTGTCCGGCCGTGGTTTTGACTTCAATCTGCTCACCCGCCGCGACACCACGCAAGCAGAGCGACGGGTGGCAAAGTACTACATCGCCGGCGACATCCTCCAGCCCGAGCGCGACTACAAGGCCGGCAACCTGCGCCAAACCGAGATGTACCGCGTCATCGGCCTGGCGCCAGATAAGCCGAATGACCTGGTAGTGGAACACGTCATCACCGGGGAGCGCACCCAGTTCAATCCCGGCCGCGCCGCCAAGCTCTCCGTGTACGAGCCGGTGCAGGCGGAGCTGTCTGCGGGTGATTGGGTACGCGTAACGCGCAACAACGCCAAGCTTGACCTGGTCAATGGTGGCCGATTCGAAGTTCTGGCGGTAACCCCCACGAGCGTCACAATCGGTGGCGGCGGCCGGCGACTCACGTTGGACGCTGCGACCGGCCCACTTCACCTGGATCGCGCATATGCCACGACCAGCCACAGCGCTCAGGGCCTTACTTGCGATCGCGCACTCATCAATGCGGAGAGCTTCAGCCGGACCACGCAGCGGGACGTCTACTACGTGGCAATTTCACGCGCCCGTCACCAAACGGAGATCTACACGAACGACATCAGCGAGTTGGCCGGTGTCGTAGATCGGCTCGAGGAAAAGACCGCGGCCCTGGACATCGGTTTAGAAACCACCCGTCCATGGCGTCTTCACAAGGCGCCCACTGCCATGGAACACCACACTAAGTAGGATGAACAATGCAATCCATTCAAACACCGTTCCTTATACTGACCGTCAAGGGAAGTTTTCCACATCGAACGTACCAACCGGTACGGAGCCACTGCCGAAATCATGCTCGCGCACAGGCACGCTGCTTCGATGTTTCATCACCTTGGGGCAACCTGAACAGGAACGAAAACAACTGCAAGCATTCTGCAATTGGAGGACCTGATCGTGCATTTATAGCCCCGTCAGGCCCCGCGTACACCGGTGATCAACATATAGGCCGACACGGCAAACAACATGCCGGCGAATGCGCGCTTGAGCCGCGCCACGGGCAGACGATGCGCCGCACGCGCGCCGAGGGGTGCCGTCAGCACGCTGAAGGCAGCCACCAGCGCCAACCCTGGCGTCCAGACGAAACCCATCGAGTGGGCAGGGCGCCCGGCGGTGTCGAGACCGCCGAGGATGAATCCGCCGACGTTCGCCAGCGCGATCGGGAATCCCAGCGCGGCGGAGGTGGCGACGGCACGGTGCACGGGCACGTTGCACCAGGAAAGGAAAGGGACGCTGATAAAGCCGCCGCCCACCCCGACCAGGCCCGACAGCGCGCCGATCGCGCTTCCGGCTCCGAGCAGCCCGGGTGCCCCGGGCAGGCCGCGAGCCGCCGCCGGCTGGCGCCCGCGAAACATCTGCACCGCGGAAAACAGCATGAACACACTGAACACCACAGCCAGCACGTTGCCCTTGAGCAGGGCGAAGACGCCCAGACTGCTAATGAGGCTGCCGGCCACAATGCCCGGGGTCAGCCCGCGCACGATTTGCCAGTCCACGGCGCCACGGCGATGATGCGCGCTCACGCTCGAGAAGGAGGTAAACAGGATTACCGCCATCGATGTGGCGATCGCCATCTTTACCGCCAGGCCGGCGGCCAATTCCTGCCCTTGCAGGAAGAATGTGAGGACGGGCACCAGCACGATGCCTCCCCCGATGCCGAGCAATCCGGCGAGAAAGCCACTCGCGACGCCAAGCGCGGCTAGTCCCAGAAAATGGGGAATGAATTCGAAAGTCATAGGATGCAGGACGCCCCGCCGCTGCGACGGCGGGCGCGGAAAGACAGAAGGCACGCCGGGCGCGCTGCGCCCGCTCATTCAACGCACAACGGCGTCGCGGATGTAGGCGGCGATTCGGGTGAGCAAGGCGTCGATATCGCGCCGGACCACGCCGAAGTTCGCGTTGCGCTCCCGGGTGTTCTCGTCCATGTAGATCGGACGCCGGATCTCGATCTGCATGCTGTAGCGCCGCAGCGCGGGTTGGCCGATATTGGCGATGAGCTGCACGCCCTTGTAGGGGTCGTTTCGCGCCACGGTGTAGCCGCAGCCGCGCAGGTGCGATTCCACGAGATCGAGGAAGCCGGGTTCGCAGGTGGTGCCGTCGCGGTCGCCGAGCACGAAGTCCGCAAGCGGTTTGTCGCTGCGGATCTTCAGGCGCTCGTAGGCGTTGTTCGGCATCGAATGCAGGTTGAGGTGCCAGAGCTTGCCGAAGCGCGCGTGCGCGTCCTGCACCGCCTGCTGTAGCGAGGCGTGGTAGGGCTGGTAGCACCGCTCGATTCGCGCCCGCACTTCAGCCACGGGCAGCTTGCGGTCATAGATCGGCGTGCCGCCCTTGACGGAGCGCCAGATCAAGCCAGAGCCCAGGCGCGTCTTCTCTCCGGGATGCAAGGGTGCGGGCCAAGCGCTCTCGAGAAGCTCGGGATCGATATCGTCGAGCATGCGGTTCAGATCAAGGTAGCTGCGCGGGAAATGCGCTTCGAGCAGCGTGCCGCCTACGCGCGGCACACCGGCCCACAGGGCTTCGACGTGGGTGTCCTCAGCGGCTCGCAGGATGGCGCGCGGCACCGCATGTCGGAAATCCTCGGGGTAGTCCGTGCCGCTATGCGGCGAGTCGCACACCAGCGGGATCGCGTCGTCCGCCGGCAGATGCAGGGTGTACAGAGCATCCATCATCATTTCACTCCGCCGACAGCTTGGCGACCTTCGCCACTGCCTGGTAACGCGCCACGGCTTGCTCGATCTGTGCCTGGAACTGCGCGGGCGTGTTGGGAATGAGTGTGGCGCCCGCTTCGTCCATCTTTTGTACGAAATTTGGCTGCTGCATGGCTTTGTGAATCGCGGCATTCAGCTTGCCCACGACGGCGGGCGGCGTGCCGGCAGGTGCGACGATGCCAAACCAGCCGCCCGTGCCCATCTGCGGATAGCCGATCTCCCCGTACACGGGCACGTCGGGCAACGCGGGCGAACGCTTGTCCGACAGTAGGACCAGCGCGCGCAGGCGGCCCGCTTTGATGTGCGCCAGCGCCGAAGGTAGATTGTCGGTGATGCCGTCGACCTGGCCTCCCACGGCGTCGTTCATGGCAGGGCCGGCGCCCTTATACGGAATGTGGAGCAGTTGGATGCCGGAGAGCGCCGTAAAGTGCTCAATGTTGGTATGGCCGAGTGAACCTACGCCGGGCGACGCATAACTGTATTTGCCCGGCTCAGCCTTGGCCAGCGCGATGAACTCCTGAATTGTCCTGGCCGGGATCCTGGGATTGATCGCGAACACGCTGGGCACCGTGGCCACGTTCGATACCGGCGCGAAATCCTTGATCGGGTCGTACTTCAGGCGCGCGCCGTAGGCGGCGACGTTGGAGCCGTGGGTGCTCATCGTGGCCATGCCGAGCGTGTAGCCGTCGGGTTCCGCCTTAGCGACCTGCTCCATGCCCATCGAGCCACCCGCGCCCGCGCGGTTCTCCACCACGATGGTCTGGCCCAACTCGCGGCCGGCATACTCGGCGATCAACCGCGCGGCCAGGTCGGTAGAACCGCTAGGCGCGAATGGCACGATGAGCTTTAGCGGACGGTCGGGAAATTCGGCGTGCGCCACGGTAGCGGTGAGCGGAGTGGCGGCCGCGAGGGCCAGCGCCGCGAAACCGGCGCGATATCTGGCATGGAGTGTCATGGGCTTGTCGTCATGAAAGGAAATTTATAGACCGTGCCTAGTGTCCAGGCTGGGCCCGCCCACTGGCAAACGACAAGAATGGAAGCCTGTATGACGGAAAGTCATACAATGGTCACAATCCGTGCACGACCCAGCCGCCATGCGCCTGCATTCTCCTTCGATGTCCGAACTCCATGCCTTTGCAGCCGTGGTGCGGCTGGGCAGCTTTTCGCAGGCGGCTGATGAGCTCTGCGTCACTCAGGGTGCGATCAGCCGCGCGGTGGCAAGACTCGAAGCCCACTTCAACCAGGTTCTGTTGCAGCGCGACTCCCATCGCTTGCAGCTCACGGAGGCGGGGCGCGCCTTTCTCGACGCGGTGCAGGAACCGCTGATGGCGATCGAGGCGGCGAGCGCCGGATTGCGCACGGCCCCTGCCGACCGGCCGCTCAGTCTCGCGGTGGTACCGACCTTCGCAAGCGTGTGGCTGGTGCCGCGCCTGCCGGAATTCCGGCGGCTGCACCCCGACGTGCGGCTCAACTTTGCCCCTTATCGCAAGGGCGAGGACTTCAGCGACAACACCGCGGATGCCGCCATCCTGACCGGCCTGGGTCAGCACCAATGGCCGGGCTGGCATTGCGATTACGTCATCGGGCGCGAAATCGTGCCTGTCTGCCACCCCGAACGTCTGGCGCGCATGAGGGCCGAGGGCCGCTGGCGCGAACCGCACGATCTCGCTGCGGAGCCTCTGCTCTACCACACGACCGCGCCGGGCAACTGGACACAATGGCTGCGTTGGGCGGGGCCGCAGGCACCCGCGCCGAATCTGTCCATGGCCTGCGATCAAGTGTCGATCCTTGTTCGTGCCGCGATCGCGGACATGGGCATTGCGCTCGTACAGCGCTGTCTCGTGCGCCATGAACTCGAAACCGGCCAACTCGCCGTGCCCTTCGATCTACCCATCACGCTGGAGCGTGGCTACTTCCTGTGCATTCCGTCCAATCGCCGTCCCCCGCCTGGTTACGGCGCATTCCGCGACTGGCTGCTGGCCGCCGCGCGGCAGGACATCGAGAACCTGATGCGCGCGCTTGATTCGCCACAACCCCCTTAAGCAGCACTAGCGCGTCACCTTTGCCGCGTGCTGGGACTAGAGCCAGTGCGGAATGATCCGAGACGATCCCAAGTCAAATGTCACCGGCCAACACCAGCTTTATCCGCCCTGACGTTAAGCCACCCAAGATAAGCATCCTCGATAGATTCAGCCATTTTCGCCGCACTGAACCTTTCCCGGAGAACGAAGTTTGCTCGCCCAGCTTTGCCGAATCGGCTGCGCAGGCTGCTTTCTACGATCAGATTATTGATCACCGAACGGAGTATCACCCGATCGAAAGGCAGTACAACATATCCCGAAACACCGTTTTCGATGACCTCTGGCAGGCAACCAACTGCGGTAGCTACGACAGGCACACCGGACGCAGATGCTTCGACAAACGTGGATCCCAACACCTCGCACTCCGGCACCATTGCGTAAATATCCACCGCGCCTAACAAGTCACCAACGCAGAAGAAGAAATCTGGAAAGTGGATCCTTCCTATCAACCCAATTTCGACCGCACGTCTCCTTAGCTGGTTGAGTCGGGGCTCATGCAGGCCACCAAGCACCAGGTGAACTTGTGGGTAGACCTCCATCAACGGGTACATCGCTTCGACGAGAATTCGAAGCCCTTGCGCATCCTGATCGTCCGCAACGTTTCCAATGACAATCGCATCGTCGGGAATGGCGAGTTCTTGGCGCATCGAAGGCATCGCAGGCCTGGGATACTGAACGTCTAGGCCTGTAGGAATCGTCCGAACACGCTGCTCGAAATGACCACGTTCGAGGTATCGCTGTCGCTGATACGTGCTTACGGTTATCACATGACCGCTCACCGCGCCGCTGAGTCGCGGCACGTGCAGCCTGCTTTCCCGGTGATGCGTTCTAACTACCAATCGTGTTCGCGCTAAACGCGCGAACAGCGCGGCGCGCAGGTCATCTTCCACGGAATGCGTGTTGACTACATCAAAGTCTCCTCCTCGCACTATCCCGCCGATGCGAAACGGAGTCATTGCAGAAGCAATCAGCCCCTCTACCTCAATGTGGTGCGTTCTAAAGCCGTGATTTTGAGAGCGCTGCCCGAGCTCAGACCGTGCGGCACAAACAACCTCAAGCGTATGTCCGCGATCGCGCATCGCGAGCATCTCATTGAGGATACGCAGTTCTTTGCCACCAAAGCCGCTGGACAGGCTCACGTGCAGGACCCTCAGAAGAGACCGCGAATGCCCCACCGCGGACGCGCGACCAAGAAGCGCGAAGGTGCGTTGATACTTTTCTAGCGCTGACACAGGTTTACCCATTTATTCTGTAAAGCGCGTAGCGACGACTTTGATAGATCGGCACCAACCGTTCTCTCACGCTTTCCTCAAGTGAGGACTCTTTACCCTTTGGAATTGCCACGAAATCATATGCGTCCTTTTCCAAGGACAACTTTTCCAACTCACTCGGAGTAATTAGCTCTGCCGTGCCGCGCGAATAAAAACGCGCGGAGAAAGGGCGGCTATGCACAAAGTAAAGCTTCTGACCTTCGCTCATCTGAGATTCGGCAATGGCCACTAATTGCTTCTCTGTTTTGAGCTTTGTGGGCACCGTGAGCGAGACCAGCCCGAGACCAATTGCCGCTATCGGCACTATTGCACACGTGGCAGCCAAGATCCGGACTAGGCGCGGCATCGCTTTTGCTGGCGATAGCTCTTTGGCGAATATTGCGAGGAGCAGTGCAAAAGCTGGCAGGCTAGGCAACACATACGTCCAAAGTATGTTTCCAGAGAAGGTGAAGAAGGCCGGAGCGGCAACGGCCCACAACGCCAAGTATCCGACGACCGGAGACCGACAAACCTGAAGAGCCCGAGCCCTGCGAGAGGCATTAGCCACTATCCATACACCCAGCAGAATTCCGCCCCATCCCCATGGGAACGAAGCTAGCAGCCAATCACCCCAAATTCCGCCAAAAGGTCGCTCGTGAGCAGTACCGTACAGGTCTCCCTGCCAACCTGAGTCTAGGAACCGCAGAAAGTGCTCACCTACTAAAAAGTACTGGACGAATCCTGGGGTCTTTATCTCAGCGACGATGTACCAAGGAACAGTCAGCGCGACCATCAACAACGTGCCCGTGAACCAAGGAAGATTGGTCAGGTGCGCCCTACTATCACGATAAAGCGCAAGCCAAGGAACGAGGACTATGCCCAGGAGCACGAAGGCGAGCGGCCCTTTCGACAACAGGCCAATGGCTATGCCCACAAAAAACCCATACCGCCAGAAAGGTGTAGGTGCTGTCGGCGCGACTAGGAACGCCAACATCGAATAGGTGATCCCTAGAGCCAAGAAGGAGTCTGTGAGCACAGCACCGGCCGCAGCGAGCGGGAGCAGCATGGAAGACAATATGAGCGTCGTCCATCGGGCCGCCTGTCGATCGACCAAGATAGCAGTTGCGCGATAGAGCATTGCTGCGAGCGCAACCATCGCAAGGAATGAGGGGAGTCGAACCGCGAACTCGGACCCACCAAGGATCCTTATCCCCATCGCCTGACTCCAGAATGAGAGCGGTGGCTTTCCCCAGAACGGAACCCCGGGTTCGAACCAAGGAGTGATCCAATCCCCGGTTTCCGCCATCAATCTCGCAATCTCAGCGTATCTCGGCTCCGAGGTGTCGATCAACGGCATCGCAGCCATTGAAAAAAGCCGAGCGATAACGATGCCCGCCAGGGCCAACAAAAACCATTTAGCCTTCAACTGCATTTTTCGTTCCAATCCCGGCGTGTTGTGAGGCCATCTGCGTGGCTTTCTCGAGCACATCGCGCACTATGAAGATTGGACGCTGCTTCGTCTCCATGTATCCTTTTCCAACGTATTCGCCCAACAGCCCAATCGTCAGGAGCTGAATCCCACTTAAGAGGGTGATCATGGCTGTTAGTGATGGATAGCCAGGCACGTCGTGACCGAACACGATCGTTTTGAAAATAATCCAAAGGCCAAACATGCCACCTGTCAATGCGACAACAGCTCCTATGCCAGTTGCCCAGCGCAGCGGAGCGGTAGAGAATGAGGTGATGCCTTCAAGGGCGAGCCCGAATAGCGCGAAGTAGTTCCACTTGGTCTTGCCGGCGGCCCTGGGCGCGCGATCATAGTCGATCACTTTGGTGGGAAACCCGATCCAAGCATAGAGACCTTTCATATAGCGACACCGCTCTGGCATCTGGAGCAAGGCCTCAACGGTCCTACGACTCATAAGCCGGAAATCCCCTGTGTCTGCGGGTATCCTCGACCGGCTCAAGCGACTCATGATTCGGTAGAACGCATAAGCAGACAAACGCTTTGCGAAACCTTCACCCTCACGCTTGCGCCGGCGCATCGATACGACATCGAACCCATCCTGCCATGCCTTGACCATATCCGGAATTAGTGCGGGAGGATCCTGCAGGTCGGCATCCAACATGATCACCGCCTCACCCCGCGCATGCGCCAGGCCAGCGCTCATCGCAGCCTCTTTCCCAAAATTTCTACTCAGGCGAACCACTCGAACTCTGGGATCCCGCTCCATCAGCGCAGTCAAGATCAATACGCTTTTGTCCGTGCTACCGTCATCCACGAACACGATCTCGTAAGGTAGACCTAGCTCGCCGAGAATCTCTTTCAGCTTCGAGTGACAAATTGGCAAGACATCTTGTTCATTCAAGAACGGAATCACAATCGAGATCTGGATTGCGTTCTCCGCTTTTTTATTGGCTTCTGCGGGGTCTAACGGCAAAGTAACCATGGAGGTCTAACCATTCGGTATCGAAGGCTGCCAATGTACGAAAGTGCGCTCGACAATCGTCGAACCTTGTAATTACATTTCCGCAAGCTTGGAGGAGACCGGGCCCCTCCAAGCTCGCGACAGTTCACACTCCTAGCCGGTTAGCTCCTCCTCCTCTGCGTCTTTATGATGTACCAAGCGATAGAGCGCCGGCAGGATCAGAAGCGTCAAGAAGGTGGAGGAGATGATGCCTCCGATAACCACTGTGGCCAGCGGCCGCTGCACCTCCGCTCCTGTCCCCGTTGCGATAGCCATAGGTACGAATCCAAGCGACGCCACGAGGGCGGTCATCAGCACGGGACGCAAGCGAGTCAAGGCGCCTTCTCGCACCGCGGTGTACAACGGCTTTCCTTCATCTCTCAAGGAGCGAATAAAGGACAACAGAACCAAACCGTTGAGAACAGCGACACCACAAAGTGCAATGAATCCCACTGCAGCGGTAATCGACAAAGGAATTCCTCTGATCCACAGCGCAAGAATTCCGCCTGTCAACGCGAAGGGAATACCGGTGAAGACGAGTAGTCCATCCTTAACGTTTCCAAACATCGCGAACAACAGGACGAACACCAAAAGCAGGGCGACTGGGACCACAACCTGCAATCGCTTGGTAGCTGATTCAAGTTGTTCGAAAGTACCCCCCCATGCTGTCCAGTATCCCGTTGGGACCTTGACTTGTTCAGCGATCGCCGTCTCTGCCTCGCCGACGAACGATCCGAGGTCTCTGCCACGAACGTTGGCGCTGACCACGATCCTTCGCTTTCCATCCTCTCGGGAGACCTGGTTAGGGCCAGGCGCCAGATCGAATGTCGCAACTTCAGATAGTGGTATGTAGGCTGTTTGAAGCTGACCCTCAGCTCTCGGCAACGCAATCGGAAGATTTTTGAGTGCAGTGATGTTCTCGCGGACCTTCTCTGGAAGTCGAACGACGACATCGAACCTACGGTCGCCCTGGAAGAACGTGCCCGCCTCACGACCACCCGCCGCAATCGTCAGGGTGTCCTGGACATCCGACAGACTAAGGCCATAGCGCGCTGCTTTAGCTCGATCGATCGACACGGTCAGCATGGGAAGACCCGTGGTCTGTTCCACTTTGACTTCCGAGGCACCTGGGATCTTTTGGAGGACCTCAGCTACCTCAGTTGCAGTTCTGTTCAACACATCGTTGTCATCACCAAATATCTTCACCGCGACATCGCTGCGAACGCCAGAAATCAGTTCGTTGAACCGTAGCTGAATCGGCTGCGAGAACTCGTAGTTGTTCCCCGGAATGTTCTGTGCTTCACGCTGAATCGCCTCACGCAGCTCCGCATGAGACTTCTTCGGGCTCGGCCAGTCCTTTTCGGGCTTAAGCATGATGTAGCCATCGGAGATATTGGGGGGCATAGCGTCCGATGCGATCTCGGCAGTGCCGGTCCGCGCGAACACACGCTCGATCTCGGGAAACTTCTCCTTTAAACGGGTTTCCAGCTGAACCTGCATGGCGACTGATTGCGTCAAACTTGTGCCCGGAATGCGCAATGCTTGGATTGCCATGTCTCCTTCGTTGAGATTCGGAATAAACTCGCTTCCCAAACGAGTGGCGATAAAACCGCACACGAGCAAGAACCCTAGTGCCCCACCGAGCATGAGAGGAGTGCGGCGAAGTGCCAAGTCGAGCAGAGGTTCGTAGCGTCGACGTGCCCACGCCATTACCCGAATTTCCTTCTCTGACACCTTCTTCCCGATGAACATAGCCACGGCCGCCGGTACGAACGTGACCGACAGAATCATGGCACCGAGCAATGCCATTACCACGGTGAGAGCCATGGGGTGGAACATGCGCCCTTCCACCCCGCTGAGCGCGAATATTGGAAGGTAAACAACCATGATGATCAGCTGGCCGTACAGCAGTGGACGTCGCGCCTCGCGAGCGGCCGCGAATACTTCGTGGAAGCGTTCGGAGCGAGTGAGGGGACGACCGTGATGCAGCTGTGCATGACTCAGCCGTCTGACGCAGTTCTCCACAATCACTACCGCGCCGTCGACAATGATCCCGAAATCAAGCGCCCCAAGACTCATCAGGTTGGCGCTGACCTTGTAGGTCACCATTCCCGTAAACGTGAACAGCATAGATAGCGGGATCACCATCGCCGTGATGATCGCAGCACGAATGTTTCCGAGGAAAACGAACAGGATCACGATCACCAAGATCGCGCCTTCGAGAAGATTCTTCTTTACCGTGGCGATAGCTTTGTCTACGAGATCGGTACGGTCATAGACGGTGATCGCTTCTACCCCGTCGGGCAAGTTCTTGTTTATCTCCCCGAGCTTTTTCGACACTGCTTGGGATACAGCCCGGCTGTTCTCGCCAATCAACATGAAGACGGTACCGAGCACCACCTCCTTGCCATTGTCTGTAGCGGCGCCCGTGCGAAGCTCTTTCCCGATTGAAACATCCGCAACGTCACGAACGCGTATGGCTTGCCCATCTCTCGCGGTCAGGACAATATCCTGAATATCGGCTATCGACCGAACCTGACCCGGAGCACGAATCAAGTACTGCTCGCCCTTTCTTTCAATATACCCAGCTCCAACATTCGCGTTGTTTCGCTCTAGAGCGGTGATGATGTCGGTGAGCGAGAGTCCATAGGACGCCAAGCGCTCGGTATCTGGAGCTACCTGGTACTCCTTTGCGTAGCCTCCGATTGAATTGACCTCGGTCACGCCTTTGACGTTGCGCAGTTGCGGCTTGATGACCCAATCTTGAATCTCGCGCAGGTCCGTGGCCGTATATGGCGAACCGTCTGCCTTCTTTGCATCGGGTTTTGCTTCAACGGTCCACAGGAAAATCTCTCCCAATCCGGTAGAAATCGGCCCCATGACGGGGGTGATCCCCTCCGGCAGGCTTTCCTTGGCCTCCTGCAGACGCTGATTAACGAGCTGACGGGCAAAGTAGATGTCTGTCCCGTCCTCGAAGATCACTGTCGTCTGAGAAAGGCCGTAACGAGACAGCGAGCGAGTTTGCTGCAGCCCCGGCAGACCAGCCATCACGGTCTCGATCGGATACGTGACGCGCTGCTCCGTTTCTAAAGGAGAGTAGCCAGGAGCACTCGCGTTGATCTGGACCTGGACGTTCGTGATGTCGGGAACCGCGTCAATGGCCAGTCGCGAGTAGTTGTACACCCCAACGGCGGCCATTCCAAAAGCGATGAACAAGACAAGCCAACGCTGCTCAATGGCAAAGCGAATTAAACGTTCAAACATGTGGGCTCCGACTCAATGCGCGTGATCTGCCGTTGCCTTGCCCAACTCGGACTTCAGCACGAAAGCATTGGAGCTGACATAGCGCGTTCCAGCATTGAGCCCTGACACAATCTCCGAGCTCTTATCTGTCGTCGCGCCTAACTTGACGGGCTGGGGAAGAAAGCCACCAGGAACTTCGATGAACACCGTAGGCTGTCCGTTGACATCCTGGATCGCGTCGCTCTCCACAGCTACTCCAACGTCATTTCGCTCCACCACAACGCTTACGGAAACGAACAGACCGGGCCGCCAGGCCATGTCGGGATTCTTCAATGTCACCCTCGCAGTCGCTGTGCGCGTTTGCTGTCCAAGCAATGCACCTATATAGGACACGGTGCCGAACGCCTCCTCGGAAAAGGCAGTCGAGGTGATCTTTGCATCTTCACCTACACGGACGTCCCGGAGATCTTTGGGCGCGATTACGAACTCTGCCCATACCGTGCTCAGATCCGAGATTGTGAAGATGCTTGCCGTGTCGGATAGCGCCTCGCCCAAAGCGATGTGCTTCTCGACGATGACACCATCAAAGGGCGCACGAATCTCAAGAAGATTCAAGTCTTTTGCGGACGGTTCTGCGCCAATTGCCCGAAGCTTCTGAGCTGCGTTTTGCACGGCGATATCCGCCTCCTGAAGTGCAGTCTGAGCCTGTTGATAGTCCTGTTGGGCTGAAACCTGCTCCCGCCATAACTTCAGCTCTCGAGCGTGCGTGGCGGCAGCCAATGCTCGGCGCTTCGTCGCAGCAAGCCACTCGCTTCTGAGCTCGGAGAGCGATGCGCTTGAAATGACCGCCAAGAGCTGTCCTTTTTTCACCTCTTGTCCCAGATCGGCCGAGACCTGTTGAACGGTGCCTGCGGCCTTAGGCACGACGTGTGCAGTGCGATCTGCATTAAATCGGATCTCCCCGGGGAATTTCGTGCTCGACTCAAGGCTCTGCGCCTTGGCTTCACTTGTCTCAATTCCGGCCGCAGAGATTTGTTCAGGGGTGAGCGCGACTAACCCCTCCTCTTTGTGCAATTCTGCGCGGATAGGGTCAGGCCTTCCAGGAATGGAGACGCTAATTTCGACTTCAAAGAAATGTGGCTCAGCGATAAGTTGATCACTGACAAATCCTTCTGTGGAGGGGGTCAGCTTGAGCACCTTCTCTTCCCCGTTTGGCCTTTTCAAAGTCGCGGTTGCCGTTAAGTCTTTTGCATTCACAGGCTTGCCTGACGCCGCTATCCAAACCTTTAGCCGAGCCGCCTCGCCCTCCTCAACCAGACCCACCTCAATCGTGTTGTCTCCGACCGTTGTCACTTCACCCTTATTCGGCCCCACTGCCGCTTCGGAATGACTGTCCCCTGCGTGGTCAGATGGCCCTGCAAGCCCCGGCGCCGGAATCAGGAGTTGAAGGGATAGCGCGACCGCAATGACGGCGCGACGTTGTACTAGCTTGAAATACGGGCTCATGTTCATCTCTGTTTATTGGCCAAGGATGCGATCGATTTCAGCGCGGGCCGACGCCGCGCGCGACAACGTCGTCAGGTAGGAAATATTCCCTTGCGATAGAGTCCGTTGCGCGTCCAGGACTTCCAGATAGCCGACCTTTCCCGCCTCAAAGCCCTTACGCGCGGCATCGTATGCCTTCTGCGATGTGGGGATAACAGACTGGCGATAGTCGCTCGCGGAAGACAATGCAAGATCGTAAGTGGAGGCGGCGGACACCAAGTCAGCACTCAATCGTGCCTCTAGCTCTCTGTAAGTGTCTTGGGCCTTGTAGGTTTGCATGGTGGCGGCATAGACGTTCCCCTGATTCCTGTCAAAAATCGGCAATGGCACGGAGATCCCAAATTGAGCCTTGTTGCGCCCCATTTCATTGTCGCGAGCCACTCCACCACTTATCGTGATGTCCGGATATCGCTTGCTCTTCTCGACATTCAATTCGGCTTTGCTCACTTCCAATGCGAGGCGTCCGGCAGTCATTCTCGGGGAGGCCAACAAGGCGCCTCGCAGCTCATCCAGCGATTGTCGCGGCGGAAGATCCTCGATATCCGCACGCACTGCCGTGAATTTCGGAGCTGGGTCGTTCCACAGTAATGAGAGTTCTCTGCGTGCGACGGTGAGCTCATTTTCTGCTTGACGCACTTCAATCTGCGCTTTCGTTAGCTCGATGTCTGCTTTGTTCCTCTCCAAAGGCGGAGCCTTTCCTGAGTCCACTCGCTTTTGAGCTACACGCAATGCCCCAACTGCCACTTCAGCCATATCGCGATTGACACGCACCGTTTCCTGCGCGATTGCGACTGCAAAGAATCGAGACGTAACGGAAGTCTTTATCTCCGCCCTCGCGATCTCATAGTCTCGGCCAGCCAAATCACTGTTTAATTGAGCGGCCTCTGTACGTGCTCGTCGCTTTCCGCCCAACTCAACGGGCATGCTGAGCATCGCCGTGGTCGTCCGCGTCGGACGTTGCTGGTCGTCGATGCTGACGTCCAGGGAAGGATTTGGCAGAAGGCTCGCCTGCTCCACCAACCCCTTCGATGCTCCGAAATCATTCTTGGCAGCCGACAATTGGGGATTCAACCTGTATGCGGCATCCAGCGCCTCGGACAGCGTCAGAACGTTTGCCGACGCAATCGATGCGTCTTCCCGGGTGTACTTTTCTGGCGTAGCCTGAGCCCGAGCCTGCGGACCGCACAGCGCGGCGACCATCAGGAACAATGGAAGCAACTTGAGGCGCATCATTTAACCTTGGTAGTGTCTGAGGAGATGTTGGTGCCTATGCCGGGGTGTCGCACGTGGGACACAATAGGGACGCCCAGGACGGATGACCGCCCGTACTGTATCCAAGCGCCTTCGTCAGAATCCGGACCCCCAGATGACAATTCTGTAAGGTTGCCGTGCATTACAGATTCGTAATCCTGGTGAAGGTAGACTGACGGCTAACCTGCCCTAGAATGCGTGCTCCTATTCAAGTGCAAGACGTGCGTGTTTCTGAACACGCAACGTTGGTGGCTATGCGAGCTCGAGCTCGCGCACCAGTTCCCGCTTGGCACCGGATTCAACCTTCGAGGGGTGCCATTTACGATTCGAACGGTTGTGGAACATGAAGATTTTGGTCGTTGAAGACGAGCGCAAGCTCGCTGAATACCTAAAGCGCGCTCTCTCAGAACACAACTATGTGGTCGACGTTGCGTCGGACGGCGTCAGCGGCCTGCACCTTGCCCAAGAGACCCAGTACGACCTCATTCTTCTGGACGTGATGCTTCCAGGGATGGATGGCTTTGCCGTTCTGCACGAACTGCGCAAGTCCGATCGCGTACCCGTCCTTATGCTCACGGCGCGAGACAAGGTCGAGGACCGAGTTCGGGGACTGCAGGACGGCGCAGACGATTACCTGGTCAAACCATTTGCGTTATCTGAATTGCTGGCGCGCGTCCTCGCGTTGGGGCGGCGGAGGGGGCATGTGGTCGCCGAGGCAAGTCGACAGAATGTCTTGAAAGTGGGAGATCTCGAACTGGATCTCCTGAGGCGCAAGGCTAGTAGGGCCGGCACGCGCCTCGATTTGACCGCCAAGGAATTTACGCTGCTTGCCCTTTTGATGCGAAAGCAGGGGGAAGTTCTGTCCCGCTTGGATCTCGCCGAACAAGTATGGGACATTAACTTCAACAGCAATACCAATGTGGTGGAGGTTGCTGTACGGCGCCTTCGTGGAAAAGTGGATGACCCTTTTGAAACGAAGCTCCTTCATACCGTGCGCGGGATGGGCTACGTACTCGAGCTGAGGGATGAGTAATGGGATTTCGCGAGATCAGTTCTCTGCGCCAATGGCTGTCTCGCTGGCTCGCGCTTCAGACATTTGTCGCACTGGGGGTTGTATGCCTAGTTGTGTATTGGGCGACGAATATAAATCTCTCTTATCGTCAGCAGGCACTACTTGAACAAAAGCGTGAAGTCATCGAGCACCTAGCGGATGAATTCGCCGTTAAAGGCGACCTACCCGCGCTCGAGCATAAGCTGAATGACTTTTTCTATGGAAAGTCTGAGTTTTCGTTGCGACTCGTCATTAATCAAAAAGTCAGCGTTTATGGTGAGCCTGCCGTAGCTGCGAAGGACGTAAATCGAATACAGACGCTCTTTTCTTTGCCTGCGCCCAGCCAGCCGGATAGGAGAATGACCGCAGAGTTGTTTCTGGATACCACGCCGGATGTGCGGCTTCGAGTGATGCTGGCATGGACGCTATTTTCGTGTGCTGTGATCGGAGCGATAGTAGTTTCCGTTATAGCCAACGTCCTGGTCCGGCGCGCGCTGCTTCCTCTTCACGAAGTGGCGCGTCAGGCCGCGCTGATATCGCCTGACCGCATCGGAGAACGACTAAAGGAAACGGGGTTGGCGCAAGAAATCAAACCGTTGGTCCTGCAGTTCAATGCGCTGCTGCAACGGCTAGAGCGGGCCTATGTCCAAATGGAAGGCTTCAATGCAGATGTAGCACACGAACTACGTACTCCTCTCGCGACGCTTATAGGAGAAACCGAATTCGCGCTGGCGGCAAACCGGTCGCCAGTGGATTTGCGAGACGTGCTTGGTTCGAATCTGGAAGAGCTTCAACGCATGACCGCTATTGTCAATGACATGCTCTTTCTCTCACAGGCTGACCGCGGAGCGAGGGCGCGGGCCGAACATGTGGAGAGCCTCCGCGCAATTACTACGGAAGTTCTTGAATATCACGAGGCCGAGGCCCTGGACGCGAGAGTTAGCTTTGACGTCTTGGGAGATCAAGCTGGCAGTGTAGACCGCTCGCTCTATCAACGCGCTATTTCAAATCTGGTTTCGAATGCCATTCGCTACAGCAAGCCGAAGTCAAGAGTAACGGTTAGGCTGTACAGGGCCGACGACGGGAAAGTACACGTCACCGTGCACAATTTGGGTGAGCAAATCGAAGCACAGCATCTACCGCGGCTCTTCTACCGGTTCTACCGGTCAGACTCTGCTCGTGCAAGCGACGCGAACCATCACGGCCTCGGACTGGCCATCGTAGCCGCAATTGCACGGATGCATGGCGGCACTCCCTTCGTAAAATCGGACTCGACGGGCACGACCATCGGCTTCAGCATAGCTGCCGACTTCGATCCATCCAAGTAGAACCACATTGGACGTTGGCGCTCCTGCACACTTGTGCAGTGAGCGCCAATGTCGTTTGTAGAGTAGCAAGGTGGCGCGCATCATTGGACATTTAGCGAGTCCACGTAGGCAGCAATCCTTCTAAAGAGATGCTCTCCGGAAATAGCGACAGGGAAATTACAGATTTCCGCGTTTTTTTTTGCAGATTCGTAATTGACGAGTTCGGGTTCTGACGAAGCTCGGCCGCTAAAGTAGCTTTACATGTAAAGCGATGCTAAGAGCCGGAAGACCAGCACTGTAGCGTTACGTCAACTAGGCTGCAACGGCGGAGTGATCACCGATCACGTCCTTCGCTTTTTTCAACGTCATTTTCAATGACGTATTCAAACGACAAATGAAAATTTTAGTTATTGAAGATGAGCAAAAACTCGCCGAGTTGTTACGCCGCAGCCTTACGGACAACAGCTATATCGTCGATATCGCACTGGATGGCGTCAGCGGTCTCCAACTCGCCTATGAAACGCAATATGACCTAATCATATTGGACATCGGCCTACCCGGCTTAGATGGATTTGAGGTTTTACAACGCATTCGTAAAAACGACAATGTACCTGTCATGATGTTGACCTCCAGGTCAAGCCTTGAGGACAGAGTACGCGGTCTGGAGCAAGGGGCCGATGATTATTTAATCAAGCCATTCGCACTCTCCGAGCTCCAAGCAAGAGTCCTCGCTCTCAAACGGCGCGCGGCGGGAGCTGGCGATACCATGTCCGGCGGAAATATTCTTCGCGTAGCGGACCTTGAACTGGACCTACTTCGCCGACGAGTAGCGCGAGGGAACTCCCGCATAGACCTCACGGCAAAGGAATTTGGGCTGCTGACGTTCATGATGCGGCGTGAAGGCGAAGTGTTGTCGCGCCTAGTCCTCGCGGAACAAGTTTGGGACATGAACTTCAACAGCAATACGAATGTGGTTGAAGTCGCGGTCCGCCGTCTTCGCGCCAAGGTCGACGATCCGTTCGACATAAAATTGCTGCACACCGTCAGAGGAATGGGCTACACCATCGAGTACCGCGAGCCCGAATAGGCTTGCCACTGACGCTCTGCAATTGTCTAGCCGCTCTAATGGCTCCTCTCGCCAAAAAAATGAGGACATAGCGGGTTATGGGCACCCCACTATGTCCTCCGCACGCTAGGTGCGCATTACGCGTCAGAATGCGTGGCGCAAGCCGATCACCGCCTCCCTGGCTTTTACATCGCTTTGAAATGCAAAGTTGTTCGTATAGGTGGCAGCAGCGTACATCGTCGTGCGCTTCGAAAGCGTGTAGGAGTAGCCCAACGCAAACGTGTTGCTGGTCGAGTCTCCACCGGTCAGGTCGCTATTGTTCGGATCGACTCGCTGCCACGAACCAAACATGCTGCTAGCGCCACCCAAGGGGACGGATGCTGCGATCAGATAGGAATTCGAGCTGAAACCATCGACGAATGTGTTGGACGGCGTACCGCGGAACGTTCCGACCGAGGCGCTCGATGGGAGCCCCTTGCCAGCAAACCAGCCATCGGTTGCTCGTTCGTATGCCAGCGCCAGCTTAAAGACTTCAAAGTCGTATGAGCCGCCCAGCGTGAACGAGCGAGGAGTGGCCGCAGTTTGGGCCGAGGTCAGTTTGTTCGACGCATTCAATTGGTCATATGCGAAGAATGCCATGAGCGGACCATTGGCATAGCTAATGCCAGTCGTAATTGCTCGAGTGTTATCGGCCGTCCGGAAGCCCGTCTGGGCCGCGTTACGGTCGTCGGCATTAAATGCATAGCCAGCCGATAGGCGGAAGCCGCCCATCGAAGGGCTTTCATACAGCGCCAGGTTGTCATAGCGCACGAAATACGCCGCGCTGAAGCCAAGGCCTCCACCCGTATTGAGCTGCGTGAAGCCGCCGCCAAATCCGGAACCATACATCGAAGCCATAAGACGCGACGCTACGTTGTACTGGCGCCCAAGACGAAACTCACCCCATTGGTCGCTGCCAAGGCCGATGGTAGCTTCACGACCGAACAGGCGATTGTTTTGGAGAGACGAGCCGTTAGCGGAATCGTACCCAGACTCGAGGCGGAAGGTCGCGTACAGGCCATCACCCAAATCTTCCTTTCCGCGCAGGCCCCAACGCGACCCGGCCGTTTGGCCATTAGTCATCGCCACTCGGCTCCCGTCGAATTCGGACTTCGCGCCCGTTCGAGGATCAGTGTAGGACCCGTCGACCTTGGCGTAGCCAATCCCGGTATCAATAATTCCATACAGCGTTACCGACGACTCGGCGTATGCAGCCGTGGAAAGTGTTGCCGCAGAAATTGCCAGCAATAGAGATTTCTTCACAAATTGCTCCTTTATCACAGAGGCGGACTGGATGGCCTCGCCGATAGAAGAAACGCGAAGTCCGTTTCGCATTTCCATTTCGCGGTGTCTATTCGGCAAGTGCCAAGCAAGTGTGGAGATTGTTCATCGACAAAAAACCAACGATTGGATTACATATATGTCTGCATCCAGTCATTAATGACCATTAACCGCTGCGTGCCAACGCAACTCTATGTTTCCTCTCGATTTTGCAGCGACGGAGGACAATTCAGACCCCTTAACGCCATCCGTTAATTCTCATACGCTCCCCACGTGCGGTTGCAAAATCACAACACCCTTCCAAAATCGAAATAGACACTCGTGGGCTCCACATTTCCAAATCCGGACAAAAACGTAATTTTGTAGTCGCGGTTTGGATGGGATGTCTTCGATACAATTCCTATACGCGTTAAGTGATGATGATTTATTAATACCGGCGTCAGTGCGTACCGCCGGTAATCAAATGGAGTTGGCGATGAAAATTTCCCTCAAGATCCTTTCGGCCGTCGTATTGATTGCGACGCCCATGGCGTACGCTGGCGCGCAAACCGCAGTGCCGGCCAACGCAGCCTCGACGTACTCTAGCGGAATTGACCGGGGACTCACTCGAGCGGAAGTACAAGCAGATCTCGCAGTGTGGAAACGTGCAGGAGTGGATCGCTTCTGGAACCAAGACGAAACGCCCGACATTTACAGCCGCGAATACAGAATGGCGTATGCGGAATATGTTCGCCTTCGCAGCGGCACCGAGTATCAACAAGAGCTGGAACGCCTCAAACGCTAAGGCGATCTCCACCGGCGGCGAGCGGCCTCCTCCACCGCGAAGGGAAGAGGCCTTTTTTGGTGCACATTCTATCGAAATGTGCACCTTTTTTTATTGAACAATTTCTTCGGATGAAGACTTAGCCGTTTCGGAATCGGCACCTCGACATCATAGATGAAAGCAAAGAGAAAGGACCGTTAAAACGGCGAGAGCGACGCTCGCATACAGCCAAGGTGGCCTCGAGCATCGCATCCCAAGTTGGTTGCCCAACGATTTTCTTCGATATATCTAGACAGTGGACGACTTACAGGTGACAGGCCCGCTGTCTTTTCTGGCAGAGCCGCACGCACTGTATGAAGGAACGCTGCATTATTGCTCTTCGCCCTTGAGGCGATTAAGTTCCTCCTGATACTCCGGTCCGTTGCGAAGCTCCAAATAGTTAGCATAGCTCTTACGGTAGGACGCACTGTAAATATCGGGTGTGTGCCGACCTTTGTAGAACTTGTTCATTCCGGCTCGCTTCCACATGGCCAAGTCAGCACGCACTTCTGCTCGCGTTTTCGCGCCCTCGGCCGATGGTGCAGGGCCGCTCGTCATCGCGCAGCCAGAAAGGAACATCACCGAAAGCGCAATTGCGACACGAATCCTCATACATGACCCTCGAATTTAGTTTCGCCAACGGACGGAGGAGCACCCAACCGCGTGGAATTTCCCCACGAATGAGCGCTACCTCCTGCCAAAAGCAGACGGCACTTAAGCACCGGTGTTGTAGATTTCGTCGAGGCGCGCACGCTCTTCGGGGGTGATCGAATCGCGTTCTTTCGCAACTTGCTCACGGGTTTTTTCAGTTGGAACCATCCAACCAGGCTTTGCCGCATTCAGGTTGGTAAAGAACCATTCCCTCTTATTGGATTTTGCGGCGACGAGCTCCTGCCGAACTTGCTCCGAGGTTTTTCCACTTTGGCTGTCGCTAATGTGAACTTCGTAGCCGATCTCAGTGTTTGTATTGTGAAATGTGTCGGCGTGGGCGGTCGAACTCAGAGCACCCAAAGTAAGTGCGATGGCGGCGCTAGAAATAGTTACTTTCATCTCAGTGATCCTCACGTTAGTTGTCGTCGCGCAGAAGCGACTGACTTAATAATGTAAAGATCGCGTTTCGACAGTTTGCCGTCTTTATTATTACAATTCTGTAATGATGCGCTTCGTCGACCGTTCCGCTTTTAGAATTCCGACTAGGCCAATCCGGCGGAATTGGCGCGCATCATAAACGACTAATTGCGTACGGAATAGCCGTTTCATGACACGCCTCCTCCAAACACCACATGGGACTTTTGAGTGTTGCCTTATGACCGAGAACCAATAAGTCGGCGGTTCGCGTGAATGGCAGTGAAATCCAAAGCAAGGACGTAAAAATGACGACTAGCATCACCCGGGCGATTACAGCGCTTTCAGCGGAGGTATATTTTGCTTTCGCGTGCGGCGCGTTGCTGGGGACCGGGGCCGGGATTGAACGCTGGTGGCCGTCTATCCCGGGATGGGTGCCTCTCGCCATGTACGTCTCGGCGTACGTGTTTGGAGGAGCTTTCACCGTGCGAGACGCCTTCAATAGCTGGAAGGAGCGGCGCCTCGAAATCGACAGCTTGATGCTCATTGCCGCCGCTGGCGCTGCCGCGCTCGGAGCATGGGCCGAAGGCGCTCTCCTTCTCTTCTTGTTCAGCCTAGGGCACGCGCTGGAGCATTTCGCGATGGGGCGGGCGAAGCGGGCAATCGAAGCCCTGGCAGAACTTGCGCCAAAAACGGCTACGGTGCGTCGCGATGGCCAAGTTCGCGAGATTGCAGTCGAAGAAATTGAGGTGGGCGACCAGGTTATCGTCAAGCCGAACACGCGGCTTCCCGCAGACGGCTTTGTCATCAAGGGAAGCTCAAGTGTCGATCAAGCCCCCATAACAGGCGAGAGCATTCCAGTAGACAAGGCCCCCGTGCCTGACGCTGCCATTGCGCGCAGCCGGCCGGCTGGCGTCGATCCCAAATCTCAAGTGTTCGCCGGCACGATTAACGGGTCGGGCCTGATGGAGGTCGAGGTCACTCGTAAGTCGAGCGACTCAACCCTTGCCCGCGTCGTAGCGCTGGTCGAGCAGGCCGACGTTAGAAAGTCGCCAACGCAGCGGTTCACGGACAGATTCGAGCGAATCTTTGTGCCGACCGTCCTAAGCATCGCGTTCCTATTGCTTTTCGCCTGGGTCATTGTTGATGAGCCATTCCGCGATAGCTTCTACCGCGCGATGGCGGTACTTGTCGCAGCTAGCCCTTGTGCTCTTGCCATCGCAACGCCGAGCGCAGTGCTTTCAGGTATCGCTCGCGCGGCACGGGGCGGCGTACTCATCAAGGGCGGCGCCCCGCTGGAGGAACTTGGAAGCCTGAAAGCACTAGCTTTTGACAAAACCGGTACCTTGACTGAAGGCCGCCCTCGAATTACCGACATCTTGCCGGCACCTGGGGTCTCCGAACAGGAGCTAGTCGCGATTGCGGTGGCAGTAGAGTCGCTAAGTGATCATCCGTTAGCCGCGGCCATTGTTCGAGATGGTCGCCAAACTCTCGGAACGTATCCGATCCCAGAAGCTTCCCAGGTGGAAAATTTCGTTGGCCAGGGAATCACGGCCAAAGTGGGTTCGCAAAGCGTATGGATCGGAAAAGTTGAGATGTTCGGCGCGTCTGGCATTCCGCAGCTCGAAAGCTCGACGATGGCCGCCGCCGACGAGTTGCGGGAGGATGGCCGAACAACGATGGTCGTGCGACTGGGAGACAGAGATCTCGGTGCCATTGGACTAATGGATACGCCACGGCAGGGTGCTGCCGAAACCATAGAAGATCTGCGGCAACTGGGGATTTCCCACATGGTGATGATCTCTGGCGACCATGAGAACGTCGCCCGCGCCATTGCGAACAAAGTGGGCATTGAGGACGCACGGGGCAATTTAATGCCGGAGGACAAAGTTCAAGTGATTCGCGATCTTAGGGCTGATGCTGAAATCGCGATGATCGGAGACGGTGTGAACGATGCCCCCGCCATGGCAAATGCGACTGTGGGTATCGCCATGGGTGCCGCCGGATCAGACGTCGCACTGGAAACGGCCGATGTCGCTTTGATGGCGGATGATCTGCGCCATCTGCCTTTTGCGGTCGGACTGAGCCGCCAGACTCGACGAATCATTCGTCAGAATCTGTACGTCAGTCTCGGTATCGTCGCTGTCCTAGTACCTGCGACGATCATGGGGCTGAGTATGGGCGCTGCAGTCGCCGTCCATGAAGGATCGACGCTGCTCGTAGTTTTTAACGCTTTGAGATTGCTGGCCTACCGAAAGGGTTAGGAGGTTCCGTTACGAGCTTTTCGAGCCAGGAAATTCGTCCCGAGCAAAGTTCCAAGAAGCGGACTCGCGTAAAAGCGCGCCCCAATTCCGCCTTCGGCGCCCGGAGAAACGTCACGAACAGCATGAGCGCCAGGGCCGGATTGATGGCCGCATCCAGTGACGTGGTTGCCGGGGTGAGATACGCCGTGAGCGCCGCAAGGAACGTGGCGAGGAGATAAATGGAGATCTGGTGGCGTTCCAGCCAGTCACGCAGACGAGTCATGGCATCTTCGGTTCTGATGCGTGGGCGGAAAAGCAGCTATTTTCCACCACCTTGCAGCGCACGCTCGACAGCAGTCGCCAAACCCTCGGGGCTCAGCCGGGTCAGGCGCGTGCCATTGACGAAAAATGTCGGCGTGCCTTTGATTCCCACCGTGTTGACGTCCGCCTCATCCGCCTTGATGAGGGCGCTGATAGCGGCATCGTGCATTTCTTCGCGCGCCCTCTTCTCATTCAGCCCCACCCTCACCGCTGCGCGCCATGCCGCAGTCACGTTGGGATCGTCGTGCCATTCGGGCTGGGCCTCGAGTATCGCCTCCAGCACCGGTTCGAAGAGGCCCTGGCGGCGCGCGGCCTCCAGCATCCGCACGGTTTCCTCGGATCCCTTGTGGAACAGCACATAGCGCATCACCACGCGGACGTCGTTCGGATACTTGCTCAGGATCTGCTTGACGTAGGGGTAGAACGCCCGGCATCCCTCGCATGAGGGATCGAAGAACTCCACGATGGTGACCGGGGCATCGAATCGTCCAATCACCGGCGAATGAAAGCGCACCAGTGTCGTGGCTTCGGTCGCCGGCGTTCCCGTTTGGCTGGCTTGCGGCGAAGGCTCGCTTGCCGGGCGTATGAGAACCGCTGCCGCGGCAAAGGCAATGACCGAGACAACACTAATGATGATGACAAGCAGACGTCGATTCATTTTTTTGAGTGGAAACGGACCAATAAGAGGGAGAGGACGACGAAGGTGAACGCGATCAGGGAAAGAAACGGCAGTGGTATCGAACCGAAGATTGCCATTCCGGCCCCTGAGCATGACGCCTCTGCCGAGCACGCGACGATCTCAGGTTCGATCACGCGCCAGTACAACAAGGTGTGGTAGGCGGCGAATCCTGCGCCGGCCCCCGCCAACGGCAAGGCGTAGCGCCAAGCGCCCAAGTCGCCGCGGTAGCAGGCAACCCCAAGCACCACTACCAGAGGGAACATGAATATCCGCTGGTACCAGCACAACACGCACGGCGTCCTGCCGAGCACTTCCCCGATGAACACGGCGGACAGGGTCGCAATCAATGCCGTCACCCACGCCATGGTCAGCCAGGCGGCGGCGTTTCGCGCATGATTTGTCGACCGAGAGGCAACACTCGACACGGCAGGCTCCTATCCCAATCCCACGTAGCGTTGTGTGGGGTGTCAGTGCGAATGCGTTGCGCCGGCGCCGCCGCTGATGGCGCCAGGCGATTTCAGCGAACCGATAGGCCCGGCGCGCAACTCGACGGCAATCTCCCCTGCCCGCTCGAAGCGCAAGGTGACCGGCACGACCTCGTCCTTGACGATGGGTTGCTTCAACCCCATGAACATGAGGTGAACGCCTCCCGGTGCCAGAACCACTTCCTTACCGGCCGGAATCTCCAGGCCCTTTTCCAGCCAGCGCATGCGCGCCATACCCCCAGTGGTTTCGGACGCATGGATTTCGGTTTTGTCCGACAACGGCGAACTGGCGCCAATAAGCCGGTCCGGTTGCGTGCCGCTGTTGACCACCGTCACATACCCGCCGCCGACCCGAATTCCCGGCGGCGTCGCGCGGGCCCACGCCTCACGAACGGTCACGGTCGACGATTCCGCCGCTTGGACAGCGGGAACGACGGAGGTCACCAGCGCGGAAATCGCGCAAAGTCCGATGCAGGTACGGATGCTGATCAATGTTTCACCTTTTGGTCTGTAGAAGTTGGGAAGCCGCACCAATTCGGCCTGGCAGGCGGCGTCAATCGTGCCCGCGATAACGCAGTAAACGCAGCGCGTTCGCCGTCACTAGAACGGTGGCGCCGGTATCCGCAAGGATTGCCATCCAGAGCGTCGTGACGCCCATTACCGTCGTCACCAGGAAGATCGCCTTCAGGCCAAGCGCGAGCGCGATGTTCTGCCAGATATTGCCGAGCGTGACCCGCGATAGATCGATCAGGTTGGCGATGCCCATCACCCGGTTCTGAAGCAGCGCCGCATCCGCGGTTTCAAGCGCAACATCCGTGCCACCGCCCATCGCGACGCCGACTGAGGCCGTGGCCAAGGCAGGTGCGTCATTGATCCCGTCGCCCACCATCGCGACATGGCCCTCTTGCTTCAGCGCTTCGATGGCGGCCAGCTTCTCTTGAGGCAGCAGCTCAGCCTGCACACTGACGCCCAAGGCGGCCCCGATCGCATCGCCCGTTCGGCGGTTGTCGCCCGTCAGCATGACGGTCTTCACCCCCATCCCAAGCAAGCGCTTCAGCGCCTGGGCCGCGTCAGCACGCGGTTCATCGCGCAAGGCGATCAGGCCGCTGATACGCTTGCCGGCCAACACCACGACCACGGTTTTGCCTTCCTGTTCCAGCCTGGAAATGGACTGGCGAACCGGATCCTCGATGGGAGCAAGTTCCTCGGCATAGCGTGGCGACCCCACCGAGGCAAATCCCGATTTCAACCGCGCGGTAACCGCCTTGCCCGGGATGGCGAGCGCCGCCCCGAAACTCTGCGGCAACTCCAGGTTCCGGGCCTCGGCCGCTTCCACGATTGCCGCGCCCAAGGGGTGGCTGGTCTTGCGCTCGACTGCGGCGGCCCGGGCCAGCACCTCGTCCTCGGTTCCTTCGACGGCGACGATATCTGTGATGCGAGGACGGCCTTCCGTAAGTGTTCCGGTCTTGTCGAAAGCAACGGTTTTGATCTTGCCCAAGGTCTCCAGAGCCGCCCCGCCCTTCACCAGCAGCCCCCGGCGAGCCCCGGCGGCCAGACCTGAAGCGATTGCCGCGGGCGTGGAAATGACCAGCGCGCACGGGCAAGCAATAAGCAGCGTCGCCAGGCCGCGATAGATCCAGGTCATCCAGTCGCCATCGAACAGCAGTGGCGGAACGATTGCGATCAGGAGAGAAACCGCCATCGCCGCCGGGGTGTAGACGCTGCTGAACCGGTCAATGAAGCGTGCCAACGGCGCCTTGGACTCTTGCGCCTCTTCGACCATGTGGATGATGCGGGCGATGGTGTTGTCCGCCGCCGTCCGAGAGATCGACATGCGCAGCTCGCCATTGCCGTTGATGCTGCCGGCGTACAGGTTCGCGCCAGGCTCCTTTGCCACAGGCACGGATTCCCCGGTGATCGGCGCCTCGTTCACCTCGGAAATGCCCTCAAGCACGGCGCCGTCAGACGGAACCCGGTCGCCGGGCCTGACGATGGCGACATCGCCTACGGCGAGCTGTTCCACAGGGACGGTTTCAAGTTTGCCATCCTGTTCGCGAAGCGCTTGTCTCGGCGCGAGATCCATAAGCGCCTTGATGGCGGAACGTGCGCGGCCGGCGGCAACGGTCTCCAGAAGTTCACCCACCGCAAACAGGAATATCACCACCGCGGCCTCTTCCGCAGCGCCGATGACAAGCGCGCCGATAGCGGCCACGGACATCAGGGTTTCAATGCTGAACGGGGTGCCCGTGGTCGCACTGGCGTATGCCCGGCGCACGACAGGCACGATGCTGACGATGGCGGCCGCCGAATACACCCAGCGCTCGAATTGGGGGAAAAGCTGGGCTGCGATGAAGGCGACGGCAAACGCCAAGCCTGTCATCCACACCAGCCTGGCCTTCTTGGTTCGCCAGAATGGCAGCGCATCCTGATCACCCGAGCTTGCCGCAGTCGCGGCTGCGTCGTGACTGACAGGCGTGAAGCCCAGCGCGCGGATTTGGGCCTCGATCTTTTGCTGGCTGCTGCGGTCTTCGTCGTAGGACAGCGCCAGGCTTTCCTGACCATAGCTGACGTTGATGTCCGTCACGCCGGGAAGGCGCTTCATGGCGTTTTCGATCTTGACCGCACAGGCGCCGCAATCCATTCCCTCGATGCGCAATTTGAGGGCTTTGTTGGTGGACATAGCAGAACTCGACATGATTTAAACAATCCGCGTACCATAAACCCCGTAGTGACTACAGAGTCAAACCTATGAGCGCACGGCCGCTGACCATCGGATTCCTCGCACGGGCAACCGGCACCAATATCGAAACCATCCGCTATTACGAGCGTGAAGGCTTGCTCCCGCCGCCTGAACGGACGCAGGGCAATTACCGCGCCTATGAACCCAGCCACCTGCAACGACTGGCCTTCATCCGAAAAGCGCGTGACCTGGGATTCTCGCTTACTCAGGTTCGGACACTGCTATCGCTATCCGATGACAAAACCCGCTCATGCGCCGCCATCGATGAGATAGCGATGGAACACCGAAAAGCTGTCGAACAGAAGATCCGAGACCTTCGGGCCCTGAAATCCGAGCTCGACAATCTGATCGATCAATGCAGCTGCGGTACCGTGGCCGAGTGCCGCATCATCGAATCACTGTCGCCTCCCCCTGTTGCCTAGCCGCCGATCGCAGCCCATCCAACCTCGAACTCGGATCTAGGGAAGGGTTAGCCTGGTGTGCGCCCTCATCGCCGCTGTCGAGAGTTAATTAACTTCGAAGCCAGTTTCCATTTGAATAAGAAGGCTGGGCGAGATTTGGTTTATCCACGTTAGGCATCGCGGATCTCTGAAGTTTGGATTGGGCCAACCACTTCATTGAACTTGGGCATGCAGAAAAAAAATGCCTCGTGCTTCGGTCCTTGGGCCTTAGTCCTCTCCTCCAGTCCACAACCCGGCAATCAGTTGGCGCGTTTGTCTCAATATGGTCTCAACCTTGTCTCACGCCTGTCGCATTTGTGTCTCGCAACAGTCTCACATGTGTCCCATTTGCGTCTTATGTATGTCTCAGAGGTGTCTCAACACGTAGGGCCGGACTGCGAAATTGGCGAGAATTGGACTGATGAATACAGCAGAAATCCGCGTAAAGCGGCCATTCTTGCGGCCCACGGCATTTGTGCGTGCTTCGTTGTCAGACAAAAGAAAACGGCCGACCGCAGGGAAAACCCAAAATAATCAAAGAGATGACAGCACCCGAAGGGTGCGTCCTGTGTGGTGGCCTTAAGGGGCCCGGCGCCGCCCCTGGCGCCGGGGACTTTAAGGGCACCTGTGAGCGTCCGGGGGACGCTCACGAAGTCCGAAGGACGGCCCCACCGGCGCAGCCGGTGGGACTGGACGCCCCGATCAAAACCCGCCGTTCATCCAAAGCAAAAGGCCGCCCTAGGGCGGCCTTTTGCTTTGGCGGATGTTGAAAGTCAGTGCATGCCAGCAGGAAACGCCAGCGGCCTGACGGGCGGCTGTTGACGCTGAAGCGCTTGCCAGAGGTCATAGTTGGCCTGCATTGTCATCCATGCCTGGGCGGTGCTTGCCCCGGCTTGTTCCAGCCGGACAGCGAGGTCCGGGCTGATACCTGCATTGCAGTTGAGGACACGGGACAGGGCCACCCGGGACATGGCAATCCGGTCAGCCGCTTCGGCGACGGACAGCCCGAGTGGGGCAATAATGTCCTGCCGGAGAATTTCGCCGGGATGCGGAGGGTTGTGGATCACGGCTATCTGGCCTCCATATGCTCAGTCCCACCGGCCTGAGTAGACAGGTCGGAAAAGTTGCTGATCCGCACCGATCCATCCGGAAAACGGGCGACCACATCAAGCTGACCACCCATCGCCTCGATGTGGCTGCGCAGCGTCGAAATGTACATGTCCGTCCGCTTCTCCATCTTGGCGATGGACGGTTGCTGTACGTGCAATATCTCGGCCAGGACCTTCTGCGACAGGCCCCGAGCTTGACGCAATTCTTGGAGCGGCATGTCTCGGAGCATTTCGGCCGTGGCGGCCTGGGCGCGAGCCTGAGATTCCGGCGACATGGCCGAGCGGAGCGTTGAGAATTTCTTAGCCATTGATCTGCCCTTCCTTTCGCAATTGTTCCAAATGATCGTCGTACAGCTTGTCTGCTCGCGGCACGAATTCTTCATACCAGCGGTCCTTCCCGGTTTTGTCACCGCCTATGAGCAAAATGGCGGTTCTCCTGGGATCAAACGCATAGAGCGTGCGCAGCGGATGGCCGCCCGCCTGTGTCCGAAGCTCGCGCATGTGTTCGTGTTTCGAGCCGTTTATCCCACTCGAATGAGGAAACCCAAGCGACGTGCCTCTTTCCTCCAGAAGGCCGACCGTAGCGGCCACTGATTCCTGCTCGCTGACCGACAAGGTGTTCCACCAGTCTTCGAACTCGTCCGTGAACTCAACTTCCCAAACCATCAGTTCCCCGCCTCGGTTGTTTGCTCGATTATAACCTAGAGGGAATATTCCATCAAGGGAATACCCAGGAGAAAATCGATGGTCATACGACCGACGGGCGGGCAATGCCCGCCCGTCCGCACTCGCTTCTAAGTTCCCCATCCGCCCGGGTGCCCGAGTGGGACTTACGGCTCCATTTCTCCCATCGGGTGTTCCACCGCCATTGCGACCTGAAGGGGTTGGACGCGCATCAGTTCAGGCACCCAGCCCTTCCCTTCCAGCAATTGCTCGGCTGCTGCGGCGGCCTGGGCCTTCTTCATCGCCAGCAGCGGCTTCGCCTGCTCGGCATCCATCGCCTCGGTGACCACTGCCGCTATTCGATCCTTCGACACATGGGCAAGGTAGGACTGCGCGGTCGGCTTCCACCACTTGCTCATGTCCAGGCCAATCACTTCGCCCAAGCGGTCAAGGTGCCGGGGTTCCTTCCCATAAGAATGGCTTTGGCTGCGGTATATCGAAACGCTGGACAGTACGGCCAGCAAGTCGAGTAGGTCCGTGAGCGACTGCTCCAACAGCCAGGGCAGTACAGCCGCACCGTCCTCGGGAATCTGATTCGTGACGGCCTCAATCTGCGCCTGCACTGCTGCCCACGCCGGACTGTCCTTGATGCTCTCGTCCGTCTTCGCCAGCTCGTAATGCGCTGTCCGCATCGAAACATCGAACGAGTCTCCGGCGCTGCTTCGGCGGCTGCTGTCGAAGTCGCCAAGCATCTGCTCGATGAGCAGGCAAAGCGCCAGGGTGGGACGCATCATGATTTCGGCCTGTAGGGCAATGACGCGCTGTGCCTGGAGTCGGTTGGTCAGCGCCTCGGAATGCACGGGGCGCGTCAGGACCGGGGGCAGGTCCACGCCCGCCGTCGTCTGGCCGTGGCCCTCGTCGCTGCGCATGACCTGGGCCACGGCCTCGCGCTCGTCCTGGCGGATCAGGCCACGGGTGACGGTCAAGTCGCCGTGATAGTCCAGGTGCACAATCGCTCCGCACAGGGCTTTCAGTTCAACCGGGTAGTCGAAAAGCTCCGCCCGGATCTCCCGAATTTGTCCTTCGTAGCCGCGAATGACGCCGCGACGCTTGTCCAGGTCGGCGACGTCGTAGCCCTCAATTTCTTGCAGTTCAGCAAGCTTCGTTCGCGCAGCGTCGATCTTCTTTTGCAGCCCGTCGAGTTGCTTGGCTTGGGCCTTGTCCGGCTCTTGGTAGGAACGCTGAATCTCGCCAAAGGGCTTCTTGTCGGGGTGCTCGAACGACAGGCGGCACTCCACCCACAACCAACCCTCGGCCTGCACCGCCTTGAAAAGTTTGGAACGCTGCATCTTGGCGTCGGCCATGCTGCGCACCTTTTCCGGGTCGGCCAAATAGGCGTCGTCCTCGAAGAGGTCGCGGCGGACTTCTCCGCCCGCCTTCTCGTAGGCTGCGACGGTCACGTACCGCGCCACGGGCGAATCGCCGCGCATTTCGGTTTCGGCCAGCAACCGGCGGATGCAGTAGTCCCGGTTCCAGGTTTGGCCGGCCGAAGCCTTCCATGCCGCCTCCTGGCGGGCGTGGTCCGAAACCGACGCGAGCGCCTGCATTTCGTCCATCTTGATCTTGCCATCGCGGAACAGTTGCATGAGCGTGGGCGACACGCTGCCCAGCGCCAGCAGCTTCTTTACGGCCGATTCCGATGCGCCATGCGCGGCGGCGATTGCCGCGACCGTCCAGTTGTCGGCGCGCAGGCGCGCATATGCTGTGTACACGTCGGCCGGGTGCATCGCCTTGCGCCCGATGTTCTCGATCAGACTGGCGTGGTGCGCATATTCGCCTGGGATCACGAGGCACGGGACCGCGTAGTCGGCGGGAAAAACGCCGTCTTCGATCAGCAGGCCGAGGGCCGTCCAGCGCCGTCCGCCCGCGCACACCTCATAGGAGCCATCCGGCGCTGCGACGACAACGAGGTTTTGCAGCAGCCCGCCCATCGCCTGGATGGTGGCTTTCAGTTCCAGAATTTCTGCGTCTTGTTTGCGGTCCTGCGGGCTACGCGCTTGATACGCTTCGCTCAAACGCAATTGCGAATGAGGGATATCCATGCGCGTGGCGGCGGCGTGGACGGCGGCGAGTTCGTTGGAATCGAGTTTCATGATTGGGGTTCCGGTCGATATCGAGATCAGTGCAATTGGGCGGGGACTTCGGGCGCGTCGAGCGCGGCGATGAGGGCGGTAAGCTGGCGCATCGTCATCGCGGGGATGCGAAAGCTCAGGCCCAGCCGGTGGGCGCGGCGCATGTCATGCGCCAATCTGATAAAGTCGTGGTTCATCACGGTTCTCCTTTTGACGGGTGGGTCGAGGTGCAAGCCCCTATCGGTTGCAGCCGAGTAGGGGCTTTTCGTTTAGTAGCCGAGCCAGTTCAGCAGGTCGCGCCCGCGATACAGCGGCTGATCGCCATGGTCGGCAAAGAAGTCTTGGGCGTTTGCTTGGTGGTCGCGCAGTTGCAGCACTACCTGCAACCGCGTCAAAACGGCTTCCTCGGCCGTCTCTCTGTCGCGCAACCCGTCCGCGTCGACCACGCCGGTATCCAACAGGTCGGCCAAGAGTTCGATGAGGTCGGGGCGATGGCCAGTCCAAGCAACGAACTCGTTTTCAACTGCGACAGTCACGACGGGCGCAAAATCAAAGCCATTACGAGCCAGCGCGGTCCCGTAATCCATGGCGCTGCGTTCGGCGTACTGAACGCCGCGCTGCGCCAGGGCGGCTTTGGTCAAGGCGCATTCAGCGCCTCCCAGGACGGTGTAAAGGACGATAGTCGTATCGGTCGTGTCCTGTTCTTGGGGTGCGTTCATGGAAAGCCTCCTTTCGTTGCGCGGATGGGTTGTCGAGGGGTTACTTGGCAGCGAGCGCCAGGACGTGCCCGCCGCTCAACTTCTTGGCGAAGTTCCAGCCGCTTGTCCAAGCTCCGACCAGAACGGGCACGTCTGCCAACAGCGCGGGCATGTCGGTCTGTTCGTGGCCTGCCTTGCATTCTTCTTCGCCCAGGCTGAAGGCCATGTCCATTGCCCGCGTCCACAGCAGCTTGCGGACCTCTTCGCGGTGCCGATCTTGCGACCGAATCCACATATCCAGCACGTCCACGCCGCGCCGGTCTTGACGCGCCTGCGCACCGAGCAATTTCTCTATCGCCAAGGCCACAATGTTGGTATTCAGCGTCGCGTGGTCGTTCATGTTCGTTTGCTCCAAAAAGAGAGGTCGCACGCCACCCGATCCTGAAGAAGTCGTCCGAGCGTGGGTTTGTTGGATTTGGTTGTTCATGGTCTTTCCCTCCGCGTTGTTCGCATCCGTTCCTGTGAGGCCTGTCCGTGCCGTCCGTGACCGCGGAGGGACGACTGGAAAGGGCCGGAGCAGAGGCCGCATGCGGAGCGCAGCCGTAGGCGAGCACCGAACGGGTGAGCACCGGACCCTTGGAGGGAGGAACGCAGTGGTACGGTCGGCGTTTTAGGACAGGGCTCGCGGGGACGGATGCATTGCGAGAGACAGGGCGGCGACACCAAAGCCAGGCGCGCGCCGAGCGCCCTACCCGCGCGCAGCGCGGGTCATACTGGCCGCAAGGCGGCCCGCAAGCGACAGCGCGCAGCGCCGGCAGGCGCGAAGGCGTGAGCCGACCGGAGGGAGGGAAGGATGGAAGCCCCGAAGGGGGTGAGACTGGCGGTGTTGGCCAGGCTCAACGCGAAGCGCGAGAGCCCGACCCGCAGCCGCAGGCGTAGGGGCACGCCCAGGGGTGAACTCTGGATCTGAAAACGACCGGCGCCGGCGTTCAGGCCAGGCCGAATACCATCAACTTAGTGCTGAGAATCCGTCGACGGCGGCAGCGAAACGTTCAGACGATCTAGGGCCTTGTTTGCCCGATCCCGCGCCTGATCGATGAGTTGATGCTGGCGGACGATGTAGTCAAATAATTCTTTCGGACGATGCTCGGCTTCTACCAACGACTGCTCGTTGATGATCCCGATGCACATTTCAATGCACTCGTCGCAGATCGTGACCTGATCGTTGTCACCCCGGGCAACCAGCTTTCGCACTTCGTGCTGGGACTTATCGCAAAACGAGCAGTGCAGCACTGGCGGCCGCTCCTTGGTCCGGCGTTTCTTCTTCGGCTCATCCATGTCGGCACCGTGCCAAGGGTCGCGAGGCACGCAATCTAGCACAAGCGGAGGCAGTCGGGATGCGTGTTTATCCTACTGGCGTGCGCTTTCTTTCGTGGCATTCTCGAAAAAAAAAAGCAGCCAAAGTTTCCAATCGGAGGAGAATTTTGGAAGGCACGATGGTTATCCACGGTGTCCGGGCCACGTATAGGATTGTTCGCTCGGCAGACGCCAAAGGGTTCAGAGCGGAAGTAAAGATCGGCGCCAACGGTTGTTGCATGTGTGTCGGCGGGGCCGATAAAGTATTCGCCAATGAAACATCAACTCGCAGAGCAGTCCAAGAGGGAATCACTGTTGGCTTCATGAAACAAGTAGCGGGAGGCGGAGCGCTTTAGTACATAGCGCCGGCGTATGCCGGCGCCGTGTTTTCTACCCTCGGCGATGATGGTCCACCATGCCGGCCAAGTACGCGGCCTCTAAAGCCGCGCGCAACCGGCAAATAGACACCTCGTAAAGTTCCAGCTTGGCGCCTGCGGGGCAATCCAACGTCTCCAGATTCAGAAGGCGGCTGGCAATGTCGGCAATGGCGGCGCGAGCCGCCATGGAAAGTTCAACCATGGCCATGGGGCTCACTCCGTGTCTAGCTCGCCCAGCACCTGGCGGGCGAGTGCGTTGAGGTCGATTTCTGACCTGGCAATTGCCTGCACTTCATCCAGCGGCAGGGATTCGATAAGCGCTGCCATGCGGCGCTCGTTTTCGCGGGCGGCCAATGCCGGCCAAGCACCGTACTTGGCAATGGCCGACAGGCCATCAGGGTTGTTTCGTCCGTAGCCCTGCAGGAAGGCGATCAACCCTTGCGTCATTGCGTTGTCGTCCCGGCTCATGCTGCGATCCTTTCTTGACGGGCGAGTTGCAGGCGTTGCGTCGCGGCGGCGTGATACTTCGGGTCCATTTCGATGCCGTAGAAGCGTCGGCCGACCTGGCGGGCGGCGACGCACGTGGAACCGGAGCCGGCGAACGGGTCCAGCACAATGTCCCGCGGGCGGCTAAACGACTCAATCAGCGGCGCCAAGCATTCGACGGGCTTTTGCGTCGGGTGGTGGCGGTTGCCGCTGTACTTCCATGGCATGACGTCCGGCAAGGGCTCGGCCGGCAGCGCCGGCTGACCCTTGGCCAGCAAGTAGGCCGACTCGTGCTGATACGCCAGAAATCGCGCCTTAGATTGGTATTGCTTCGCAAACACGAGGTGGCCGACGACGCGAAAGCCGGCGGCGCGCCAGGCGGCAAAGAATCGGTCTACGCGGTTCCAGCCGTAGAACGAAATGCAGAAGGCGTCATCGCGAAGGACGCGGAACATCTGTGCAAACGCCGGCGCCAGCCATTCGTCGGTACGATCGTTGGCGATGCTCCGGCCGGAGCGGTCCACGTAGTTGACGAGGTATGGCGGATCGGTCAGAACCAGATCGACGCAGCGATCGGGCAAGGTGGGGAGAACGGACAGGCAATCGCCCAGGACAACACGACTCATGGTTGGCTCCTTGCGTGCAGCAATGTCAGCCGATCTGCATTGCACTGCACGGGGCATGCGGGCGCAGCCCATGAGAGCGCGGTCAAGGGACGTGGAATAAATAGTGAGCGCAGCGAACGGTTTATGCCGCGAAAGCCCTTGAAGATGGGCCGCGGCTACAAAGCCGCGCGCGCCGCGGCCCGGTCGTCCGTGCGGGAGGGGGATGCGACTGTGTGCTCCGTGCAGTGCTTGTTGGTCTGCATGTGCCGAAGATGGCGCGTCGCCGGCGCGCCAGGCCCCGACAGGGGCCACTGCAACCTCGCTAGAAGAGCGACATCTGGCCAGCGGCAGCAGCTTGGCGGATGGCCTTCGGAATGGCCAGCAGCGGCGCATCGATCTCGGCCGATGTACTGTCGGCCGCGACCTGGTCGACATCGACCTCGTCAATGTCCGCCGGCGCCTGCAGGAGCGCTCGAGCGCCCTCTTCCGCTTCGCGACGGCGAAGCCGCGCGCGCCAGCCGCCCAGGATATGGGCAGGCGTAAACCACTGCTCGCGGCACTCGCCTGTCAGGCCGTTGCCGTGAATAACCAACGCCGGCACGTGCAGCAGCGCGAGTTGGATGAACGTCATGTGCACGCAGCGTTGATCGATGTCGATCGCGGTCGCGTGCATGCACTGTTGATAGTTCAGTTGCGCATCGTGCAGCGCGTGCGCAGCTGCGATCAACATGCCGCCGGCACCGCAGGCCGGCTCCAGTACCCGTACGAACCCCTGCGCGTTCGTTTTGTCGACCAGCGCCTGGCAGTTGCCCATCATCATGTTGCCCATCAGGCGCGACACCTCGTACGGCGTGAAGAACTGCCCGGCGCCTGCGTTGCCCATGTCCAGCATCATGAACGTGCTTCCCAGGACATCGCCAAAGTCTGCCGCCTCAACGCGTAGTTCGTAGGACATCACCAGGTGCGCGAACGCCTGCACGAGCAGGTCGAGTTCGGCCCGCTCATACTGAGCGATCACCTGAAGGTAGCGCTGCTCGCGCACGTCGCGCTGCGCGAGGTCCGCACGGGCCAATGCGATCGCGCAAATCTCCACCCAATCGCTCCAGACGCGATCGATACCACGGGTGTACGCGACTTGGCGCAGCAGGCCGACAATCTCCTTCTGGTGGGCGTCGGTGTTGTTCAGAAAGCGACGCTGTTGTGCATTTGAAGTTTTGGCCATGTGGTCTCTCCGGTTGCCAGGGCGGGAATGCCCGGAACTTGAGAGGCACGGCGCAGCGCAGCGCTCAAGTGTCGAAGACGGCCGCGGCCGCAAGCGCTGGCGGCACAGCCGGTAGCGCGCCGCACTTGAACGCGAGAACGACGTGGCATCCTGACCGGGAAAGCAGACCCGCCACCCCGTATGGCTTTCAACGGTCTTCGTTCGAAGCGCACGCGTTCCCGTGCAGCGCCGCTTAGCAGGGGCTGAGCGACGATGGCCTAATTGCGCGCAGAAGAAAAAAGGCCCGCCGAAGCGGGCCGGGATGGCGTCAATCGATCGCCGCGAAGATGGCGTTTGCCTCGGCGTGTTCGCCGGCGAAGTCGCGCAGGGCGTGGTACTTCTCGACCAGGTTGTCGCTGGGATACTGACCGCACAATTCGCAGAGGGCGTAAAGCGTGGCCACGATGCCGGCAGCGTCTGCCGACATGGTGCGATCGCACCAGTTCATCGGCCATTCGATGCGAAGTTTGTCGTAGTCGGCCGGCGCCATGTAGAAGCCGTTCGGGATGTCGTAGTAGTGCCAATAGCCGCCCGCGTACTCCTTCGAAAGACGGTCGAGCCAGTTGTAGACACTGATCTCGCCGCGCAACATCAGGCGGCGCCCGAACGCCTTGGGCAGAAAGTCCATGCGATCGCCATCGGGAACCAGGCGTGCGACGGAAAGAGTGGCTTGGGTCATGTCGTGCTCCTCAGAAGTAGGGCCCGGCCGGGTGGCGGGACGGGAGCACTGGCGCCCTGCGGAACAAGCGCCGGGGGCAAGGGGACGTGGAATATAAAGCGAGCGCAGCGAGCGGCTATATGCCGCGAAAGCCCCTTGCCCGCGGTGCGCGCAGGGCAAAGATGCGCCCAAGGCCTGACACCAGCGCCAGGCCCGGCGTTGCGGATCACACGAGCTGGCCCTACTCTGCAAAAAACGTGATTCCGCTTCCGCTTATGAGGCGGTCCATCCCGTAATGCCGCGGCAGTATGATCCAAATGCGAATTCGGACCCGTCAAACTCCTCAGGAGCCGCAGGCAAATTAACCATGACGACACAACCAAGCGAACTTTCAATAAACACGCTCTTGCTAAAACGTCCCCCGGGCACGGCAGGCTTCATTAACGAAGCCCTTGACTATTATCCAGGGCTTGGATATCAGCTCAAAGCGCCCGACGACTTGCTTATGCACTGCGAAGGCAAGTTGTGCAACGGTGAACGGTACTTTGAACTAGCGACGGACGAATGCGATAGAGATGTCTCCGCTTCTATCCCCTCGTACCCGCGACTCGCTTACCACTGTGCAAATTGCGGTGACACACGAAGAGTTTTTATCTTGGAAGTGATTCGTACCGACACCAAGGCCGCGGTAGTTTCAAAGGTGGGAGAACGACCGCCGTACGGTCCTCCGGTCCCTTCAAAACTTATGTCATTGATCGGCCCCGAACGAGAGACCTTTCTAAAAGGGCGCCGTTGTGAAAACCAGGGCTTAGGCGTTGGCGCATTCTCCTACTATCGGCGAGTGGTGGAGATGCAGCGTGCAAAGATCTTCGACGGAATCATCGCCGCCGCAGGAAAGTTAAAGATGGAGGCGGGAAAATTGGAGGTACTTCGGGCTGCGGCGGCGGAGACTCAGTTTTCGAAGTCGCTGGAAATGGCGAAAGATGTCATGCCCGAACAGCTACTCATCCAAGGCCATAGTCCTTTGAAATTGCTACACGCAGCACTGAGCCATGGCGTCCACAATATGACGGACGAGGAGTGTCTTGAACGGGCTGAGAGCGTACGGGTGGTATTGGGTAACCTAGCAGAAGCGGTAGCTCAGGTGACAAAGGACGAAGCCGAGCTCACGAAAGCAGTGAGCGTGCTGCTTAAGCTGCGCACGCAATCTTCTTGAGATGGGGTGCACTGACATTACTTTCCCACTAGACATATGGCATGCTTCCATAACCATGAGTCGAAAATTCCATTGCCTGGATGCACAGCTGGGCGAATTTGGGCCTCGGACCTGACACCAGCGCCAGGCCCGGCACTGCAGGTCAGGGCATGATGCCCTTCTCTGCGAACGAGACGATCCTGCTGCCGGCCACGACCAAGTGGTCCAGGACGTTGGCGGCGCGCGGGTTCAGGTACATGATGCCGAACACTTCGTGCTCCAGACTGAGGTTCAGGCGCAGCTGCAGGAACTCGCGCACGCGCTTTGGCGAATCCATGTGTTGGCCCTGCTGGATCTCCTGCAGGACGACCTCACGTGCCGCAGCGAGGATATCTTTCGGCGCGGCCGGGCGCACCGCGCCAGCGGAATCCTGCACGAAGAGCGCGCCGACGGCGTGATCGATGGTATTGAACGCGATGGAATGCTGCATTGCTGGATCTCCAGTGCCGGGCGGGATTGCCCGGCGATCCTGGGATACGCTGCAGCGGAGCGGTCAAGTGGCCTGCCGGCCCTGGCGCAAGCGGCGCCGGCGCCGCCGGCGTTGCGCAGCACTTGACGGCGAGAACAGCGTGTCACAATCGCCAAAGACGCAAGACTGCCCTCTCCCCCTGGTGGGTCTCCTGCAGGACGGCATGCCCGAGCCTATACTGGCCGGACATCTGCATTCACAGAGGTGATCGATGTGCGGTCGAATCGTCCAGAAGTCGGGTCCGCTGGACTACGTTGAGCGGATCTTTACCAACCAAAGCCAGATCTTCGCGGACCCAGCGGGGCCGCGATTCAACATACCCCCGGGCACGCGCCCGCTCACTTTGCATCGCCTGACTGAAGGCACCGAGGCCATCGCCAGGCTCCCCTGGGGTTACAAGCGTCCCGATTCCAAACACTTCATGAGCAATGCCAAGCTGGAGACCATCCTAAAGAATGGGTGGCCTTGGCGCTTTCTCATCGGAGCTGGCCGCATCCTTGTGCCGGCGGACGGTTGGTACGAATGGCCCGTGCTGGCGGACGGTACCAAGCAGCCCCACTACAGCCAGGGTCATGGCCCGCTCTACTTTGCCGCATTGACGGCCTGGTCGCCGGGCGCGCCGCTGGATGCCGCTCACGGCTTTGCGATCGTGACCAACGACACCAAGGGCGGAATGGTAGACATCCATGCGCGGCGTCCAGTCGCCCTGCCTGCGGACATCGCGCAACGCTGGATTGACCCGTCAATCTCGGCCAGAGATGCGCGGGATCTGCTGCACGAAGACGTGCCCGAGGACGCTTTCACGTGGCATCCGGTCCGGCAAGAAGTCGGCAATTCGAAGTATCAGTTGCCAGACGCCATCGACCCAATCTGAGGTTAGGAGCGAGACTGGTGATCGAACAACGCAAGCGCGGCTTCGAAGGAAGCGCGCATGCCGATCAGGCGCGGCGTATCTCCCCTGCTGTGCCATAGCTCGTGCTGGTAAAGGCCATCCACCCAAACGCGGCAGATGGTCCACCCGGGCGGCCCCGCCCAGTAGTAGTCGTCCATACGGCGCCAATCTTCTGGATCGATCATGGCTACAGTCCCACGCTGCCCACGGAAATTGGGGCGATATGGTGCGGATTCTAGGCGTGTTTATACTGGATGTCCATACAGTATTATTAGCGCTATGCCTTTCAATCCCCCGCTCCGTGTAGAACAGTTGCGTGCAATCCAAGACCGCCATCGCGGCCCGGACGGTAAGATCAGCGATGTCGACGTGCTGGCGCTCCTGCAGGAGGTCAAGCGCTATCGCTCCTTCATCCTTCGCACCAAGCAGCTGTCGGGCTGTTTCAAGCGACCGTCCGGCGTGCTGGCGCCCGTATACGACGAGTGGTTGGAGATCCTGTCCGACGAACCGTGTGTCGGCGAGCAAGAGCAGATGGTTCGGGAATTACTGGAAGCGCCGGAAAAGCTGCGCAAGGGGATGGCGCCCAGGTAAAAGCACCCTTTCCCCAGTACCGGCGCACCATTGAGTCAAACGATGTTTAGCAGGCATACTGGGGGCTCGCAACTTTTGGAGGGTATGTCATGCTCGACGACATCCAGAAGCGGGGCGCAGAGGCTGCTCGCAAGGGACTGAGCCTCTTGGATTGCCCATATCTGAAGGCGTCTGCGATGCCGGCGCACACTGGAGAATCTCCAGGCGACTGGATTCAGCGCGTGACCGCCTGGTAAGAAGGCTGGAAGCGAGAGGTGGCCAACCGCGGGGCCAAACGATCTGCCAGCCCATTTGGAGTCTGCGCCCAGCAGACGCGATCCAATGTCAGGCCTGTTACCAACTAGCCGGTTCGTCAAGACCAAGCGCCCCAACCGGGGCGCTCTTGATTTGATGCTCAAAGCGGGCGTTTAGCTGCTGAACCTTGTATCGCTATCTGCTTCCGGCAAGCCAAAACGTTTAGCAGCTAAACACTTCCATGACGCAACAGTCGAATTAGGCACGTGATTTGCTGAACCTCCCCACCTGTTCAACGAAGGAGGTTTCCATGTCCGACGACTTGAATCAACGGGGTGCGCAGGACCGGTCGCGCATCAATGTGAACGAGTCCCATGAGCTACGGTATTGGACGAAGGAACTGGGCGTAACGGAAGATCAGCTTCGCGCGGCGGTGCAAGCCGTTGGCGTATCTGCGGCCGCAGTCCGGAAACATTTGACCGCGCAGCCCTAGCAACCGGCGCACGACCTTTGAAGAGGCATTCCGGTGGTGAGCAACGGTGGCAGATTTGTCATCTATCGGTCGCTTATACGGCCCGAACAGTTCGAGCTCGTCCTCGCACGGGGCGGCCTCGCGCGACGATGGAAGGTGCTAAACGGAGTTCCCACCGATACCAAAACAAGGCGCATCGCAGTCGAGCAACCGACTGTGTGCGCGCCCTACAGGCGGTTCTCCAAAGGCGCGGCGGTTTTCTCTCGTAGCCCAGCACCCGCGTACACCTGGGACGCCGGCATTTGGTACTCCGTCGGCGATTCAGAGGGATATCGTAGTGGCCACTTACGATTCTGCCTTCGCGGCCTGCTTTTGCACGGCCGGTGGGCACTAGTCCGAATGTCGGGCGAAGGCGCAGGAAGGCACCCGCCGTGGCTATTCGTCCTGACGGCTCCACCAGACGGTCATGAGTGACCCCACTATTGCCCCGCGCCCTCGTACCCCGCCCACGCGCCCGGCCGTTCGGACAAGTAGGGGCGGCGGGGGCACTTCGTCTGGCCTTCCAGGCTCTCAGGCGGAATTGCCCGAGTCCTTGAAGCCCCAGTTGGCCACCCTGGTCGATGGTGTCCCTCGCCACGGCGACGACTGGCTTTATGAGGTCAAGTTTGACGGATACCGGATGATGGCCCGAGTCGAAGGCGCGAGGGTTCAGATGTTTACCCGCAATGGGCACGACTGGAGTGACAAGCTGCCTCATCTGGTCGCGTCCATCCAGCGTCTGAACGTTGGATCAGCCTGGATCGACGGCGAGATTGTCGTCCTGGCCGACAACGGCGTGCCGAGTTTCCAGGCGCTGCAGAACGCCTTCGATGGCAAGCGCACCGCCAACATCATCTTCTATGCGTTCGACCTGCCCTATATTGCCGGGCGGGACATTCGAGGGGAGCCGCTTCGCGTACGCCGTGCGCTGCTATCACAGCTGGTCGCTGCAGGCCAGGATGACATCGTCCGCTTTAGCGAGGCCTTCCAGGCCTCTCCCGCAGACCTGGTCGCGTCCGCATGCCGTATGGGTCTGGAGGGAATCATGGCCAAGCGCCAGTCGGCGCGGTATATATCGAGCCGCACTGATGATTGGGTGAAGATCAAGTGCGCGCAGCGCCAAGAGTTTGTCATCGTGGGATACACGGCTCCCAAGGGTGGCCGAGTCGGCTTCGGCGCGCTTTTGCTGGGCGTGCATGAAGGCGCCGCGTTGCGGTACGCCGGCAGCGTAGGCACCGGCTTCGATGACCGCGGCCTGGCCGACATCCACAAGGCGCTCAGTGCTTTGAACCAGAAGGCCACTCCAATCACCGCCGGAAAGCCGAAGTCCGTGCGCGACGTACAGTGGGTGAAGCCTATCCTCGTGTGCGAGGTGTCGTTCGCGGAATGGACCGAAGGTGGCCACGTCCGCCACGCGACGTTCCGCGGCCTTCGAACGGACAAGCCGGCGCCTGCGATCACAAGGGAACGGGCCGTGCCAACCAGCGCGGTCGAACCGGAGTCGGTGCCGGCGCCGACGAAAACCGCAACGCGATCGCCTATCGCGCGAGCGAAGGCCGGAAAGCTATCCAATCCCGAGCGCGTCATTGATCCGTCGACCGGTTTGACGAAGCTCGATCTCGCCCGCTATTACGGCCTGGTTGCACCTCTCCTGGTGACGCATCTGAAGGGTCGCCCCGTGTCCTTCGTACGCGCCCCGAGTGGTATCCAGGGCCAGTTGTTCTTCCAGAAGCACCTGGATGCCGCAATGCCGGGCGTTGCTTCCTTGCCAGAGCGGCTTCACCCCGGCCACCCAGCCTTACTCGAGGTCCCTACTCCAGACGCGGTCATGTCGGCCGCGCAGATGAATGTCATCGAGTTCCATACCTGGAACGCGGTAAAGACGGCCATAGAGAAGCCCGACAGGCTGATCCTCGACCTTGATCCGGGCGAAGGAGTCAGCTGGCAGGCGGTTCAACAGGCAGCGCAGCTGGTGCGCGTGCTCCTGCAGGGCGTAGGGCTGGAGGGCTGGCTGAAGACGAGTGGGGGAAAAGGCTTGCACGTGGTCGTGCCCTTGCGCCGGCAGTACGAGTGGGACGTCGTAAAAGGCTTCTCGGCGGCCATGGTGCTTCACTTGGCACGGACCCTACCGCAGCTGTTCGTGGCCAAGAGCGGTCCCACGAACCGTGTGGGCAAGATCTTCGTGGACTACCTGCGCAACGGCTTCGGTGCGACAACCGCTGCGGCCTGGTCGGCTCGTGCGAGACCAGGGCTGGGCGTATCAGTGCCCCTGTCCTGGGACGAGTTGGGAAGCGTGACTAGCGGCGCACAGTGGACGATCTCAAACATTCACGACCGGTTGGACGTAGCGAACTCGCCTTGGAACGACTACACCCCGCAATCCATCAGCAAGGCGATGGCGGCGATCAATTACGTGCCGACCCCAGCGAAGCGCTAAGCGGCTCAATCACCCTTGCCGGGTCAGTCGAGCTGCTGTTTTGACCTTCTGTATCTCATGACTGGAAAATGGGAGCCGGTGGGTATGTGGGTGAAACTCGGGTAGCCGGTGGGCACACCCTGTGGACAAACGGTGGGCAGGCGCAGCCTGTCCACCGTTTGTCCATCAGCGGTTGTCCACGGGTTGAGCGCAGCGAGCCGAGTGGTCGCGAAGCGATCATCCACATATCCACGGGTTCAGATGATTGTCTTTTGACTTGGTGTTTAGCGGCTAAACACTTGCCCCTAGCAGTCGATGCCCGGGCTTCCCCGTCGCCAAGAGTCTTCAGGGGGTCTGCTTGTCTGGCGGCTTCGAAGATAAGCACCGGTTGATGAGGAGCTCAAAGGGCGACCTGGCGCGGCGGAACACACATCAAGGAAAATGCGATCTTTCTGAAAACGGTTCGAAGTTGGCTTGGGTTTGCCGCGTCTGGGAAATAGTATGTCGGAGTCAAAACTAAAAGGACACCCAGTGGCAACCCTCCTCCGTTTTCCTCGCTTTGTAGCCTACGTAGTCGGCGCACTTCTCGGTTACGCGGCTCATCACACCCTTCAACCTCCCGTCATGTTCTTGACATCGAGGCTTTCCCGGACGCATATCGGCCGCAGAGCTTTCATCCTGGCCGCGCGGTCGCCGATTGGCCTGCAGCATGTGTTGCTCACGATTCTGATTTCCTTCATCGCAGTCGCACTTTTTTTGCTGCCTTACCTGCTCCCTATTTGGGCACTTGTCCTGCTCCTGCTGGCGCCGCTGCCAGTGTTCGCTGTGTTCAACTACTCCGGCCGCGTACTCACCGTCACCAATCGCGGCAACGGGAACTGGCATATCCACCTGAACACCCTTCGGGCACGCAATCAGACCAGCGCGAGCCGATGGGACGGCGCCTTCGCAGATCTCGAGTCCGTAGCGTCCATGGCCCGCGCGGGCGGGCTACAAACGCTGACGTTGGACTCTACATTGTTGGCACACGCGGCGACCGCTGAACGCCTAGCGCGTAAATTGACGCGTGCATTCTCCAAGCATGGCTTGGTGAGCGAAGTGACAATTAAAGAACCTCGGGCACGGGGTGTTGTGGGCACCGGCTTCATTCATGTTTTGCTGGCACGCCAGCGACACCTCAAAGGCCATCGCTCCGTTTACCAAGCCCCGTTGAATTTGAAGTCGAGAAAGATCGTAGTCGACCTCTCGCCCGCTCCTCACTCGTCACTTGACGCCAAGCTCACGGGCTAATCGCGAGCTCCTCGGATTCCGGTCGGTGTGCCTATACTTAATTACCGCGACTATTGATCAAGAGCTGATTTACGCCGGCTTTCTCGAACACAGATGATATTCTTTGAACTCCAAGCGCGTGACATTTCCGAACTGAACGACGCCGATTTGCGCGAGCTTGTGGGACGTTTGTGCGAAGCCGAGCTACTCCAAAGCGGCATTCCCCCGTCCCGAGTTTTTTGGGGAGGGGCTCAGGAGGCTCCCGATGGAGGCCTCGACGTACAAGTCGAAGCCGCCCACGGAATCGATGATTCTGCCTATATTCCACGGCCCTCCACAGGCTTTCAAGTAAAAAAACACCCCATGAGTAAGGCGGCGTGCCGAGCCGAAATGGAGGAGAGCGGCGCACCTAAGAAGGTTCTGATGGACCTCGCCTCTAGGCGAGGTGCGTACATCATTGTCAGTGGCAAGGACGATTGTTCAGGAAAGATGCTTTCTGAGCGACTGGCGGGCATGAAAGAGGCGGTTGCTGCCCTGCCAGATGCTGACAAACTAAGAGTGGATTTTTACGGGCGAGATCGACTGCACGCGTGGCTTCGAAGACACCCAGGAGTCGCGCTTTGGGTGCGCTCCCGCCTCGGAAAGCCATTGGCAGGCTGGAGGCCTTTTGAACGATGGGCGGGCACTCCCCCAGGCTTCGACGACCAGTTCCTGGTTGACAACCACCCGTGCGTCCTTGCCCCCGACCACCGAGACATGGTCCCCGTGTTGGAGGGTCTGCATCTCGCGAGGGATAGACTTCGCGAACCTGGAAGCACCGTTCGCGTTATGGGGCTATCCGGCGTAGGTAAAACGCGTTTCGTGCAGGCCATGTTCGAGAGCGACGTGGGGCTGAATTCTTTGCCTGCAAGTGATGTCATCTACGCTGATCTTGGGAACGATCTGACTCCGACCGCCTCCGAACTCCTTGTTTATCTAATAGCCAACCGGTTCACTACGTACGTGGTATTGGATAACTGTCCGCCGGACGTGCATCGAAGCCTGCAAAGGCAAGTCGCATCCAGCGGAGCATGCTTGCGTCTGCTCACGATTGAGTATGACATTTCGGATGATAAGCCTGAGGAAACCGTCGTTATCTACCTTGAGCCGTCCAGCGAGGAAATGGTGGCTCGGCTCGTACAAAAACGCATCCCGGGCATCGGGGCAGTGAATGCTGAACGCATAGCGGAGTTCGCGGGGGGAAATGCGAGAGTAGCAATCGCTTTAGCAAGCCAGGTCGGAACAGGCGAGTCGCTGTCAAACTTTTCTGATGAAGATCTTTTTAGAAGACTATTCATGCAGCGAAAAGGAGACTCATCGAGCCTGTTGCAAAGTGCTGAAGCTCTGGCGCTCGTGTACTCCTTTAACGCCTCGCGCGCTGAGGGTGACGAGTTGGGAGGAATTTCGGCGGTCGCCGGTATAGCGCGCCAAACCTTATACAAGGATCAAGCAGAACTGCTGCGGCGCCAATTAGCCCAGTCTCGGGGCAACTGGCGCGCGATCCTCCCTCACGCGTTAGCTAACCGACTAGCCAAACGCGCGCTGGAAAATATACCACCCGAGGATATCAATGCAGAACTATTCAAGCCCGGAAACGTGCGCCTACTCCAATCGTGTGCGCATCGTCTCGGTTACTTGCATGACATAGAGGCTGCCCAGCGCCTCGCAGCCACTTGGCTCGAACCGGCCTTGCCTCTTGCAGACATTGCCACGTGCAGTGAGTCAGGCTTGGTGGTGTGGGAATTCCTTGCCCCACTTTTTCCTGAAGTGGTGCTTCGGGCTATTAAGCGGGCGGCGCACGACCGCCGGTTTGCATCGAGGCAGAATGCGCATTTCGTGCGCTTCGTTCGCCTCCTTTGCCGTCTCGCATATGAGGATGAGCACTTTGACTGCGCAGTGGGCATACTCTTATTGTTCGCCGAAGGTGAGGCCCCAGGGGAGAACAATCATAGTGTGGTCGAACAGATGCGCAGGTTGTTCTCGGTTCGTCTCTCAGGGACAGAGGCAACACCGCTTCGTCGCCAAGCCTTTATTGGCAAGCTGCTAGGCTCTGGCATCCCCAGACACATGGATATTGCGAGGGAGCTCTGCCGCTCGGCTTTCGAAACTCGCAGCTGGACGTCAGTGGGCACGTTTCACTTTGGGGCGAGGAAAAGGGGACCCGGCTGGTCGCCAGATAGTCACACCCAGCAAACTGCCTGGTACGTGGATCATATTAAGCTGCTGGAGTCTGGGTTACGCTCGGGTGTCCCGAGCACAAAAGAAGCCGTCAAGTCGATCTTGGCCGCACATTTTCGCAGCCTTTGCTGGATCCAAGAGTGTTTAGAGGTACTCGAACCGATCGTACGCGAGCATGCGGCCGGGGGCAGGTGGCCGGCGATGTGGATGAGCATCAAGAAGGCCCTCCATTTCGCGAGCGACCGTCACTCTGCCGATATGCTTGACCAAATCCGAGTTCTCGAGCGTTTGGCTGCACCCGCAGACACATACGCGGAGATCGAGGCTTACGTGCTGGTTGACGTTTGGGAGCATGCCGAACTCCGGGGCACCTTCAGTGACAGTGCGCACGACATATTCGAAAGGGCGCAGGCGCTCGGCGAATTGGTCGCAACCGAGCCTCAGCATCTCGATCGCTTGGGTACAAGACTTTGGCACTGCAACGCTCAGCCGCTGTTTCAGTTCGGCAAAGGTTTGGCAAGAGGGTCATCGAACGTTTTTGAGACGTTCTCTGCGCTTATCGGATCCTTTCAGAAACACCAAACTGAACAATCCAATCCTCAATTGCTGAGCGGTTTCATTAGCGGCGTGCATGACTCGGAAGATGCGGTCAAGATGCTCCAGAGCATAGTAGCGACCCCCGGTTTGTCGTCTTTCTCCGTTTCGATGCTTACTGCAGTTCCCATTTCTCCGCCGCTTTTCCAAACCCTCCTTACCTTGGCGAAGGAAGGAGAGATCGAGGCTTGGCGTTTTGAGCATCTAGGTCATGGTTCCGGCGACGCACTTTCCGACGCCGATATGGCGAAGCTGCTGGCAGAAATTAATGAGTTGAAGCAAGGCTATTTGTCTACCATATGGATCGTTCACATGCGGTTAAACCGCAGCCGCGGGATGCCGCTGTCGGAGGAGATTCGGCGTGTAGCCTGGTCTGCCATTTACATTCTCGTATCGCAAGAGAGGGGTGAACGTGGCCCTCGGCAACGGCATGGAATTGAACTTGTTCTCGACGCGACATTAACGCCCGACGCGCCGGAGCAGGAAGTCCGTCAGCTAATCTACGCATTCTGTGACGGAATCCGCAGCCGGAGGCTATACGCTTTCGAATCGCGAGAAATCACGTCCGCCCTAGCGGTCAAATACCCGGAGTGGCTCCTGGACGAAATGTTCAATGGTAGCGAAGGGGAACTCGATTTTGCGAGGGAACTGTTCAGTGATAGCGTGTCTATGAGCGATGAGCCGACACTGAACTGCGTCCCAGTAGAAAGAATATTGAGTTGGTGCCGTGGTGATGAAGGGCGGATTATGAAAATCGCAAATACACTCACCGCTTATGTTCCAACGAAGGCCGTCGGCCAACCTCAGGCGGTTCCCGACAGTGTGACTTTGAGCACCCACGCGAAGTCTCTTTTCGACGCTGCGCGCGACAAGCGCGCCTTCGTTGAGATCTTGTTCGATCGCGTTCACCCAGACAGCTGGTCCGGCTCTCTTGCCGACATTTTTGACGCCAGATCCCGTGCGTTCGCGGAGTTGCTTGAAGTCTCGGATACGGAGTTGCGGGCTCTCGTGGGTGAAAAATTGGCGCTTCTAAAGCTGGCGATCGTTCAACTGCGTGAGAAGGAGAACTCGATCAATAGCGAGCGCGAGCAGCGATTTGAGTGAGCAACGGCGAGGGACGGCCGCTTGTCCTCACTGCTCCGGGCTCTTCGCAGTGATGTTCGTGCCCCATGCGAAGGCTCGGCCTGTCGTCACGTCCGGAAGTGGTATGGCAGGGCACGGGGCTTTCGGTACGCACGCGCTGACGCGGGTGGCCTGTAACGCCCGCAAGGCACAATGGACTGTTCCGGTACTGACCACAGAGACGATGGGGGCTGTCCCGCAAGCATCAGAGCGAACTACTTTCCTTCGACGAACGCGACAAGGTGCGTGCCGGTGAATTGCCCGCCGCAATCAGGCTGCTTCTCGCTGTCAGATGAGAAAATGTTCCCGACTGGCGCCGGCGCGCTCGGCCGCGGCGAGCCAGCGGGGTGCGCGTCCACGGCCACTCCAAGTGTCGCCGGACTCTGGATGCCGGTACTTCGGTGCCACAACGCTACGAGAGTCCCCTTTGCCCTGGGCCGTCTTTCGCTTAAGCCGCGCGGCCTTTTTCTGTGCGTATGCGGCTTGAATATCTTCCGGTGAAATTTGGAAGTCGCGCATCTGTCGGATGATCTTCTGAAGGGCCGCTGCCCGGCCATTCAGGCGGAGACTTTCAGCTCGACGCTGGAGTGCCTGAATCTGGGCATTGATCTTGGCGAGAGCGCTTTCCATCGGTGGCTCCTCTTTCGGTGTGTTTAGCGGCTAAATAATCTGTCAGGCGTCGCAGAGCGCCGGACGCCACAGCGCGACGAGTGCCTTGAACTGTCCATGAATCTCGGCTCCCAAGATATCTGGATATGCGCACGTTTGACGGACCAGTCCAATCACGTCGAGCATGTCATCGGCTATCTCGGCATCGACGCTCCAGAAGTCAGTCAGGTCAAAACCGCCGCAGCTGGTCGCGTTCCACCACGAGAGCAGAAAGTCCGCCACGCGTTTGCTTTGGCCAGTATCGGTCTTTGCGATGTTGAGGAGGCGTGCCAGGGCATCAGTCCCCTTCTTTCGAAGTGCAGGACGGGCGCTATCCCGTCTATGCTCCTCGAGGCGATCCATGCTTCGTTGAAATTCCTGGCCGACGGCTTGGGGAAGTTCGCCTGGTGCGGATGGAGTGCTTGAATCTTTTGCAAGGAACACTTGGGTGGAGCACTGCGCGACCGCCGCACGGGCTGTCGCCTCATCGGGTGATGACTGCGGCGCCTCGTGCGGAAGTGCTTCGTGTGACTTTTGCTTCGCCCCTCCCGATTTCCGAATCGCCTTCACTGCGGACCGGGTGGGTTTCGCTTCTGACGCGTTCAGAAGATCCGCGACGGCCTTGGGATCTTCGCGATGCGCTGCGGCCAACTCGTTGGCCAGGGTAACGTCTGTGACCTTTCCCGCCGCGACGGCTTCGGCTACGGGTTCGGGCAGCGTGAGTAGGCCGGCATGATGGCTCACCCAGGCTCTGGATTTCCCAAGCTCACGTGCCAGGTCAGCCTGGCTCCAGCCTGCTGACAGCTTGCCGCCGATAAAGTCTGCAATCTCGCGAGAGGTCAAATTCTCGCGCTGCACGTTCTCGATGACCTGATCCACGTCATCAAAATCAGGATCCTCAAAGCCCGGCACTGACGTCAGGCCTGCGACCTTCGCGCCGCGAAAGCGCCGGTGTCCGTGATTGATAACGAAGTCTCCAGGGATGGTCGGGTGCGGCCGCAGCGACAAAGGAGATTTGATGCCGCGCTTGCCCTGGCGCTCACGGCGTTTGAACGATTCCGCAAGTTCGCCGATGCTTTCTGCGCTGTATCCCGGATTCTCTTCGCTACGCGAGTTCCGCTCGTCCTCATGGATGCGGCTTATGTCGTACATGCCGGGTTCTCGCGCCTGGAGCGGTGCTCCGTCCAGCATCGCGGCCAGATCGCCCAAGCCGGCCAAGTCCAGGCCGCCGGCATCACCTTGTTTAGCGGCTAAACTCATTTCGCCACTCCCATGGTCTGCAAGACGTGATTGCCGAGGGCGCGCATCTCAGCGCCTGCCGCGCGCGCAGTCGTCTTTCTGCTTTTCCAGACGGGTTCTCCTGCCGCCAATGCCTCTGCAACGCTGGTACGCAGGCACACCACAACGGGTGCCAGAAGTTTGCCGTGTGCGGCTTGTACCTCGGCAAGATGTTTGACCTGGCGCGGATTTCTGCGGTCCACGCGGTTCGGCACGATGCCCAAGAAGTGCAGCTTCGGGTTGTGCTGCTTAGCACCTACGATCACACGCATCATGTCCTTGATGCCTTCGATGCTGTAGTCCTCCATCTCGACCGGGCTGATCACCGCGTCCGCCGTGCGCAGCGCAGTAATGGTGGCAATCCCAATGCTGGCGGGTGTATCGATCACGCAGAGGTCGAACCCTTGCTTTTCGAACTCGCGCAGATTTACCGGGAAATTACGAAGGGCCCGTTCTACTGGCATGTAGATGACGTTGGCCAGAAGCCGGTCTGCGTGCAGCAGGGAAATCGGGCCGGTGTCCTCGGGTATGGCGGGTGCCTCGTCGAGAAACAGTGCGCTCGCCGGCACCTCGAGACGGTGCTGCCGCATAGTTTTGGATAGATTTCCAGTATCCAGATCCACGACGAGCGTCTTGAGACCTCGTTCGGCGGCATGAAATGCAATGTGGACGGCGTCAGCGGTCTTGCCGACGCCACCCTTGTTCTGGGCAACAACAGCGATCTTCATCGTCATTCGATTTCCTCGTGAAAGGTGTCCGCGCTCGATTAGCCCGTAAACGGCGGGTTCGAGCTTGTGTCTTCTCCGCTCGCATTTGAGAGCGGTCTTGGGAGGTCCGGCCATACGTCCCAGAAGTCGGTAGGTCGAAGTTCTTGGCGCGAAATTGCAAGGTGAGCCATGATCCGTACACAGTGGTGTGCTCCAAGCGGAGCTTTGCTTCTCAACATCTTGTTGACGGCCGGCTGGGTCACACCCAGGATGCGAGCGAGCGCCTCTTGGGTACCAGCTAAGGCGATAGCGCGTTTGAGTGCGGGATAGGACGGGCCGTACTGGCCAGAGTCGTCTAGATTCATCATTTTGCAATTTTATAACTTGGGTTATTTCACGGTCAATTGATTTTATTCCTTTGGTTTTTGACCGTACACAACTACACGAATACGCTTCGCGGATGGATCTCAAGGCGATCGGATTTCGGGTCAAGCAGCGGCGCAAGGAGCTCGTTCTGACTCAGGAGGAGCTGGCGGCTCGCACTAGCGTCTCCCAAGCAGCGATCGCTAAGATCGAGCGCGGCGGAGCCACGCGGCACACCGCCGAGTTGGCGCGCGCGCTCGGCGTCAGCACTAGTTGGCTCGTGTACGGGGTGGAAGACTCTTCGACGTCCCGGGATGGATACTGGCCGTTCAAGGTGGCTCGGCTCCAAGACTTCGAGCGCCTATCGCCGTCTAAACAGAATGAACTCGACATGCGCTTGGCAGACTTCATCGCTGGTGCCTCCGAGACCAAAAGAACTGCGTGAGCCCCCGCCAAAAATCCGTCCAAAGTTTCCGCGCGGTCTGCCCACAAATCATCATCCCCGTCTCTCTCCACCTAGGGGATTTGTCGCTTCATCACTTCCGTTGTATTTTCCGGCCCGCAAGGTAACCGAACGCGACTGAAGCAACACAACATGACTTTTTTATAACTTAAGTATTGCTTCGAATTATGACTTCAGTTATATTTTCAGTACTGGTGAGAAATCATTAGTCTTGCTCTTTCACAATACGAAATATTAGTACCGTCCTGCGTCCGCTGCGAAGCGACGCCAAGGGGAGCAGCCGCGATCAATCGCAGGCCCTGGGGACAAAAACAAGCGGCAAAAATCTATTGGTCACGTAGAGGCCCGTGAAGCCCGACTCGGTGAAGCCACCAAGTTGAAAAAATCTGTTCAGGCGCAGACCCTGGAAGACCACCTAGATCTCGAGTGAGCATGGAAAGAATCAGAGATTCCACCCCTTACCCAGCCCTTCAGATCCTAGAAGGGCGCGAGCGCCCAAAGCAGCATCTATCTGCCCCCCGTGGCGAGTAACGGGTTGGGCGAACATCAGGTCAGGAAAACAACTGGCCTGCGCCGTGCAAGTCGGCAGGAGTCCGCCAGCGTCGTGGTATCTCGCTGGCGGCATCCGAATCGGCGTTCAGCATTCCAAGCCGTGTTTAGCAGCTAAACACGGCCTGGCCGAGCGCTCCGATCCGGATGTGGCCACACAAGAAAATTAGGCGAGCTTGGCTCAACCTGTTTAGCAGCTAAACATCCTGCGTTCAGGTCCAGAAGCGAGTCGCACTGGCATGCCGTAGAGACCCCCGCTCAGCTATCAGCGACGCTCTCGCATCTTCTGATTCCCACCGTACACGCCATCCCGCACATGGAATTTCATGATGAAGCAATTTATCGTTTGGACGCTTGCCGCCTTGATATTCGTGGCGGCCTATGCGGTCTACCTCGTCTACTCCGATGCGAAAGCCGACTGCGCAAAGCAGCAAGTCGTGAGCACAACGCTGTGCGCCACCGTCGGGAGCTAAACGATGGACCGCAAGCTGTACCCGGTAGAAGTAACTCTCGGCTCAAATAAACGCCCCTACTCGCCTGAATTCCAAACGCAGGACGAGTTCAAGGATGGCTGGAAGCGAGTGCTGCTAATGGCTCACGGAAAGGCGGATGTGCGATGCACGTGTCCTGGCGATGGGGAGAAGCGATTGTCGATCCACAGTCGCGCGAACTCCGACAGATTCCACCTCGCCCGGTTTCCTGAAACCGGGGCGGAGCACAGCGAAGACTGCGTTTACTACGGGGTCGATCCCAACATGTCTGGCCTCGGCTCCTATCGCCGTGGCGTGGTGCAGGAGCTTGATGACGGCGCAGTGAAGATCAAGCTCAAGGTTGGGCTGCAGCAGCGCGCGGCTGTGGCGCCCCAAGACAGTGAGAACAGCGGACCGGCTGAAACCAAGGCCGGCACGCCCCGACCTCGCTCCGGTCAGGCCAGCATGACGTTGCTTGGCCTTCTTCATTTTCTCTGGACACAAGCAGGCCTGCACACTTGGGCGCCTAGCATGGAGGGTAAGCGCAACCTGGGCGTCGTACATCACCATCTCATGCGCGTTGCAATGTCGACCTATGCAGGCCGCGTTCGCTTTTCGCAGAACTTGGTCATTGCCACACCGTCAGCCTCTGGGCAGCAGGCTGGACAGAACAAGGCAAAGAGCCTGGACGCCATTACCCAGCGGCGGCGACTGGTGGTGGTTGCTCCCCTTGCCCAACACCAGGAAGGGATGGACGGCAGCAGCATACTGCCCATCGCCGGCTTTCACGGTATACCGCACCTTGCCGTGGACGATGCAATCTGGGCCTCCATAGAACGCCGGTTTGCCCGCGAAATCGACGCCTGGCGAGCCGGCAATCCGATCATCGCCGTGGCCCAGACGGATCCACCCAGATCTTCCGGCGGCAGCATGCGCGCTCAGGTCGTCGACGTTTCGCTCATGCAGATTACGCGTGACTGGATTCCCGTCGACTCCGGATACGAAGCGCTCATCGCCGAGAAGCTCGTCGCCGAGAAGCGCCGGTTCGAAAAGCCCCTGCGCTTCGACGCCGGAGAGGATGCGGTATTCCCCGACTTCTGGCTCCGCGACCTGGCCGTTCCCGCCCCTCTTGAGGTATGGGGATTAAGCACGTCGGACTATCAGACTCGCAAGAAGGACAAGGCAGCCCACTATGACGAGACCTACGGAGCCGGCGGTTGGTGGTCGTGGAATGCGGCTATCGGAGACCCGGTTCCCGATTTGCCTCAACCTGGCCAATAGAAGCGCCACGCCCCTCTCGCGACTTTCTCCAGCGAACTTCACATAAACGTATTGGACAAAGTGGCGTAGGCATTGAATGCTCGCATCGCCACTAAGCACTCAAGGATCTTTGGATGAGCAGCTTACAGAACGACAAACCCCTCCCCAATGCAGCAGTTGGCGCTAGCAGTGACAGGCTCTACCGACTGACAGATGTCGAAAGAGTTGTGTCGCTCAAGAAAAGCAAAATCTATGCGCTCATCAAGAATCAACAGTTCCCGCGCCAGAGGAAGATTGACGGCGCGTCGCGATGGGTCGCCTCTGAGATCGACCAATGGGTCGCGCAACGCTAGCCAGCGCTCGGCGGCTAAAGACGCGCGAGAAACTGCTGAACCGGCATGGCCCTCTTGGTGTACCCACTGGTGTACCCATGAAGCCCGAAAATTGAACAAGGGCTTACGCGTTGTACACGTAAGCCCTTGATTTTATTGGTCGGGGCGGTGGGATTCGAACTCACGACCCTCTGCTCCCAAAGCAGATGCGCTACCAGGCTGCGCTACGCCCCGAAGGGTGGCAACTATACCAGAAAGCGATCATTCGCGGCCGAGGTTCAGCCATTCGGCGACGTAACAAAATACCTGCCCTGCGTCCCATGAAATGAAAAACGGCGCGCCACTATGGCGCGCCGTTTCCGGTACCGCATAACGAATCGCGATCAGCCAAAACGGCCCGTGATGTAGTCCTCTGTTTCCTTGCGCGAAGGCTTAACAAAAATCTGGTCGGTCTGACCAAACTCCATCAGCTCGCCCAGATACATATACGCCGTGTAATCCGAGCAACGCGCAGCCTGCTGCATGTTGTGCGTCACGATCACGACGGTGTAGTCGTTCTTCAGTTCGGCGATCAGCTCTTCGATCTTGGCGGTGGAGATGGGATCCAGGGCCGAGCACGGCTCGTCAAGCAGCAGCACTTCGGGCTTGATCGCCACGCCGCGCGCGATGCACAGGCGCTGTTGCTGGCCGCCGGACAGGCTGTTGCCGCTCTGGTGCAGCTTGTCCTTCACTTCGTTCCACAGCGCGGCCTTGCTCAGCGCCCATTCCACGCGCTCGTCCATTTCGCCCTTGGACAGGCGTTCGAACAGACGCACGCCGAAGGCGATGTTGTCGTAGATGCTCATGGGGAACGGCGTGGGCTTCTGGAAGACCATGCCGATCTTGGCGCGGATCAGCGAGATGTCGGTCTTGGCCGTGAGCAGGTTGTCGCCGTCCAGCAGGATTTCGCCCTCGGCGCGCTGGCCGGGGTACAGCTCGAACATGCGGTTGAACGTGCGCAGCAGCGTGGACTTGCCGCAGCCCGACGGGCCGATGAAGGCGGTGACCTTCTTCTCCTGGATCGACATGTTCACGTTGCGAATCGCGTGGAACTTGCCGTAGTAGAAGTTCAGGTTCTTGACCTCGAGCTTGTTCTTGACTGCGGTAGCGGTGTTTTCCATTGGGTTTCCCTTGGATGTCGGCGCGTCCAGCGCGCCGGCAAAGCGATCTTTACTTGCGGAACAGGTTGCGGGCGATGATGTTGATGCCCAACACCAGCAGCGTGATCAGCGTGGCGCCGGCCCAGGCCAGGTTGTTCCAGTCCTTGAAGGGGCTGGCGGCGTATTGGTAGATGACGACCGGCAGGTTGGCCATCGGGCCGTTCATGTTCAGCGACATGAACTGATTCGACAGCGCGGTGAACAGCAGCGGCGCGGTTTCGCCGGAGATGCGGGCGATGGCGAGCAGCACGCCGGTGATGATGCCGGACTTGGCGGCGCGATAGCAGACCAGCGTGATCATGCGCCACTTCGGGCAGCCCAGCGCGGCGGTCGCCTCGCGCAGGCTGTTGGGCACCAGCAGCAGCATGTTGTCGGTGGTGCGGACCACGACCGGGATCACCAGGATGGACAGCGCAATGGCGCCGGCCCAACCCGAGTAATGCCCGACCTGCGCCACATACACGGCATAGATGAACAGGCCGATGATGATGGACGGGGCCGACAGCAGCACGTCGTTCAGGAAGCGCGTGGCCGGGGCCAGCCAACCGCGCTGGCCGTATTCAGCCAGGTAGGTGCCGGCCAGGATGCCGACCGGCGTGCCGATCAGCGTGCCGACGCCCGCCATCATCACGCTGCCCAGAATGGCGTTGAGCAAGCCGCCCGCCTGGCCCGGCGGCGGCGTGATTTCGGTGAAGAGCGTGAATGACAGCGCAGGCGCGCCCTTCATCAGCAGCGTGAGAATGATCCAGAACAGCCAGAACAGGCCGAAGACCAGCGTCGTCATCGACACGGCGAGCATGATGCGATTGACCACGCGGCGCCGGCGATAGATGCCGTTCTGCATGTTGAGTACGGATTCAGCCATGATTTTTTCCTTGTGCTCCGGGCGTCAGGTCTTCTTGCCTTCGCCGGCAGACAGGCGGACCAGCAGCGTCTTGGCCAGGGCCAGCACGATGGTCGTGATCAGGAACAGGATCAGGCCCAGTTCCAGCAACGCCGCCTTCTGGATGCCGCCCGCCTCGTTGAATTCGTTGGCGAGCGCCGAGGCGATGGAGTTGCCTGGCGAGAACAGGGAACCGGACCACTTGAAGGCGTTGCCGATGACGAAGGTCACGGCCATGGTCTCGCCCAGGGCACGGCCCAGGCCGAGCATGATGCCGCCGATGACGCCCGACTTGGTGAAGGGCAGCACCACGCGCCACATCACTTCCCAGGTCGTGCTGCCCAGGCCGTAGGCCGATTCCTTGAGCATCGCGGGGACCAGTTCGAACACGTCGCGCATCACCGCGGCGATGAACGGGATGATCATGATCGAGAGGATCAGGCCGGCGGTGAAGATGCCGATACCGAACGGTGGGCCCGCAAACAGACCGCCGATGATGGGAAGATTGCCCAACGTCGCGATCAGGAACGGCTGCACGTACTGCTGGAACACGGGCACGAAGACGAACAGGCCCCACATGCCGTAAATGATGGACGGGATGGCCGCCAGCATTTCGATGGCAGTGCCCAGCGGGCGGCGCAGCCAGGTCGGGGAGAGTTCGGTCAGGAAGATGGCGATGCCGAAGGACACCGGCACGGCGATGATCAGCGCGATCGCGGACGTCAGCAACGTGCCGATGATCGGCACGACGGCGCCGTAATTGGAGTTGACCGGGTCCCAGTCATTGAGCCACAGGAACGACAGGCCATATTTGGCCAGCGATTCGCGGCTGCCGTAGATGAGGGAGATGAGAATCGCCGCCAGAAGAATGAACACCAGGAAGGCGAACAGGCGGGTCAGATTCTTGAACAGCGCATCCATCAGCGCGTTTTTTGTTTGCTTCATAGGCGAAGGCGTGCCGGTAGTCACGGAATCCGCCACGCTGGGCGGAAGCGGCACACTATTATCCATTACCGCGCTCATGGATGGACTTTCCTTAGGAAACCTGGGGGAACAGCAGAGAGATCGATTTACAAGCGGCGGCCCCGCCCGCCATCAGGCGTCGGGGCCGCTCGGTACTGATTTACTTCCAGACAGCCTGGCCGTCAGCGGACTTCACTTCGCCCCAGGCGGCGCGGATTTCCTTGGTCACGGCTTCCGGCAGCGGCACGTAGTCCATGGCTTCAGCCGACTTGGCGCCGTTCTTGAAGGCCCAGTCGAAGAAGTCCAGCACAGCCTTGCCCTGAACCGGCTTGTCTTGCGACTTGTGGATCAGGATGAAGGTGGCGGCGGTGACGGGCCACGAATCGGCGCCCGGCTCGTCGGTCAGGACCACGCCCATGCCCGGCGCGCTCTTCCAGTCGGCGTTGGCGGCCGCGGCAGCGAAAGCCTTTTGCTCGGGCTGGACGAACTTGCCGTCCTTGTTCTGCAGTTGCGTCCAGGCCAGCTTGTTCTGCTTGGCGTAGGCGTATTCGACGTAGCCGATCGAGTTCTTCAGCTGGCCGACGTAGGCGGCGACGCCTTCGTTGCCCTTGCCGCCCTGACCGGTGGGCCACTTGACGGCCTTGCCTTCACCGACTTGCGACTTCCACTCCGGCGACACCTTGGACAGGTAGTTCGTCCAGCCGAAGGTGGTGCCCGAGCCGTCCGAACGGTGCACGACGATGATGTCGGCCGAGGGCAGCTTGACGTCGGGATTCAGCGCCTTCAGCGCAGCGTCGTCCCACTTCTTGATCTTGCCCAGGAAGATGTCGGCCAGGACCTTGCCCGACAGCTTCAGCTTGCCCGGCTCGACGCCGTCGACGTTCACGACGGCCACGGTGCCGCCGATCACAGCGGGGAACTGCAGCAGGCCATGCTTTTCCAGGTCGGCAGCCTTCATCGGGTCATCCGAAGCGCCAAAGTCGACCGTCTTTGCAATGATCTGCTGTTGACCGCCGCCCGAACCGATGGACTGGTAGTTGACCGCGTTGTTGGTCGCAGCCTTGTAGTCGGACGCCCACTTGGCGTAGATCGGGTACGGGAACGATGCGCCGGCGCCGGTGACGTTGGCGGCCTGGACGGCAAAAACGGCGGCGCTCAGCGCGACGCCCACGGAAACTTGCTTGAAGACACGTTTGAACATCTGGGTTCCTTCTGTGCTCGTTAAAGGAGTCTTGGCAGGCTTTTTAGCTGCCTGTCTTTCAGCGACCTTCGCATCTTAGGTACCCAACGTGACAAGACCATGACAGTCATGATCCCCCCCGACGCGCTACGCGCCTTCCCCCAGGGGGCGCCGGTGGCGGACCGGCGAAGCCGGATCCGCGCGGCCGCGCTCGGGAGGCCGAAGCTCGAAGAAAAGCCCATTCCCGCTAAGGGAATGGGCTCGTCACGCTGGTAAGACGCGCCTGGTAAGAAGTGGCGCTCGCCCCCTTACGAATTTGGGGGGCGGAGCGCCAACTTGTTACACGCCCAGCTTCTGCATCAGGAACTGGTGCACGTTATAGGGCTCGCGGCGGCTCTTGACGCGCGCGTAGTCGCCGCTTGGCTGCTGCTGCCAGGCAAGCTGGTTGTCGCGCAGCGCATAGGTGAAGGCCTCGTCGATAACGCGTTTCTTGAGCGTCTTGTCGTAGATCGGGAAGGCGATCTCGACCCGGCGGAAAAAGTTGCGGTCCATCCAGTCGGCGGACGATAGGTACACGGTCTCTTCACCATCCGCATAGAAATAGAAGACGCGGGAATGCTCCAGGAAGCGGCCCACGATGGAGCGCACACGGATGTTTTCGGACAGCCCCGGCACCCCGGCGCGCAAGGCGCAGACGCCCCGCACGATCAGGTCGATCTTCACGCCCGCCTGGCTGGCCTTGTACAGCTCGGCGATGATCTGCTCTTCCAGTAGCGAATTCATCTTGGCCATGATGCGCGACCGTTTGCCCGCCTTGGCGGCGCGGGCCTCGGCGCGGATCAGCGACACCATGCCTTCGTGCAGGGTGAAAGGCGACTGCATCAACGATTTGAGCGCGCGGCGCGCACCCAGGCCGGTCAACTGCGCGAACACCTTGTCCATGTCCTCGCACAGCTTCGGGTCCGCCGTCAGCAGCCCGAAATCGGTGTACAGACGCGCCGTGCGCGGGTGGTAATTGCCGGTGCCCAAGTGGGCATAGCGGCGCAGACGGCCCTTTTCCCGGCGCAGCACCACCGCCATCTTGGCGTGCGTCTTGTGCGCCACTACTCCGTAGACGACGTGCGCCCCCACCTCTTCCAGCTTGGAGGCCCAGTTGATGTTGGTCTGTTCGTCAAAGCGCGCCATCAGCTCCACCACCACCGTCACTTCCTTGCCGGCGCGCGCGGCCGCCAGCAGGATCTTCATCAGCTCGGAGTCCTCGCCGGTGCGGTAGATGGTCTGCTTGATGGCCATCACGTCCGGATCCAGCGCGGCGGCGGTCAGGAAGTCGATGACGGGCTGGAACGACTGATAGGGATGGTGCAGCAGGCGGTCGCACTCGGCCACCGCCTCAAAGAGTTCCGCGGGCTTGTCGCCGACGCGGTCAAACGGCGCGGGCACGGGCGCGCGGTAGTCGGGAAACAGCAGGTCCGGGCGCGCCGCGGAATTGCACAGCTGCATGAGCCGGGACAGATTCACTGGGCCGGGCACGCGATAGGTGTCGTCGGCCTTGAGCGAAAACTCGCGCTGCAGGAAGGTTTCCAGTTCGACGGGCGTCAGCTTGTCGATCTCAAGGCGGACGGCGGCGCCGAAGTTGCGCTGCGACAGCTCGCCCTGCAGCGCATGGCGCAGGTTGGTGACTTCTTCCTCGTCCACGAACAGGTCGCTGTTGCGCGTGACGCGCCACTGGTAGCAACCCAGCATCTCCAGGCCCGGGAACAGCTCGCCCACGAAGGCGCGCAGGAGGGAAGTCAGGAGGATGTAGCCCTCGGGCTGCCCAGAGAGCTCCTGCGGCATCTTGATCAGGCGCGGCAGCGCGCGGGGCGCCTGGACGATGGCGATGGACGCCTGACGGCCGAACGCGTCGGCGCCGGCCAGCGACACGATGAAATTCAGGCTCTTGTTGTAGACGCGCGGAAACGGATGCGCCGGGTCCAGCCCAATGGGGGTCAACAGCGGCATCACGTCGCGGTGGAACACGTCGCGCGCCCATTCCTGCTGCTCCGGATTCCATTCGGATGCGTGATGCAGCGCGATGCCCTCCTTGTGCATGGCGGGCAGGATCTGATCGTTGAGCAGGTTGTATTGGCGGTTCACCAGTTCGTGCACCGCTTGCTGGACGCATTCGAATGCCTCGTCGGGCGTCATGCCATCCGGGCCGACCAGGTTGGGCGATTGGCGCTGCTGCTCTTTCAGGCTGGAGATCCGGATCTCGAAGAATTCGTCCAGGTTGGAGCTGACGATGCACACGTAACGCAGCCTTTCCAGCAGCGGCGTCTTGGGATTCTCCGCCATCGCCAGCACACGTTCGTTGAACTTGAGCAGCGACAATTCGCGATTCATGAGCAGAGGCTCGCCTGGCGGACGTGTGGGCATACCGGATTCCATACGAAAAGAGAGCGTGAAGTTTTACTGCAAACAGGTGACGGTTCTATGACAGCGCCCAATCGCTAAGGGTACGTCAAATGCGGGACATATGGCGCACCGGACAATGGCTTCCAAGCCTCTGTTCCGTAAGCAAAAACCCGTATCCGGCGGCGTTGTCACATGGGGTCCTTATAATCGGTCCACCTCACAGCCAATATTACGAGCCGCATGGATCAACTTCTGGCCGCGGTGGACCTCGGGTCCAACAGCTTTCGCCTCTCCATCGGACGCATCGTTCAGCAGGACGGTACGCCCCAGATCTACCAGATCGACCGCCTCAAGGAAACCGTCCGGCTCGCCGCCGGTCTGGACGCCGAAAAACGGCTTGGCGACGCCGCCATCGACCGCGCCATTGCCGTCCTGGAACGCTTCGGCGAACGCCTGCGCAGTTTCCACCCCAACCGGGTCCGTGCGGTTGCCACCAACACGTTCCGCGTCGCCCGCAATACCAAAGATTTCCTGCCCCGGGCCGAAGCCGCATTGGGCTTTCCCATTGAAGTCATCGCCGGCCGCGAAGAGGCCCGCCTGATCTTCACGGGCGTGGCCCATACCCTGCCCCCCTCGCCCAACAAGCGCCTGGTCATCGACATCGGCGGCGGTTCCACCGAAGTCATCATTGGCAAGGGCCACGAACCGGGCCTGATGTCCTCGCTGTACATGGGCTGCGTCAGCTACAGCCGCCAGTTCTTCTCGGACGGCGTGGTGGATGCGCACCAGATGAAGCAGGCCGAGCTGGCCGCGCGCCGCGAAATCGAAGTCATCGCCAAGCAATACCGCAAGATGGGCTGGAAGGAAGCCTATGGCTCCTCCGGCACCGCCAAGGCGCTCTTTGCGATCCTGACCGAAGGCGGCTATTCCGACCGCGGCATCACGCGCTCGGGCCTGACCAAGCTGAAGGACCGTCTCATCCGCTCGGGCCGCGTCATTCCGTCCGAGCTTCCCGGCATCAAGATCGAACGCGCCGACGTGCTGCCCGGCGGGCTGGCCATCATGAGCGCGCTGTTCGACGAGCTGGGCATCGACGTCATGCACACCGGCGACGGCGCACTGCGCCTGGGCGTGTTGTACGACCTGCTGGGCCGTGACGACGAGCACGACAAGCGCGATGAATCGGTACGCCAGTTCGTCAAGCGCTATCACGTAGACGTGAACCAGGCGCGCCGCGTTCGCCACGCCGCCCTCAGCCTGTTCGACGCCATGTTCCCGGAAGGCCAGGAGCGCGCCGAGCTGCGCCCCGCACTGGGCTGGGCGGCCGATCTGCACGAAGTGGGCCTGTCCATTGCCCACAACGCGTATCACAAGCACACCGCCTACGTACTGGAAAACGCCGACATGCCGGGCTTTTCACGCGCCGACCAGCAACTGCTGGCCTTGCTGGCGCTGGGACACCAGGGCAAGCTGGCCAAGGTGGAACCGCTGGTGCGCACGCGCCCGCAATGGAAGGCCATCCTGGCGCTGCGTCTGGCGGTGTTGCTGTTCCGCCGCCGCGGCGAGATCGAACCCCTGCCCCTCACCGCGTCGGTCCGAGACAACTCCATCGTGGTGCGCGTCAACCGCGAATGGCTGGCCGAACACCCGCTCAGCGACTTCACGCTGCGCGCGGAAGAAGCCGAGTGGAACAAGGTCGGGTTTTCGTTCGAACTGCTGGAGTTCTGAAAATCAAGAACGGGGCGGCGCGGCTGCCCCGGCTGATCAGAATGGCGAGAGATCGGTTTCCCGATCCAGCCGCCTGAGTTCCATGCGCAGCGGCCGGGTGGCCCGCCGGATCAGTCTGATTGTCATTCGGCGGAACAGGCGGCGCATGATGGATGGGGTCTAGCGCTGGGTAGCGATGATGGCCGGCTGGTCCAGGCCGAAGTGGCGACGGTAGCGCTCGTCCATGCGCTCCATCTTCAAGAGCACCGGGAAGTCGGCGGCGTTGAAATCCGGATCCCATGCCGGTTCGCCGCACACCTTGGCGCCCAGCTTCAGATAGCCCTTGATCAGCGGCGGCACGCGCGCCGGCAAGGTGCTGTTGAGCTTTTCGACCGGGTAGCGGTGCAGCGGCGTGACGCGCGGCTCGTTGCCCTGTGGCATCTGCTTGGCCACCGTACGCCACACTTCCGCTGCGGTGACGCCGTCATCGCGCAGGCTGACGCTGGCGCAACCGAGCACGTATTCGTAACCGCCGCGGCGCAGGTATTCCGCCAGGCCGGACCACAGCAGCATGATGACCGCGCCGCCACGGTAATCGGCGTGGGTGCAGGAGCGGCCGACTTCAACGACTTCGTCGCGGATGGCGCCCAGGCCCGACAGGTCGAATTCCGACTGCGAGTAATAGCCGCCGGCTTCGCGCGCCTTTTCGGGGGTCAGGATCCGATAGGTGCCAACGACTCGATCCGTGTCGAGTTCGCGGACCATCAGGTGTTCACAGAACGGATCGAAGCGGTCTTGCTCGATGCCGTCTTGCGCATCGGGGAAGACGACACCCATGTCTTCGGTGAAGACCTCATAGCGCAGGCGTTGGATCTGCTCTATTTCTTCGGCGGTACGCGCCAGGCCGACAGCCAGGACCTTCGGGGCGGAGCCCGTCCAGGGTTCTGCGGTACTGCGGCTCGGATTGATGCGTGCTAATTCCAGCATTGCGCGAAGCTCCTAGAGAGTCCAGCCAGTGTGGACGCCCTGTATGTCAATGACTTGACCAATATGTTACGTGACTATGACGCTTAAACCGGCATCGAAAACGCAAACAAACAAAAGGCCACGCGACGATTTCGACGCGTGGCCCACATATTAAATCGAAACTCAGGGTTTACCCCAGGCTTGCCGCAAGCTTCTCTGCAGAATTGGTCGCCAGCGCCTCATCTTCGGCCTCGACCATCAGGCGCAGCTTGGGTTCCGTCCCCGAAGCGCGGATCAGAATCCGGCCCCGGCCGTCCAGCTCTGCCTCGACAGCCTGGCGCGCCGCGGTCAACCCGGCGTGCGTCTTCCAGTCCAGGCCCGGCGTCAGCGGCACGTTGATCATCTTTTGCGGATACATGCGCAGGTCGCTGACCCAGTTGTTAAGCGTGGCGGAATTGCGACGCAGGGCGGTCAAGACCTGCAGCGCTGCCACGATGCCGTCTCCGGTGGAGTGGCAATCCAGGCACAGCAGGTGGCCGGAGCTTTCGCCGCCGTACAGCCAGCCGCGCGACTGCATCTGTTCCAGCACGTAGCGGTCGCCCACGTTGGCGCGGTCAAAGCCCACGCCCAGGCGCTTCATTTCACGCTCGAAACCAAAGTTGGTCATCAGCGTGCCGACGACGCCCTCGACCTTGCCGCGCTGCATGCGCTCGCGCACGATGGCGTACATGAGTTCATCGCCGTTGTAGATGCGGCCCTCGCCGTCCACCATCTGCAGGCGGTCGGCGTCGCCGTCCAGCGCAATGCCAAGCTGGGCGCCGCGCGCCTTGACTTCCTTGGCCAGCAGCTCGGGATGCAGCGCGCCCACGCCCTTGTTGATGTTGAAGCCGTCGGGGTGCACGCCGATGGCGTGGACTTCGGCGCCCAGCTCACGGAAGACGTGCGGCGCGATGTTGTAGGCGGCGCCGTGCGCGGCGTCGACCACGATGGTCATGCCGTTCAGGTCCAGGTCGTTCGGGAACGTGCTCTTGCAGAACTCGATATAGCGGCCCTGCGCGTCGCCCATGCGGCGCGCGCGTCCCAGCGCTTCCGAGCTGACGCAACCAAGGGGTTCGTCCAGCGCGGCTTCGATGTCGGCTTCGATCTCGTCGGGCAGCTTCATGCCCTGCGCCGAGAAGAACTTGATGCCGTTGTCCTGGTAGGGATTGTGCGAGGCGCTGATGACGATGCCGGCGACCAAGCGCAGCGCGCGGGTCAGGTAGGCGACCGCGGGCGTCGGGATCGGGCCGGCCAGCAGCACGTCGATACCGGCGGCGGACAGCCCCGCTTCCAGCGCGGACTCCAGCATGTAGCCGGAAATCCGGGTGTCCTTGCCGATGACGACCTGCGGGCGGCTTGCGCCGCGAACGGCGTGCTCGCGGGCCAGCACGCGGCCAGCGGCGTAGCCCAGGCGCAAGGCGAATTCGGCATTGATCACCGGACCGCCGACTTCACCGCGTACGCCATCGGTACCGAAATATTTGCGTCGAATCATGAACTGATTGCTCCTTGTTCAGCCGCCTGCCATACCTTAAGCGCATCCACCGTGGCCGCAACATCGTGCACGCGCACGATGGAGGCGCCACGCGCGACGCAGGCAAGCGCGGCGGCAATGCTGCCGGGCAGCCGGTCGCCAACCGGCCGGCCGGTGGCCTGGCCGATCATGTTTTTGCGCGACAGGCCGATCAGCAATGGATAACCGGTACTGCGCAGGCTGGACAGCCGGCGCAGCAGTTGAAAGTTCTGGTCGGCCGTCTTGCCAAACCCGAAACCCGGGTCCAGCACGATGCGGCGAGGATCGATCCAGGCCGCGCGCAGCTTTTGCGCGCGAGCCCCCAGAAACAGGCCGATTTCACCGATCAGATCGGTGTACTCGGGCGGCGCTGCCTGCATGGTGCGAGGCTCGCCTTTCATGTGCATGACGCACAGGCCACAGCGCGATTGCGAGACGGCTTCGATCGCGCCCGGCTGCCTGAAACCGTAGATGTCGTTGATCATGTCCGCGCCGGCGTCCAGCGTGGCGCGCATGACTTCCGGCTTGAACGTGTCGATGGAGAGCGGCACGCCGCAGTCGCGCAGCGCCTCGACCACCGGGAGCAGCCGGTTCAGCTCGTCGGCCACGGACACGGGGTCGGCCCCCGGCCGCGTGGATTCGCCACCCAGGTCCAGAATCTGGGCGCCTTCCTCGATCAACTGGCGCGCATGCGCCACTGCGGAATCGGTATCGTCGTGTTGGCCGCCATCGGAAAACGAGTCCGGCGTGACATTGACGATGCCCATGACAAGCGGGCGCTCGAGATCAAACTCGAAGCGCCCGCAAAGGAAGTTATTTGCCATAAACCAGAACGAAGAACCTCAGACCGCAGCTGCCGTGCTACCGCCTGCAGCCAAGCCGGTCGGCGGCGTATCGGACGTGTCCGACGGGCCTTGCGGCGTCTTCGGGGGACGCGGGGGGCGGCCCTCCATGATGTCGTTGATCTGGTCGGCGTCGATGGTTTCCCATTCGAGCAGCGCGGACGTCATGACTTCGACCTTATCGCGGTTGTCTTCCAGGATCTTGCGCGCAACGCCGTACTGCTCATCGATGATGCGGCGGATCTCGGTGTCCACCTTCTGCATGGTGGCTTCGGACATGTGCGTGGTCTTGGTGACGCTGCGGCCCAGGAAGACTTCGCCTTCGTTCTCGGCGTAGACCATGGGACCCAGTTCGTCGGTCATGCCGTAGCGCGTGACGATGTCGCGGGCGATGGCGGTGGCACGTTCGAAGTCGTTCGAGGCGCCCGTCGTCATCTGGTCCATGAAGATTTCTTCGGCGATACGGCCGCCGAACAGCACGGCGATGGTGGACAGCAGACGGCCCTTGTCCATGCTGTAGCGGTCGGTTTCCGGCAACTGCATCGTCACGCCCAGCGCACGGCCGCGCGGGATGATGGTGACCTTGTGGACCGGGTCGGTCTTGGGCAGCATGCGCGCGACGATCGCGTGGCCGGATTCGTGGTACGCGGTGTTCTTGCGTTCCTCTTCGGGCATCACGATGGAGCGGCGCTCGGCGCCCATGATGATCTTGTCCTTGGCCTTTTCAAAGTCGGACATATCGACCGTGCGGCCATTGCGGCGGGCGGCGAACAGTGCGGCTTCGTTGACCAGGTTGGCCAGATCGGCGCCGGAGAAGCCCGGGCAACCGCGCGCCAGGATGGTCGCGTCGACATTGGGCGACAGCGGAACCTTGCGCATGTGGACCTTCAGAATCTGCTCGCGGCCACGGATATCGGGCAGCGGCACCACGACCTGACGATCGAAACGGCCCGGACGCAGCAGCGCCGGATCCAGCACGTCGGGACGGTTGGTTGCGGCGATCACGATGACGCCCTGGCCGGATTCGAAGCCGTCCATTTCAACCAGCATCTGGTTCAGGGTCTGTTCGCGTTCGTCGTTGCCGCCACCCAGGCCGGCGCCACGCTGGCGGCCCACCGCATCGATTTCGTCGATGAAGATGATGCAGGGAGCGTGCTTCTTGGCGTTTTCGAACATGTCGCGGACACGGGCCGCGCCCACGCCGACGAACATTTCAACGAAGTCCGAACCGGAGATGCTGAAGAACGGGACCTTGGCTTCGCCGGCGATGGCCTTGGCCAGCAGCGTCTTGCCGGTACCGGGCGAACCCACCATCAGCACGCCGCGCGGGATACGGCCGCCCAGCTTCTGGAACTTACTGGGGTCGCGCAGGAAGTCGACCAGTTCCTGCACGTCTTCTTTGGCTTCGTCGCAACCGGCGACGTCAGCGAAGGTGATCTGGTTGGTGTTCTCGTCGAGCATCCGGGCGCGCGATTTGCCGAAGCTGAATGCGCCGCCCTTGCCACCGCCCTGCATCTGTCGCATGAAGAACACCCATACGCCGATCAGGAGCAGCATCGGGAACCACGAGACGAAAATGCTCATCAGGAGCGACTGCTCTTCGCGCGGCTTGCCCGAAACCTGCACGCCGTACTTCAGCAGATCGGAGACCATCCAGAGATCGCCGGGGGAAGTCAGCGTATAGGCGCGGCCCGCGTCCGGGGTGACGTAGAGCACGTCGCCTTGAACGTCGACCTTGCGGATACGTCCCGCCTTGGCGTCGTCCATGAACTGCGTGTAAGTCACACCGTCCTGGGTCTGAGCGCGTCCGTCGAACTGTTTGAAGACGGTGAACAGCACCAGGGCTATCACCATCCAGACAGCGACTTTGGAAAATGAATTGTTCAAGGTCGATCTCCTGCTTTCGATTCCGACCGGCGACTGCGCACCCGCGTATGGCACAGTCACAAGTATGTCAATAGCCCATTCTAACCTGTAGGACGGAGTTGCGTCCTGGCAGCCGTGGGGCCCATTTAATTACATTTGATTCTTGAGTTTTCTGGTCGTTGTCTCGGCGGGACGGGGGTTTTCTTGGCCGGGACGATTTGCCCCGGATGATTACGGAAGGGTTACTTCAGATCGCGCGCCACCAGAAAGGTTTCTGAGGACTTGTCCCGAGAGGCCTTCGGTTTGCGTTCGACCACCCGGCGGAAGCGCTTTTTGAAGGATTCCACGATCTGCGAGAAGCCCGTGCCGTGGAAAGCCTTGACGATCAGCGCCCCGTTGGGCTTGAGGTGGGCGCAGGAAAATTCCATCGCCAATTCGCAAACATGCTGGATGCGCGCGGAGTCGGCAATACCCACCCCGGACAAGTTGGGGGCCATGTCTGAAATAACAAGGTCCACCGCACGCGATCCGACCATGTCTTCCAATTGTTTCAAGACTTCGTCTTCGCGGAAGTCGCCCTGGATGAATTCCACGCCCGCCACGGGCTCCATGGGCAGGATGTCCAGCGCGATGATGCGCCCGTCCACGACGCCGCCCGGCCCGGCGAGCCGCTCGCGCGCCACCTGTGACCAGCTGCCCGGCGCGGAGCCCAGATCGATGACCAGGTCGCCCCGGCGCATCAGCTTTTCGGTGTCGAGGATCTCGATCAGCTTGAAAGCGGCGCGGGCGCGATAGCCCTTCTGTTGCGCCAGCTTCACATAGGGATCGTTGATGTGCTGGTGAATCCAGTCTTTAGAGAATTTATTCTTGGCCATTACCGTACAATTCCACGCATGCCTATATTAGAACTTACCTCTCGTGAGCGCAGCGACCTGCGGTCCGCCGCTCACCCTCTGCGCCCCGTCGTCCTGATTGGCGACAACGGTTTGACCGACGCCGTGCTGAAGGAAATCGATCGGGCGCTGACTTCGCATGGCCTCATCAAGGTTCGCGCGGGCGGCGACGACCGTGAAGCCCGGGACGCCATGCTCGCCACGATCTGCGAGACGCTATCCTGCGCGCCCGTGCATCACTTGGGCAAGACCCTGATCCTGTTCCGCCCGCTGCCCGGCAACATCAAGCCCGCCGCGCTGGCCGCCCAGGAACCCGAAGCGCCTGCCAAACGCCGCGCCTCGGAACCTTACACGCCCAAGAAGCTGGCCGCCGAAGGCAGGACCCTTGCCAAGCGCCCGCGCCGCAGCGAATCCGAAGAGCCCGCACCCGCCAAGAAGCGTTACGTCCCCCTGGACGAACTCAACAAGAACGGCAAGCCGATGCGGCCTTCCAACAAGCGCGCCACGACTGGCGGCCACGGCATTCCGCGCCGCGCCGGCAGCGCGATGAGCCTGCGCGCCGGAGCCCGCAGCGGCACCAGCCGCAAGACCGCAAAAAGGTAAGTCCAGGCACAAAAACGGGCGCTTTACGCGCCCGGTCCACCATAGCGATCCGCAATGTACCGCGGAATTCAGACGAACGTAGCGTCCGGGCCAGGGTGGTTTGACATTTTTACTGCTTGTGGCGCTTGCGTCAGATGTAACGCACGCCCAGGACTTCGTATTCGCGAACGCCTGCCGGGGCAACGACCTCGACCACATCGCCTTCACTCTTGCCGATCAGCGCGCGCGCCACGGGGCTGGACACGGAAATCAGGTTGGACTTGATATCGGCTTCAACGTCGCCGACGATCTGATACGTAACGCGATCGCCCGAATCCAGGTCTTCGATATCGACGGTAGCGCCAAACACGGCGCGGCCTTCGGCCTCGAGCGAGGTCGGGTCGATGAGGTGGGCATTGGAAAGCGTGCCTTCAAGCTCGGCAATCCGGCCCTCGATGAAACCTTGGCGCTCGCGAGCGGCATCGTACTCGGCGTTTTCCGACAGATCACCCTGTGCGCGCGCCTCGGCGATTGCGTTGATCACGGCAGGACGTTCGACGGTTTTCAGCCGTTGGAGCTCTTCTTGCAAGCGCTCGGCCCCGCGCACGGTCAAAGGAATGGCAGACATGTCGTTTCCCAAACAAAAAGTAGAAAAACGCCCCGAAGGAGCGTTCTCGGTGAAGGCCGCAGGACCGGCGCGCTTGCCTTTTGTTTGCCATTTGATGCTTGGAAAAATCTGGCGAGCGGCGCGGGCGACCAAAACAAAACCCCGGCTCGGGTCGGAACCGGGGCAATCAAAGTCATATTGTGGTCAATCTCGGCGGGAATTGCAAGCCGCCGGAGAAAACGGCCTTTTCGGCGCATTTCGGCGCTGTAACCCGCTAAAACCGGCGATTTCGCACCGAAAAGGCTTTGCGGCCTTGCCGGCCCCGACGGACTCCCGCGCGAACCGAGGGTTTTCCGGGAGCCTCCCAGGCCAGGAAACTACTGAACGATAGACTTTGGGCCACGATGCGGGACGCCTCGGCGCCCCGCATGTCGCCGTTACTTCGTGCGCCGCAAGAGCGCGTACAGGATGATCGCGCCGAACGTGGCGGTACCGATGCCGCCCAGCGTGAAGTTGCCCAGCTTGATGGTGAAGTCGCCCGCGCCCAGCACCAGCGTGACCGCAGCCACGATGAGATTGCGGTTGTCGGTGAAATCGACCTGGTTGACGACCCAGATACGGGCGCCGGCAATGGCGATCAGGCCGAAGACCACCACCGACATGCCACCCAGCACAGGTCCCGGGATCGTCTGGATGAGCGCGCCGAACTTGGGCGAGAAGCCCAGGACGATCGCGATCAGGGCAGCAATCACGAACACCAGCGTGGAATAGATGCGGGTGACCGCCATCACGCCGATGTTTTCGGCGTAGGTCGTGACGCCCGTGCCGCCGACGGCGCCCGACACCATGGTGGCCACGCCGTCGCCGACGAAGGCCCGGCCGAGGTAGCGGTCCAGGTCGCGGCCAGTCATGGCGCTGACGGCCTTCACGTGCCCCAGGTTTTCGGCCACCAGGATGATGGCGACCGGCACGATGAGGCCCATGGCCTCGGCCTTGAAGACGGGCGCCGCGAAGTGCGGCAGGCCGAACCAGGCTGCGGCCGACACGGCGGTGAAGTCGATGGGCTTGCCAAGGCCCAGACCGTTGGCCAGCACGGCGTACACCACGCAGGCGAGGATCAGGCCGACCAGGATCAGCAGGCGCTGCACCATGCCGCGCGTGTAGACGGCGATGCCGCCGACGCAGACGATCGTGACGATGGCCATGGCGCTGTCAAAACCCGAGGCGCCCATCGCGCCCTTGGCGGCAATGGGCGCGAGGTTCAGGCCGATCACCGCGACAACCGCGCCCGTCACGACGGGCGGCATCAGCGTGTCGATCCAGTTGGCGCCACCGCCTGCCCTCGCATTGACGATCCAGACGATCACGCCGATCAACGTGTACGCCAGGCCGCAGGCGATGATGGCGCCCAGCGCCACGCCGATGTTGGCGTTGGCGCCCCCGCCGGCATAGCCGGTCACCGCGATCACGCCGCCGATGAATGCAAAGCTGGAACCCAGGTAGCTGGGCACGCGTCCGCCCACGAACAGGAAGAAGATCAGCGTGCCGATGCCCGACATCAGGATGGCGACGTTGGGATCGAAACCCATGAGCAGCGGCGCGAGCACGGTCGAGCCGAACATCGCAACGACGTGCTGGGCACCCATGGCCACGTTTTTGGGCCAGGACAGCCGTTCATCGGGCGCGATGATGACGCCGGGCTCGGCGTCGTCCGCCAGGCGCCAGCGCGGAAAGTAGGAATTGGACATGGATTCCCCGGGGGATGGTACGGATTAGGGTTTCAGACTGCGAGCGGGCGCCAGTGTAAAGGGGGCCATCAAACGGGGGCAACGTTTAAGTTTTGCCGCCGGATTGCCGTACTAGAGGAAACCCCGAAATCCCCAGGCAAAGGAACAGTCATGGCGATCAACAGCATCAGCGGCACCTCCCGCATCGGCAGCCTTGCCGACATGTGGGCCGAAAAGATTCAGGCCAACAAGGAAGCGAAAAATGCCTCGGGGCAGGAGGCCGTCTCGGTGACCGCTGAAGGCAAGATCCGCGTCAATACGCCTGGCGCCAGCAAGGTGGCGACCGCGCAGGCTGCGGAAGAAACCGACAACGAAGACGAATACACCCGCCAGATCAAAGAGTTGCAGAAGCAGCTCAAGCGCATCATGGACCAGATCGCCAAGGTGCAGGCGAGCGGCATGTCGGCCGAGATGAAGGCGCAACAGGTGATGGCGCTGAACGCGCAGGCCGTGCAGATCCAAGGGCAGATCGCACAAGTCTTGGCAATGCAGGCGCGTGCGGCCCAAAGCAGCGGCGGGTCTCAGGGCGGCGGCGTGTCGGCCACGGCCTGATTCCGGGCGAGCATCGCGGCGCCGTCACTGATGGCGCGCATCAAAATTTCTGATTGGACGCTTGGCGGGCGTGCCGGTACTGTCTCCAGACAAATCTAAAACCACGGAGACAAACCATGCACGCAATGCGCACAGCCCTTGCCGGGGCGCTGCTGGCCGTTTGCGCGGCGCCGGCCCTGGCCGGCACCGTCACGGTGATCACGTCGTTCCCCAAGGACCTGACCCAGGCCTACAAGACCGCTTTCGAGAAAGCCAATCCCGGCATCACGCTGGAAATCCTGAACAAGAACACGGTGTCGGGGATCGCCTTCGTGCGGGAGACGCCAGCGGGTCAGCGCCCCGAGGTCTTCTGGGCCAGCGCGCCCGATGCGTTCGAGGTGTTGGGACGCGACAAGCTGCTGGCCAAGTCGGCCGACATCGCGAACAAGGATGTGCCGGACAAGATCGGCAGCTATCCCATCAACGATCCGGGCGGCATGTATCTGGGCCAGGCGCTGGCGGGCTACGGCATTATCTACAACACCCGGTACATCGCGGCGCACAAGATTCCCGCGCCCGTCGAGTGGAAGGATCTGTTGTCGCCCAAGTGGTTCGGCCACGTGGGCATCACGTCGCCCTCGCGTTCGGGCACGATGCACCTGACCGTGGAAACCATCCTGCAAGGCGAAGGCTGGGATGACGGCTGGAACACGCTTTTGCGCATGTCGGGCAACAGCAGCGCCGTCACCGAGCGCTCGTTCGGCGTGCCCGACGGCGTGAACAACGGCCAGTTCGGCGCCGGACCGGTCATCGACTTCTTCGGGCTGTCGAGCAAGTACTCCAAATTCCCCGTTGAGTTCGTCTATCCGTCCGAGACCGCCATCGTCCCGGCGAACATCGCGTTGATCGAGGGCGCCAAGAATAGCGAGGAAGGCAAGAAATTCATCGCCTTCACGCTGAGCCAGGCGGGCCAGGAGCTGCTGCTGGAGCCGAAGATCTCGCGGTTGCCGGTGCTGCCCTACTCCGCGCTGGCCGGCAAGATTCCGCCCGGCTATCCCGACCCGGCGGAAATCGCCAAGCGCAGCAAGGTTCATTTCGACGCGGACCTGTCGCAGTCGCGCTACTACGTCGTGCAATCGCTGTACGACCAGACCGTCACGTTCCGGCTGAAGGAATTGCAAGCGGCCACCAAGGCCATCTACGACGCCGAGGCCAAGCTGGGCGACAAGGCCAAGAGCGGCAAGGCAGCCGAATTGCTGGACCAGGCACGCAAGCTGGCCTGGGCGCCGCTGATCGACAGCAAGAAGGCGGCCGACCCCGCGTTCCTGGCGATCTTCGCCGGCAACAAGAAGGACGCGGCCGTCAACCAGCAGATCACGCAGCTTGAAGGCGAGTGGAATGGCCGCGCGCGCGCCAACTACGAAGAAGCCGTGAAGCTGGCACGGCAAGCCGCCGCGCTCTGATCGTCTGAATGCGCTGAACACGGCAGGCGGGCGTGCCCCGCCCGCCGTGGATCGCGCCTGTCTTCTGGCAACGATTTTCGGGACTCTCGATGAATCATTCGAGCCATTCGCGCCTGCCCGCCGGCCCCGTCCTGGCGGCGCTGCTGGTGTTCGGCTTTCTGCTGCTTTTCCTGGCCGTGCCTGTGGGCACGGTCTTTCACAGCGCCTTCGTCAATGCCGACGGCAGCTTCACCACCGGTCACTTCGGCGCCTTCTTCAACCAGCCGTTGATGCGGGAAGCGTTCTTCAACAGCCTGTACGTGGCGGGCTGGTCGGCGCTGATCGCGTCCCTGATCGCGGTGCCGCTGGCGTACTTCACGGTGCGCTTCGATTTTCGCGGCGCCTTGCTGATCCAGACGCTGGGCGTACTGCCGCTCATCATGCCGCCCTTCGTGGGCGCGGTGGCCATGCAGCTGATCTTTGGCCGTTCGGGCAGCGTGAACCTGCTGCTCAATGACTGGTTCGGCTTTACGATTCCGTTCATGGAAGGGCTGAATGGCGTCATTTTCGTGGAAGCCATCCACTATTTCCCGTTCATCCTGATGAACCTCGTGGTGGCGCTGCGCAACATCGACGGGGCCATGGAAGAAGCGGCCTTCAACCTGGGTTCGCGCGGGTTCCGGCTGTTCCGGCGTGTGATCTTTCCGCTCGCCCTGCCCGGCTATGTGGCGGGCGCGTCGCTGGTGTTCGTGAAGGTGTTCGACGACCTGGGCACGCCCCTGGTGCTGGGCACGACCAACATGCTGGCGCCGCAAGCGTACCTGCGCATCACGCAGGTGGGGCTGGAGGATCCGCTGGGCTATGTGATCAGCGTGATCATGGTGGGATTTTCGATCCTGGCGCTGTGGCTGTCGGCGCGCGTGCTCAAGGGACGCGACTACTCCACGCTGCAAAAGGGCGGCAATTCCATCCAGACGCGCAAGCTGGGTCCGATGGAAAGCGTGCTGGCGTATGGCTGGATCATCCTGGTGCTGCTGCTGGTGCTGTCGCCGCACATCGGCGTGCTGCTGCTGTCGCTGGCCAGCGTCTGGAGCTATGCGCCGCTGCCGGACGGGTACACGCTGGCCCACTACTCAGCCGTGTTCTCGGAATCGCAGGGCATGATCGCCAACACGCTGCTGTATTGCGGCCTTGCCGCGGGCATCGACGTGATCCTGGGCACCGCGATCGCCTACCTGATGCTGCGCACCCGGCTGCCGGCACGGCAGTGGCTGGATTTTCTGGCGTCCGCAGCGCTGGCGATTCCGGGCATCGTGCTGGCCATCGGCTTTCTGCGCACCTTCCGCGGCATCGAGCTGCCTGGCACGGGCACGATGCTGACGTCCTCCTGGATCATCATCATGCTCGCCTACTCCGTGCGGCGTTTGCCGTACGCGCTGCGTTCGTGCGTAGCGGCGTTGCAGCAGATCCACGTGTCGCTAGAAGAGGCGGCCCAGTCGCTGGGCGCCACGCGCATGAGCACGATCCGACGCGTCGTGGTGCCGCTGATGGCGGGCGGCATGCTGGCCGGGTTCGTGACCAGCTTTGTGACGGCCGCCGTGGAACTGTCGGCCACCATCATGCTGGTGACCAAGGACAGCCAGGCGCCCATGAGCTACGGCATCTATCTGTACATGCAGAGCGCGGCGGGCCGCGGACCGGGCGCCGCGCTTGGCGTCCTGGCGGTGGTCGCCGTGGGTATCGGCACTTACGTATCGCACCTGCTGGTGGACCGCGCATCGAAGCGCCAGCAACCGGCGCGCAATGAAGGGGAATCCGCATGAAGAAAGTCAGCGTCGAATGCCGCAACATCCAGCTCTCGTACGGCAAGACCGAAGTGCTGAAGGACGTCAGCATCAGCATCGAGCCGGGCGAGTTCTTCGCGCTGCTCGGGCCGTCGGGGTCGGGCAAGTCCACCCTGCTGCGGTTGATCGCGGGATTCAACCGCCACAGCGCAGGCCAGTTGCTGGTGGACGGCAAGGACATCAGCGGGACCCCGCCCTGGCATCGGAACATCGGCATGGTGTTCCAGAACTATGCGCTGTGGCCGCACATGACGGTGTGGGACAACGTGGCGTTCGGCCTGGTCGAGCGCAAGCTGCCGCGCGCCGAGATCCGCACCAAGGTGGAAGCCGCGCTCGATCTGGTGGGGCTGTCGCAATATGCCAAGCGGCGTCCCAACCAGCTTTCGGGCGGGCAGCAGCAGCGCGTGGCGCTGGCGCGCACCATCGTGATCGAACCGCAGGTGCTGTTGCTGGACGAACCGCTGTCCAACCTGGACAAGAAGCTGCGCGTGCAGATGCGCCAGGACCTTCTGAGCCTGCAGCGCCGCCTGGGCATCACGACGATCTTCGTCACGCACGACCAGGAAGAAGCGATGACCACCGCCGACCGGATGGCGGTGCTGGATCACGGCGTGGTGCAGCAGATCGGCGCGCCGAGCACGCTGTTCGACTACCCCGTGAACCGCTTCGTGGCGAATTTCGTGGGCACGATGAATGTGCTGGAAGGCAATGTGCGCGAGCGCACCAGCAGCAGCGTGACGCTGGCGGTGGACGGCGTGGGCGACCTGCACCTGCCGCTGACGGGCGAGGCGCCCGCAGCCACGCGGCTGGCGGCGAGCTTTCGGCCCCACACGGTGCAGATCGAGATGGCGGATGGCCTGGGCGATGCGCGTTATGTCTGGCTGCCGGGCGTCGTGGAAAGCAGCGAGTTTCTGGGCGAATTCACGCGCTATCAGGTGCAGGTTGGAGAGCAGCGGCTGACGGCCGATCAGGCGCATCTGGCCGGCCTGTCGCCGTTTCCGGCGGGCGCGCCGGTGTCGGTGGGACTGGAGCCGACACAGGTGCGGCTGCTGGCCGCCTGACCTACACTCGCGGCCATGGAAATCTACCAGATCCGCGCCTTCGTCACGGTTGCCCGATTGGGCAACCTGACGAAGGCGGCCGAGGCGCTGTCGTTGACGCAGCCCGCCGTGACCGCGCAGATCAAGGCGCTGGAGCAGAGCCTGGGCGTCGCGCTGTTCGACCGCAGCGGCGGCCGGCTTGCCTTGGCCAAGGCGGGCGAAGTGCTGCTGCCGACGGCGGAATCGCTGCTGGTGCTGGGCGCGCAATTCAAGTCCGAAGCCCAGCAGTTGCAGGGCAATCTGCATGGCGTTGTCGAGCTGGGTGTTCCCAGCGAAAAGCCCGATTTCCTGCGCTTGGGGGAGCTGGCCTCGGCCGTCACGCAGCGCCTGCCGCTGGTTGAACTGAAGACCCAGACCCAGCCCGCTGCGGCGCTGGCCGAACAGGTCAGTACCGGCCGCCTGCCCGCCGCGCTGACCATCGCGGCCAACGCGCCGCGCGGCGTGTTGTGGCAGCCGCTGCGCAGCGTGCGTTATCGGATTGCGATGCCCGCCGAGCACGCGGCGGTGCTCAAACGCGGCGGCTGGCGCGAGGTGGCGCAACTGCCGTGGCTGGACGGTCCGTCCGGCAGCCACACGCATCTGTTGCTGCGCGATATGTTCGAGCGCCACGGGCTGTCGCCGCGCATCGTCATGCAGAACGACGATCAGGCCAACCTGGACGCGCTGGTGCGGGCCGGCGCGGGCTGCGCGCTGCTCCGCGAGGAAACCGCGCTGGCGGGTGCCGCGTCCAGCGACTTCATCGTGTGGGGCCAGGCGCGCGTCGACGCGGTGCTGGGCTTCATGCTGCCTTACGAACGCGCTAGCGAGCCCGCGCTGGTCGCGTTAAGCTCGATCATTCAAGCCATCTGGAAGCCGCGCGCGCCCATCGCGCCGGTCCAGGCATAAGGCTCAATCCCCGCAACAAGACTGCAATGACTGAAATCTGGTTCATCCGCCACGGCGAAACCGACTGGAATCGCCAGCGGCGCCTGCAAGGCTGGCAAGACATCCCCCTGAACGAATTCGGCGTCAACCAGGCCAGCCTGCTGGCCGCGCGCCTGCACGAAGAGGCCAAGCACACGCCGATCCACGCGATCTACAGCAGCGACCTGCAACGCGCGCACGCGACGGCCGTGCCTGTGTCGGAGCAGCTTGGCCTGCGTGTACGCGTGGAACCCGGCATCCGCGAGCGGGGCTTTGGGGTGCTGGAAGGCCTGGACCATGAGCGCATCGACGTCCTGGCGCCGGAAGCCGCGGCGGCATGGAAGAGCCGCGATCCGCTGCGCCCACTGGACGGCGGCGAATCGCTCGGGCAGTTTCAATCGCGCGTCATCAGCACCGTGGACGATATCGCCAGCCGCCATGAGGGCGAGCGCATCCTGATGTTCACCCATGGCGGCGTGCTGGACATCATTTGGCGCCATGCATCGGGCGTGCCGCTGAATGCGCCGCGCGACGCGGCCCTGCTCAATGTCAGCATCAACCGCGTCGGCGTTGACGGCCGTAAATGGGAAGTGCTGGATTGGGGTGACGTGACGCACATCGCCGCCGAAGTGGGCGACGACGTGGTGCCTTGAGGGACATGCCTGCCCCCGTCCGGCGCGCGCCGGACGGCTGGCCTCACACCGTCTTGCGCGGCTTGCGCGGGGCGTTGCGGGCCAGCCTGTCGTAGACGGCATTGGGCAGCAGCCGCATCAGCTTGGCTACCACGCCCATTTGCCACGGAATCACTGTGTAGCTAGTCCCCCGGCTGATTGCCGCGTGCGCGCGGGTGGCGAAGGCGTCGGCTTCCATCAGGAAGGGCATCGAGTACGGGTTATGCGCCGTCATCGCCGTCTTGATATAGCCGGGCGCGATCGTCACGACGCTGATGCCCTGCGCGGCCAGTTCCAGCCGCAGGCTTTCGCAATAGGTCACCACCGCCGATTTGGACGCGCTGTAAGCGCCGGCTCCGGGCAGGCCGCGTATGCCCGCCACGCTGGCGATCCCGACCAGGCGCCCTGCCCCCGCCGCGCGCATCGGCGCGATGAAGGGTTCGAACGTAGACACGGTGGCCAGAAGATTGGTGTCGACGATGGCCTTGAAGACGTCGAAATCCTCGCCGTGGTCGGTCAGCGTGCCGGCGCTGATGCCGGCGCTGGCGATGACCACATCCACCCTGCCCTCGCAGAACGCGATGAAGTCCTGCGCCGCGGCGTGCAGCGCCGTGCGGTCGCGCACGTCCACGGCATAGCAGCGATGCTCACCCGGCAGGCTGGCGGCCAGTTCGCGCAGCGCTTCCTCGCGGCGGCCCAGCAAGCCCAGCGTGGCGCCCTTGGCTGCGTACTGCTGCGCCAGGGCGCGCCCCAGGCCGCTGCTGGCGCCGGTAATGAAGACTTTGTCCATGTCCTGACCTGCCTGTTGTCGCGTTGCAAAAAATTAGGGCACGCTTTCGCGTGCCCTAATTGTGATCTGCCGGCTTACTTCTGCAGGGAAGCGTGAAGCTCTTGCAGCGGGTACACCTGCAGGCCGAGGCCCTGGCGCAGATACTGCATGCCTTCGACCGCGGCGCGGGCGCCGGCGATGGTCGTGAAGAAGGTCACGCGGGCGGCCAGCGCCTGGGTGCGGATGGTGCGCGAGTCGGCGATGGCGTTGCGGCGCTCTTCGACAGTGTTGATGACCAGCGAGATTTCGCCGTTCTTGACCATGTCGACGATGTGCGGGCGGCCTTCGTTGACCTTGTTGACCACCTGCACCGGGATGCCGGCCGCTTCGATCTCGGCGGCCGTGCCGCGCGTGGCGACCAGCTTGAAGCCCAGGGTGTGCAGGCCGCGAGCCACTTCAACGGCGCGGGCCTTGTCCTGGTTCTTGACGCTGATGAACACCGTGCCGGACTCCGGCAGGCGCACGCTGGCGGCAAGCTGCGACTTCACGAAGGCTTCGCCGAAGCTCATGCCCACGCCCATCACTTCGCCGGTCGACTTCATTTCCGGACCGAGGATGGTGTCCACGCCCGGGAACTTCACGAACGGGAACACGGCTTCCTTGACCGAGAAGTAAGGCGGCACGACTTCCTTCGTGATGCCTTGCGCTGCCAGGGTCTGGCCGGCCATGGCGCGCGCGGCGATCTTGGCAAGCTGCAAACCGGTGGCCTTGGAGACGTAAGGCACCGTGCGCGAGGCGCGCGGGTTCACTTCCAGCACGTAGACGTCGCCACCCTGGATGGCGAACTGCACGTTCATCAGGCCGCTGACGTTCAGGGCCTTGGCCATCATCGTGGTCTGGCGCTTGATCTCGGCGATGACTTCCGCCGACAGCGAGTACGGCGGCAGGCTGCACGCCGAGTCGCCCGAGTGCACGCCGGCCTGCTCGATGTGTTCCATGACGCCGCCGATGAAGACGGTTTCGCCGTCGGCCAGGCAGTCCACGTCGACTTCGGTGGCGTTGTTCAGGAAGCGGTCGAGCAGCACGGGCGAGTCATTGCTGACCTTCACGGCTTCGCGCATGTAGCGCTCGAGGTCCTGCTGCTCGTGCACGATTTCCATCGCGCGGCCGCCCAGCACGTAGCTGGGACGCACGACCAGCGGATAACCGATTTCGGTGGCGTGGGCCAGGGCTTCGCCTTCGGTGCGCGCGGTGCGGTTGGGCGGTTGACGCAGGCCGAGCTTGTTGAGCAGCTTCTGGAAGCGCTCGCGGTCTTCGGCGACGTCGATGGATTCGGGGCTGGTGCCGATGATGGGCACGCCGTTGGCTTCCAGGGCGCGCGCCAGCTTCAGCGGGGTCTGGCCGCCGTACTGGACGATCATGCCGACCGGGTTTTCCTTGTGGACGATTTCCAGCACGTCTTCGAGCGTCAGCGGCTCGAAGTACAGACGGTCGGAGGTGTCGTAGTCGGTGGACACGGTTTCCGGGTTGCAGTTGACCATGATGGTCTCGTACCCGTCGTCACGCAGCGCCAGCGCGGCATGCACGCAGCAGTAGTCGAATTCAATGCCCTGGCCGATCCGGTTCGGGCCGCCGCCCAGCACCACGATCTTCTTGCGATCGGTGGGGGCGGATTCGCACTCTTCCTCGTACGTGGAGTACATGTAGGCGGTGCGGGTGGCGAATTCGGCGGCGCAGGTGTCGACGCGCTTGTAGACCGGACGCACGTTGAGCTGGTGGCGCAGCTTGCGGACTTCGGATTCCGAGGAATCCAGCAGGAACGCGAGGCGGCGGTCGGAGAAACCGCGGCGCTTCAGTTCGAACAGCGTGGCGTAGTCCAGGTCGGCCAGCGTCTTTTGCTCGAGCGCCAGCTCGATGTCGACGATTTCCTTGATCTGCGAAAGGAACCACGGGTCGATGTGCGTGATGTTGTGCACTTCGTCCAGCGTGAAGCCTTGCGCGAAGGCGTCGCCCACGTACCAGATGCGTTCCGGACCGGGTTCGCCCAGCTCGACCTGCAGCTTTTCGCGGTCGGTGGTCTTCTGGTTCAGGCCGTCGACGCCCACTTCCAGGCCACGCAGCGCCTTCTGGAACGATTCCTGGAAGGTGCGGCCGATGGCCATGACTTCACCCACGGACTTCATCTGGGTGGTCAGGCGCGCGTCGGCGGTGGGGAATTTTTCAAATGCGAAACGCGGCACCTTGGTGACCACGTAGTCGATCGTGGGTTCGAACGAAGCCGGCGTGGCGCCGCCGGTGATCTCGTTGCGCAGCTCGTCGAGCGTGTAGCCGACTGCCAGGCGCGCGGCGACCTTGGCGATGGGGAAACCGGTGGCCTTGGATGCCAGCGCCGACGAACGCGACACGCGCGGGTTCATCTCGATGACGATCATGCGGCCGTTCTTGGGATTGACGGCGAACTGCACGTTCGAGCCGCCCGTATCCACGCCGATCTCGCGCAATACCGCGATCGATGCGTTACGCATGATCTGGTATTCCTTGTCGGTCAGCGTCTGGGCCGGCGCGACGGTGATGGAGTCGCCCGTGTGGACGCCCATCGGGTCCAGGTTTTCGATGGAGCAGACGATGATGCAGTTGTCCGCCTTGTCGCGGACCACTTCCATCTCGAATTCCTTCCAGCCGAGCAGCGACTCTTCGATCAGGAGTTCGCTGGTGGGCGAGGCTTCCAGGCCGCGGCGGCAGATGGTTTCGAATTCTTCGGCGTTGTAGGCAATGCCGCCGCCCGAACCGCCCATCGTGAAGCTGGGGCGGATGACCGCGGGGAAACCGGAGGTGCCGACTTCGGCCGCGATGCGGCGCTGCACTTCCCAGGCTTCGTCCATACTGTGGGCGACGCCCGACTTGGCCGATTCCAGGCCGATGTCGGTCATGGCCTGTTTGAACTTCTGGCGGTCTTCGGCCTTTTCGATGGCGTGCTCGTTGGCGCCGATGAGTTCCACGTTGTGCTTCTTGAGCACGCCATGGTGGGCCAGGTCCAGCGCGCAATTGAGCGCGGTCTGGCCGCCCATCGTGGGCAACAGCGCATCGGGCTTTTCACGCTCGATGATTTTTTCGACGGCTTGCCAGGTGATGGGCTCGATGTAGGTGACGTCGGCCGTTTCCGGGTCCGTCATGATCGTGGCCGGGTTGCTGTTCACCAGGATGGTGCGGTAGCCCTCGGCCTTGAGCGCCTTGCAAGCTTGCGCGCCGGAGTAGTCGAATTCGCAGGCCTGCCCGATGATGATGGGGCCGGCGCCGATGATGAGAATGCTTTTTAGGTCTGTACGCTTGGGCATGATGCAGTCTTTACTTTTGGCCGGACATCAGGCTGATGAACTTGTCGAACAGCTCGAGGATGTCGTGCGGACCCGGGCTGGCTTCGGGGTGACCCTGGAAGCAGAAGGCCGGGCGGTCGGTGAGCTCGAAGCCTTGCAGCGTGCCGTCGAACAGCGAGACGTGCGTCACGCGCGCGTTGGCGGGCAGGCTGGCTGCGTCGACACCGAAACCGTGGTTCTGGCTGGTGATGAACACGCGCTTGGACGCGAGGTCCTGCACCGGATGGTTGGCGCCGTGATGGCCGGTCTTCATCTTGACGGTCTTGCCGCCCACCGCCAGGCCCATGATCTGGTGGCCCAGGCAGATGCCAAACACCGGCAGCTTCTTGTCCAGGAAGGCGCGGGTGGCGTCGATGGCGTAGTCGCAGGGCTCGGGGTCGCCGGGGCCGTTGGACAGGAACACGCCATCGGGATTGAGCTTGAAGACGTCTTCGGCGGAGGTCTGGGCCGGCACCAGCGTGATGCGGCAGCCACGGTCGGCCAGGAGACGCAGAATGTTGCTCTTCACGCCGTAGTCATAGGCGACCACGTGGAACTTGGACTGGTCGGGCGACGTGAACCCGCCTTCGAGCTGCCAGGTGCCTTCGGTCCAGCCGGTGCTTTCCTTGATGGACACGACCTTGGCCAGATCCTGGCCGGCCATGCCGGGAAAGCCGCGGGCGAGTTCAACGGCGCGCTCGGCGTCGGAACCCACGAAGATGCACGCGCCCTGGGCGCCCTTTTCGCGCAGGATGCGCGTGAGCTTGCGGGTGTCGATGCCGGAAATGGCAACGATGCCCTGCTCGGTCAGGTAGTCGGGCAAGGATTGCGTGGAACGGAAGTTCGACACGCGGGCGGGGCAGTCGCGTACCACCAGGCCGGCGGCATAGACGCGATTGGATTCCACGTCTTCGGCGTTGACGCCGGTGTTGCCGATGTGCGGATAGGTCAGCGTGACAATCTGACCGCTATAGCTGGGATCGGTGAGAATTTCCTGGTACCCGGTCATCGCGGTGTTGAACACCACTTCGGCAACGGTATGGCCAGGCGCACCGATCGACACGCCTCGAAAAATGGTACCGTCCGCCAGAGCCAGAATTGCAGGAGGGAAGCGGTTGATCCCCTCGGGAAAGAGTTGCGGCAGCACAGTAAACCCCGGTTTTAGAATCGATAATCAAACCTTCGGATTATACCTCGAGCGGCCGTTTTTCCCGGAGAACCGCGCCAAATAAGGCCGAAACCGGGTTTTTCGGCCGTTTTGCCGCGCCGTTGCGCGGCCTGCAATCAGCGCCCCTCGCCCTTGCGGCGGACTGCGGCCTGGCAGCGTCGGTGATACGCTAGCAGCACCTTCAACCCTAGCCAGCTGCGAGTCGTATAAGTCCATGCCCAGCCAACTTGACGCCCTGCGTGACCACACCACCGTTGTTGCCGACACCGGCGATTTCGAAGCCATGAAGGCGTTGCGTCCCACCGACGCGACCACCAACCCGTCCCTGATTCTGAAGGCCGTCCAGCAGGACGCCTACCGCCCGCTGCTGGAAAAGACCGCGCGGGAACACCGCGGCGCCTCCACCGCCGAGCTCATGGATCGCCTGCTGGTCGCCTTCGGCCGCGCGATCCTGGACATCGTGCCGGGCCGCGTGTCCACCGAAGTGGACGCCCGCCTGTCCTTTGACACCCGCGGCACCATCGAACGCGCCCGCGGCCTGATCGCCCTGTACGAAGCCGCCGGCATCCCGCGCGAACGCGTGCTGATCAAGATTGCGTCCACCTGGGAAGGCATCCAGGCCGCCCGGGTTTTGCAGTCTGAGGGCGTCCGCTGCAACCTGACCCTGCTCTTCTCGCTGCCCCAGGCGGTCGCCTGCGCCGATGCGCACGTGCAGCTCATTTCGCCTTTCGTCGGCCGCATCTACGACTGGCACAAGAAATCGGCCGGCGCGAACTGGGTCGAAGACGACAACACGGGCGCGCGTGACCCGGGGGTTCAGTCCGTCACCAATATCTACCGCTACTACAAGCACTTTGAAATCCCGACCGAGATCATGGGCGCGAGCTTCCGCAACGTGGGTCAGATCCTTGCGTTGTCCGGCTGCGACCTGCTGACGATCAGTCCGGACCTGCTGAACAAGCTGGCCGCCACCGAAGGCGACGCGCCCGCCCAGCTTCGCGCTGACGACACGCGCGGCGACATTGCGCGCATCGGCGCGGACGAAGTGACGTTCCGCACGCTGCTCAACGACGATGCGATGGCCAGCGAAAAACTGTCCGAGGGGATCCGCCTGTTCGTGGCCGACGCCATCAAGCTGGACGCCCTGATCGACGCGCAGCGAGGCTGAGTCAATGCGGCGCGCGGTTGCTGTCCGCGCGCCCTTGCCTAGCGGTGATCGTGAGAGTGCACCTGCAGCGCTTCCAGGAACCGCGATACCATGTTGTACGCGGCGACTGTCGCCGTCAGCTCGACCACCAGCTTTTCCGACCCCATGGCCGCCCGGACGGCGTCGAACACCGCCTCGGGAACCTGCACGTGACGCGTCATGGCGTCCGTGTAGGCCAGCACCGCCCGTTCGCGTTCGCTGAACAGACCCGAGGTTTCCCACGCATCCAGCGCGTCCAGCTGCGCCGGGGATACGCCTTCCTTCAACGCGATCGGCGCATGCTGGTCGGCCTCGTAGGGCGCTCCGTTGATGGCCGCCACCCGCATGATGACGAGCTCGCGCAGATCGCCCGGCAACGTGCTGAGTTGCCGGATCGACGTCAGGTAATTCAGCCAGCCGCCGGCCACCGCGGGACTGTGCAGCAGCATCTGATACAGATGCAACACACTGCCCCGCTGCGCGACAATGTTTTCCACCAGGGGCCGTGCTTCGGGATGAGTCAGATCAGCGTAGGGCAAACGGGCCATGCGAACTCCGGAAGGTAGGGGGCAGCAAATGCACACATTCTCACAATATCTTTGACATAATGGCAACACACTTGCGCGTCCACGGTATCTCACTCGCATGAATGCGCCCACCGAATCCTACCCCCAACTCACTCTCGCCAATTGCGACAGCGAACCGATACACATACCGGGCGCCATCCAGCCGCTGGGGGCCCTGCTCGCGTTCGATCCCGACGGCACGCTGCGTTACGCCAGCGAGAATGCCGCCCAGTTGCTCGACACCTGCCTGACGCTGGACCAGCCTTGCGCGCCTGAGGCGTTGCCGCCGGGCCTTGCGTACTGCCTGTCCACGTGGCTCGGTAACCCCGACCCCATTTTCGATCCGCTGACCATCACGCTGGATCGCGCCACCTATGACGTGATCGGCCATCGCAATGTCGATGGGCTGACGATTGTCGAACTCGAGCGCCGGGCCGACGGCGTCGGCATTGCCGCGCCCGAGCGCATCTACCGCAGCATCGAGCGCGTGCGCCGGCAGCGTGACATTCCCGCGCTCCTGGACAGCATGGTGCGCGAAGTGCAGCGCGCCACGGGCTTTGACCGGGTGATGGCGTATCGCTTCCATCCCGACGACAGCGGCGAGATCGTGGCTGAACAGCGACGCGCCGACCTGGACGACTGGGTGGGCCGCCGCTATCCGGCCGGCGACATTCCGGCGCAGGCGCGCCGGCTCTATACGGTAAGCACCCTGCGCCTGATCGCCGATGCGACCTACCACCCGGTGCGCGTGCTGAGCGCCCCTTCGCCGGATTCCCAACCGCTCGACTTGAGCTTCTCGGTCTTGCGCAGCGTGTCGCCCGTTCACCTGGAATACATGGCGAACATGGGGGTACGGGCGTCTATGAGCCTGTCGCTGGTCATCGGCGGGCGCCTGTGGGGCATGATCGCCTGCCACCATCACACGCCGCGGGCCGTGCCCTACCCCGCCCGCCTGGCGTGCGAGGCGATGGCGCAGGTCGTTGCAGCCACGGTGTCCGGCATCGAAGCCAATGAGCGGGCCGAGCAGTCCCGCCAGAACGCCGCGCTGGTCAGCAAGCTTGTCGAGCGCGTGTCGGCCTCTGAAAACGTGCATCAGGCGCTGTCGCAGGGCGGTGAGACGCCGGCGTCGCTGGTCCCGAACGATGCCGCGCTGTGCCTCTGGAGCAACAGCGTCACAGTGTTTGGCGGCATTGCGCCGCGCGGCGAACTGGCGGGCATCCTGAACGCGCTGGACCAGAGCGGACAGCGCGTGGTGCACACCACCAACATCGCGCGCGACTACCCCGAATTGCAGACCGAAATCGTCCCGTACGCGGGCCTGCTCGCGTGCAAGTTCGACCCCATGAACAATGGCTGGCTGGTCTGGTTGCGCAAGGAGCAGATCGAGACCCTCGTGTGGGGCGGCAAGCCGGAAAAGCAGTACGCGGTCGGCAGCCTCGGCCCGCGGCTGACCCCACGCGGCTCGTTCGAAGCCTGGCGCGAGGTCGTACGCGGAGTCTGTCTTCCCTGGCTGCCTGGGGAGCTTGAGGCCGTGGACAACCTGCGTGACGAGCTCTCGCACATTTCGACCAGCCGCGCCGCCGACGTCGACCGCGCCCGCACCGCGCTGCTGGCCATGCTGGGCCACGACCTGCGCGACCCGCTGCAATCCATCTCCATGGCCGCGACCCTGCTGTCCCGCACCGATACCGGCGCGCGCATGGGCGAGCGCATCCGCTATTCCAGCGGCCGGATGCAGCGCCTGATATCGCAGGTGCTGGACCTGTCGCGCCTGCAAGGCGGCCTGGGGCTGGGCATTGAAAAGCGGCTGTGCGACCTGTCGGCACTGGTGAACGGCCTGATCGAGGAAAAGCGCCAGGCCTACCCCGGCCTGCGCATCGAACCCGACGTGCCGGACGGCCTGATGCTCATGGCCGATACCGACCGTATCGCGCAGGTGGTGACCAATCTGATGGGCAATGCGCGTCAGCACGGCGCGCCCCGCCAGCCCATCATGGTGACCGCCGCAAAAACCGATGACGGCATTACGCTCAGCGTCATCAACCATGGCGGCCCGATCGCCGAAGACGTGCTCGCGCACCTGTTCTCGCCCTTCAAGCCGGAATCGGTGGGCCAGTCGCGCAACCGCTCCGGCCTGGGGCTGGGCCTGTACATTGCCGAGCAGGTCGTGCGCGACCACGGCGGCGACATTGCCGTCCAATGCCGCGACGGGCTCGTCATCTTCACGGTCACGCTGCCCCGCGCCATGCCTGAAGCAACCCCCTCTTGAACCTGGGAGACATAACTTGAACGAAGTGCGCGCCATGCGGGTCCTGCTGGTGGACGACAACGAAATGGGATCGGAACTGCTGGCCGAGTTCCTGGCGCTTTCAAACCTGGAGACGCGGTGCGCCGCCACCGGGGCCGAAGCCCTGGAGCTGGTCAACACGTTCGCGCCGGATGCCGTGCTGCTGGACATCCTGCTGCCCGACATGGACGGCTACGAGCTGGCCAAGCGCCTGCGCGAACGCGCCAACCCGCCGCGCATCTATGCGCTGAGCGGCCTGGCGCGGCACGAACGACGCGATGCCATCAACGGCATCTTCACTGGATGGATCGAAAAGCCGGCGGACCCCGACGCGCTCCTGGCCATTCTGCACGAGGCCAACTGACGGTTCTTTCATGATGCAATCCGACACCCTTGGCCTGCTGGCCGCAAAGGGCGTGCAGCTCAAGGTGCTCAGCCAGATCTTCCCCGTGCTGCGCCATGAAGTGCTGGGCCCGCTGTCCAGCGCCTCGCTCGCGGCCGCCATGCTGCGCCAGGCGCCTGAAGGCACCACCGGCGAAGCCGTCCAGCAGCGCTGCGAGCGGCTTGCCGGCGATCTTTCCGACATGCTCGACGAAAGCGTGGGCGTGGTGCGCGAGCTGGATGGTTGGCTGAGCGATGGCGGCGCCATGACGTCCAGCGGCGACCTGCTGCATGACTGCCGCAAACTGATGTTCTCGCACCTGCTGCTGGCGAGCCACGGCATCCGCTGGCCCGAGCAGGTGGCGCACGCCGACGTGCCGTTGTTCAGCACACGATATCTGGTCCTGGCATGGCTGTTGTGCCTGTTGCCGCTGGTGCCCGCGGATGCGCAGCTCGAAGTGGACGCGTCCGAGCCCGGCGTGTGGCGTGCCCGCGTGCCCGAAGGCGCACCGGCCTCGGACAAGCCGCCGGCTTTTGATCCGCAGGAAATCGAGCTGCTGGCGTCCGCTTCGGGCTGGCGGCTGGAGCGTCAGGATCGCTGCTGGTCGCTGCATCTGCCGGCGTAACCCGCCGCCGTAACCCGCCGCCGTAATATCACCGGCTTGATGTCGCCGGTTTAACCGTTCCACCAACTCTTCACGTCACGAGCCCCATGATTTCTCCCGTCCATCAGGTGCTGCGCGAAGGCACCCGCGAACGTCACGAAACACTGGACCAGGGTCTGGCGCTGGCCGAAGACCATGTCGACCGCGGCCATTATCTGGCCTATCTGCGCGCGCTGCTGGGATGGCTGGAACCGTTGGAGCAACAGCTCTGGCAACTGGACTGGCCGGCGTCGCTGCGCGCCCCTGAGCGGGCCGGCAAGACCGCCTGGCTGCATGAAGACCTGAAGGCGGCGGGCGACCCCGCGCCCGTCGTGCATTGCGCACAGCCGCCGCAGATAGAGGCGCCCGACGCCTACGCACTAGGCGTCGCGTACGTTGTCGAAGGGTCGCAGTTGGGCGGCCGTTTCCTGGCCAAGCGCCTGCAGGCGGTGGCGCCCGACTTGCCCCAGCGCTACTTGCGCGGGTATGGCGAGCAGGTGGGACCGCTGTGGAAGGAATTTCTGCTGTACCTGGACAGCGGGGCCGGCGCGGCGGGCCGCGAGGAACAGGCGCTGCAAGGCGCCCGCGACGCCTTCGACAGCCTGACCGCCTGGCTGCGCAGCCAGGGCGCGCTCCGGGCCTGAGCCCGGCAGCGCGACCCAAGGCGGATTACAGCTTTTCGGTTTCGCCCGACTTGGGCTGCCACTTCATCAAGCGCTTCTCGCCAACGCCGACGATGGTGTCCAGGATCAGCGCAAAGGCGGTCAGCACGATGATGCCGGCAAACACGGTGTTCACGTCGAACGTGCCTTCGGCCTGCAGGATCAGATAGCCCACGCCGCTTGCCGACCCCAGGTATTCGCCGACGACCGCGCCCACGAACGCAAGACCCACCGAGGTGTGCAGGCTGGAGAACACCCAGCTCGTAGCCGACGGCAGGTACACGTGACGCAGCAGCTGGCGCTTGCGTGCGCCCAGCATGCGGGCGTTGTCCAGCAAGGTGGGGCTGACTTCGCGCACGCCTTGATAGACGTTGAAGAACACGATGAAGAACACCAGCGTCACGGCCAGCGCCACCTTGGACCAGATGCCCAGGCCGAACCACATGCCGAAGATGGGCGCCAGGATGACGCGCGGCATCGAGTTGGCTGCCTTGATGTAGGGATCCAGGATTGCGCTGGCGCGCGGCGACAGCCCGAGCCACAAGCCGAAAGCCAGGCCCGCGATCGTGCCGATGAAGAACGCCAGCACGGTCTCGGTCAGCGTCACGGCCAAGTGGTTGTAGATGTCGGCGTTGGTGACGAACCACGCCCAGATGCGCCCCCACACCTTCAGCGGTTCGCCGAAGAAAAAGGCGACCTTCGGATCGCGCGACGCAAAATGCCAGACGGCCAGGATGATGACGAGCAGCAGCAATTGCCAGACGCGCAGGCTGCCGGAACCGGATTTGTTCAGTTTGGGCATGGCTCAGGCTCGCTTCTGTTGGGCATAGCCCTTGAGCACTTCCTCGCGCAGCACGCCCCAGATGGCGGCATGCAGCTCGACGAAACGCGGGTCGATGCGCACTTCGGCCACGTCACGCGGACGCGGCAGATCGATGGCAAATTCTCCGATGGGATGGGTGCCCGGACCGGCGGACAGCACGATCACGCGGTCGCTCATGGCGATGGCTTCGTCCAGGTCATGGGTGATGAACAGCACCGCCTTGCGCTTGGCCATCCACAGGTCCAGGACCTCGTTCTCCATGAGCTGACGCGTCTGAATGTCCAACGCCGAGAACGGTTCGTCCATGAGGATGATGTCGGGGTCGCGGATCAGCGTCTGCGCCAGCATGGCGCGTTTGCGCATGCCGCCCGACATCTGATGCGGATATCGGCCCTCGAAACCGCCCAGGCCGACGCGGCGCATCCATTCACGTCCGCGGTCCAACGCCTCGGCGCGGGGTACGTTGGCGAACTCCAGGCCGGCGATGACGTTGTCCAGCGCGCTGCGCCAGGGGAGAAGCGCCTCGCCCTGGAACATGTAGCCCGCACGTTCGTTGATGCCAACCAGCGGCTGGCCAAAGACCTTCACCTGCCCCGACGACGGCGCCAACAGGCCGGCGCTGACGTTGAGCAACGTGGACTTGCCGCAACCGGTCGGGCCCACCACGGACACGAACTCGCCCGGCGCGATGGCCAGGGTCGTGTCGCTGACCGCGGTGTAGCGCTGCGACCGGTCGTCACGCGAGACAAAGGTGCAACTTATGTTTTCCAGCGACAGCGCGGCTTCAGCCATTGGCATACTTCTCGTTGGCGCGGCGCGCGAAATCGTTGGTCCACACCTTCGACGGATCGACCTTTGAGCCGTTGAAGTCAGCCTGGTAGGCGGCCAGCGCCTTGAGCGCGGTGGCCGCGCCGTCTTCGGGGATCATGCCGTCCGGCGACAGGCCTTCCATGCTCTTGCCGAGCGCGGCCTTGTAGATGGCCGGATCGCCCAGCAGGTAGGTTTCGGGCACGACCTTGGCGATTTCCTCGGGGCCGGCCTTCTGAATCCACTTGTCGGCGCGCACGATGGCGTTGGTCAGCGCCTGCACGGTGTTGGAATTGGCGTCGATGAACGTCTGCGGCGCATACAGGCAGCCGGCGGGCATGTTGCCGCCGAAGATTTCCTGCGTGTCCTTGAGCGTGCGCGTGTCGACGATGATCTGGATGTCGCCGGGCATTTCCAGCATCGAGACCACCGGGTCCGTGTTGGAGATGGCGTCGATCTGGCCGCTGCGCACGGCAGTCACCGCGCCCGCGCCAGCGCCCACGCCGATGAAGGACACGTCGGAGGCCTTCAGGCCGTGCTTGGCAAGGAAGAAGCTGACCACCATGTTGGTGGACGAGCCCGGCGCGGTCACGCCGATCTTCTTGCCTTTCAGGTCAGCCGCGCCCTTGTAGCCCGGGATGTTTTTCTTGGAGACGCCCACGCCGATCATCGGCGCGCGGCCTTGCAGCACGAAGGCGCGATAGGCCTGACCCTTGGAGTGCATGGACAGCGTGTGCTCGAAGGCGCCCGAGACCACGTCGGCGCTGCCGCCCACTACGGCCTGCAGGGCCTTGGAGCCGCCGGCAAAGTCCGCGATGCTGACGTCCAGCCCTTCGTCCTTGAAGTAACCGCGCACCTCGGCAATCGTCAGCGGGAGGTAATAGATCAGCGGCTTGCCGCCGACTGCGATCTGGACCTTGGTCTTTTCAAGCTTCTGCGCGCGCACGATGGCAGGGGCCATGCTCATAACGCCGGCAGCGCCGGCGATCTTGAGCAGTTCACGGCGGGTGACTGTCATTGCTTTGTCTCCTGGTTGTCGGATATTCCGATAGCGCCGGTCTTCGCCAGCTCGTCGATAGCCGCTGAATCATACCCCAGCGATTTCAGGACTTCCTCGGTATGTTCCCCTAATTTCGGGCCCACCCAGCGCGTCTGGCCAGGTGTTTCGGATAGCTTGGGAACCACGCCCGGCAGCTTGACGGGACTGCCGTCTGCCAGGCGATGCTGTTCGATCATGCGGCGCGCAAGGAACTGCGGATCGCTGAACATGTCGGCCACGCTGTAGATCTTGCCGACCGGCACGTCGGCGCGCTTCAGGGCTTCGAGCGCCGCTTCAATGTCGCGTCCGTCGCACCATTGCTGGATGGCGCCGTCGATCTCTTGAACGCGCCGCGCGCGGCCGTCGTTGCGCACCAGATCCGGATCCTCGGCCAAATCGTCACGGCCGATGGCCCGCATCAGGCGATGAAAAATCGCGTCGCCGTTGCCGGCGATGACGATGTTCTGGCCGTCGCGCGTGGTGTAGGTATTCGAGGGCACGATGCCCGGCAGCGCGCCGCCGGTGCGCTCGCGCACCACGCCAGCCACGTCGTACTCGGGGACCAGGCTCTCCATCATGTTGAAGACGGCTTCGTACAGCGCCACGTCAACCATCTGGCCCTGCCCTGCCTGGCATTCGTCGCCCGTCTTGCCGTTCCAGCGGCCGCCGGTGGCGTCACGATGGCGCAGCGCCATCATCGCGCCGATCACGCCGTGCAGCGCCGCGATGGAGTCACCGATGGAGATGCCGACCCGCAGCGGCGGGCGGTCGGGGTGGCCCGACACGTAACGCAGGCCGCCCATGGATTCACCGATGGCGCCAAAGCCGGGCTGATCCTTCATGGGGCCCGTCTGGCCGTAGCCGGACAGGCGGACCATGATGAGCGCGGGATTGATGGCGCGCAGCTGCTCAAAGCCGAGCCCCCACTTTTCCAGGACGCCGGGGCGGTAGTTCTCGACCACCACATCGGCGTCCAGCGCCAGCTTGCGGGCGATCTCTTGCGCACGCGGGTCCTTCAAATTGAGCGCGATGGATTGCTTGTTGCGGGCCTGCACCGTCCACCACAGGGAATTGCCCTCGTGCAGATGGCGCCAACTGCGGATGGGATCGCCGCCGCCCGTGCCGTCCGGCCCGTGCGGGGTCTCCACCTTGATGACGTCGGCGCCGAATTCGCCGAAGATGCGCGCGGCGAATGGGCCGGCGATAAGCATGCCGAGTTCCAGGACTTTCAGTCCGGTCAGCGCTGACATGAATTGTCTTCCTCACATTGATTGCCCGGCCGATACGTTGCCGGCGGGCGTTCTGGTACCGCGAGCGTCAGGTGGTCTTGCGCTCCATCAGCGCCCAGGCGATGGTGCCGGCGTCGACGTATTCGAGCTCGCTGCCGGCAGGCACGCCGCGCGCCAGGCGCGTGACCCGCAGGCCGCGCTCGCCCAGGGCCTCGCCCAGGAAATGCGCGGTGGTCTCGCCTTCGGCCGTGAAGTTGGTGGCCAGGATGACTTCCTGCACCACCCCATCCGTCGCGCGCTTGATCACGCGCTCGAAATCCAGTTCACGCGGACCGATGCCTTCCAGCGGCGCGACCCGGCCCATGAGCACGTAATACAGGCCACGGTAACCGTGGCTGGACTCGATCATGTTCTGGTCGGCCGGCGTTTCGACGATGCACAGCAGCGAGGGATCGCGCTTGACATTGGAGCAGGTGGCGCAGACCTCGTCTTCGGAAAAGCTGTTGCACCGCGCGCAGTGCTTCAGATCCCGCACCGCGCCGGCAAGCGCCCGCCCCAGCAGATCCGCGCCTTGCGGATCATGCTGCAACAGGTGATACGCCATGCGTCTGGCCGATCGCACGCCCACGCCGGGCAGGCGCCGCAGCGCTTCGATCAGCGAGACCAGCGGCTCGGGTTCGGGCAGTAAGGGATCCATTGCAACCTACGGCAGCGGCAATCAGAACGGCAGCTTCATGCCCGGGGGCAGCGGCATGCCGGCGGTGACGGACGCCATCTTTTCCTGGGACGTGGCTTCAGCCTTGCGCAGCGCGTCGTTGAACGCGGCGGCGACCAGGTCTTCCAGCATGTCCTTGTCGTCGGCGAGCAGCGACGGGTCGATCTCGACGCGCTTGACGTCGTGGCGGCAGGTCATGGTGACCTTCACCAGGCCGCCACCCGAGGCGCCTTCGACCTGGATGTCGGCCAGCGCGTCCTGCGCCTTCTTCATGTTTTCCTGCATCTGCTGCGCTTGGCGCATCAGGCCGGCGAGTTGTCCTTTCATCATGATGGGAGCTTCCTTGAACGAGGGGAATGAGGTTGGCCGCCGCGTCAGGCGGCGGCCGCTGAATCAACGTGGCGGATCGAGCCAGCAACGACATGGCCGCCGAAATCCGACAGCAGCGCTTGCACGAAGGGATCGTCGGCGACGGCGTTTTCGGCCGCGAGCTGGCGCGCCGCGCTCTCGGCCTGGGCCACGGCATACGCCGTGGCGTCACCGGTGACGCCGACCTGCACGTCCAGCCGGATGCCCTGCCCGAAATGTTCGCACAGGACGGTCTGGAGGCGCACGCGGCTTTCGCTTTCGGCCAGGGTCTTGACGGCCACGCGCAGGATGATGGCATCGCCCTGTACGCCAGCCCATTCGCTCTGGCGAGCCAGTTCCGATGCCAGGCCCGTAACGGGCAGGCGCGCCGCCAGCTCGGGCCAGGACGCCGAGTCCATGTCCGTCAGGCGAGGCGCACGCGACTGGCGCTTGCGCGCGGGCGCGGGGCCATCGCGGCGGGCGGCCGGCGGTGCAGGTGCCGGGGTGGGCGACGTGGCCAGCGTTTCGAACTCATCGTCCGGGTCGGACGTGAAACCGCTGTCGGGCATGAACCCGCCTTCGGCTTCAAAGGGAATTTCTTCGTCGACCCAGGACGGCGGGCCGTCGGTGTCGCCCATTGCCGGGGCGGACGCGGATGCCGGGGCGATCGCCGCGGCGGCCGGTGTCACGGCCAGGGCAGCGGAGCCTTGCGGTTTGGCGGTCGGGGCGTGAGGCGCTGCGGCGTCGGGAGGCGAGGCGTCGGCGGTCGGGGTGTCGGCGGTCGATGCGTCAGGCGTCGATGCGTCAGCGGCCGTTACGGCGCGCGCTGCAGCGTTGCTCGTCGGTGCATTGGACGTCGCTGCGCCCGCGTCTGCATTCGTGGCGTCCGGCGGCAGGTCTTCCCAAGGCGGGACACTGCTGCTGTCTGCGGATTGCGGGACGGGCGCGGCAGGCGATTGCGGCAATACGACGGCGGCGGACTGCGCGGGTGCGGCAGCGACGGCGGCGGGAGATTCCGACGGCGCGTCAACGGACGGGGACGCTGATGCGGACGCGGACTCTGATGCGGATGCCGGCGCCTCGTTGCGCGACGCATTGTCGTCGGCGGCGGTGCTCGCCGAGGCATTGACGGCCTCGGCATGGTTGACCGATGCGCCTGACACTGGCGGAGCGACTGCGCCGGCGTCGGGCGCAGACACGGCAGGCTGACCCGCGCCCGAAGGCGCTGCGGCGGCGGTGACAGCGGCGCCAACCGCATCGGCAGCCGGCGCGGCGATGGCCGCCGCGGGTTCCGCGGTCTGACGCGCAGGCGCGGCGGGCGCTTCCAGCGCGGTCTGCGGGCCGGCGTCACCATTGAGCGCCAGCATGCGCAGGCACGCCATGATGAAGCCCGCGTATTCGTCGGGCGCCAGCGTCAGTTCGCCGCGGCTGTGCACGGCGACGGAGTAGAACAGTTGCACGGCATCCGGATGCAGCGCCTGTGCAAGCCGGGCGATGTCGCCGGCCAGCGGATCTTCGGCGGCGGTCACGCCGGTCACGCGCTGCTCGATCGCCACGCGCGAGAGCAGCACGGCCAGGTCGGCCAGCGCACCGGCATACGACAGTCCGCGAATCGCAAGTTCGTCGGCCACGGCCAGCACGCCCTTGGCGTCGCCCGAAGACAGGGCATCCAGCAGGCGCACGAGATGGCGTTGGTCGATGGTCCCGAGCATGCCGCGCACGGCATCTTCGGTAAGGTTGCCCGCGCTGTAGGCGATGGCCTGGTCGGTGAGCGACAGGGCGTCGCGCATCGAGCCCGACGCCGCCTGCCCAATCAGCCGCAGGGCCGGGATTTCAAAGCCGACATCTTCCTGGCCGAGCACGGCCTGCAGATGGCCAACGATAGAGTCGGCCGGCATCTGCTTCAAATTGAATTGCAGGCAGCGCGACAAAACCGTCACCGGGATCTTTTGCGGATCGGTGGTGGCCAGGATGAATTTGACGTGCGGCGGCGGCTCTTCCAGCGTCTTGAGCATGGCGTTGAACGCGTGCCCGGTCAGCATGTGGACTTCGTCGATCATGTAGACCTTGAAGCGTCCCGCGCCCGGCGCATAGACCGCCTGCTCCAGAAGCTGCGTCATTTCCTCGACGCCGCGGTTGGACGCGGCGTCCAGCTCAAGGTAGTCGACAAAGCGGCCCGCATCGATCTCGGTGCAGGCGCGGCAGACGCCACAGGGCTTGGAGGTGATGCCGGTTTCGCAGTTGAGCGATTTGGCCAGGATGCGCGAGAGCGTGGTCTTGCCAACGCCCCGCGTGCCGGTGAACAGCCAGGCGTGATGCAGGCGTTGCGTGTCGAGCGCATGCGTGAGCGCGCGCACCACGTGATCCTGTCCCACCAGGGTATCGAACGATCGCGGCCGCCACTTGCGGGCCAATACCAGATAAGTCATGGCTGGATTGTAGAGCCTGATTGTTGAACCCGTTGATCGAGCGGGCTGGAATGCAAAGGGGACGGGCTTATTCCCGTGGAACGAATCCTTGGAAAATAACCCCGTCCCCTGTGAAAGCGAAGTAGCAAACGCTACAGCTTTGAAGAATCCGGTTGGCGAGCCTTACTCCGGCACTGACCCTAAACGACTATGGCTGCTTCGTTCCCGACCTGACCAGGTTCACCGTCGAACCATGCGAAGGGGCCCGCCAGCCGAGATTCTAGCAGAGCTGCGCTTCGCGCGCTCGCTAGCCTCTCGGCTGGCGGGCCCCTAGGGGCAATATGTGGGCCCCCTCCCCGGCCCTCCCCCCGAGGGGGAGGGGGTGGGGGTCTTGCTTCGCTTGCCCCCCTTCGGCTCGCTTCGCTTTGCCTTGCCTTGCCTTGGGTGCTGCGCTTTCTTTGTTGGGGGGGGCGTTGCTTCGCTTGCCCCCCTTTGGCTCGCTTCGCTTTGCCTTGCTTTGCTTGCTTGGGTTTTCGCTTCGCTTTATTCCATCAAATCTATCCACGCCTTTGCGCGGGGGAAATACAGGGCGGCTCGGGCGCTGCGGCCATCTAGGGCTGTGACCTGGGTGCAGTAGCGCTGCAACTGTTCACCGTGGCGTTGGCGCATTCGGGTGGCGAAAGCGGGTGCGGACTCGCCGGGGTGAGGTCTGCCCGTCTTGTAATCGACGATCAGCCAGCCGTCTTCGGTGCTTAGGGCCAGGTCGATGACCGACACTTTGCCTGCTGCGTCGATGAGGGGCCACTCTCGACGGGCGCCTGACTGGGATAAGAGCCATAGGCCGCGTTCGTCTGCCAGGGTGGCTTGCAGGGTTTCCAGGACGGCTTCGGCGGCTGCGTCGGCTTGGCTGGCGGGGATGCCTGCTCGGGTCAACTGACGGCGCATGGCGGGTAGGCGGGGGGTTAGCGCTTCGGGGGGCCACGCTTGTATGCCGTCCTGACCGATGCGGGCCAGCCATGCGTGGGCCAAGGTGCCGATGGCGGCGTCGTAGCCGGCTTCCAGTTGCCACGCGGGATGTTCGGCAGCTTCGCCCCATGCGCCGCGTGTGGCCGTGGCGAAGCCGGCGCTCATGGTGATGTTCGCTTGGCGTTGCAGCTGCGCGAGGCCCGCGCTGTCGATGCGGCGCAGGGGTTCGCCTTGCCATTCGGGGGCGTCGCCCTCCTCTTGGATCGGCTCGCCGTTGAGCGATGGCGGGACGGGTGGGGTCAGGCACGGCCACAGGCGGCCTAGCAGGCTGGCTGCGGGTGGGGGCTTGGTCTGGCCGGTGGCTTCGTCGATCGAGACGTGTCCGACCAGGTGCAGGCGCTTGCGGGCTCTTGTGGCGGCGACGTAGAGGAGGCGGTCGATTTCGTAGGAGGCGCGGCGGGCTTCGCGGGCGCCCAGGTAGCGAGAGACGGGGTCTGCCTCGGTTTCGGCGCGGGGTTTGACCGGGCCGAAGAGGACGCGGCCGCCGCTTTGTTCGAAGCGTACCAACGGGGCCTGGTCGCCGCGCGGCGCGCGGTGCAGGCCGTACAGGATCACGGTTTCGAACTGCAGGCCCTTGGACTTGTGCATGGTCATGATCTCGACCGCGCCTTCGTCTTCGTCGGCGGCGTCGGGGGCCGCGAAGAGGCGGGAGATGCCGGCGTCCAGTGCAGCCACGTCAATGCTGCCGTGGGGGGCGAGGCGTTCGACCAGTTGGAACAGGCTTTCTGCGTCGTTGGCGACGGACAGGCCGGCGTACAGGCCCGGTCCGCCCAGCCGGCGCCATAGCGATTCTACCCATGCTGCGAACGGCATTGCGCCGGAGGCGTTGCGCTTGTCCAGCAGCACGGATGCGACCTGGCGCAGGCGTGCGAACTCGTTGGCGCTGAGCACGGTTTGCGCGGACGGCGCTTCGGGTTCGGGTGCCGGCGCATCAAAGAGCGACGCTTGCGGGGCTGCCGACGCAGCGGCCGTTGCCGTGGCGGCGGGTTGCGGCGCAATGCGCAAGGCGCGTTCCAGCAGCACAGGTATCGGCGTGATGTGGTCGTCGCCAAACAGGCGCTGCAGCGACGTTAGCGTCAGGCCGCAATAGGGCGCGCGCAGCACGGACAGCCAGGCGAGGCGGTCGGCGGGATGCGACAGCGCGCGCACGAGCTGGACCAAGTCGGCCACGACTGGGCGCAGCGCCAGCGGCACGAGGTCAACCGCGCGGGAACGGATGCCTTCCTGCGCCAGCCGGCGCGTGAGATTGCCAAGGTGGCTGCGGGCGCGCACCAGGATGGCGACGGGGTGCTTGGCGCCCTTGTGGTCGGTGAGGGCCTGGCGCACCAGCCCCACCGCGATGTCTTCAGCCTGTTCTTCGGCGGGCGGCGCGCCCTCGCGTGACCAGGCCGGATGAAAGCGCACGGCGGGGTCGGGCAAGGCCGGATGAAAGGCCGTGGACGGGCTGTAGGCAATGGCGCCTGCCGCGGCGTCGCTGCGGCGGGGCAGCAGGTCGACGAACGACTGGTTCACCCAGTCCACGATGCCGGCTTGCGACCGGAAGTTGTCCGTGAGGTTCAGGAAGTCTGGTTTGACCTCTCCCACGCCGACGTCGGCCACTTCCAGGAACAGGCCGACCTCTGCCTTGCGGAAGCGGTAGATCGACTGCATGGGGTCGCCCACCAGGAACAGGCTGCGGCCGTCGCCGGACTGCCAGCCTGCCGTGAGCGTGCGCAGCAGGTCGAGTTGCGTCTGGCTGGTGTCCTGGAATTCGTCGATGAGCAGATGGCGGATCGAGGCGTCCAACTTGAGCAGCAGTTCGCCGGGATCGTCGGCGCTGCCCAATGCGGCGGCGGCGCGCTGGGCGATTTCGATGAAGTCCACCTCGCCCTTGTCGGCGAAGCGCAGGCGCAACTGCGCGACGGCGAGCGCGAGCGTCATGAGCTGCGCGCCCAGCACTTCCCACTGCGCATCGGTGAAATGCGGCGCGGGGATATCGCGGACGGCGTGCAGGCGGCGCACCCACGCGCCTTGCGCGTCGGCGCCTTCAAGCCAGGCGACGAAAGGTTCCTTGTGCGCGCATTTGGCCGGGAACCCCAGATTCTTGTTGACCGTCTTGCGCAAGGAGCCGGTGCCGGTCAAGAGCAGATGCGCGACGGCACGCCACGCGTCCAGCAGTTCGGCATCGGGCTGCAGTTCTTCGGTCCAATCCAGCAAAGCGGCCAGCTTGTTTTCGTCTTCGCCGTCCTGCAGGTTGGCCGCGGCAAGCCGCGCGGGGCCACTGAGCGAATCGCACCAGCCGTAGGGCATGGCGGCGCACAGGGCATCGAGGTCTTCGCCAATGGCTTCGGCCAACGTGGCCTCCATGGCCTTGCGGTCGGAGCCGTGGCGCAAGAGCGGCAGCCATTGATCGCGCTGGCCCAGCATGTCGGCGATGGCGTCCTTGGCGGCCTGCACGTCGACGTCGAGGTGACGCAGCAGGATGCGCACGGCCTCGTAGTCGTCGGCGAGATCCAGCGTGGCGCGCGCCGCGGCCTCGTAGTGCGAACGCGCATCGTCCGTGATGTCCGGCATGCCGCCCAGCTCGGACAGCCACGGCATACTGCGCACCAGCCCCGCGCAGAACGAGTCGATGGTGCGGATGGCAAGACGCGCGGGATGCTCGAGCAGATGCCAGCCTTGTTCTGCATTGCGTTCGAGCGCCGCGCGTGCGAGGTCCCAGCTGCGGCGTTCGTGGGCGGCTGCGGGCGGCGCCTCCAGGCCACGGCGCAGCTTGCTCAGCACGCGGGCATGCATCTCGGAGGCGGCCTTGCGCGTAAACGTGATGGCGACGATTTCTTCGGGCCGGTTCACCGTAGCCAGCAGGGCCAGGATGCGGTCGGTCAGGAGTTCGGTCTTGCCCGACCCCGCAGGCGCCTGGACCAGAAAGGAGCGCGCGGGATCGAGCGCTGCGGCGCGCGCGGCGTGGTCATGCGGAAGGCGATCTTGTTCGGCCATGGTCATGCGTCCTCGTCGTCCAGATGCAAGCGCAGGAACGGCAAGGCATCGCAGTATTTCAGATCGTCGCGCCGGTACGCGACGTTGGCCGCATAGCCGGCGACGTATTCGTCGGCCAGCGACTCGATAGCCACGCGCCAGCGTTGGCGGATGTCGGGCCAGGACAGGCCTTCGAAGAATTTGCTTTCGCTGGCCAGCGTGACGCCCGGCATGCCCAGGTCTTCGTCGGCCAAGCCTTGTGCGGCGACCTGCCGCGCGTGGATCTGCGCGAGCACCAGGCCCGCCGCTTCCCCGCCGGCGGCGTCGGCCAGCACGGACGCGTAGAACGGCAACTGCACGTTCACGGGACGGCTGCGCGACCAGTCGGGCTCGGGCTTGGCCGCGGCCACGCCGGTCTTGTAGTCGACGATGACGTTGCGGCCATCGGGCAGGCTGTCGATGCGGTCCAGCCGCAGCTTCAGGTTGAGCGCGCCACGCTGCCACTGATGGTTCTTTTCGACCTGTGCGACCGCGAACGGCATGCGCTGCGCTTCGAGGTCGAGCCACGACGCCAGCACGGCCTGGGCACGCTGGCATTCCAGCGCCCGCAGGGCCGGTGCGTATTCCTTGAGTTCTTCATCAGCGGCCTGCGCCACGGCCTGCTCCAGCAGCGCCGGCAGGCGGCCTGCCGCAAGCTGTTCGTGCAGCGCATCCTGGTCGGGCATCATGCCCCACACGATTTCGAGCGCCTTGTGCAGGAACTGGCCGCGCACGTTCACGGTGGCGGCGTCGGCATACGGCGCGAGCTCGCGCCCGCCGAGGCGATGGCGCACGAAGGCCCACAGCGGATTGCGCGCCTGCGTGTCCAGCACATCCAGCCCGCCCCCGCCACGATTGCCGGCGGCCAGCGGCGGCCCTTGCGAATCGTCCAGCGATTCCTGCGGCAAGGCGGCCTGCGATTCGGCCAGGACCGGCGCCCAATCGGTGAGGGGAAGCGCGGCGATCAGCGGCGACGGGCGCAATTCGCGCTCGCCATCCATATGCGCGTGGCTGACGATGATGTCGGGCGCGCAGCGGCAGAGCGCGGCGTACATGCCTTCCGCCCATTCGCGTTCGCGCTCGGGCGTGGCGCGTGGCGCCCTGGCCTGGCGCAATACGGCCAGGGGCAGCAGCGGGTTTGGCTTCGGCGATGCCGGCAATACGTCGTCCGTCAGGCCCAAGAGCCAGACACCATCCCAGTAGCCGCCTTCGGCTTCCAGCAAACCCAATACGTCCAACCGCGCGAGCGGGTCGCGCTGCGGCTGGAACGAGGATGAACGCGCCACGCTTTCCAGCAGGTTCACCGCCGCCAAGCCGCCCAGACGGCCCGCGGCCGGCGCCAGCGCCGAAAAGCTGCCGAGCGCATCGCCAAGCGCACCCATGACCTGATAACCGACGCTGTCCAGCGGCGCTTCGCCGGGGAAGCCCAGGGCAGTCAATGCGGCCTTCATGCGCAGCATCCAGACATCGCACGTCGCCTTGTTGCCGCCTTGCGTCCAGATCTCTGTGGCGTGGTTCCATGCCTGCGCCAACAACGGAATGTCCGCGAGCAGTTTGCGCCATTCCGGCAAGGCTACGTGCAGCTTGCCCTGGCGCCGCCAGCGCGCGTCAATGGCCGCAAGACGCGCGCGGTCGCGCACGTCGCCGGCGCAATGCCCTGCAAGCAGCGCGGCGCCCAGCACGTCGACGCCACATCCCTTGCCGGGCGCGCATTCGGCCAACGCCCGCAGCCACGCCAACGCCGCGCGCGCCATGGGCCATTCGTCAAGCGGACGGCCCACCGCCACGTTGAACGCAAACGCCGGCGCGCCGTCGCGCCCGGCCAGCGCCTGGCTGAGCACGCGGCGTGCAAATGGGGATTCGGCTTCAAGTTGCGGCGAGACGATGGCATAACGGCCGGCGGGGTTGGCCTTCAATTGGCTGGCCGCCCAGGCCGCGGCGGCGCGCCATTCAGCGCCTTGGTCTGCGGCTTCGAAGCGATGCGCCACCGCTTGCACGCGCTGCGTGTCGCGCCATTGCGCAACATCCGTGCCCTGCGCCTCGAACGCCAGCAGCAGGCGCTGAAAGCGCGGTGAGATGTCCGTGAATCCGGCAAGCACCAGTTGCCGCGGCGTGGCGAGGCGGCCGGCTTCAAGCGCGCGCAGCACGCGCGCATAGCCCTGGTTCGCGTCTTCGGCGTCAATGCCGGCGAGTGTCTGGCGGTAGCGTTCGCGCCATCGCGCAAAGCCGCGGTATTCGTCGGTATCCGCGCCGGAAGGCACCTGCAACGCCCATTCGTCCATGAGCAGGTCGGCATCCATCGACAGCCGGGCAGCCTGGCTGGCGTCCAGCAGGACGCGTTCGGCTTCTTCGATGCGGATGGCTTCGGTCCAGACGAGCTGTGTGGCGAAACTGTCGAGCCGGTAGGCAGGCACGTCTTCGTCTGATTCGAACGCGAGCTCGTTAGCGGATTCCGCAAGCCAGGCGGACAGCGGCAGGATGCGAGGCAATTCGCTGACCTGACGTTCCTGGCGCAGCAATCCGGCGAGCTCGAGCGTGAGGCGGCGCGACAGGCGATTGTTCACCGTCAGCACAAGCGTGTCCGCCGCAGGCAGACCAGCGATGTCTGGCAACGAGAGATCGGAGTAGGTGGGCGCTGCGTCCTGCATGGTCATCCAAGGGCGCGCGCGGCAGGCGCCACGCGAAGAAAAAGAGATGAAAAAGGCGGAGAAAAATCTCCGCCGTAGGATACCGCGAGCCGGCCGGCAAAATGCGCCGGTTGCGGTAAGCCGAGCCCTGTCAAAACCCGCAGAGTGCGGCCAGGTTTTCCCAGTGAATCTGCATCTCTGGCGTGGTGTACCCCCAGAATGCAAGCCCCAACACGGCAACCAACGCCAGCACGCCCACGGCGCGCCAGCCTTTGCGGCGCGAGGCTTCGGGGTTCGGGCTGGCGTTCATGGCGCGGTTCCGGGAGGTCGTGATCACGCCGTTGCGGGCTGAGCCGGCGTCACCGGCTGTTCACGCACGGGCAGGCACAGCAGCGCGGCGATGACCGCCAGTGCAACGCCCAGCCACCAGACCAGGTCATAGCTGCCGGTCTTGGCGTAGGCGTAGCCGCCCAGCCACACGCCGATGAAGCTGCCCAACTGATGGCCGAGGAACACGATGCCCGAGAGCGTGGCCGCATAGCGCAGGCCATAGATCTGACCGATGAGCCCCTGCGTCAACGGCACGGTGCCCAGCCAGAACAAACCCATCCATGCGGCAAATACGTACAACACCCATGGCGTCAGCGGCACCGAAAGCAGCAACAGGATGCCGAACGCCCGCATGAAGTACACCACCGCCAGCAGCCGCTTCTTGCTGTACTTGCCGCCCAGTTTGCCGGCGTAGAACGACCCCAGGACGTTGAAGAGGCCGATGAGCGCGATTGCGGTGGCGCCCTGCCCGGCCGTCAGCCCGCCGTCGGTCACATAGGCAGGCAAATGCAAGGTGATGAACGCAGTGTGGAAGCCGCAGACGAAGTAGCTCCAGAACAGGAAGTGGAACGACGGATGCCGCACGGCCTGCTTGATGGCGGTGGCCAGCGATTGCTGGGGACCCGTGTGCGCTTGCGGCCGGCCGCGCAGGAAATACGCAAGCGGTGCGGCGCATGCCACGAAGAGCGACAGCACCCACAGCGCGCCGGTCCAGTCCAGACCGCTGATGAGCAGTTGCCCGGTAGGCACCACGGCAAACTGCCCCAGCGAGCCGCCCGCGCTGGCAATGCCCATCGCCGTGCTGCGATAGGCGGGCGGCACGGAGCGCGCGACGACGGGCAGGATGACGGGGAACGTCGTGCCCGCCTGGCCCAGCCCGACGAGCACGCCGGCCGTCAGATAAAGCGTGGCCTCGTCGGTGGCAAAGCGCGTGCCGATGAGGCCCAGCATGTACAGCAGCGCGCCCAGAGCAATCGTGCGGCCCGAACCATAGCGGTCGGCCAGCATGCCCATGAAGATACAGGCCACGCCCCACACCAGGTTCTGCAGGGCGAAGGCCATGGAGAACACTTCGCGGCTCCAGCCGTGCGCCAGGCCCATCGGTTGCATGAAAAGGCCGAAGGTGGCGCGCACCCCCATGGCAAGCAGCACGACCAGGGTGCCCAAGGCAATGGTGCGTGCGGAAATCGTATCGGTTTGGCTAGACATGAAACCCGTGTCTGGTTGTTTTTGGGTTTGCGCCCCCTCCTCGGGGCGGCCCCGCGCGGCGGCGGGACTCAAACATCATATACAAGTCGGCAGGCGGGTCCGTGAATACCCGCGTTGGCACGACAAGCTTCGCGGACGAGGCGTTTGCGAAGCGCCATCCAAAGCCCAATGATTTGGGCGTTGCCCCGCCTGCTGATAGACTTGCGTCCTGCTTCGAGGCCCGCGTCCGCAGTGCTAAACTTCGGCTCGCAAGTTCCGCAGCAATTTCAAGGCCTTAGTGCAGTAGCGCGCCCATGCTGGCGCCCGTTTTCCGCCCTCAGTGGCGCAAGCGTCTCGCGCACCCCGCCCCGCTCGCCGTAGTTAAATGGATATAACCGGCCCCTCCTAAGGGTCAATTGGTGGTTCGATTCCACCCGGCGAGGCCACTCAAGCCTCGGCCTTGCGCGCCGTTCCTCCTCAAAAAAGTCCACCCATTCAGCCAGATGAGGGTTAATCCGGGCTACGCTCTTGCGCGCTGCGCGGTTAGCTTTGCGACCTCTGACATGTGACCAATTGCTGCTGCGTCAATATGTCACTGATATTTTTTCGGTAAACGTCGCAAATCGCCTTGCGTGGCACTTGAAATTGCTGTTTAAATTCGACGCGTAAGCCCATAATTCATCTGGACTTTTCCTGATCCGACGAAACGCCGGCTTAAGAAATATTTGTTCACAGACCGACAAGCCTGCTCAACCATGGCCTTTTCCTGGAAACGTGCAATTGCGAAAGCCCTAGCGCCTGCCGCGCTGGCGGTGTGCGCGCTCCTGCCCCCTGCGGCACAAGCAGCCAAGAATTCCGATCCTTGCAAGACAAACGCCAAATCGGCGGCCTGCAAGGCGCAACAAGCGAAGAAAGCCCCCGCGCCCAAGGCGGGCTCGGGCAAGAGCGCCGCTGCCAAGCAGGCAGCGCCGTCCGCCAAGAAGGCGCCTCCCAAATCCTCTTCGGCCAAGAAGGCCCCGCCCAAGAGCGGCAAGCAGGTTGCCGCGAAAGGCACGCCGTCCAAGAAGGCGGGCGCGTCGGGTAAGAGCGGCAAGGGTGGCAAGGCGGACAAGGCCGCTCGCGGCCGGCGCGTTGCCGCAGCCGGCGCTGCCAGCGCCGCGATGCCGCCGCCCGCCGCCTCGGCCCGCGCCGAAGCGGCCGCGCTGCGCTCCAGCACCGCCTACGTGCAAGACCTGGAAACTTCCACGGTCATCTTCGCCAAGAACGAAAACGTCGTGCGCCCCATTGCTTCGATCTCGAAGCTGATGACCGCCGTCGTCGTGGTGGACGCCAACCTGCCGATGGACGAGATGCTGGAGATCACCGACGAGGACGTCGACGAGCTCAAGCACACCACGTCGCGGCTGCGCGTGGGCACCAAGCTGTCGCGCGGCGACATGCTGCACCTGGCGCTGATGTCTTCCGAAAACCGCGCCGCCAACGCGCTGGGCCGCCACTATCCGGGCGGCCTGCGGGCCTTCGTGGCCGCCATGAATGCCAAGGCGCAGTCGCTAGGCATGACCAGCACGCGGTTCATCGAACCCACCGGCCTGTCCAGCAACAACGTGTCGTCGCCGCATGACTTGGCGCGCCTGTTGCGCGCGGCGTCGCAGCGTCCGCTGATCCACCGCTATTCCACCGACACGGAGTATGAAGTCGAGATCAACAACCGCACGCAGACCTTCCGCAACACCAACCTGCTGGTGCGCAAGCCCGACTGGGACATCAAGGTGTCCAAGACCGGCTACATCAACGAAGCGGGCGAATGCCTGGTGATGCTGGCGCGCATCAACGGCCGCGACCTGGCGATCGTGCTGCTGGATTCACAGGGCAAGCTCTCGCGTATCGGCGATGCCGTGCGCATCCGCCGCATCGTGCAAAGCGAAGTGGCGATGGCGTCGATCGGCGCTGGCGGCTGATGACTGCGTGACCGCTGCGTGCAGCAAAAATGAAGGGCCCGACTGCATCGGGCCCTTTTTTCATTCTTCCGCCAGCTGGTCTACGCCGCGCGGCGCTTTACAGGAACGGGTTGGGCATCGCACAGCGACGGCGGCAGTCCTTCCAGGACGGCTTGGGCATTGAGCGATTGGATCGGCACGCGGGCATCCCGGGGGATGCGGCCTTCGGCCTGCAGCAACTGATACCGCAGGCAGCATACGCGCAGGAACGAGGTGAAGTTGGCGGCCTCGCCGCGGTACTCGACCAGTTCGTCGTACAGGCGTTCGATCAGTTGCGTGACCCGCATGCCGTCGCGGCCGGCGATTTCTTCCAGCACCTGCCAGAACAGGTGCTCGAGCCGAAGGCTGGTCGCCACGCCGTGCAGGCGCAGCGATCGGGTTTCGCAGGCGTAGGAGTGCTCGGTGGCGCGGATGAAGATTTCACACATGGACGGCTCCTGGGCATCGGCGACACGCTGCCGGGAACGGCGCGCCTGCGAACGACTGTACGACGATTGCCGCGCCGGCCGCAATACGGCCCCCGACTCGGTGACGAGTTGTACCTTCCCGCGCTGATTGATGTACATCATGGTTTTAGCCGCCCAAGCGGCCGAGCATAGTGAAACTGATCAGACTTCGGAGGTAGTGATGAACAAGACCATGAAGGCAGCAGTCGCACGCGCGTTTGGCCAACCGCTGGTAATCGAGGAAGTCGCCGTGCCGCGCCCGGGTCCGGGCGAACTCCTGGTAAAGATCGAAGCCTGCGGTGTCTGTCACACGGACCTGCACGCCGTCGAAGGCGACTGGCCCGTCAAACCCAATCCCCCTTTCATTCCCGGCCACGAGGGCGTCGGCTACGTCGTCGCCGCGGGCGCCGGTGTCACGCACGTCAAGGAAGGCGACCGCGTCGGGATCCCGTGGCTGTATTCCGCCTGCGGCCATTGCGAGCACTGCCTGGGCGGCTGGGAAACCCTGTGCGAATCACAGCAGAACACGGGCTACTCCGTCAACGGCGGTTTCGCCGAGTACGCGCTGGCGGCAGCCGATTACGTGGGCCTGCTGCCCAAGAGCGTCGGCTTCGTCGATGTGGCCCCGGTGCTGTGTGCCGGCGTCACCGTGTACAAGGGTCTGAAAATGACGGACACCCGGCCTGGCAATTGGGTGGTCATTTCGGGGATTGGCGGCTTGGGCCACATGGCGGTGCAGTACGCCAAGGCAATGGGCCTGAACGTGGCCGCGGTGGACATCGACGACGCCAAGTTGGATTTCGCGCGCCGCCTGGGTGCGGAAGTCACCGTCAATGCGCTGACCACGGATCCGGCTGCTTACCTGAAGCGGGAGATCGGCGGTGCGCATGGCGCGCTGATCACCGCGGTGTCGCCCAAGGCGTTCGAGCAGGCGCTGGGCATGGTGCGCCGGGGTGGCACGATTTCGCTGAACGGACTGCCGCCGGGGGATTTCCCGCTGTCGATCTTCGACATGGTGCTTAACGGCGTGACCGTGCGCGGCTCCATCGTGGGTTCACGGCTGGATCTTCAGGAGTCGCTGCAGTTTGCCGAAGAGGGCAAGGTCCACGCCACCGTCGCCACCGAAAGCCTGGACAACATCAACAGCGTGTTCGACCGCATGAAGCAGGGCCAGATCGAAGGCCGCATCGTGCTCGACTTCGCCTGATACCTGCGCGCGCCCCAAAGCGCCCGCTGCGGCATGTGCCGCAGCGGGCGCTTTTTCGTGGCGGCGGCTCGGTACAATCCGGCCTACCCTGATCCCAGAGAGGCCGCATGTCCCCTCCTCCCACTGAGCGTCGCAGCAAGCCTGCCACCAGCCGCGCGCCTCGGCGCGGGTCTGGCCGGGTGACCATTGCGGACGTCGCGCGCGTGGCGGGCATGTCGATGCACACGGTGTCGCGGGTGCTGAACGCCCCCGAGAACGTACCTGAACGGACCGTCAAGCTCATCCACGACGCCATCGCCCAGACCGGGTACGTGCAGGACCTGGTTGCCGGCGGCCTGGCCAGCGGCCGCAGCCGTCTGGTGGCGGTGACGGTGCCCACGCTGGGCAGCCCGGTGTTTCTGGAGGCGCTGCAGACGCTCAGCCTGCACCTCAGCCGCCACGGCTATCAGATGATGCTGACCGAAAGCGGATACGACCCCGAACTGGAAGTGTCCGCCCTGCAAGCGATCCTGGGCCGGCGGCCCGACGGCGTGGTCATGATGCGCACAGTGCTGACCCCGACCGGCCGGACGCAGTTGCGTGCGGCGCGCATTCCGGTTGTGGAAGCCTGGGACTGGAATGACGATCCGGTCGACATGCTGATCGGCTTTTCGCACGAGGCGGCGGGCGCATGCGTGGCGCAGTTTCTATCTGAAACCGGAAGGCGGCGGCCCGTGGCCGTCATCGGGAATGACCCGCGTGCGGGACGCCGGTTGCAGGGCTTCACGGCGGCGGCGCGCGAGTTGCGTTTGATCGACGCGGACGCGGACACGCCGCATGTGCTGATCCCCGCCCCCGCCACGATGGGCGCGGGCCGCAGCGGGCTGGCCGAACTGCTGGCGCGCGAGCCCGATGCCGATGCCGTGGTGTGCAGCACCGACATGATTGCCATGGGCGTATTGCTGGAAGCCGCGGCCCTGGGCAGGCAGGTGCCGGGTGACCTGGCCGTCGTGGGATTCGGCGATCAGGCTTATGCGGCGGCCACCACCCCGCCGCTAACGACCGTGCGCATCGACGGCTCGCTGATCGGCGAGCAGGCCGCGCGCGCCATCATCGACCGCCTGGAGGGTCAAGCCAATGCGGGGTTGCGGGTCGATGTGGGATTCACGTTGATGCGGCGTCAGAGCGCCTGACGCTTTCCTGTCATGAACACGCTCAACCGCGCCTTGATCGGAGCGGAAACATCGCATTTCCTGGGGAATCTCCCTATCAAAAATATTAGCGCTAATAAAATATTAGCGCTAATATTTTCCGATATTCATACCAAGATCAGGAGACAACATGCTTGACCAAGCCCGTGGCGTTTACATCGTTGCGCAGACGCCCTTTCAGGAAAACGGCGCCATCGACCTGGAGAGCGTCGACTCGCTGACCGACTTCTATTTTTCACGCGGCGCCAATGGCCTGACCGTGCTGGGCGTTGCCGGCGAAGCCAACAAGCTCACGCCGGCGGAATCGCTGGCGGTGGCGTCGCGGTTCATCGCGCGCGCCAGGAACAAGCCGGTCGTGGTGGGCGTCAGCAACAGCAGCGTGGCCCAGATGGCCGAGCTGACCGGTCAGGTGATGGACGCGGGCGCGGCGGGCGTCATGATCGCGCCGCCAGGCGGGTTGCGCACCGAGCAGGAAGTGTTGTCCTACTTCGAGGCCGTGTTCGACCGGATCGGCGATGTGCCTACGGTGCTGCAGGACTTTCCGTTTTCGACAGGCACCTGGATGTCGGTGCCGGTGATCGGCCAGTTGATCGAGCGTCACCCGCAAATCCAGGCGGTCAAGGAAGAGGACCTGCCCAGCATCACCAAGATCACCAAGCTGCGCGCCCTGCCCGGCCGCCGCGTCGCCATCCTGACCGGCAACAACGCGATGTTCCTGCCACTGGAAATGGGCCGCGGCATTGATGGGCCGATGGCCGGGTTCTCGCATCCCGAGATGCTGTCGCAGGTCTATGCGCTGTACACGGCGGGCCGTGTCGACGAAGCCCACGCGGTGTTCGACCGCTACCTGCCGTTGCTGAGCTACGAGAACCAGAGCCAGTGGGGCGTCGCCGTCCGCAAGGAGATCATGAAGCGCCGCGGCGCGATCAAGCATGCGGGCATGCGCCGGCCGGGTCCGAAGCTGGACGCGACCGACCATGCCGAGATCGATCTGCTGCTTGAACGCCTGAAGCGCACGCTCGCCGAAGCGGGTTGACCGAATATCCCGAGCGCCGTGTTCCGGCGGCGATCGGGATGCACTGCAGTACCGAACATCAAAAACCATAAGCAAGGAGACAACATGTTCAAGAGCATCAAGCAGAGCATTGCGTACGCGTGCGCGGGTCTGGTCGCGCTGGCGGCGTCGGCGGGCGTGAGCGCGGCGGATAACTGGCCGACCAAACCCATCCGCATGGTCATCCCGTTTTCGGCGGGCGGAAACACCGACGTGGTGGCCCGGTTGATTGCACCGCACATCGAGAAAGCGGTGGGTCAGCCCGTCGTGGTGGAAAACCGTCCGGGCGCGGCGGGCAACATTGCCGCGGACTTCGTGGCGCGCGCCGATGCCGACGGCTACACGCTGTTGATGGGCACGGTGGGCACGCAGGCCATCAACTACGCCATCTACAAGGACATCCGGTTCAAGCCGGCGGATTTTGCGCCGATCACGCTGGTGGCGTCCGTGCCGAACGTGCTGGCCGTGACGGCCAGCCTGCCCGTGAAGTCGGTGCAGGAACTGATCGAGTACGGCAAGAAGAATCCGGGCAAGCTGAGCTTTGCGTCCAGCGGCGCGGGCAGCTCGATCCATCTGTCGGGCGAAATGTTCAAGAGCCGCACGGGTGTCGACATGGTGCACGTGCCGTACAAGGGCAGCGCCGCGGCCGTGACGGATCTGGTCGGCGGACAGGTGCATCTGATGTTCGACAACCTGCCGACCTCGCTGCCTTTCATCAAGAACGGCACGCTGCGCGCGTTGGCCGTGACCAGCGCGGAACGCAGCACCAATCTGCCCGACGTACCCACCATGGCCGAGGCCGGCGTGCCCAATTTCGAGGCGGGCTCGTGGTTTGGCGTGCTGGCCCCGGCAGGCACGCCGGCGCCCATCGTGAACCGCATCGATCAGGCCATCGAGAAGGCCATGGCCGACCCCGATATGCAGAAGCGCGTGATCGAGCTGGGCGCGGTGCCTACCGTCAAGGGTCCGGCGGAATTCAACGCCTTCATCGGCACCGAGATCGAGAAATGGAAAGCCGTGGTGCAAGCCGCCGGCGCTTCCGCCAACTGACGCGACGAACGAGCCGGCCATGCCTGACGAAGACATCAAAGCCTCTTTACGCGCCGCATTTCAGGGGCGCGTGCTGGACGACGCCGACGCCCTGGCGCCGCACCTGACCGACTACCGCAAGCGGTGGACGGGCCGCACCTTGGCGCTGGCGCAGCCCGACAGCACCGAGGACGTGGCCAAGCTGGTGAATTGGTGCCGGGAGCGCCGCGTCGCCATCTATCCGCAAGGGGGCAACACAGGCCTGGTCGGCGGCAGCGTGCCGGACGGCGGCGGTCACAGCATCGTGCTGTCGCTGGCCCGCATGAGCGCCATCCTGGACGTGGACCGCTACAACAACACGTTGACCGCGCAGGCGGGCGCCGTGCTGGCCAACGTGCAGGAGGCTGCTGCGCAGGCGGACCGGCTGTTTCCGTTGAGCCTGGGCGCGGAAGGAAGCTGCACGCTGGGCGGCAACCTGGCCACCAACGCCGGCGGGATTCAGGTGCTGCGCTATGGCAATGCGCGGGACCTGTGCCTGGGCCTGGAAGTGGTGACGCCCGACGGGCAGATCTGGAACGGACTGCGCGGGCTGCGCAAGGACAACACCGGGTACGACCTGAAGCAGCTTTTCATCGGCGCGGAGGGCACGCTGGGCATCATCACGGCCGCCACCGTCAAGCTGTATCCGCGCCCCGCCGCGCAGATGACGGCCTTTGCCGCCGTGCCGGACCCGCAGAGCGCGGTGCAACTGCTGTCGCTAGCGCAGTCGTACCTGTCGGCCAGCCTGACGGCCTTTGAACTGATCAGCGGTCCGGCCGTAGATCTGGTGCTGCAACACACGCCCGGCGCGCGCAGCCCCGTGCCCGCCAAGGCGCCGTATTACGTGTTGCTGGAATCCAGCGACGCCGAAAGCGCAGCCCATGCCACGGAGCGGTTCGAAGCGCTGATGGAAGCGGCCTTCGAGGCGGGCATCGTCACGGATGCGGCCATTGCGTCGACCCTGGCGCAGTCGGCCTCGTTCTGGCAGATCCGGCATCACCTGCCCGAAGCGCAATCCATCGACGGCGAGAACATCAAGCACGACATTTCGCTGCCGATCTCGCGCATCGGAGAATTCATCGACGCCGCGCAGACGGCGGTGCATGGCGTGTTGCCCAATGCCCGCATCTTCGTGTTCGGCCATGTGGGCGACGGCAACCTGCACTACAACGTGTCGACGCCGCCCGGCGCGGATGCGTCGGCTTACCAGGCCATGCGCAATTCGGAGAAGGCGGTTTCGGGCGCGGTGTATGACGTGGTGGCGCGCATGAACGGGTCGATCTCCGCCGAGCATGGCGTGGGACAGCTGCGGGTGGGTTCGATCGGCCGGTACAAGCCGGCCAACGAGATGGCGATGATGGCAAGCATCAAGCGCCTGTTCGATCCGCTGGGGTTGTTCAACCCGGGGCGGGTGATCGCCGCGGACTGACGTCGACGGTCACCGAAGCGCGCCCCTGTGGTGTCGCCTTCGCCTTGGCCTAGACCGATGCCGGGTCCACTTTATTCACGTCGATGGCATAACGGCTGATGACCTCACCGATCTTCTGGCGCGGGACGACGCCCTCGTCAGCCAGCGCCTTGACCGCTGCCAGCACGATGAAATGACGATCCACCTCGAAGAAGGTGCGCAGTGATTCGCGGGTGTCCGAGCGGCCGAACCCGTCCGTGCCGAGGGTGACGAACCGGCGGTCAGTGACGAAGGGACGGATCTGGTCGCCGATGATCTTCATGTAGTCGGTCGCCACGACGACGGGGCCGGCCCGGCCCTGCAAGCATTGCTGGACGTATGGAATACGCGGCTCGTCTTCGGAATGCAGCAGGTTCCAACGCTCGGCGGCCAGCCCGTCACGGCGCAATTCGGTCAGGCTGGTGGCGCTCCATACGTCACTGGAGATGCCGAAGTCCTGTTCCAGCAGCTCACTTGCGGCAATGACTTCGCGCAGGATCGAGCCGCTGCCCATCAGTTGCACATGCGGCCTGCTGACCGGCTTCGACACGGCGTCTTGTTGTTGACCGTCCCGCAGCAGGTAGAGTCCCTTGAGAATGCCGGCTTCACTGCCTTCGGGCAGCGCAGGATTCGGATAGTTCTCGTTGAGCAGGGTGATGTAGTAATAGATATCTTCCTGTTCCGCGTACATGCGCCGCAGGCCGTCCTGGATGATGACCGCCAGTTCGTACGCATAGGTCGGGTCATACGAAACGCAGTTCGGGATGACCGACGACAGCACATGGCTATGGCCGTCGTCGTGCTGCAGGCCTTCTCCCATCAGCGTCGTACGGCCCGACGTGGCGCCCAGCAGGAAGCCGCGTGTGCGCGCATCGGCGGCGGCCCAGGCCAGATCGCCGACACGCTGCAGGCCGAACATGGAATAGAAGATATAGAACGGGATGGCTGGCAGTCCATGATTGCTATAGGCCGTGCCCGCCGCGATCCAGGACGAAATCGCCCCGGACTCATTGATGCCTTCCTGCAGAATCTGACCGTCCTTGGCCTCCTTGTAGTAGCTCAACTGTCCCGCATCCTGCGGGGTATAAAGCTGCCCCAGGTATGAATGGATGCCGATCTGGCGGAACAGGCCTTCCATGCCGAAGGTGCGCGATTCGTCCGGCACGATAGGAATCACCAGCTTGCCCAGGTTGGGGTCCTTGAGCAGCGTGGTCAGGATGCGCACGAAAGACATGGTGGTCGAAACTCCACGCTCGCCGCTGTCTTTCAGTTGCGTGGCGAAGGCACTAAGCGGCGGCACCGCCAGCGGCGCAACCTTGCCGGAGCGCGACGGAACATAGCCGCCCAGCGCGGCCCGGCGTTGTGCAAACTAGCGGGCTTCTTCGCTGTCGGGCGCGGGTTTCAGGTAGGGCATGTCTTCGAGCTGGTCATCGGGCACCGGCAGCGAAAAGCGATCACGGAACGCACGCACGGCGTCCGCGCTCATCTTCTTTAACTGGTGGTTGATGTTCTGGCCTTCGCCAGCCTCGCCCATGCCGAATCCCTTGACGGTCTTGACCAGGACGACCGTGGGCCGGCCTTCCGTGCTGACGGCTTGCGCGTAGGCGGCATGCACCTTCTCCGGGTCATGGCCGCCGCGTGTCAGCGCCCAGATCTCGTCGTCCGACAAGTGCGCCACCAACGCCAGCAGCTCGGGATACTTGCCGAAGAAGTGTTCGCGCACATAGGCGCCGCTTTGCGACTTGAAGGTCTGATATTCGCCGTCCACGCATTCCATCATGCGTTGGCGCAGCAGCCCGCTCGTGTCGCGCTTGAGCAGATCGTCCCAACCGCTGCCCCACAGCACCTTGATGACGTTCCATCCTGCGGCCCTGAAGGTGCCTTCGAGTTCCTGCACGATCTTGCTGTTGCCCCGCACCGGGCCGTCCAGACGTTGCAGATTGCAGTTGACGACGAAGATCAGGTTGTCGAGGCGTTCGCGCCCTGCGACCGAGATAGCGGCCAGCGATTCCGGCTGGTCCATCTCGCCGTCACCCAGGAAAGCCCACACCTTGCGGCCCTGATGCTCCAGCAATCCGCTTTGCCGATGGTGTTGACGTAGGCGCTGGTGACGCGGCCATGCATATCACCGTGCCGGCTGGCGTCGAAGTCGGTAAGCCGGTCGATCAGGTAGTGAGCGCGCGAACGGCCTTCGACCGTCGTGACAACCTCCAGCGCTTCCAGCCACTCTCGAGTTTCCAGCGGGTCGACGTCGACCAGGGCGAGGGGGTGATTCATGGCGGTCCTCCAGGGAAAATGACGGGTTGAAGCGGGGCTGCGGCCGACCAGCCAGACGGGCGTGGCGCAGTCACCAACGTTCAATCCATGAATTGCAAATGCAATCGTATGGACCGCAATTCTAGTTCAGCTAGAATTGCAAATGCAACTAAAACTCGAAAGGAGCCTGCCATGGCGAAAGAGGGAGCGGATCTTTGGTTCTCGTTTGTGCGCGCCCATCGTTTGATGATCCGCGAGGTCGAGAGCCGTCTGGCAGCGGCCAAGCTTCCCGTCTATGCCTGGTACGACGTTCTTTGGGGACTGGAAAGCGGGCCAGGCGGCACACGGCGGATGCACGAACTGGCCGACGCGCTGGCGATCGAACGCTACAACCTCACTCGGCTGGTCGACCGCCTGGAGCAAGAGGGGCTGGTTCAGCGCGCACGCTCGGCCGAAGATGGCCGCGCCGCGTTCGCCACCATCACAAAGGAAGGCCGCGCGCTGCGCAAGAAAATGTGGAAGGTCTACGAAGGAACCGTTGCCGAAGTGTTTCTGAGCCAGTTCAGTGCCGAAGAGCAAGGCAAGTTTGCCGCGGCGCTGGACCAGGCCGCTGCCGTTGCCCGCGCGCAAGGCAACTGAAGCTGGCAGGCAAGTTGTTCAAGACATGCAGACGCCGCCCGCCGTCTTTGCGGCGTGGATGCGGGCGAGCAAAGACGCTGCGAACGCATGGCTGACCTCTGTTGATGGGCCTCTTGCACGACGCGGCATCGTGTCATACGATTGCATTTGCAACGATTGCAATTGCAATGCTATTCATCAATAAGGATAGACATGACACAGGCCGATCTCGCGTTCTACACCGCAGACACCCCCAACGGGCAGAAGGTCAGCATCTTTCTCAAAGAAGCCGGACTGACCTATGAGCAGTTCGATCTTGATCTTGAAAAGGGCGACCAGCATCAACCGGAGTTCCTCAAGATCAACCCGAACGGCAAGATTCCCGCCATCGTTGATCGAAAAGCCGGCCTGGCCGTCTTCGAGTCGGGCGCCATCCTTTCCTATCTGTCGTCGCAAACGGGGTGTCTGCAGCCCGAGACGCAGGCCGAAAGCGTTGCTGTGCAGCAGTGGCTGCATTTCCAGATTGGCGGCATAGGCCCGATGCTGGGGCAGCTGTGGTGGTTTCTGCATGCCTCGACAACGGGCAATGCCGAGGCGATACAGCGATACCGGAAGCAATCGCTTCGGCTTTATCAGGTCGTGGATACCCGCCTGAGCGAATCCGCCTTCATCGCCTCGGAAAACTACAGCATCGCCGATATCGCCGCATTCACCTGGCTGAGGACCTGGGACGAGTTGAACCTGGACATCAAGCCTTATCCGCGTGTCCAGCGCTGGCTGGATGTGATCGCTGCGCGGCCTGCGGTACAGGCGGGGCTTCTGGCGAACAAGCCGGCTTCCCGTGCTGCCCCCAACTGGTCTGCTTCCACCAAGGGCTGAGCCATGGCGTGGACTTATCTGTTCCTTGCCGCAGCCTTGGAGATAGTGATGGGTCTTTCGCTCAAACTGAATGCGGGTTGGACGAAACCGGGGCCAAGCATCATCGCCGTGATGGCGGGGTTGGGCAGCATCTACCTGCTGGCGCTGGCCTTGCGCGCACTGCCCATGGGAATGGCTTATGCCATCTGGACCGGCATTGGAACGATCGGGCTGGTGCTTGTCGGCGTGCTGGTGTTTCAGGATGAGATGAACTGGACCCGGGCCTGCTTCCTTGGCCTGGCGTTCATCGGAATCGTTGGACTGCGCTTCTCGGAGGCGGCGGCGTAAGAAATGAACGTCGACAGCTGAGCGCGGCGCCCGGGCGCCCCGCTCAGTGCGTGATCCCGGTCAGTGCGAGATCTTGGTGCCCAGCACCGCCAGGAACTGCGCCATCCAGGCCGGATGCGCGGGCCAGGCGGGCGCCGATACCAGGTTGCCATCCGTGTAGGCCTGGTCGACGGCGATCTCGGCGTAGGTGCCGCCCGCCAGCCGGACCTCGGGTGCGCAGGCGGGGTACGCCGAGCAGGTCCTGCCCTTCAGCACGTCGGCCGCAGCCAGGATCTGCGCGCCGTGGCAGACGGCGGCGATGGGCTTGTTGGCCTTGTCGAAATGCCGCACGATCTCCAGCACCTTTTCATTCAGGCGAAGGTACTCGGGCGCGCGCCCGCCGGGGATCACCAGGCCGTCGTAGGACGAGGGTTCGACGCGATCGAAGTCGTAGTTCAGCGTGAAGTTGTGGCCGCGCTTTTCGGTGTAGGTCTGCGCGCCTTCGAAATCATGGATCGACGTGGCCACCGTGTCGCCCGCCTTCTTGTCCGGGCACACCGCATGCACCGTGTGGCCGACGGTCAGCAGCGTCTGGAACGGCACCATGGTTTCGTAGTCTTCGGCGTAGTCGCCGACCAGCATCAACAGTCGTTTGCTCATGATTGTCTCCGTGGGATGAGGGTGGCGTCCGGTTGCTTGCCCGCGGATCGGGCTCCGGTTCTTGGTGTTCTTGCCCCATTGTGCCCGCCGCGCCAGCGGGCAAGGTGGTAGCGGGATACCACCGGGCTCCCTTTCTACTCCAGCGCCACCGTCACCGGCTTCGCGTCCAGCAGGTCCACCAGCACCTTCGGATCGATGCCCACCAGATAGCCGCGCCGCCCGCCGTTGATGTAGACCACGGGATACTCCAGCACGTCGGCTTCTACCCACACCGGCATCTTCTTGCGCGTGCCGAACGGCGACGTGCCGCCCACCTGATAACCGGAATGGCGCTGCGCAACCTCGGGCTTGCAGGGCTCGACCTTTTTCAGGCCGGCCTGGCGCGCCAGGTTCTTGGTGGAGACCTCGCGGTCGCCGTGCATGACCACGATCAGCGGCTTGGCCGATTCGTCCTCCATCACCAGCGTTTTCACGACGGCATGCGGGTCCAGACCGAGCTGGCGCGCGGCTTCGCCGGCGCCGCCGTGATCGACGTAGTCATACGTGTGTTCGGAATAGGCCACCTTGTGCTGCTTGAGGAATTGGGTGGCGGGCGTTTCGGAGACGTGGCGGGCTTTGCTCATTTTTGTGCCGGTGGGTAGGGAGATGGCGGCGGTCAGCCGCGTGGATGATGGGCCGCGTGCAGCGCCTTCAGGCGTTCGCGCGCCACATGGGTGTAGATCTGCGTGGTGGAAATGTCCGCGTGGCCCAGCAGCATCTGCACGACGCGCAGGTCGGCGCCATGGTTCAGCAGATGCGTGGCGAAGGCGTGGCGCAGCACATGGGGCGACAGGGGCGCATTGACACCGGCGAGCACAGCGTACTTCTTGACCAGTTGCCAGAACGCCTGCCGCGACATCGCCTCGGCGCGGCTGGTGATGAAAAGCGCATCGCTGACGCGGCCGGCGGCCAATTCGGGGCGTGCCGTGGCCAGGTACTGCGAAATCCAGTGCGCGGCTTCGGCGCCCAGCGGCACGAGGCGGTCCTTGCCGCCCTTGCCCAGGACCACGCGCACCACGCCTTCGTTCAGGCTGACGTCCAAAGCTCGCACGCCGACCAGCTCGGAAACACGCAGGCCCGTGGCGTACAGGGTCTCGAGCATGGCGCGGTCGCGCAGACCGCGCGGCTGGCTGACGTCGGGCGCGCGCAGCAGCGCGTCCACCTGTTGCTCGGACAGCGTCTTGGGCATGCGCGGCGGCTGCTTGGCGGCGACCAGCGTCAGGCAGGGATCGCGGTCCGCGCGGTGTTCTCGCAGCGCCCAGGCGTAGAAGCGGCGCAGCGCGGCCAGCCGGCGGTTGGCGGTGGTGGCGCGGGTTTCTTCGTGACGGAAGGCAAACCAGGCCTCGATATCGGCCTTCTGCGCATCGCGGATCGGCTTGGCCGGGCCGGCGGGCAGGATCTGGGCACGCGCCGGCTCGCCGTGCCGGTCGGCCAGTTCCCGGGCGTAGGCGTCGGGGTCTTCAAGCCAGCGGGCGAAACCGGTCAGGTCGCGCCGGTAGGCGGCCAGAGTGTTGGCGGACAGGCCGTCTTCGAGCCACACGGCGTCGATGAAGGCGTCGATATCGGCCTGGGAGGCAAGCGGCTGGCGGGCGGTGGACATGGCGGGATTCTACGGCGCGGCGCGGCCGGGCAGGCGCTCGCCCACGCCTGCGGCGGCGGACTTGAGCCAGGCCTCGAATACCTTCAGCGCATCGGACCGTTCGCTGCGTTGCGGATAGCCGAAGTAATACCCCTGGCTGACCGCCAGCGACTGCGGCACTGGCATGGCAAGCGCGCCCTGGTCCAGCGCGGGCTGCGCCAGAAAGCGCGGCATCAGCCCGACGCCAAGCCCGGCCTGCACTGCCGCCATCACCATGGTGAAGAGCTCGTAGCGCGGGCCGCCAGCCGCCTGCGGTCCATACAGGTATCCATTGGCCGTATACCACTGGCGCCAGGCGTCGGGCCGCGAGGCCAGATGCAGATGCGTCATCCCGGTCAGCGCGCCGCCGCCCTGCTCCGCCACGCGCGCCGCCAATTCGGGCGCGCAGACCGGCACCAGTTCGCGTTCCGGAAACAGCAGCCCACCCTGCGTGCCGGGCCAGAGTCCGTCCCCGTGATACAGCGCGCCGTCGAACGGCTGGTCCTTGAATTGAAACGGCAGGGTGCGCACGGACAAGCTGACGGTGATGTCGCCGTGCTCGCGTTGGAAGTCAGCCAGACGCGGGATCAGCCAGGTGGTGGCCAGCGTGGGCACGACGGCGATGTGGATGCTGCGCCCCATGCCGGTCCGGCTGACGAGACCAAAGGTGTCTTTTTCGATCTGATCAAGATGGTGACGGATCCGGCCGGCGTATTCGGCGCCATGATCAGTCAGCACGATGCGGCGGCGCACCCGCGTGAACAGTTGTACGCCCAGCCGCGCTTCCAGGCTGGCCACCTGTCGGTAGACGGCGCTGTGCGTCAGCGACAGTTCTTCGGCGGCGCGCGAAAAGCTGCCCAGCCGGGCCGAAGCCTCGAACGCCTGCAGGGCCGTCAGATTGGGGATGCCGTTTCTCATGGAAATACCGCCGGAAGTCCGGCCCGCCGCCGTGCGCCCGCATGCTGCGGCGCACCAGCCGCCACGTGCCGGGGGATCAACAGAATGTGCAATTTTATCAATTGCGTTGTGCGCCCAGGGAACATATGCTCGGGAGTTCTACCCTAGGCTAACCACGACACCACCATGCCCCAGCAAGATTCCCGCCTTGGCGGTCACATTCTGGTCGACCAACTGGTCGCCCATGGCGTCAAACATGTCTTTTGTGTCCCCGGCGAAAGCTATCTGGCGGTGCTGGACGGCCTGCACGACGCCGACATCAAGGTCACGGTGTGCCGTCAGGAAGGCGGCGCGGCCATGATGGCCGACGCGCACGGCAAACTGACCGGCGAGCCCGGCATCTGCATGGTGACGCGCGGTCCGGGCGCCTCCAATGCGCTGGCCGGCGTGCACATTTCCAAGCAGGACTCGTCGCCGATGATCCTGTTCGTGGGCCAGATCGAGCGCGGCATGCGCGAGCGCGAAGCCTTCCAGGAAATGGACTACCGCGCCGTATTTGGCACGCAGGCCAAGTGGGTGACCGAGATCGATCAGGTCGAACGCATTCCCGAACTGATCTCGCGCGCGTTCCACATCGCCACGTCCGGCCGCCCCGGCCCGGTGGTGATCGCGCTGCCGGAAGACATGCTGGTCGAGGCCGCCAAGGTGGCCGACGCGCCGCGATACGAAGTGATTGAATCCGCCCCCACCGCCGGCCAGCTGGCCGACCTGGAAAAACTGCTGGCCGATGCGAAGAACCCGGTCGCCATTCTGGGCGGCACGCGCTGGGACGCGCGCGCCGTGCAGGAATTTGCCGACTTCGCACAACGCCATGCGCTGCCGACCGCCGTGTCGTTCCGCCGCCAGATGCTGTTCCCGGCCGATCATCCGTGCTTCATCGGCGACGTGGGCCTGGGCATCAATCCCGCCCTGCTCAAGCGCGTGGCCGACGCCGACCTGATCCTGCTGGTGGGCGGCCGCATGTCGGAAAACCCCAGCCAGGCGTACACGCTGCTGGATATTCCGGTGCCCAAGCAAAAGCTGGTGCACGTGCATCCCGATGCCGCCGAGCTGGGCCGGGTGTACCGCCCTACCCTGGCCATCAACACATCGCCGTCCGCCTTTGCCGCGTCGCTGGCGGACCTGAAGGCGCCCGCCACTCCGGTCTGGGCCGACGGCACCAAGGCCATGCGCGAGTCGTACCTGAAATGGAGCGACCCCGAAACCGTCACCACGCCCGGCGCGCTGCAGTTGGGCCAAGTGATGGCGTACCTGGAAAAGACGTTGCCGGCCGATGCCATCATGACCAACGGCGCGGGCAACTACGCCACCTGGCTGCATCGCTTCCACCGCTTCACGCGCTTTGGCACTCAACTGGCCCCCACGTCCGGATCCATGGGCTACGGCCTGCCGGCGGCCGTGGGCGCCAAGCGCGTCTGGCCCGACAAGACCGTCGTGTGCTTTGCGGGCGACGGCTGCTTCCTGATGCATGGCCAGGAATTCGCCACGGCGGTGCAGTATGACCTGCCCATCGTCGTGATCCTGGTGGACAACGGGATGTACGGCACGATCCGTATGCACCAGGAAAAGCACTACCCGGGCCGCATTTCCGCGACCGAGCTCAAGAACCCCGATTTCGCCGACTACGCGCGCGCCTTTGGCGGCCACGGCGAACGCGTGGAAACCACCGAACAGTTCGGTCCGGCCTTTGAACGGGCATTGGCCAGCGGCAAGCCCGCGATCCTGCACTGCTTCATCGACCCGGAAACCATCAGCCCGTCCACGACCCTCGAGAAAATCCGCGAGGCGGCGCTGAAGGCCCAACACTGAACCCTGCACGGGCGGAATAGCCGGCAACCCCACCGGCGGCGCGCCGTGGCGCACCGCCGTGCAAACCCCAACTTGCCGCCCGAATTATTTTAAGTTTAAACTTTCCAGATTCCGATCACGGAAATCCATAGCGGAGACCCAGCATGTCCTCGAACCCCTCATTCCACTGGCAAGATCCTCTGTTGCTGGACCAGCAACTGACCGACGAAGAGCGTATGGTGCGCGATGCCGCCTACGCCTACTCGCAGGACAAGCTGGCTCCCCGCGTGCTCAACGCCTTCCGCAACGAGAAGACCGATCCCGAGATCTTCTCCGAAATGGGTGAACTGGGCCTCCTGGGCGCCACGATCCCCGTCGAGTACGGCGGCGCCGGCCTGAACTACGTCAGCTACGGCCTGATCGCCCGTGAAGTCGAACGCGTCGACTCCGGCTACCGCTCGATGATGAGCGTGCAGTCTTCGCTGGTAATGGTGCCGATCAACGAATTCGGCTCCGAAGAACAAAAGAAGAAGTACCTGCCCAAGCTGGCGCGCGGTGAATGGATCGGCTGCTTCGGCCTGACCGAACCCAACCACGGCTCCGACCCCAACGGCATGGAAACCCGCGCCGTCAAAACGGCCGACGGCTACAAGGTCAGCGGCAACAAGATGTGGATCACCAACTCGCCCATCGCGGACGTGTTCGTGGTGTGGGCCAAGTGCGTCGGCGGCGACTTCGACGGCAAGATCCGCGGCTTCATCCTTGAAAAGGGCATGAAGGGCCTGTCGGCCCCCACCATCCACGGCAAGGTCGGCCTGCGCGCGTCGATCACCGGCGAAATCGTCATGGACGAAGTGGAAGTGTCCGCCGACCAGATGATGCCCGGCGTGTCCGGCCTGAAGGGTCCGTTCACCTGCCTGAACTCCGCCCGCTACGGCATCGCCTGGGGCGCTGTCGGCGCCGCCGAGGCCTGCTGGCACACTGCCCGCCAGTACACCCTGGACCGCAAGCAGTTCGGCCGCCCCCTGGCCGCCAACCAGCTCATCCAGAAGAAGCTGGCTGACATGCAAACCGAAATCACGCTGGCCCTGCAAGGCTGCCTGCGCCTGGGCCGCATGAAGGACGAAGGCACCGCCGCCGTCGAGATCACCTCGATCATGAAGCGCAACTCGTGCGGCAAGGCGCTGGACATCGCCCGCCTGGCGCGCGACATGCTCGGCGGCAACGGCATCTCCGACGAGTTCGGCGTCGCCCGCCACCTGGTGAACCTGGAAGTGGTCAACACCTACGAAGGCACCCACGACGTGCACGCCCTGATCCTGGGCCGTGCGCAGACGGGCATCCAGGCGTTTTATTGATCGCCTGCCTGGTGTAGAGAACAAAGCCGCCTGCTGGGCGGGCTGACCCCCGAAAGTTGGACGAAATCCAGCTTCCGGGGGTTTTTTCATATCGAAGTACGGCCAGCGCTTCAAGCCGAGCGCAGCTAGCTCACTGAGTTGCAGGAACTCGAAGCGCGTCGGTCCGATAGGAGGCCGACCTCACGCGCTTCGCGCACTTTCCAAATTCTTCTGATTTTCGGCCGCTAGACGAAGTGTTGTTCTACGAGCACCGCCAATCTGCAAGGATGAAATATGCCAGGCCGCCCGATTGTTCGCGTAGGCGACACGACCACGCATGGGGGCACCGTGCTGGAGGGATTCTCTTTCTACAACGTCCTCGGTCGTGCCGCTGCTGGAATGGGGCATATGGTGTCCTGCCCGCGCTGCGCGGGCGTCTTTCCCATTGCCGAGGGTGTAACTACTTTCGCCATCGCCGATAGCTTTGTCGCAGTCGACGGCATGAAAACGGCCTGCGGCGCTGCGCTGATCGCGAGTCAAACTTCTGCGGTTGTGAGCGTCGGTCCGGGTGGCATTGCCAGAGCATCGATCGACGGCCGTGCATTTACGAAAAGCTCGCTGACAGATCAGGCTTTGCCTGAACAGAGACTTTCCAAAGAAGGCAAACGTGCCGACTGTGATCACCCAGACACGGCAATTGCGCTGGCCGAGTACATCGTCCGCGAGATGAAGACCAATCCATTTTCCATTCGTGGCCGGCAAATCCATGACGCCAACCATTACGACATCAGGGCGTACTACCAAGAACTGGAAAGCGCACCGTGGTATCTGAGGCTGTCAGCGCGGAAAACCTACATAGAGAGGAAAGCCGAACAGCAGCTTTCCGCGTACATGCTGTTTGCTGACATCATCGGCCCGAGTCGCCCCTGGGACCACAAGTCTACTTTGCGGCGCATGCTGGGACCCCGCCTCAATAAAGGTTGGCAGAGGTACGGCAATTTTGATTACTACTACGACTTCTGGTCCAACATCCATTATGGATATGTGGGCGTTGCACTCGGTTTTAATACTGCCGAACTCATCAATTCGGCGGGCATCGCGCAGGCGCTTTTGGATACCTATACAGCCTTGATGGAGTCGCGATGGCCGACCATGCAAAACCATCCTGAAAACGGACCCTGGCCTGCCAGTGCCGACGATGTTCCAGATCATATTTCGATCAAGCTGGGCTGCAATCTTTATGGCCAGACCAAACCCCACGAGCTAACGACTGCGACTCTCCTGCAAGTCGTTGAGGCGGTGCCGTTACCTTGGGGAAATGATGAGCATCACGCCAAAGAAATCCACAACTGCGATCGCAAAGGAACGTAATGCGTTGTTTACTCAGATTCTTCGGAAGCATCGTCGGATTTCTGGCTGTGCTTTGGAGTTGCATAGCGTTGTGGGGCACGTTCTCGCCGATCGTGCTGTTGCATTATTCCGAGCGGGCGACAGACCGGATCGGCGTTTTTTTCAACGACAACGACAACACCGCGAAATTCGGTATGAGCCCGGGCGAGACGTCAGTCCACCACACCGCAATGTTCCCGAAGCCCGATATGTGGCTGCTGCTGACATTTCCCAGCCAGAGCACTGACTCGCTGGAAATCACCAAGCCGTTCAAGCGAATCGACGTCTGCATCGGGCCGGGCGCAAGAATCGAGCGAACAGTGATTCGCCATGGTTTTCTTGATCGCTTTACCGAGCCGAGCCCCCCTTGCGAGCAGGCGGACAAGCGCTGAGTCGCGCATTGCATTCCATGAGGTCAGCGCCGCCCCTTGACTACGCCGAAGCCAGATCCAGCACACTCACAGGTTCTGACAACCCGCTTTGTCCGAATGCAATAAGCCATACGCCCGATCCCGCCTCGCCTGCGCATTGCCGTAAGCCCGACTAGGCGTACGCCTGTATACCTCTTACGCTTCACGGGTCCCTTTCCGAGGAGTCGCGCATGCAAGGCATCACCTCCCTGCGCCTGGCGGCAGTCATCGCCATGGCTTTCGTTGCCCACGGCGCTCAGGCCGCCACGACGCTCACCATGACCACCGAGTACCCGGCCACCTCCATGCCGGGTCAAGGCGTGTCCACGTTTGCCGAGCTGGTGCGCGCCAAGTCGGCGGGCAACGTCATCATCGACACGAGTTTCGACGCGGCCAAGGGCATCAAGTCCGGCGACATGATTGACGCGGTTCAAACGCGCAAGGTGGATGCGGGCGACGCCTTCGCCGGCGCGCTGGCCACGAAGTATCCGCTGTTCGGCGTGTCGTCCCTGCCCTTCCTGGCGGACTCGCTGTCCAAGGCGCGCAACCTCAACAAGGCCGCCCGTCCGGCGTACGAGAAGCTGCTGGCTGCGCATGGCCAGAAGCTGCTCTACACCACGCCGTGGCCGGCGTCGGGCATCTGGTCCAAGCAGAAGGTGGACAGCGTGGCGGCGCTGAAGCGCCTGACCATCCGCACCTATGACGCCACGTCGCAGGACGTCATGCAGCGCGCCGGCGCGCGCGCGGAGAACATCTCGTTTGCGGACGCCATGCCGCGCATCGCGTCGGGGGAGGTCAATGCGGTGCTGTCCTCCGGCGACGGTGGCGCGGGCCGCAAGTTGTGGGAGTATTTGCCCCACTTCGCCGAAATCAACTACGCCATGCCGATCTCGGTGGCGACGATGAATCTGAAGGCGTACGAGGCGCTGGATGCGCGGTCGCGCAAGGCGATTGACCAGGCGGCCGCGCAGACCGAGACCGAGCAGTGGAAACGCATCGAAGGCCGCCTGCAGCAGAACTACGCGAACATGCGCAAGAACGGCGTGGCCATCAACACCGCTGTGCCGCCCGCGGTGCGCAAGGCGTTGCAGGACGCATCCAAGGAATCGATCAACGCCTGGAAAGCGGCGGCCGGCCCGGAAGGGGCCGCCATTCTCAAGCAGGCGAGCAAACGGTAGACGAAAGCCGCGCCTAGTTGTTGCCGGACAGGTCGAACAGGCTGGTCGCGTCCATTTCCAGCACGCTTTCGTCGTGCTGGTTCACGACCGTCCACGCCCAGTTGATGATGCCCAGGTCCGGGCGCGAGGACGAGTGGCGCGCGCCTTGCACGCGCGCGTGCAGGTGCAGGGTGTCGCCAGGGCGGACCGGCGTGCGCCAGCGGACTTCGCCCAGGCCGGGCGAACCGAATGATTCGGAATCATGCAGGGCGGCGTCGACCGCCATGCGCATGGCCAGCGCGCAGGTGTGCCAGCCGCTGGCAATGAGGCCGCCCCACCGGCCTTCCGCGGCGCGCTGCGGATCAGTGTGAAACCACTGGGGATCGAATTGGCGGGCAAACGCCAGGATCTCCGCTTCCGTCACGGTGACCGGCCCGCCTTTGATCACCATGCCGTCCTTGAATTCCGCGAACTTCATGTTGTTTTTCCCCGTGCAAACGAAACGGCGCGCCCAGGCGCGCCGTTCGTCACGCAACTGTTGTTGTGGTCAGTAAGTCTCGAAGTGCAGCCGGCCTTCACGGCGCAGCGCTTCATGCAGGATAGACCAATCCTCGCCCGACTGCACCACCACTTCGCGCAACGCGTCCAGCACGCCGACCTCCATGCCCTTCAGGCCGCAGACGTAGATGCAGGTGTTGCGGTCCGCCAGCAAACCACGGACCTGCGCGGCGCGCTCGCGGATCAGATCCTGCACGTAGCGCTTGGGCTGGCCGGGTTCGCGCGAGAGCGCCAGGTTGATGTCGATGAAATCACGCGGCAGCTTCATCAACGGCCCGAAGTACGGCAGCTCGCGTTCGGTGCGCGCGCCGAAGAAAAGCATGAGCTTGCCGATGTCCGCCGTGCCGATCAGGCGGCGGCTGCGCTCCGTCATGGCGCGCATCGGCGCAGAACCCGTGCCCGTGCAGATCATGATGAGGTTGGCCTTCGGATGATTCGGCATCAGGAAGGTGTGGCCGAACGGGCCAATCACCTGCACCGTGTCGTTTTTCGCCAGGTCGCACAGGTAGTTTGAGCAAACGCCGTGCGCGGCCTCTCCGCCGTGATCCTGCGTGACGCGCTTTACCGTCAGCGACAGGTTGTTGTAGCCCGCGCGTTCGCCATCGCGCGGGCTGGCCAGCGAATACTGGCGCGCGTGATGCGGCCGGCCCATCGCGTCCACGCCCGGCGGCAGGATGCCGATCGACTGCCCTTCCAGCACCGGAAACGGCTGCTCGCCGAAGTCCAGCACGATGTGGTGGATGTCGCTTTCCGTGTCGGCGCCGGTGACGCGGTAGTTGCCCACCACCGTCGCGGTAATCGGCGTCTTGTGCGTGTAGAGATTCACATAGGGGTGCGCGGCGGACCACGGGGGGACGGCCGCGCCGGGCGTCACAAGCATCGCGGGCGGCGCTGCCGGTTCGGCCTGCGGGTCCGCGGCGGCCTGCTGCGCGGCATCGTCCGCACCGGCAGCATCCAGCGGCAAGGACTTTTCCTGCGGCAGCTCTTCCCAGCCAAACTGGTCCTGCACGGAATAAGCTTCGGCGCGCACCACCAGCCGCCAGTTGTCGATCGAACCCGTCGGGCACGGCGGCACGCAGGCCATGCAGCCGTTGCAGATCTCCGGATCCACCACGTAGTTGTTCGAATCGTGCGTGATCGCATCGACCGGACAGGTCTCTTCGCAGGTATTGCAGCGGATGCAGATCTCGGGATCGATCAGATGCTGCTTCAGGACTTCCACCGGTAATGGGGCGTTCATCGCCGTCCTCCCAAACGCGCGGGCACGGGGCCCGCGCGGCCATCAGTTGAAACGCACGTACTCGAAATTCACCGGCTGGCGGTTGACGCCCATGACGGGCGGCGCGATCCAGTTGGCGAATTTGCCCGGTTCCGTGACCCGGCCCATCAGCGACGCAACGAACGCGCGATCTTCCGGTGTGGGCAGCCACTTGTGCTGGTTGGCCTGCCATTGCGATTCGGACACGATCTCGCCTTCGGGCGACATGCGGATGCCGGCCAGCGTGCCGATCTGGCGGTTGAACGCCTTGTGCGGCACCTGCAGGCGAAAGGCCAGGCCGCTCTTTTCGATGACCTTGTTCCAGCGGCCAATGCCGGCGACCGAGTCGCGGATGAAGTCATCGCGCAGCACTTCGTTCAGCGCGTTCAGCATCGGCACCTCGATCTCCGTCAGCTTGCCGTTGCTGACGTTCAGCACGCGGTACGTGTCGTTCTTGAGCTGATGGTCGTCGTTGCGCTTGGTCTCTTCGTAGCGGCCCTTCAGGCCCGATCCGTAGAAGATGGCGGCGTTGGACGACTGGTCCGCACCGAAGAGGTCAATGGTGACGCTGTAGTGGAAGTTCAGGTAGCGCTGGATGGTGGGCAGGTCGATCACGCCGGCCGCGCGCACGGCTTGCGGATCGTCGGTCTTCAGTTCCTTCATCACTTCGCAGGTGCGCTGGATGACGCGCGAGATGCCGGACTCGCCGACGAACATGTGGTGCGCTTCCTCGGTCAGCATGAACTTGGTCGTGCGGGCCAGCGGATCGAAGCTGGATTCGGCCAGCGCGCACAACTGGAACTTGCCGTCGCGGTCGGTGAAGTACGTGAACATGTAGAACGCCAGCCAGTCGGGCGTCTTCTCGTTGAAGGCGCCCAGGATGCGCGGGTTGTCGGAATCGCCCGAGCTGCGCTGCAGCAGCGCATCGGCTTCCTCGCGTCCGTCGCGTCCAAAGTAACGGTGCAGCAGGTACACCATCGCCCACAGATGCCGCCCTTCTTCGACGTTGATCTGGAACAGGTTGCGCAGGTCGTACTGCGACGGCGCGGTCAGGCCCAGATGGCGCTGCTGCTCGATCGACGCCGGTTCCGTGTCGCCCTGCGTGACGATGATGCGGCGCAGGTTGGCGCGGTGTTCGCCCGGCACGTCCTGCCACACGTCGCGGCCGATGTTCTCGCCGAAATGGATCTTGCGCTGGCCGTCCTGCGGCGCCAGGAAGATGCCCCAGCGATAATCCGGCATGCGCACATGGTTGAAGTGCGCCCAGCCGTCGGGCTCGACGCTGACCGCCGTGCGCAGATAGACGTCGAAACCATGCGAGCCATCAGGCCCCATGTCCTGCCACCATTGCAGGTAATTGGGCTGCCAGTGCTCCAGCGCACGCTGCAACGCACGGTCGCCGGACAGGTTGACGTTGTTGGGAATCTTGTCGGTGTAGTTGATGCCGGACATGTCTCTCTCCTGATTCTTGGAATGGGGCGCCAGCCGCGCGGCGCTTGGGTCTCGGGACCAACGGGCCGGCGCGCATGACGCCTGGCCGGCAGTTGGCCGAACGCTTGCCGCCTAGACGCGGTTCCAGTCGAATGCCGCCTGCTCGCCCTTGCCGTACAGCTTGAGCGCACCCTTGTCGCCCGCCGCGTTGGGGCGGTTGAAGATCCAGTTCTGCCAGGCGGTCAACCGGCCGAAGATGCGGGTTTCCATGGTTTCCTGCCCGCCGAAACGCAAGTTGGCTTCCAGGCCGGTCAACGCATCGGGCGACAGCGCGCGGCGCTCTTCCAGCGCCAGCCGCACTTCGTCGTCCCAGTCGATGCTGTCGGGCGCGTAGGTGATGAGGCCCAGCTCCAGCGCGGCGGATGCCGGCAGGCTGCGGCCGGCCTGCGCGCGCACCGCTTCCAGCGGCTGCGTCTCGCCGTAAAAGCGCCGTTGCAAGCGGCTCTGGCCGTTAACCATGGGGTACGCGCCAAAATTGCGCTCACCCACCACGATCTGCGGCGGCGGGGCGTCGATGGCTTCGTCGTCCTCAACGTCCAGCATGTAGCTGCGGTCCGCGGCCAACACCAGTTCCAGCAGCGTGCCCGCAAAGCAGGAACCCGGTTCGATCAGCGCGAACAGGCTGCGCGACGTCACGTCCAGCCGCGCCAGCGTGCGGCGCAGCATGCCGGCAGTCTCGCGCACGAACCAGTGGTCGGCGTGCCGTTCCAGCGCCGCGTCGGCCGCAAGCACCGCCTCGGCGTCGCCCTCGGTCTTCAGGATCCAGGTGCCGATGTCCAGCTCGTTGGTGCGCATCGACAGGATGGCGTCATCCAGTTCGCGCGCCATCTGCAGCGGCCACCAGGCGGCGCCCGCGGCAACGATGTCCTGCAATTCCGTTTCGACGCGGCCTTGCGGCGCGCGAACCGTCCACGTCGCCTGACGCTTTTCGCGGTCAAGTTGCACGTCGACGTAGCGATAGGACAGGCTGGTCTCGGTCTCGGTGCGTTGCAGCGGCGTCAGCGACACGCCCTGCTCGCCGGCCGGGCGGTGGCTGTCTTGCGCCAGCGCCAGGGCGCGGGCGCGGACTTCTTCCTCGAAGCGGGCTGGCTTGACCACGTCGTCCACCAGCCGCCAGTCTTTGGCGCGTTGCCCGCGCACGCCCTCGACCAGCGTGCAGAAGATGTCGGCATGATCGTGCCGCACGCGGCGCTTGTCCGTGACGCGGGTCAGGCCGCCCGTGCCGGGCAGCACGCCCAGCAGCGGCACTTCGGGCAGGGCCACGGACGACGAACGGTCGTCGATCAGCAGGATTTCGTCGCAGGCCAGCGCCAGTTCGTACCCGCCGCCCGCGCACGCGCCGTTCAGCGCGGCAATGAACTTCAAGCCGCCGTGGCGGCTGGAGTCTTCAATGCCGTTACGGGTTTCGTTGGTGAACTTGCAGAAGTTCACCTTCCAGGCGTGGGTGGACAAGCCCAACATGAAGATGTTGGCGCCGGAACAGAAGATCCGGTCCTTCATGCTGGTGACGACCACGCTGCGCACTTCGGGGTGTTCGAAACGAATGCGCTGCAGGGCGTCATGCAGTTCGATGTCGACGCCCAGGTCGTACGAATTGAGCTTGAGCTTGTAGCCGGGGCGCAGGCCGCCGTCTTCGGCGACATCCATGGCCAGTGTCGCGACCGCACCGTCGAAGGCCAGGCGCCAATGCCGGTACTGGGCGGGATCGGTTCGAAAGTCGACCCGGCTGATGGGGCTGCTCATAGTGTGTCTCCTCATACGCCCTGTGCTCGGACAGGAAAAATACTGCACCACATGAATTATTATGCAGATTAGTGCAGGCGTTTTGGAGCGTCAAGCGGAATATGCAGAAAAGTGCAGGTCCCGAAGGACTGGAGGCGGAAAGCAAAAAGCCGCCCTCGAAGGGGCGGCCTTATCGCACATCAACCGGGCGAGCGGGCGGTGCAGCGCTATAGCGGCAGCCCGCAAGCCTTGCGCACCTGCGTACGCAGACCGGCAAAGCTTTCGGGCACTTCCAGATTGCTGGTCACCCAGGTCAGATCGGCCTTGGCATAGAACGCTTCGCGTCCGGCCAGGATGCGCTTCAAGTCAGCCATCGCTTCGATGTTGCCCGACATCGGGCGGAAGTCGCCCTGCGCCATGACGCGGCTCATGTGCTCTTCGGGCGTGGCGCGCAGCCAGACCGTATAGCAATGCGTCAGCAGCAGGTTCAAGGTTGCAGGTTCGGACACCAGACCGCCAGGCGTCGCCAGCACCATTTCCGGGTAGATCTGCACGGCCTCTTCCAGCGCGCGCCGTTCGTAGCGGCGATAGGCGTTGGGACCGTAGAGGTTGTGGATCTCCAGGATGCCGCAACCGGCCACCCGCTCGATCTCGCGGTTCAGTTCCACGAAGGGGTAGCCAAGATCGTCGGCCAGCATCTGGCCCAGCGTCGACTTGCCGGCACCGCGCAGGCCGATGAGCGCCACGCGCTGCGTACGGTTTGGGCGCTGGGCTCCGGCGCCCACGCCAAACAATTGCGTCAGCGCCTCGCGCGCACGCTGCAGATCGGATTCGGTGCGCCCGCTGAGCAACTCCCGGATCAGCAGCCAATCGGGCGATTCCGTGGTCACGTCGCCGACCAGTTCGGCCAGCGCGCAATTGAAGGCGCGCGCAATCTGCAGCAGCACCAGGATCGACGCATTGCCGACGCCGTGCTCCAGATTGGCCAGGTGGCGTTCGGACACGCCGGTCGCCTGGGACAGCCCCTTGCGCGTCATGCCGCGGATGGCGCGCAGGCGGCGCACGCGCTCGCCCAGGGCGATCAGAAAGGGCTCGCGCCGGGGTTCGATGGGCGCCGTGTCTAGCGCTTGATTCATGGTTCGACTGACTCCGCAAAAACCCTGATTACCGCTCTTTTATGCACTATAGTGCTTGACCCACATCAACGGAAGCACTATTTTTCCATCCAACGAGTCCACAGCCGATCCGGTGCAAAAAAACAGCAGTCCAACAGGACTGCCGAGCGCCGACAGTGTAAAGGAGCCGCCTGGTGAGTACGCCTGACCAATTCCATGCCCTGATGCGCGACGTGACGCGTCTGACGGCCGGCCAGCCGCTGGATGCAGCGCTGCAGGCCCGGCTCAATGACGCGGCCGGTCCGGACAGCGCGCTGTTCCAGGACATCTTTGCCACCTGTACGCAGGGCGTGGCCGACGGCTGGATGTGCAACCGCGAAGGCGGCGGCATCAAGTACGGCCGGGTCATCAAGCCCGCCGATGACCTGGGCGGCTGCTCGGTGGACGTCGTCGACATGAACGATCTTGCCGGCCCGCACCACGCGCATCCCAATGGCGAGATCGACATGATCATGCCGCTGACCGAAGACGCCCGCTTTGATGGCCACGGGGCCGGCTGGCTGGTCTATGGCCCGGGGTCAGCGCACCGCCCCACCGTGACGCAGGGCCGCGCCCTGGTGCTGTATCTGCTGCCCGGCGGGGCCATCGAATTCACGCGCCCCGGCTGACAGCCGGTCCGGACACCCGCCCTGCCGCCAACAACAACCACAGGCACGGCGTCCGCCCACCAGGACATCAGGAGACAACCGTGAACACCTGCCCCGCCGAACTGAATTTTGCCAGTCACCTTGCCGCGCTGAACGCGCCGCGCGCCGCCAAGCTGGCCTACATCGACGACACCCGCCAGCTCACGTACGGAGATCTGGCCGAGCGCGTGGCCCGCATGGCCGGTGCACTGCGCAATCTGGGCCTGCGCCGCGAGGAACGCATCCTGTTGCTGATGCAGGACACGGCCGACTGGCCGGTGGTGTTTCTGGGCGCGCTGCACGCCGGCGTGGTGCCGGTGGCCGTGAACACGCTGCTCACCGCCGACGACTACGCCTACATCATTGCGCACAGCCGCGTTCGGGCCGTGTTCGTGTCGGGCGCATTGCTGCCGGTGCTGCAATCGGCGCTGGCCCAGGCCCCGGCGGATATCGAACACCTGGTCGTTTCGCAGCCGGGCGCAAACCTGCCGGACGGCGCCCACGAATTCGAATCCCTGCTGGCGGCCGCCCCGCTCGCGCCCGCCGCGCGGACGCTGTCCGACGAGATTGCGTTCTGGCTGTACTCGTCCGGGTCCACGGGCAAGCCCAAGGGCGTGGTGCACACGCACGGCAATCTCTGGCACACGGCCGAACTCTATGCCAAGCCCGTGCTCGGCATCCGCGAAGACGACGTGGTGTTCTCGGCTGCGAAGCTGTTCTTCGCGTACGGCCTGGGCAATGGCCTGACGTTTCCGCTGTCGGTGGGCGCCACCGTCGTGCTGATGGCCGAGCGCCCCACGCCGCAGGCCGTGTTCCAGCGTCTGGTCCGGCACCGCCCCACGGTGTTCTATGGCGTGCCGACGCTGTACGCCAGCATGCTGGCCTCGCCAGACCTGCCCGCCCGCGAGCAGGTGGCCATGCGCGTCTGCACATCCGCGGGCGAAGCCCTGCCGCGCGACATCGGCGAGCGCTTCACGCGCCATTTCGGTTGTGAAATCCTGGACGGCATCGGCTCGACCGAGATGCTGCACATCTTCATTTCGAACCGCGCGGGCCAGTTGCGCTACGGCACCACGGGCAAGCCCGTGCCCGGCTACGAGGTGCAATTGCGCGACGACAATGGCGCGCCGGTCGCGCCGGGCGCCATCGGCGATCTCTACATCAAGGGCCCGAGCGCCGCGCTGATGTACTGGAACAACCGCGACAAGACGCGCCAGTGCTTTCTGGGCGACTGGCTGAAAAGCGGCGACAAGTACGTGTGCGATCCAGACGGCTACTACACCTATGCCGGCCGCAGCGACGACATGATCAAGGTCAGCGGCCAGTACGTGTCGCCGGTGGAGGTCGAGAACATCCTGATCCAGCACGAGGCGGTGCTGGAAGCCGCAGTGATCGGCGTGCCGGATCACGACGGCCTGGTCAAGACGAAGGCCTACGTGGTGCTGCGCGCCGGCTTCGAACCTGACGCGCAGACGGGCGCCGCCTTGCAGCACTATGTGAAGCAACATCTGGCGCCGTTCAAGTACCCGCGCCAGATCGATTTCCTGGAAGAACTGCCCAAGACCGCCACCGGCAAGATCCAGCGGTTCCGCTTGCGCGCGCTGGAAGAGGCCGCGCTATGACCACCGCCACCGGGGCTGCCCCGGTCTTTGCCACCCTCCACGCGCGCGGCCGCGACATGCGGCTGGAATGCGCGTGGATCGCGCCGGAACGCGCCGATGCGCCGCTTATCGTGTTCCTGCACGAGGGGCTGGGATCGGTGTCGATGTGGAAGGATTTTCCGCAACGCGTCTGCGAGGCGGCCGGCTGCCGCGGCCTGGTGTATTCGCGCTACGGCTATGGCCAGTCCACCGCGCGCCCGCTGCGCGAAGCCTGGCCCGTAGACTTCATGCATCGCGAGGCGCACGAGGTGCTGCCCGCCCTGCTTGAAGTTTTTGGCGTGAACGCGCACCACGACAAGCCCGTGTTGTTCGGCCATAGCGACGGCGGCTCGATCGCATTGCTGTACGCCGCGCGGTATCCGGATAAGGTCGCCGGCGTGGTCGCGGCCGCGCCCCACATCTTTGTCGAGGACATCTCGGTGGCCAGCATCGCGCAGGCGCGGCAGGCCTATCTGGAATCGGACCTGCGTGCGCGGCTGGGGCGTCATCACCAGGACGTGGACTCGGCATTCTGGGGCTGGAACGACATCTGGCTGAAGCCCGAATTCCGTGCATGGAACATCGAAGACGACTTGAACCGTATCACCTGTCCCGTGCTGGCCATTCAGGGCATGGACGACGAATACGGCACGCTGGAGCAGGTGCGCGGCATCCGCCGGCGCGCGCCGCAGACCGAATTGCTGGAGATACCGGCGTGCGGGCATTCGCCGCACCGGGATCAACCCGCGACCGTTGTCCAGGCCGTCGCACGCTTTGTGGGCGCGCTGGAGAAACCCGGTTGACCCAGGCCGCGCGATCGGCCCGGCGTTAGCCCATAACAAGCACGGAGACAAACCATGAACCACGTCCTGACCCGGGCTGCGCTCGCCGCCGCCCTGACGATCGCCGCAAGCGGCGCGCATGCCGACGATAAGCTCAAGGTCGGCTTCATGCTGCCCTACAGCGGCACCTTCGCCGCGCTGGGCAACGCCATCGAGAACGGCTTCAAGCTCTACGTCGCCGAGCAAGGCGGCAAGTTGGGCGGGCGCGAGATCGAATACTTCAAGGTGGACGACGAATCCAATCCGGCCAAGGCTGCGGAGAACGCCAACCGCCTCATCAAGCGCGACCAGGTGGACGTGCTGATCGGCACGGTGCATTCGGGCGTGGCGATGGCGCTGGCCAAGGCGGCCAAGGACGCCGACACGACGCTGATCGTGACCAACGCCGGGGCAAATGCGATCACCGGCCCGCTGTGCGGCCCCGGCATCTTCCGCACCTCGTTCACCAACTGGCAACCGGCCTATGCGATGGGACCGGTGGCCTATGCCAAGGGCCACAAGACCGCCGTGACCATCACGTGGAAATACGCGGCGGGCGACGAGGCCATCGGCGGCTTCAAGGAAGGCTTCGAGAAGGCCGGCGGCAAGGTCGTGCGCGAACTGAGCCTGCCGTTTCCCAACGTGGAATTCCAATCCCTGTTGACGGAGATTGCCGCGCTCAAGCCGGACATGGTCTTCACCTTCTTTGCGGGCGGCGGCGCGGTGAAGTTCGTGCAGGACTATCACGCCGCCGGCCTGGACAAGACGATTCCGCTGTACGGCTCGGGCTTCCTGACGGACGGCACGCTGCAGGCGCAGGGCGCGTCCGCGCAGGGGCTGCTGACCACCCTGCACTACGCCGACGGGCTGAACACGCCGCGCGACAACGCGTTCCGCGCCGACTATTCCAAGGCGTACAAGATGCAGCCGGACGTCTATGCGGTGCAAGGCTATGACGCCGCGCAGCTTATGCAGTCGGGCCTCGCGGCCGTGAAGGGCGATTTCTCGAAGAAGGAAGCCTTCCGCAGCGCCATGCGCACGGCAACCGTGGACAGCCCGCGCGGCTCGTTCACGCTGTCCAAGGCGGGCAACCCGGTGCAGGACATCTACCTGCGCCGCGTCGATGGCCTGGAGAACAAGGTCGTCGAAGTCGCGGTTCAGAAGCTGGCCGACCCCGCGCGGGGCTGCAAGCTGTAACGCCACGCACCGCGTCCGCCACAGGGAGGCCCCATGGACATCAGCATCCTGCTCATTCAGAGCCTGAACGCATTCCAGTACGGCTTGCTGCTGTTCCTGGTGGCCAGCGGACTCACGCTGATCTTCGGGATCATGGGCATCATCAATCTGGCCCACGGCAGTTTCTACATGATCGGCGCGTACATGGCGTTTGCGCTGGGTCCGGTGGTGGACCGCTGGCTGGGCGGCGGCTTTCTCACGACGCTGGCGGTCTGCGTGCTGGCCGCCGCCGTACTGGGCTACCTGCTGGAAGCCGCGTTCTTCAGCTACCTGTACAAGCGCAACCACTTGCAGCAGGTGCTGATGACCTACGGCCTGATCCTGGTGTTCGAGGAGCTGCGCAGCATTCTTGTCGGCAACGACGTGCACGGGGTGCCGCTGCCATCGTGGCTGCAGGGCAGCATTGCGCTGGGCGACGTGATGACATATCCCGTCTACCGGCTCTTCATCTCGGCTGTGGGCATTGCGGTGGCGCTGCTGCTGTACTGGGTCATCTCGCGCACCCGGCTGGGCATGATGCTGCGTGCCGGGGCCAGCAACCGCGAGATGATCAGCTCGCTGGGCATCGACATCAACAAGCTGTACCGCGTGGTGTTCGCGGCCGGCGTGGCGCTGGCGGCGCTGGCCGGCAGCATTGCCGCGCCCGTGTCGTCGGTCTATCCCGGCATGGGCAACGGGGTGCTCATCATCTGCTTCGTGGTGGTGGTGATCGGCGGCATCGGGTCGATCCGCGGCGCCTTCCTGGCCGCGATGTTGGTGGGCTTTGCCGAGACCTTCGGCCAGGTGCTGTTCCCTTCCGCGGCGGGCGTGCTGGTCTATCTGCTGATGGCCTTCATCCTGCTATGCAAGCCCGAAGGGCTGTTCAAACAGGGCTAGGTCCTGTCGACATCAAAAGGACCCTCTCGCATGCGCACGCCTCTGCTCAACCGACTTCTACCCTTCGCCGCGCTGCTGGCGCTGGCCGCCTTTTCGTTCAGCGGCAGTGATTACTACACCGGCCTTGCGGTGAAGATCATGATCTACGCGATCTTCGCGCTGAGCCTGCAACTGCTGGTCGGCGGCGCCGGGCTGGTCAGCCTGGGACACGCCGCGTTCTTCGGCATCGGCGCGTACGTGGCGGCGCTGCTGTCGCCAGAGTCGGAAGCGGCCGGGCTGTGGTGGCTGCTGCCAGCCGCCCTGCTCGCAGCCGCCGCCTATGCGCTGGTCACCGGCGCGCTCGCGCTGCGCACGCGCGGCGTGTACTTCATCATGGTCACGCTGGCCTTCTCGCAGATGGCCTACTACGTCTTCCACGACACCAAGATCGGCGGCGGCAGCGACGGCATCTATCTGTACTTCCGGCCCGAACTCTCGCTGGGCGGCTGGATGCCGTTCGATTTAAGCAATGGCAGCACGTTCTACTTCTTCGTCCTGGCGTGCCTGGCGCTGGCGTGGGGGTTTCTGGCGCTGCTGCGGCGCTCGCCCTTCGGCGCGGCGCTGGCCGGCATTCGCATCAACGAACAGCGCATGCGCGCGGCGGGCTATTCGACCTATCCGTACAAGCTGGCCGCGTACGTCATCGGCGCCACGTTGGCGGCGCTGGCGGGCTTTCTGTTCGCGTTGAAGGACGGCTTCGTCACGCCCGAACTGCTGGCGTGGGAACAGTCCGGCTTGGTGCTGCTGATGGTCATCCTGGGCGGCATGGGCAGTCTGGGCGGCGCGGTGCTGGGCACGGTGACGATGGTGCTGCTGCAGGAGCTGTTCCAGTCGCAGGAGTTGTTTGGCGACTACGCGCGCCACTGGCATCTGCCGCTGGGCATCGCGATCATTGCGCTGGTGGCGTTGCTGCCGAACGGGCTGGCAGGATTGCCGGCGCAATGGCGCGAGCGCCGGCAGGCGCGCTTGGCGGATGCTGGAAAGGGCGCAGGCAAGGACACCCGAATCGACAACCGAAGCGACATCCGAAGCGCCCCCAGCCGAGACGCCATCACGCCGTCACGCGCGCCCTCCAAAACGCCCGCACCCCGCCTGCCGATTCAGGGAGAACGCCATGTCTGATGTCCTGCTCGCCGCCACCGCGGTCACGCGCCGCTTCGGTGGTCTCACGGCGGTCAACGGCGTGTCGCTGCAATTGCAGCGCGGCCAGGTGCACGCCGTCATCGGCACCAATGGCGCGGGCAAGTCCACGCTCATCAACATTCTGTCGGGCGAACTGGCGGCCAGCAGCGGGCAGGTCACGCTGGCGGGCCGCGACATCACCGCGTGGCCGCAGCCCGAACGCGCACGCGCCGGGCTGGGCCGCAGCTACCAGCGATCTACGATCTTTCCGGAACTGAGCGTGTTCGAGAACTGCCGGCTTGCGGCGCAGGCCAGCCGGCAGCGGTTCTGGCACTGGTGGCGCGACGCCGCGAGCTGCCGCCGCAGCGCCGGCCTGGCCGGCGAGGCGCTGGACCGCACGGGCCTGACGGGCGACGCGATGCAACCCGCCGGTCTGCTGGCCCACGGCCGCAAACGCCAGCTGGAGATCGCGATGTGCCTGGCGGGCGAACCGCAGGTGCTGCTGCTGGACGAACCGCTGGCGGGCATGGGCCCCGAAGAAACCGACCGCATTCTCGACCTGCTGCAAACGCTGAAGGCCGGCCACGCGATCCTGCTGGTCGAACACGACATGGACGCGGTATTCCGCATCGCCGAAACCATCACCGTGATGGTCAACGGCAGCGCGATCGCCAGCGGCGCGCCCGCGCAGATCCGCGCCAATCCCGAGGTGCGCACCGCCTACCTGGGCGAAGACCGACAAGGAGCGCATTGATGCACACGCTGATCGAAGCCGGCGGCCTGCACGTCTACTACGGCGCCAGCCATGTGCTGCGGGGCGTGGACATGCACATCGCACCGGGCGAATCCGTGGGTCTGGTGGGCCGCAACGGCATGGGCAAGACCACGCTCATCCGCAGCCTGATGGGCCACGTAAAGAGCGCGCAAGGCAACGTGCGGGTGCGGGGCAGCGATTGCACGCATGCGCAGCCGCACGCGATTGCGCGCATGGGTGTGGCCTACGTGCCCGAGGGGCGCGGCATCTTTCCCAACCTGAACGTGCGCGAGAACCTGCAGGTCGCCGCAAGGCCGGGCAAGCGCGCCGGCCAGGACTGGACGTATGCGCGCGTGCTGGATACGTTTCCGCGCCTACGAGAGCGCCTGGGTCACGGCGGCCAGCAGTTGTCGGGCGGCGAGCAGCAGATGCTGGCCATCGGCCGGGCGTTGATGACCAATCCCGACCTCTTGATCCTGGACGAGGCCACCGAAGGCCTTGCGCCGCTGATCGTGGCAGAGATCTGGCGCATCATCCGCGACATCCGCGCGACCGGCATGTCCACGCTGATCGTGGACCGCAACTACCGCGCGGTGCTGGAACACACCGATCGGTGTCTGGTCATGGAGAAGGGATTGATCGTGCAGGATGGCGATAGCGCGTCGCTGGCCAGGCAGCCGGAGCAGTTGACGCGCTATCTGGGGGTGTAGCAGCGGAGCGCGTGCGAAGTCTGTTCGCCAAGCGCCCGCGCTAATGCGGCAATCGTCAGATCACCGCTTCAATCAGGAAGGGGCCGCGGCGCTTTAGCCCCTCGGCCAGCGCGCGCGCAAAGCCTTCGACCGTATCCACGCTGACCGCTTCAACGCCCATGCCGCGCGCCAGATGCGTCCATTCCAGATGCGGATCCTGCAGGTCCAGCATGCGGCGCGCGTTGCGGCCCGGTTCCTGCACGCCCACGTTCTTCATCTCGCCGTGCAGCGTGGCGTAGGAACGGTTGGCCAGAATGATCGTCAGGCAATCCAGGTTTTCGCGCGCCTGCGTCCACAAGGCCTGCAAGGTGTACATGCCGCTGCCGTCTGCCTGCAGGGTCACGACCTTGCGGTCGGGGCAGGCCACTGCCGCGCCCGTCGCCATCGGCAGGCCGATGCCGATGGCGCCGCCGGTCAGCATCAGCCAGTCGTGCGGTGCGCTGTTGACGCTGTAGAGCGGAAATTCGCGGCCCTGCGTGATGGACTCGTCGCAGACGATGGCCTGCTCGGGCAGGTGGTGCGCGACCAGGATGTTGACCGCGGCGCCGGTCAGCTTGCCGGACGCAGGCACTTCGTAGCTGGGCGCGGGCGCCACCAGCCGCGGCGCGTCGGCGGCGATGCCCAGTTCGTCGGCCAGCCATTCCAGCGCGTGCGGCAGGTCCTGGTCGGCGGTGGCCAGCACGAGCTGGTTGCTGTCCTGCGGGGCCAGCAGGCTGGGCTTGCCGGGGTAGGCAAAAAAACCGACCGGCGACTTTGCGCCCGCCAGCACCAGATGCTTCGCATCCTTCAGCTTGGCCACGGCCAGGTCGATCGGATACGGCAGACGGTCCACCGGGGTGCGCGAGCCGCCGCGTTCGATACGGCGGTTCGACGTCTCCGACACCAGGCGCACGCCCGTGGCCCGCGCGATGCGGCCGGCGGCATTCAGGGCGCGCTCGCGCAGCGCGGCGCCGCCCAGCATCAGCACGGTGACTTCACCCGAACGGATGGCGGCGGCGGCGGCGCGCACGGCCTCAGCCGTGGTCTGCGCCAGCGGCTCGTCCTTGGCCACGATGGGCGCGGGCGCGTTGTCGGGCAGTTCGGTCCAGGCCGTGTCGGCGGGCAGGATCAGGGTAGCGATGTTGCCCGGCGAACGGCGCGCCACGGCCACGGCCTCGGCGGCATCCGCGGACAGGGCCGATGCCGTCATCGTGCGCTTGACCCAGTGCGACATCGGCCGCGCCACGCCTTCGACGTCGCTGGTCAACGGCGCGTCGTACTGGACGTGATAGGTGGCGTGGTCGCCCACGATGTTGACCATGGGGGTGCGGGCGCGCTTGGCGTTGTGCAGGTTTGCAAGGCCATTGCCCAGGCCCGGGCCCAGGTGCAGCAGCGTGGCTGCCGGCTTGTCGGCCATGCGCGCATAGCCGTCGGCCGCGCCCGTCACCACGCCTTCGAACAGGCCCAGCACGCAGCGCATCTTGGGCTTGCGATCCAGCGCCGCCACAAAGTGCATCTCGGATGTGCCCGGATTTGCAAAGCAAACGTCCACATCATTGGCAAGCAAGGTGTCGCAGAGGCTGTCGGCGCCGTTCATCGTTGTTTCCCTGGTAGTTATCAATGGCAATGGCGGGTGGCAAGGCCAGCCGCGCAACGGACATCATAGGGAGCCTGGCGGATTCGCGATAGTGCCATTTCCGCTTGCGCGCATGGAACCATTCCAGGCGGGATTCCGTTTGGCGGAACAAACCCGGGCGGCGTCCGCCGCTTTCCCGGCCGGCGCAATGTCCACATACGGGCCGCGCCCGGAAACGGCAAGGCCTCCCGAAGGAGGCCTTGCGCGATCACATCGGACGGGTTTGTCCGTCCGCTATGGGTGATTACCCATCAACGGATCGGCCACGGATACATCGCGCCGCCCTGGTTCCACAGCGCGTTCGTGCCGCGTTGCAGGCCCAGCTTGCTGTCCTTGCCCACATTGCGCTCGAACACCTCGCTGTAGTTGCCGACCGCCTTGATGGCGTTGTAGGCCCACTTCTCATCCAGCCCCATGTTCTTGCCGGCGCCCGGCGTCACGCCCAGGATGCGCAGCACGTTGGGGTTCTTGCTCTTGAGCATTTCATCCACGTTCTTCTGCGTGATGCCGTATTCCTCGGCTTCCAGCAGCGCGAACAGCGTCCAGCGCACGATGCCCAGCCAGTTCTCGTCGCCCTGGCGCACCATGGGGCCCAGCGGCTCCTTGGAGAAGCGTTCCGGCAGGATCTCGTAGTCGTTGGGATTGGCGACCTGCGTGGCGCGCACGGCGGCCAGTTGCGAGGCGTCGTCGGTGAAGGCGTCGCAGCGGCCGGATTCAAAGGCGCGCACGACTTCGGTCACCTTGTCGATCACGACCGGCTTGAACTCGATGTTGTTGGCGCGGAACCAGTCGGCCAGGTTCAGTTCGGTGGTGGTGCCCGGCTGCACGCAGACCGTGGCGCCGTTCAGTTCCTTGGCGCTCTTGACGCCCAGCTTCTTGCTCACCAGGATGCCCTGGCCGTCATAGAAACTGGCGGCAACTGCAGACAGGCCCAGCGACGTGTCGCGCGTCTGGGTCAGCGTCACGGTGCGCAGCAGCACGTCGACCTCGCCCGATTGCAGCGCGGTGAAGCGTTGCTGGGTGGACAGCGCGGTGCCCTTGAATTTCGAGGCATCGCCAAACACCGCCGCCGCAACCGCGCGACAGATGTCCACGTCCATGCCTTCCCATTCGCCCTTGCTGTTCGTCGCGGAGAATCCGGAGACGCCGTCCGTCAGGCCGCATTGCACGAATCCCTTCTTTTTCACCGCGTCCAGCGTGGGACCGGCCATCGCCGCCTGGGACGCGCAGGCCAGGGCAATCGCGCCGGCCGCAACCATCAATTTCCGCTTCATGTTCTGCTTCTCCTGAGATAGATGACCGCCCTGGGCTCGTAGCCGGGGACAGTTGCAAACCGGTCCTGCCTTACTGGACCGGCCGCCAGATTAAGGCATGTCCACAGCGTGAACAACGCGCCGATCCCTAGTGAAAACCCGTAAAAATGGCGCGCCGGTGAACACGAACCCCTTGTCCGGTGATCGAACTTTTTTGACGGGGACATGCGCCGTCGTGCCGATTTCCCCGTGCCATACTTTTTTTGCGTCTTTGTCCGATAGCCGGCAAAGCCGCAGACCCTTAAAAGCCGTCGCGTCACATAAAAACCCGGACGCGCAGCGGCAATCGGCCGATTCATGGAGGAGACAAGTCCATGGCACATGCATGCAAGTCGCAGCCTCATCACCCGGCGGCCACTGACCGCCGCCGCGTTATCAAACACGTGCTGTTCGCCGCGCTGGCGGCGGCCGGCCTGGCCACCGGCACCGCCCACGCGGCCGATAACTGGCCCAGCAAGCCGATCAAGATCATCGTGCCGTACACGCCGGGCGGTTCCACGGACATCGTGACGCGCATCGTGATGGAAAAACTGGGACCGCGGCTGAACCAGACCATCGTTGTCGAGAATCGCCCTGGCGCAAACAGCAGCCTGGGGTCGGCGCTAGCCGCCAAGGCGGAACCCGACGGCTATACGTTCCTGTCGATGCTGCCGGCCTACATCATCAACTTCCATCTCTACAAGCTGGGTTACACGCCCGCGGACCTGACGCCCGTTGTGCAGATGGCGGACCTGCCGCTGTTCCTGTTCGTGGCGAACGAGCTTCCCGTCAAGACCGTGGCGGAGCTGGTCGCGTATGCCCGCAAGAATCCGGACAAGCTCACCTACGCGTCCAGCGGCAACGGCTCCAGCGCGCATCTGACCGGCGCCGACTTTGCGCTGCAGAACAAGATCACGATGACGCACGTGGCGTACAAGGGCAGCGCGCCGATCCTGACCGACATCCTGGGCAACCGCGTGAGCATGGTGTTCGATCCCGTGCTGGTGCCGATGCAATACGTGAAGCAGAACCGCCTGAAGGCGCTGGCGTTTACGGGCAAGGAACGCTGGCCCACGGAACCGGACATTCCCACCATGGAAGAAGCCGGTATGCCGGGCTTTGTCACCGGCTCATGGGCCGGCCTGATGGCGCCGGCCAACACGCCCAAGCCGATCATCGAACGCATGGCGCGCGAGATCAGCGAGATCGTCAAGGAGCCGGACGTGCGCCAGAAGTTCGTGGATGCGGGCTTTCTGCCGGTGGGCGGCACGCCGGCGGAGTTTGCCGAATTGATGAAGAAGGACTCGGCACGCTACGCCGAGATCATCAAGCAGGCCAACATCACCGTGAACTGAGCGGGGCCGGGCGCCGCGGCGTCCGCCTCATCGGAGCCCTCCCATGATCGACAAGTTCATCGACACGCCGCAAGCCGCCGTTGCGGATGTGCATGACGGCGCCATCGTGCTCATCAGCGGGTTCGGCGGCGCCGGCATGCCCACCGAACTGATCCACGCCCTCATCGACCAGGGCGCGCGCGAACTCACCGTGGTCAGCAACAACGCCGGCAACCGCGAGACGGGCTTGGCCGCGCTGGTCAAGGCCGGACGCGTGCGCAAGGTGATCTGCTCGTTTCCGAAGGCCTCGCACTCGTGGGTCTTCGACGAGCTCTACCGGCAAGGCCGCATCGAACTCGAATGCGTGCCGCAAGGCACCATCGCCGAACGCTTGCGCGCGGCCGGCGCGGGACTGGGCGGCTTCTTCACGCCCACCGCCTACGGCACCGAGCTTGCGCGCGGCAAGGAGACCCGCATCATCAACGGCCGCGGCCACGTGTTCGAGGAGCCGCTGCATGGCGACTTTGCGCTGGTCAAGGCCGACCGCGGCGACCGCTGGGGCAACCTGACCTACAACATGAGCGCGCGCAACTTCGGCCCCATCATGTGCATGGCCGCCAAGACGACCATCGTGCAGGTGCGCGCCAAGGCTGAATTGGGCGAACTGCCGCCCGAGGCCGTCGTGACGCCGGGCATCTTCGTCAAGCGCGTGACCGAAGTGCCCAACGCCGCCTTTTCCAGTTGACGCCATTCCGCTTGAAGGAGTCCGCATGTTTCATCCCCTGACCCGCGAAGCCATGGCGCGCCGCCTGGCCTTGGACATTCCCGACGGCAGCTACGTGAACCTTGGCATCGGCATGCCGGTGCTGGTGGCCGCCCATCTACCCGAGGGCCGAGAGATCGTGCTGCACAGCGAGAACGGCATCCTCGGCATGGGGCCGCCCCCGGCCGAGGCCGACATCAACCTGGACCTCATCAACGCCGGCAAGCAACCGGTGACCCTGCTGACCGGCGGCTCGTATTTCCATCACGCGGACTCGTTCGCGATGATGCGCGGCGGCCATCTGGACATTTGCGTGATGGGGGGCATGCAGGTTGCGGCCAACGGCGATCTGGCGAACTGGTCGCTGAACAAGCCCGGCGAAGCGCCGGCCGTCGGCGGCGCGATGGATCTGGCCGTGGGCGCGCGCAGCGTGTTCATCATGATGGAGCACAACAGCAAGAACGGTGATCCCAAGATCGTCGAACGCTGCACCTATCCGCTGACCGGCGCGGGCGTGGTGGACCGCATCTACACGGACCTCGCGGTCATCGACGTCACGCCGGACGGCCTGGTGGTCCGGGATATGATCGACGGCATGACGCTGACCGAACTGCAGACGCGCACCGGCGCGCCCCTGCGCGCAGCCTGATGCTGCCCAACCTGCCCGCTCCCGGCTACGCCGCGCCGCCCACGGCCGAAGACCATCCGGACCAGTTGCGCGGCGATCCGGACTATATGCTGACGCTGGCGCGCGGCCTGCACGTCATCCGCGCCTTCGGCACGCGCCGCCATCCGCAGACCGCGGCCGAACTGAGCCGGCGCGCCGGCCTGCCGCGCGCCGTCGTGCAACGCTGCCTGCACACGCTGATCCTCTTGGGCATGGCCGAGCAGCACGGCAGGCTTTACGTGCTGACGCCACGCATCCTGGGGCTGGGCTACGCGTACTTTTCGTCCACGCCGTTCGTTTCGCTGGCGCAGCCGGTGCTGGAAGAATTGAGCGCGACCGTGAACGAGACCTGCGCGCTCGCCATCATGGAAGGCCATGAAATGCTTTACCTCGCGCGGTCCGAGGTGAACCGCCTGCTGGCCACGTCGATGGGGTTGGGAAGCCGCCTGCCCGCGTATTGCACGTCCATCGGACGCGTGCTGCTGGCGGAACTGCCGGAGCCTGCGCTGGCGCGGTATTTCGCGGCGACCGACCTGCAGCCCTATACCGAGTTCACGCTGACCACCGAGGCAAAGTTGCGCGCGGAACTGGCGCGCATCCGCGAGCAGGGCTATGCGGTCGTCGACCAGGAACTGGAATTGAACGTGCGCGCGATCTCGGTGGCCGTGCGATCGGCCAGCGGCAAGGCCTGCGGGGCTGTGAATGTCAGCGTGAAGGCGGCGCGCGTGCCGCTCAGCCGCCTGCAGGAAGACTTCCTGCCGCCCTTGCGGCAGGCCGTGGAACGGATCGGGGAATTCCTGGCCGCGTGAGCGCCCGGCAGGTTACAGGCCGGTGGTGTCCAGCGTGAAGGCCGCGGCGGCGCGGCCGATGCGGTCGTTGACCGCGTGCCAGTCATCGGTGGCGGGCGGCGCCTGCACGATGATGCGCGCATAGCCCTGACCATCCAGATCGCGCAGCAGGCCGTACAGCGCCTGCGCATAGCGCGCCGGGTCCGCGGATACCGGTTGCCACTGCACGCGGGGATCGGCTGCGGCGGGTTGCGGGCCGTAGGCCACCAGCACCACGCGGCCTTCGGGCAGATTGCGTCCGGCCAGCACATCGTTCATGCGGGCCTCGTTGGCCAGTTCCAGCGGCGTGCGCGGCGCGTAATGGGCCTTCAACGTGCCGGACGCGCGCGGCGCCGCGGCGTCGGGCGCAAAGACCTGCACGCCCAGCACGGCTTCGATCTGCGCGGCGCTGATGTGGCCGGGCCGCAGCAGCACGGGCCCCGCGCCGCGAGCCAGGCGCGACAGGTCGAGAATGGTGGATTCGATGCCAACGTCCGACGCGCCGCCTTCCAGCACGGGCATGCCGGCCGCGACTTCGTCGGGGAACTCGTTACGGACGTGCTCGGCGCGGGTGGGCGACACCTGGCCGAACTTGTTGGCCGATGGCGCCGCCACACCGCCCTGCCCGTTCGGCTTGCCGGCCGCAAACGCCGCCAGCAGCGCCTGCGCCACCGGATGCGACGGACAACGGATGCCGATGCTGTCCTGCCCGCCGCTCACCGTGTCGACGATGTGCGGCGCGCGCTTCAGGATCAAGGTCAGCGGACCCGGCCAGAACGCGTCGATGAGCAGTTGCGCTTCGGGCGGCACGTGCGCCGCCCAATACGCCACGTCGCCCTGCGGCGCGATATGCACGATGACGGGATGGTTCGAGGGCCGGCCCTTGGCCGCGTAGATCTTGGCGACGGCCTGCGGGTTTTCAGCGTCCGCGCCCAGGCCGTAGACGGTCTCGGTCGGAAAGGCGGCCAGTTGGCCGTCCAGCATGCGCTGGGCGGCGTGGGCGATTTCCGCGGCGCTGGCGGAGACGGACGAAGATGAGGACATCGGTTTGCCGCTTACTCGGGCGCCTGCATGCCCAGCGCGGCGGCCACGCGGGCGGCGTCGTCGCGGGCCTGCTGCAAGGTGGCCGCCACGATCGTGATGTGGCCCATCTTGCGGCCACGGCGCGCCTCGCGCTTGCCGTACAGGTGCAGCTTGGCCGAGGGCACGGCCAGCGCCGCCGCCCAATCGGGCTCGCGTTGGGCGTCACCCGTGGCGTCGGCGTACCAGATGTCGCCCAGGATGTTCAGCATGACGGCGGGCGCCAGCAGGTCGGTGCCGCCCAGCGGCAGGCCGGCCATGGCGCGCGCCTGCTGCTCGAACTGGCTGGTGACGCAGGCGTCGATCGTGTAGTGGCCGCTGTTGTGCGGACGCGGCGCGATCTCGTTGACGATCAGACTGCCGTCCTTGAGCACAAAGAATTCCACGCACAGCACGCCGTGATAGCCCAGCCCCTGCGCGATGGCCTGCGCGGCTTCGGTGGCGCGGGCCTGGCGTTCGGCGTGGGCCGCGTCCTGCTGCACGGGCGCCGCGGTGGACACGGCGAGGATGCCGTCGACATGCACGTTGCGCGCCACGGGAAACACCACGCTGGCACCATCAAAGCCGCGCGCCAGCACGACCGAGATTTCGTAGTCCAGCGGCATCAGCGCTTCCAGCACGCAAGCGACACCGCCGAATTCGGCGAAGGCGGCGATGGCTTCTTCGCGGGTGTTGATGCGGGCCTGGCCCTTGCCGTCGTATCCCAGGCGCGCCACCTTGAGGATGCCGGGGAACAGCGCGTCCGATGCGGCGTTCAGATCGGCTTCGCTGCGGATGGCAGCGTGCGGCGCGACCGGGATGCCTTGCGCGGCGATGAAGGTCTTTTCAGCGATGCGGTCCTGCACGATGGCCACGGCGTCACCAGCCGGGCTGACGCGGCACTGGGTCGCCAACGCGCGCAGGCTGTCGGCGGGCACGTTTTCGAATTCGGTGGTGACGGCCTGGCACGTCTGCGCCAGGCGGGCCAGACCGGCCTCGTCGTCATAGGCGGCCTGGATGTGCAGGTCGGCCACCATGCCGGCCGGACATTCCGCGGCCGGGTCCAGCACCGCGACCTTGTAGCCCAGGCTTTGCGCCGCGTGACAGAACATGCGGCCCAGTTGGCCGCCGCCCAGCATGCCCAGCCAGCCGCCGGGCGCGATGAGGAAAGGAGTCGATTGAGTCATTCGCATCAGGCCTCGGGCGGAACCTTCATGTCGCGCGCGACCTGCGTCTGGCGGGCGCGGAACGCCACCAGCTTTGCGTGCAGGCCGGCATCGGTGCCCGCCAGCGTGGCGATCACGTGCAGCGCGGCGTTGGCGGCGCCGGCTTCGCCGATGGCAAAGGTGGCCACCGGCACGCCCTTGGGCATCTGCACGATGGACAGCAGCGAGTCTTCGCCGCGCAGGTATTTGGAGGGGACCGGCACGCCGAACACCGGCACTTCGGTCAGGGCAGCCATCATGCCCGGCAGATGCGCCGCGCCGCCGGCGCCGGCGATGATGCCGCGCAGGCCGCGCTGGTGCGCCGCGGCGCCGTACTCGGCCATGTCCTGCGGCATGCGGTGCGCGGAGATGACGCGCGCCTCGTAGGCCACGCCGAAATCCTCCAGCATCGTCACCGCGTGCTTCATGACCTCCCAATCGCTGGAAGATCCCATAATCACGCCCACCACGGGGGAGGCTTGCGCCGCTGCGGAAGTCTGGTCTGTCATAACCGGTGTCTAGTAGTTGAGACACGGCGCACGCGCCGCGAAATGTCGGGGGACCGCGGGACCGGCCCGCGAAACCCGCTATTTTACCCGGCGCTGCAGACTGCTACGGCAACGTGGCGCTTTTCAGCCAAAGGTAGCTGACCGGATCGTCGGGGCACGGTCCGAAACCGCACTGCAGCGTGGTGCTGCCGGCGTTGGCCAGGGCGACGATGAAAAACAGGGCCATGACCACCATGCCCAGCGCCGAAACGGGCTTCTTGAGCATGCTGTCGCCCCACTTGCGGTCCACGCACAGCATGACGACGCAGAACACGATGATCGCCGTGAAGGCGACGAACGCCCAGGTATAGAAGTGCACGCCCAGAAACGGCGTGCCGTAGCCCGCGTCGCCCGGTGCAATGTGCAGCAGCACCTGGCGCCCCGCGGCCAGCATGCCGGCCAGCGCGCCGGCAATGCTCATCGCATAGTGCATCGGCGACGGGCCCAATCGCATGTTCAAGAGAAAGCCGACCCCGGCAAGAATCAGCGCCACGCGCTGCAGCAGGCATAGCGGGCACGGCAATTCGTCGTAGGCGAATTGCCAGGCGAAGGCCATGCAGAGGATGCCGGTGACCCCGAGCAGCGCCAGGGCATTGAGGATGCGCGAGCCGCGCGCCGGATTGCTGGAAAAGATCATTGCCGCCGCTTTACAGAGACAACGCCAGCGGACTGGTCATGTGGTACTTGCACCAGGCGGCAAAGATGGCCAGCGTCAGCAGCCAGAACGTTACGCACGGACGGCGCCGGCCCACGAGTCCAAACCACACTGCCAGCGTCCCAGTCACAAAGGGCAGCATCATCACCATGCGGCGCTCCTTTTCTCGGAAATCCCGTATCAAGCAGCGGACGAGTATAGCGTAACAATCCGAAATAATTTCGCGCTGAAAATGCGGGTTTGCCCGTGGGGTGCGTCAGCCTGCGGCGCCACGTCAAGACCTGCCGGCGAAAAAAAACCGCTCGGACGACGAGCGGCTTTTTTGGTGTGGACGCGATCAGGCGATCAGGCGGTCCAGCGCTTCGCGGTACTTCGCGGCCGTTTTTTCCAGCACTTCCTGCGGCAGGCGCGGCGCGGGCGGGGTCTTGTCCCACGTTTGCGTCTCGAGCCAGTCGCGCACGAACTGCTTGTCGAACGACGGGGGGCTGATGCCGACGCGGTAGCCGTCGGCGGGCCAGAAGCGCGACGAATCGGGCGTCAGCACTTCGTCCATCAGGTGCAGCGTGCCGTTGTCGTCCAGGCCGAACTCGAACTTGGTGTCGGCGATGATGATGCCCTTGGTGGCGGCAAAGGCGGCGGCTTCGGCGTACAGCTTGAGCGTCACGTCGCGGATGCGCTCGGCCATTTCCTGGCCGACTTCCTTGACCACGTGCGCGAAGTCCACGTTCTCGTCGTGCATGCCGAACTCGGCCTTGGCGGCGGGCGTGAAGATGGGCTCGGGCAGCTTGCTGGCCTGTTGCAGGCCGGCCGGCAGCTTGATGCCGCAAACCGCGCCGGTCGCCTGATAGTCCTTCCAGCCCGACCCGATCAGGTAGCCGCGGGCAACCGCTTCCACCAGGATGGGCTTCAAACGCTTGACCACCACGGCGCGGCCGCGCACCTGATCCACTTCGTCGGGCGCCACCACGTCTTCGGGCTTCACGCCGGTCGAGTGGTTGGGCAGGATGTGCGACAGCTTCTGCAACCAGAATTCGGTCAGTTCGGTCAGCACCTGTCCCTTGCCGGGAATGGGGTCGTCAAGGATCACGTCAAATGCGGAGATGCGATCCGACGCGACGATCAGCAACTTGTCGTCGCCGACCGCGTACATATCGCGCACCTTGCCGCGTCCCAGCAGCGGCAGGGACTTGATGCTGGATTCATGCAAAGCAGAAGTCACGGGAATGGCCTATGGCAAAAATGAACATTCCCGCCGCGGGCGGACGCCAGGGCGGGAAGGGAAACGAAATCGGGCACCAGGCGGAGGCGGCGCCGGACGGCAGCTTCCGCAAAGCGCATAGGTTACTGCAAATAAGTTCGTCTTGCCGCCGCTCCGGGCGCGGGGTAGGCTTTCTTTCCCATCCATGATTCGCGCCGGCCGCCCCGAGCGTCACGGCGCAACACCGCCCGGAGACAAAGCCGTATGCAGGATGCTTCCCCCAAACGCATGCCCCACGCCGACGCGCAGGTCCACATGACAGGCGGCTGCCAGTGCGGCGCCATCCGCTACGCCCTCACCGACGAGCCCATCACCGCCGCCACCTGTCACTGCCGCGACTGCCAGTACTCCAGCGGCGGCGCGCCGGCCCACGCCCTGATCTTTCCCGCGGGCGCCGTCACGCTGCTGCGCGGACAACCCAAGGAACACCGCTACCAGGGCGACTCCGGCCACACCGTCATGCGCAGCTTCTGTGCGGCGTGTGGCACGCCGCTGTTCGGCAATTCGGAAGGCATGGGCTACGAAGTCGTGCGCGCAGGGTCGCTGGATGACCCCGAAGCGTTTCATTCCAAGGCAAGCCTGTGGACGGACTCGGCGCCGTCGTGGCATCACGTGGACCGGACGGTGCCGAGCTTCGGGAAGAATTCGCCGGCGTAGGACGCGCGTCCGTCATGGCCGCAAAAACAAAAAGAGCTGGCCCGCGAGGACCAGCTCTTTTTCTGCCTGCGCCGCCTTCACAAGAAGGCGGCATGGGCGAGGACCTTATTGCACCACTTGCGACAGCTTGCCCGACGCGTACTGCGCGGCGATTTCGGTCAGCGGCAGCGGCTTGATCTTGCTGGCGTTGCCGGCGGTGCCGAATTCCGTGTAGCGAGCGACACAGATCGCCTTGGCGGCGGCGCGGGCGGGCTTAAGGTATTCGCGCGGGTCGAACTTTTCGGGGTTCTCGGCGAAGAAGCGGCGGATCGCGCCGGTCATGGCCAGACGGATATCGGTGTCGATATTGATCTTGCGCACGCCGTACTTGATGGCTTCCTGGATTTCCTCGACGGGCACGCCGTAGGTTTCCTTCATGTTGCCGCCGAATTCACGGATCTCGGCCAGCAGTTCCTGCGGCACGCTGGAGCTGCCGTGCATCACCAGGTGGGTGTTGGGCAGGCGGGCGTGGATTTCCTTGATGCGGGAGATCGACAGGATGTCGCCGGTGGGCTTGCGCGTGAACTTGTAGGCGCCGTGGCTGGTGCCGATGGCGATTGCCAGGGCGTCCAGTTGCGTGCGGCGCACGAAGTCTGCGGCTTGTTCCGGGTCGGTCAGCAGCTGATCCATGGTCAGCTTGCCGTCGGCGCCGTGGCCGTCTTCCTTGTCGCCTTCCATGGTTTCCAGGGAACCCAGGCAGCCGAGTTCGCCTTCCACGGTCACGCCCAGCTTGTGCGCGATGTCCACGACCTTCTTGGTGACTTCGACGTTGTAGTCGTAGTCGGCGATGGTCTTGCCGTCTTCTTTCAGCGAGCCGTCCATCATGACGCTGGAGAAGCCCAGGTCGATGGCGCCCTGGCAGATCTTGGGCGATTGGCCGTGATCCTGGTGCATGACCACGGGGATGTGCGGGTAGGATTCAACGGCGGCTTGGATCAGGTACTTCAGGAAGCCTTCGCCCGCGTATTTGCGCGCGCCGGCCGAGGCCTGCATGATCACCGGGCTGTCGGTCTCCGCCGCGGCTTCCATGATGGCCTGGACCTGTTCCAGGTTGTTGACGTTGAAAGCCGGAATGCCGTAGCCGTGCTCGGCGGCGTGGTCGAGCAACTGGCGCATGGAGACTAGGGCCATGAGTGGTCCTCCTTAGGTACTGTCTATTGAGAGATGGTTGAAGCCTTGCTGAATGGCGTGATTTTACGGGGGAATCGAAGAAAGGTCTTGCAACGGCCGGTATCCTATCCATTCAGGTGAAACCGGACGCCCTAGCCCGGCTGATATCCGCCTTGCGGCCCAGCCCATGCGGCCCACGGCCGCGGCGCCCTTGCCCTGCTTTCCCCCGCTTGTGACCTAGGGCCTGCCCGCGTGCGGCACATCCACCCGGGTCATCAGGATGCGGGCCTGCGGCTTGGCGCGCCGATTGGCTTCCACAAAATCCGGCGCGGCGGCCATGAAAAGCGTCTTGCCGTCCGGTCCGCCCAGCGCGGCCGCGAAGATGCCGAATTCGCCGGTGTCGATCTGCTCGAGAATCCGTCCGCCACGCTCGACGCGCACGATGCGCTTGCCGATGGCGTCGCCCACCCACAACGCGCCCTCTTCGTCCAACGCGCCGCCGTCCGGCGCAATCTTGGACGCCGCGATCACGGCGGTCAGGTCGTCGGTTTCTGGTAGCTCGCCGAAGTTGGCCCAGTCGCGGCGCGGCCCCAGCACGCCGTTGGGCTCGATGTCGAACTCAGAAATGCGGTTGGCGAAGGTCTCGTTGACGATCAGGGTCTTGCCGTCGGGCGTGATGAACGAGCCGTTGGGAAAGCACAGACCGTCCGCCACCACCTGCGCCACACCGTCCGGATCCACGCGCACCAGCGTCGTCGTGCGCACGGGTTCGCCCGCCATGATGTCGAATCCGAAATTGCCCACGTAGGCGCGGCCCTGCGCGTCCACCACCATGTCATTGATATGGCCGCCTGTCAGCGCGGAGAGGTCGGCGTGCACGGACAGGGTGCCGTCCGTCTCGCGGCGCAGCAGTTTGCGGTCTTTCATGGACGAGATCAGCAGGCGACCGTCCGGCAGCCAACCCAGCCCCGACGGTTGCTGCGGGACCAGACAGACGCGGTCCACCGCCCCCTGGAGCGTCACGGTGATGACCTGCCCGGTATAGAAGTCCGAGGCCCACAGGCGGTTTTCGTGCCAGCGCAGCCCTTCCAGATAGGTGTAGCCGGAAGCCAGTACGGACAATTCGCGATTCGGCATTGCTTTGTCTCCTTTGTCGCCCCGCGCGGGGCTGGTTCCCAGGTGGCGCCCGGCCTTCCTGACGAGGCCGGAAGGGGCATTCTGGCACGGCCGATCCGTCCCCGAACTGACAACTCGCTGTCAGGTTCGCGGCGTTAACATCGCGCCCCAAGGGTTAACCCGAGCAGCACCCGGGCCCTGGCATGTCCGTCACCGGACCGCCCGCCCCCGCCTCATGCCGGCGGACCCGGCCCTTGGCCAAACGGCGGCTCCCCGTATTCCGTTTTGAACATGAACACTAAGAAGCTGACGCGTTATATCGGCATCGCCATGGTGCTGGGCATCGTGGTGGGCTATGTCTGCAACAAGTTCGCGCAGACCCCCGAAGAGGCGAAGCAGATCGCCTCGTACTTCAGCCTGATCACCGACATCTTCCTGCGCATGATCAAGATGATCATCGCGCCGCTCGTGTTCGCCACCCTGGTGACCGGTCTGGCCAGCATGAGCGACGCCAGCGCGGTGGGCCGCATCGGCATGCGCGCCATGATCTGGTTCATCGCCGCCTCGGCGATTTCTCTGCTGCTGGGCCTGGCGCTGGTCAACATCTTCCAGCCCGGCGCGCACATGAACCTGGCGATTCCGGACGCGGGCGTGACTTCGGGCCTGAAGACGGGCGATTTCACGCTGAAGGCGTTCATCGCGCACGTGTTCCCCAAGAGCATTGCCGAAGCGATGGCCAACAACGAGATCCTGCAGATCCTGGTGTTCTCGCTGTTCTTCGGCGCGGCGCTGTCGTTCATCCGCGGCAAGGGCCACAACACGATCTACAACATGATCGATGAACTGGCCAAGATCATGTTCCGCGTGACCGACTATGTGATGCGCTTTGCGCCGCTGGGCGTGTTTGCCGCCATGGCCGCCGCCATCACGACCGAAGGCCTGGGCGTGCTGGTCAGTTACGGCAAGCTGATTGGCGAGTTCTACCTGGGTCTGGCGCTGCTGTGGGCCATTCTGTTCGGCGTCGGCTACCTGTTCCTGGGCAAGTCCACGTTCCGCCTGGGCGGGCTCATCAAGGAACCTACCTTGCTGGCGTTCTCGACCGCGAGCAGCGAATCGGCCTATCCGAAGACGATCGAGGCGCTGTCGCGGTTTGGCGTGTCCAAGCGCATCTCGGGCTTCGTGCTGCCGCTGGGCTATTCGTTCAACCTGGACGGCTCGATGATGTATCAGTCGTTCGCGGTGCTGTTCATCGCGCAGGCCTACAACATCGAGATGAGCTTCACGCAGCAACTGACCCTGCTGCTGGTGCTGATGGTGACCAGCAAGGGCATGGCTGGCGTGGCGCGCGCCTCGCTGGTCGTGGTGGCCGCGACGCTGCCGATGTTCCATCTGCCGGAAGCCGGCCTGCTGCTCATCATGGGCATCGACCAGTTCTTCGACATGGGCCGCACCGCCACGAACGTGGTCGGCAATAGCCTGGCCACGGCCGTGATCGCCAAGCTGGAAGGCAAGGAAGAAGGCAGCGAAGAAGGCAACGATGATGCCGCGTCCGCGCAGGCTTCGAACGAGGCGCCGCCCAGCCGGCCCGCCAGCCAGAACGCATAAGCAAAACGGGCCGCAATGGCCCGTTTTACATGGGAGGCGTCCGCTTGACCGGCGCGGGCGGCCGGGCGCAACATAAAGGCCCATTTCGACCACGTACCGGCGCGGCGCGCATGGGCGCCGCGTCTGGCCCGCACACCATGAATCTTCTGTCTACCCGGGCGGCCGCGGCCGCCGCGCTTGCCGCCGGCCTTTTTTCGGCGGTACCCGCCGCGCATGGCTGGACCCGCATTTCGTGCGACCTTGCCGGCACCGTCGCCACGTTTCCCACCACCTTCCGCCAATTCCGCACCGACGGCACGGAACTGACACAGGTGCTGTTCAAGCTGAAGGTGAAGGCTGCCGACATACCGGACGGCGAACGGGCGGACACCGACTGCGCCGAATTCGTGAACAAGGACGTCGACGTGGTGCTGGAGAACGTGGCCGCGCGCAACATTATGCGCGGCAAGCCCTTGAAGGTGCGCTACAAGTACGACGAATCGCTGGGGCAGACGCTGGCGACCAAATACGAACTGGCGCGCTGAGCCTGCCCCCGGTGTCCTGACCGCGGTATCAGTCGCGCGGTATCAGTCATTAACCGAGCAGGACACGGGCGCGCCGTCTTCGAATTCCACGTCGTAGGTGTGCACCGGATCCCAGGGCAGCGTGAACCACAGTTCGTAGCCATCGCCGTCTTCGTCGAACAGCCACAACGCGCGCAGCACGGCTTTTTCGGCCATGGCTTCGGCGGTTTCTTCGGCCAGGAGCTGGTCGTCTTCGATGCCCAGCTTTTTGTAGTGCTCGTACGAATAGTTGTCGAGGAGGAACTCGGCCGCGGCAAGAATCTGTTCGTCCAGGTTGTCAATGATGGCCTTGACCACCTTGGAGGCGCCGGCAAGGGGCTCTTCGCCGTCGGTCTGGATCATGACGTGAATGGGGGGCCGACCCTCTCCGGCGGGGACGTTTTCCGCCGCCCACAGATCGGGTTCTTCGAGGTCCTGGGTGAAATTGAATCGTGCCATCGGGGGCTCCGTAAATTGAAACGGCAAGCCGGAAAAGGCAGCGGCTTGCCCTAGGCCGTGAGACCTTTCAGCCATTTAACCAGATGCCGGCTCCTGCGTCTGTGGCGGGAAGCGACGTTTTTGCGCCTAGGACATGCGCACGTCTTGCCAGACCGGCGCGGGGCAAGGCGTGGACCGCCCCTGGCGTTATCTGCCCTCGACTCCCGCCTGCGCAGGCGCCGCCGCATTCGCGCACAGGTCCAGCAGAATGTCGGAAAACTGCGATTCCGCCGTCAGCGCCTGTTCCCGCTTGCGCCGGATCAGGTTGATCGGCGACAGCTCCCAGCCGAAATCCCATGGCACCATGCCCAACCTGCCGCGCTGGCACAGTTCGCGCGCGATGTCCTCGGGCACCACCGAGATTGACGACTCGTTCAGCGACAGGATGCCCTCGATCACGTCCATGGAGTAGGCCTCCAGCACCGGCGACGGCGGTTGCAGCCCGGCGCGGATGAAGTGCTCGACGATCAATTGCCGCGTCGGCGTGTTGGCCGCCGGCAGCACCCAGTCCAAGGCCGCGACGGCAGCCCAGTCCGGCTTGCGCCGCGCCAGCCGCTGGGCCAGCCTGCCATGCGCTATAAGACGGGGCCGCTGGCGATACAGCACGCGATGCATCAGGTCTTCGTGCATCACCGTGGACGTGGCGCGGCTGATGATGCAGTCCAGCTCGTGCTGGCGCAGCATCGGCACCAGGTGGTCCGTCGTGGTGCGGTGCAGGCTCAGCGTCACGCCGTGGCGCTGATGCAGGCGGCTGATGGCAGCGGTCAGCAAGGCGCTGGACACGTACGGCACCACCCCCACGTGCAGATGCGCCGACCGCCCGGCATGCAGCGCCTCGACCTCCCGCTCCCACAGATCCAGGTCACTGAGCATGTGCCGCGCGCGCACCAGCGCCAGATTGCCCAGCGCGGTGGGCTGCAGGCCGCTGCCGGTGCGCAAGAACAGCGGCGCGCCAAAGATGTCCTCCATTTCGGCGAGCGCCTTGGTGACCGCAGGTTGACTGATGCCGGTCTGCGCGGCGACCCGCGTCAGCGATTTATGGCGGTCGATGTTCACCAGCAGCGTCAGATGACGATGCTTGAGACGATTGGCAAGACGAACGGTGTCCGGGCTCATTGCGGCTTCTTCAATAACCATTTGGTTATGCAATTATGCCCACAAAGATAAAACCAGTTATTTCAGGACCCTATACTGCTTGCATCCTTTTCTGCCACCCGCCCGATGAATCCGTCCTTCACCACCCGACCTGAAATACGCGGCACATTCGGCGTGGTGTCGTCCACGCACTGGCTGGCGTCGCAAGTGGCCATGAGCGTGCTGGAACGGGGCGGCAATGCCTACGACGCCGCCGTGGCCGGCGGTTTTGTGCTGCAGATTGTCGAACCGCACTTGAACGGGCCGGGCGGCGAAGTCCCCATCCTGTTCTGGAGCGAGCGCGAGCAACGCATGCGCGCGCTGTGCGGACAGGGCCCGGCGCCCGCGCTGGCGACGCCGGCGTACTTTCGCAAGATGGGGCTGGACCTGGTGCCGGGGATCGGCCTGCTGCCCGCGACGGTGCCCGGCGCGTTCGGCGCCTGGCTGACGCTGCTGCGCGACTACGGCACGTGGGAGCTGGCCGACGTGCTGCAGCCGGCCATCGGCTATGCGCGCGACGGCTTTCCGCTGGTGCCGCGGATCTCGCAGGCGATTCTGGCGGTGCAGGCGCTGTTCCGCGACGAATGGAAAAGCTCGGGCGACGTCTGGCTGCCGGGCGGCCGGGTGCCCGCCCCCGACGCGCTGTTCCGCACGCCCGCCATCGCGGCCACCTACACCCGCATCCTGGACGAAGCGCACGCCGCCAGCACCGACCGGCGCGGCCGCATCGACGCCGCGCTCGACGTCTGGTATCGCGGTTTCGTGGCCGACGCCATCGACAGCTTCTATACGAACGAGGCCGTGCTCGACACCACGGGGCAGCGCAATCCCGGGCTGCTGCGCAAATCGGATCTGGCCGACTGGCGCGCCACGTACGACGAACCGCTGACCACGCAATATGGCCGCTACACGGTGGCCAAATGCGGCGTGTGGTCGCAAGGGCCGGTGCACCTGCAACAGCTCGCGCTGCTGCGCCATCTGGACGTCGACAAACTGGACCCGCTGTCGCCGCAGTTCGTGCACCGCGTCGCCGAGGCCGCCAAGCTGGCATTCGCCGACCGCACCGCCTGGTATGGCGATCCCGATCACGTCCAGGTGCCGCTCGCGGCTCTGCTCAGCGACGACTATGCGCGAGCGCGCGCCGCCGGCATCGGCGAACGCGCCTCGGCCACGCTGCAGCCCGGCAGTCCCGGCGGACTTGCGCCGCGCCTGCCCGACCTGGATGCCGCGATCCGCACGCTGGCCGCGTCGGACACGCGCTACGGCGTGGGCGAACCGACCTTTGCCGCGTTGCCGCCCGTCTCGGAGTGGGCGACGCGCGAGCTGTTCGTGGGCGACACCTGCCAGATCGACGTCATCGACCGCGACGGCAACATGGTGGCCGCCACACCATCGGGCGGCTGGCTGTCGTCCAGCCCCGTCGTGCCCGAGCTGGGCTTTTCGCTGACGACCCGTCTGCAGATGACCTGGCTGGACGACGGCGTGCCGGGCCAGTTGCAGCCGGGCAAGCGTCCCTGCACCACGCTGTCGCCCGGCCTGGCGCTGCGCGACGGGCTGCCGTACATGGCGTTCGGCACGCCCGGCGGCGACCAGCAGGACCAATGGACCGTCGCATTCTTTCTGCGCCATGCCATGGGCATGAACCTGCAGGCGGCCATTGACGCGCCGTCCTGGCACATTGACCACTTTCCCGGCTCGTTCTGGCCGCGTTCGCAGACGCTGAACCGGCTGACGGTGGAATCGCGCATGCCCGCCGCCACGCTGGACGCGCTGCGCGCCGCCGGCCATGACGTCAAGGTCGGCCCGGACTGGTCCGAAGGCCGCATCAGCGCCTGCACGCGCGAGCCGGCCGCGGGCGGACAGATGCTGCTGCGGGCGGCGGCCAATCCCCGCGGAATGCAGGGATACGCCGTCGGCCGCTGAATCGATTTTCATACGACCGGCTCTCAGAAGCCGGACACAACGCAAGGGGTAAACACCATGACACTGCACTTCAAACGACTGCTGCGCACGTTCGCGCTGGGCCTGGCGATGGCCGCGCCCGCCCTCTCGCACGCCGCCTGGCCCGAAAAGCCCATCACGCTGGTCGTGCCGTGGGCCGCCGGCGGCTCCACCGACATCCTGGCGCGCGTGCTGTCCGAAGGCCTGACGCAATCGCTGGGCCAGCCGGTCATTGTCGAGAACCGCTCGGGCGCATCGGGCAATATCGGCACCGCCTTCGTCGCGCGCGCCAAGCCAGACGGCTACACGCTGCTGGTGGGCTCGATGAGCACGCACACGATGAATCAGGCGCTTTATTCCAACATGCCGTTCGACGGCGTGAAGGACTTCACGCCCATCGCCGAGCTGGCCCTTGTGACCAACACGATGGTGGTGCATCCGTCGGTGCCGGCATCCAACCTGAAGGAATTCATCGCGTACGCGAAGGCCAATCCCGACACCGTGGCGTATGCCTCGGCGGGCCAGGGCTCGACCAACCACCTGAGCGCGGTGCTCTTCGAAAAGGCCGCCGGCGTGAAGATGATGCACATCCCCTATCGCGGCGGTGCGCCTGCGGTGCTGGATACGGTGGCAGGCCGCACGCAGGTGCTGTTCAGCGCCGGCACGCAGACGCTGCCGCACGTGCAGTCGGGCAAGCTCAAGCTGCTGGCCGTCACCGAGGAACAACGCTCGCCGCTGCTGCCCGACGTGCCCACCGTGGCCGAAACGCTGCCGGGGTATGAGCTCGCGGTCTGGTACGGCGCGTTCGGTCCGGCCGGCATGCCGCCGGAACTGGCTGCCAGGCTGAACCGCGAGATCAACGTGATCCTCAAGCGGCCCGACGTCATCAAGAAGATGGGCGACATGGGCGTGCTGCTGACCGAAACCACGCCCGAGCAGTTCGGCCAGATCCTGGCGCGCGATGCCGACAAGTACGGCAAGCTGATCAAAGAACTGGGAATCACGGCGGAATGACGGACGCATCTCCCAGCCCGGCGCTGGCCGGCGTGCAGGCCATCGCCCGCGCCTACGCGGACGGCCAGCCGGCCGCCGCCTTCCAGGCAATCGACGACTATGCGCGCCTGCACCTGGCGCACGCGTTGTGCACCGTGAATCGCTACGATGCCGACGCCATGCGCGTGGTGCGCCTGTACAGTTCGAACCCGCAGGCGTACCCTCCGGGCGGCAGCAAGGACAAGACCGGCACGGCATGGGGCCGGCACGTGTTGCTGGAACAGCGGGTGTTCGTGGGCGAGGGAGAGGCGGCCATCCGCGAATTCTTCAACGACCACGATGCGATCCGCAGTCTGGGACTGCAATCGGTCATCAACGTGCCGGTCGCGTATGACGGCGTGTGCCTGGGCACGGTCAACTTCCTGATGCCACGCCCGGCGGTGTCGGACGACGACATTCACGCGGCGCGCGTGGCGGGTCTGCTGGCGCTGCCCGCGTTCCAGGCGCTGCAGCGGGCGGCGTAAAGGGGGTGGCGCGGATGCCGTGAGCGTTACGGTATCTGCCGCCGACGCCCGCCGTCGGAAACTTCCGCTGCGGGAACGCCCGCCTCGGAAACGCCCGCCTCGGAAACGCCCGCCACGGGAATCGCCCGCCGCGGGAAACGCCCGCCCCGGGAAAGGCCCG
>NZ_DCYD01000015.1:610205-640186 GCF_002331005.1 Achromobacter sp. UBA2119 | reverse complement strand
CCCGGGAAAGGCCCGCCCCGGCAACGATCTGAAAGACATCTGTCACAAATGCCGAAGTCGCGGGACGGCGCCGCAGGTATATTGGACCTATTTCCCCCATTGCCTGGCGCTCATCATGATCAAAGGTTCCTGCCTGTGCGGCCGCGTTGCCTACGAGATCAACGGTCCGCTCACCGATGCCCTCAACTGCCATTGCGTGATGTGCCGCAAGACGCACGGCGCGGCCTTCCGCAGCCGAGCGACGGTCCAGTCGAAGGATTTCGCCTGGACGCAGGGCGAAGACCACGTGACCTGGTACGCGTCGTCGCCCGGCAATTACCGGGGATTCTGCGAGGCTTGCGGCACACCGCTGCTCAGCCGCTTTGACCAGACGCCCGACGTCTACGGCCTGCCGCTCGGCGCGCTGGACGACGATCCGGGCGTCAAGCCCGAGGCGCATTACCACGTCGCCAGCAAGGCGCCGTGGTACGACATCACGGACGCGCTGCCCCAGCACCCCGGCGCCATGGACGAAGCCCCGGAGCACGAGCCGCAGGTATCGCCGCTGACCTTTTCGCACGGAAGATGAACCCACGTCCGGCTCCGGACTTCACAGGAGACTGATATGAGCGACTACGGCGTCGTACTGGACCCGACCACCTTGCAATTCACGCGCAGGCTGCCTGCAAGCGTGCAGGAGGTGTGGGCCTGGCTGACGGAATCCGACAAGCGCGGCCAGTGGCTGGCATTCGGCGACATGGACCTGATGGAGGGCGGCGGCGTCACCCTGCGGTTCCTGCATGCCGACCTGTCCTCCGTGCGCGAACCGACGCCCGAGGCCTACAAGCCCTACGAGGAAGGCCTGACCACGCAGGGCCTGATCACCCGGTGCGAACCGCCGCACGTGCTCAGTTACACCTGGGGCGGCTCGGCGGGCGCCCCGTCCGAAGTGACCTTCGAGGTGTCCCCTGAAGACGACGGCGCGCGGCTGGTGCTCACGCATCGCAAGCTCGCCACGCGGGATGACATGGTGGACGTGGCGGGCGGTTGGCACACGCACTTGAACGTGCTGGCAGCCCGTCTGGCCGGACGCGATCCGGGCCCCTTCTGGTCGGCCAACGCCGCCTGGGAAGCCGAATACCAGCGCCGCATCCCGCGCCGATAGAGTCGTTCAAGCGCAACTATCGCGGCCGAACCCGGGATAAAAGCTGGCTAAACCGCCGGCTTTGCAGTAACATAAACCCGTGATTTTTCCGCAAAAACCGGACTTCGGTCATCCTGCGTGCCAACCTGTAGCGCCCAAGAAAGGGCGCTACTGAATGAACGTCAGCGACGCGAACGAGATCCGGTTTTTTATTGGGGCTGCCCCTGTTGGGTGCACCCCGTCACTGCCCAGAACGCCGCTGCAGTCCCCGTGGCGCCCGGCGTTGCCGCAGACTCGGCAACCCCGCTTCATCCGGCAAGGTGCCCGCAGCACCCCCGCCGCGACCACCGCGCGCATCGCGCGCACTTACCTCAGGGCGCGAGTATCCGCCATTTCAGACATCCGCCCGGATGCCGTGGCCCATACCCACGCTTGCCCGAACGTTTTTTTGCGTTCAAACCGCTGGACCGGTTTATCCGAGTCCGACGCGCTTGCCGCCTTGCGCGGCGCGACATGCCGCAGGCATGCCTGCGCGTTTTGATCAAGGAGTAGAAGATGGCTAAAGAAGAACTCATCGAATTGGATGGCATCGTTGACGAAGTGCTGCCCGATAGCCGCTACCGCGTCAAACTGGACAACGGCATCGAAGTCGGCGCCTACGCGTCGGGCCGTATCCGCAAGCACCGCATCCGCATCCTCGCGGGCGATCGCGTCACCCTGGAAATGTCCCCGTACGACCTGACCAAGGGCCGTATCAATTTCCGCCACAAGGACGAGCGCGCCCCCACGATGCAGCGTCCCCAGCACCACCGCCGCTAAGCCGGCCGCCCGGGCCGGCTTCTTGCCGGCGCCCGGCTCCCTCTTTTCGCGGATCCTTAAGCAGGATTCGCGCACTGCCGTAATGCGTGGATCGCCTGTTCATGAAAGAATGGCGCTCCTCGCCTGGCGCAACGCCAGGCCGGATACGCACGAAGCACGATGGACCTGAAAGAAGAATTGCAAGCCGCCGCAGATCAGCTTGCCCTCTCGCGAAGACGTTTCGCAAAGGGCGAGGAAGGCCTGCGCCTGCTGCGCCAGTCGCGCGAGGCGTTCATCAACAGCCTGCGCAATACCGGCCTGACCTACGCCGAAGCCAAGACCAAGTACGACAACTGCCTGGACGACCAGGAAGCCGGTCAGCGCAACGTGCAACAGCAGATGGAATACGCCGAGCGCATGCACCAGTATGTGCTCAAGCGCATCGCGCTCGAGGCCGAGAAGGCCTGAGCGTCGCCGCCCCGTCAGAGCGGCACTCGTCAGAGCTTGAGCCCGTCAACCCTTGAGCGCGTCAAAGCCCATACGCGTCAGGGCTTGAACGCCCCGATGAAGATCGCCGGATCGATGCGCGCATCGTTCAGGCTGACGTTCCAGTGCAGGTGCGGCCCCGTTGCCCGCCCGGTCGCCCCCACCTTGCCCACCACGCCGCCGCGCGGCACCTCGTCGCCGACCTTCACCGAGATCGCCGACATGTGGCAGAACATGCTGACAAAACCCTGGCCATGGTCCAGGAACACCGTCTTGCCATTGAAGAAATAATCCCCCACCAGCACCACCACCCCGGCCGCCGGCGCCTTGATGGGCGTACCGGCCGGCACGGCGAAATCCAGGCCCGAGTGCGGATTGCGTTCCTGGCCGTTGAAGAAGCGGCGCAGGCCAAAGGGGCTGGACAGGCGACCGCCGTCGACCGGACGATCCAGGATCAGGTTGCTGGGCGTGACGCCCGCGCGAAAGCCGCGGTAGGCCTCGACCTGTTCGGCCAGTTCCCGCTCAATGCGCTTGAGGTCGTCCGGATTCGGATCCACCTGACGCCTGTTCTTGAGCGTGATGTGCTGCGCCACGTAATCCTTGGCGCCGACCGTGAACGCCACCTGACGCGTGCCGCCGCCGTCCTTGACCTGCACCTGTTCCTGGCCAGGCTTGACGGTAAGCGGAATGCCGACCACGGCGATCCACTGCTTGCCCGCTTCCCGCACCACCAGCACGGGCCGGTCCAGGTAGGTGACCTGGGGCGCGGCCGCGCCGTCGCCCAGGCTCAGCACGGCCACGCCGCCCGGCACGCGGGCGTCGAGCTTGCGGGTGATGTAGCTGGCCTGCTGCGCCCGCGCGGGCCAGGCCAGGCACACGGCAGCGGCGGCCAGCCCGGCGCGCAGGACGTCGCGGCGGTCAACCATGACGTTTACAGGCACAGGTTGGCCGGTTCAATGATGGTCTGGTCGCGGCGGGCAATGCGCGTCGACAGCCGCGCCTCGGTCTTGCCCTTCCAGTGCGTGGTCGTCAGGACGGCCTCGACGCCCAGGCTGCCGTGCAGGACGAGCTCGTACCCGTTGCGCACCGGCTTCTGTTCGAAGTTGACGTCCAGTCCCTTCCAGGCGTCCGCCACGCATTGCGTGTAGTCCTGGGCGGTGCGCTGCGTGGATCCGTAGAACACGGGATCGCGGTCGCGGACGTCTTTGACATTGGCGCAGGCCGTCAGGGCAGCCAGGGCGGTAAGGGACAGGATGGTACGAACCTTCATGACGATGAAAACTCTCGGTCAGCAGGGGTTGATCGGGGCGGCCAACTATACCGCACGGTCTTGGCGGGGCGAGGCCCCGCCATGGTGTGCCGCGACGGCCAGCCACCGCGCAAGGCGATGCGGCGTTGTCGCCCGCGCTACGCTTGCGCGGGCCGCCGGGCGGACTTGGGGCGGAAGGCCGCGATGACCTCGGGGCGCGTTTCGGCGTACGGCCCGCCGATGAGGTCGATGCAATACGGAATGGCGGCGAAGATGCCGGGCACCAGCACGGCGCCGTCGTCGCCCTTGAGTCCTTCCAGTGTTTCGCGGATGGACTTGGGCTGGCCCGGCAGGTTCACGATCAGAGCGGCATGGCCGTCCGTTTCGCGGATGACTGCCACCTGCCGCGACAGGATGGCCGTGGGCACGAAACGCAGGCTGATCTGGCGCATCTGCTCGCCAAAGCCCGGCATTTCCTTGGTGCCGACCGCCAGCGTGGCCTCGGGCGTGACGTCGCGCCGGGCGGGGCCGGTGCCGCCGGTCGTCAGGACGAGGTCGCAGCCGCAGCCGTCGACCAGTTCGATCAGGGTCTCGGAGATGCGGGCGGGCTCGTCGGGAATCAGCCGCTCCACCGCCTGCCACGGCGACACCAGCGCGCCGCCCAGCCATTCGCGCAGCGCGGGCAGCCCCTGATCCTGATAGGCGCCGGTGGAGGCACGGTCGGAAACGGACACCAGCCCTACGATGAGTTCGTCGGGGTGGCTGCGGGCGATACGGGCAAGGTCGGTCATGGCGTAGGAGAAGAATCCGGCGGTGAAGCGCCGCGGCGGCGGCAGGCGGCGCGGCGGGCCAGGGGTCCCGGACGGCCGCGCGACATCGATGCTATCGCATTCTGTTGGGCGGCATTCTGCTGGGCGGCATGCTGCGGGCGCGGGCGGGGTCTGAGCGGAGTGCGACCGGGGGGGCCGGAGTGGCCGGAGTGGCCGGGGCGGGCCGGGGGGCGGCCGGGACCAAGTGTCGCAAAAAAGGGAATCGGCGCACCGCCCAGGGTTTCCCGCGCTTGTTTGCGTCATGACCGCTGGATAACATCCGCTAACAATACCGCCCCTTTGTCCCGGCGCGACGCATTTTCGGGTTTCCCATGTTCAAACGCACCCTTCGGCAGCACGCGCTTGCTGCGGCGCTGGCCCTGTCCGCCGCGGCCGTGGCCGGCTGGGCGGCCCTGCACACGCTGGCCCTGAAGACCGAACCGGTGCCCGCGGCCGCACCCGGCATCTACATCCCCAACCTGGGCAATACGCTGGACGAACAGACGCGCAATCTGTCGCGGCTCAGCCAGGCGCTGCGCACGGGCGACCGCCTGGTGATCCTGGGGTCGTCCGAGCTCACCAGCAACGACCTGCGCTTCGTGCCCTACCGCTTCCTGGCCGACGAGCTGCAGATGCCCGTCCTGGCGTACGGCCATTCCGGGTTCCAGTCGCTGGGCATGCAGTTCGTGCTGGCGGCGCTGGCCGATGATCTGTCGCCGGCCTCGCGCGTGGTCGTGATGCTGTCGCCGGGCTGGTTCGACGGAGAGGGCGGATTGGGGCCCGACGAGTTCAAGGAGCACGCCAACCCGCTGCTGCCCCGGCTGCTGCGCCAACCCGATGGCAGGTCTGAAGTCTTGCGGTGGCTGGAATCCAAGGGCGACGCGGGCGTGTACTGGTCGATGGCGGCCGAGCAGGCATACGTGTTCCGTCAACGGCTGGCCAGCCTGTGGGCGCCGGCTTACGCCGCCCCCATTCCCGAACGGGAACGCGAAGGCCCCGCGGCGGCGGCGCGCGTGGTGGACTGGGACGCCCTGGCCGGTCAGGCGCAGGCCGCCGAGCAGGCGCTCATGACGGACAACCGCTACGCCGTGCGTGACGAATTCTTCAACAAGTACCTGCGCAGCATCCCCGAGGGCGGCAAGACCGCCTACCAGCGCCAGCCCCTGACCGGCCGCGACGAATTGCGCGAACTTGACGCGCTGATGGCGCTGCTGCACCAGCATCACGTCAATGCGCTGTTCGTCATGCAGCCGCTGCACCCGATGGTCTTCAACGACCTGGCCCGGTTCGACCCGATCCAGCAGCAGGTCGCCGGCCTGTGCCAGCGTTATGCGATGACCTGCATGGACATGTACGACGCGCCCTTCGAGGTCGGCACGCTGCGCGACGTGCAGCATCTGGGCGAGCTGGGCTGGCTGCGCGTCAACCAGAAGATCGCCGAGGTATTCCGCCCATGAAAAGAACGCTGTGGCTCTGCATGCTGTACCTGGGAATCCTGGCCGTGATGGTCATCCAGGCGGATACGTCCGCCAATCTGGGCAAGCCCATGGAGATCGAATTCCAGTATTCGAAGTTCTAAGATTTGGGGGCCGCTTCATTCAGGGACAGGTCATAAATCTGCAATAATCGGGGCATTCTCGCCGGAACCTCGCCCCCTTCCCCCATGTTCGACCTCTTCCACGGCCTAGACCTTTGGGTTGGCCTCAGTCTTGTGCTGGCCCTGACATTCGTCCTGGCCTTCGAATTCATCAACGGCTTTCACGACACGGCAAACGCCGTGGCAACGGTCATCTACACCAAGGCCATGCCGCCGCATCTGGCGGTCGTCCTGTCCGGCATCTTCAACTTCCTGGGCGTCTTGCTGGGCGGCGTGGGCGTCGCCTATGCCATCGTCCATCTGCTGCCCGTCGAACTGCTGATCAACGTGGACACCGGCCGCGGGCTGGCAATGGTCTTCGCCATGCTGGCGGCGGCCATCGCCTGGAACCTGGGCACCTGGTACTTCGGCATTCCGGCGTCCAGCTCGCACACGCTCATCGGCTCGATCCTGGGCGTGGGCCTGGCCAATGCGCTCATCACCGACCTGCCGCTGGGCGAAGGCGTGAACTGGGGCAAGGCCATCGACATCGGCCTGTCGCTCGTGGCCTCGCCCATCGCCGGGTTCGCGGTGGCAGGCCTGCTGCTGCTGGCGCTCAAGCGCTGGCTGCCGCTGTCCAAGATGCACAAGACCCCCGAACAGCGCCGCGCCATCGACAACAAGAAGCACCCGCCGTTCTGGAACCGCCTGGTGCTGGTGCTGTCGGCCATGGGCGTGAGCTTCGTGCACGGCTCGAACGACGGCCAGAAGGGCATCGGCCTCATCATGCTCGTGCTGATCGGCATCGTGCCAGCCAACTTCGTGCTGGACACCCACAGCACCACCTACCAGATCGAACGCACCCGCGACGCCGCCAACCACCTGATGGTGTTCTACCAGCGCAACGAAGCGCTGCTGGGCGATTTCCTGGCGCTGCGCCGCGTCGACATCCAGGAAGACCTGCCCGCCAATTTCCGTTGCGACCCCGCCCTGACCGTACCGACCATCATGGCGCTGCAAAAGGACCTGCACGGGGTTTCCAACTACGCCGACCTGTCCGCGCAAAAGCGCATCGACGTGCGCCGCTACCTGCTGTGCCTGGACGACACCGCCAAGAAGGTGGCGCGCCTGGAAGGCCTGCCCGCCCGCGAGGCCGCCGACCTGCAACGCTTGCGCGCGGACCTGACCGCCACCACCGAATACGCGCCCTTCTGGGTGATCGTGGCCGTGGCGCTGGCGCTGGGCGCCGGCACCATGGTCGGCTGGCGCCGCGTGGTCCTGACCGTCGGCGAAAAAATCGGCAAGCAGGGCATGACCTATGCGCAGGGCATGTCGGCGCAGCTGACCGCCGTGGGCGCCATCGGTCTCGCCAACGTCTTCAGCCTGCCGGTGTCCACCACCCACGTGCTGTCCTCGGGCGTGGCGGGCACCATGATCGCCAACAAGACGGGGCTGCAGGGCAACACGGTGCGCAACATCCTGCTGGCCTGGGTGCTGACGCTGCCCGCCTCGATGCTGCTGGCCGCCGGCCTGTTCTGGATCGGCGTACAGATCGCGGGCTGATCGCAGCCTGACCGATTCGGCCGTGCAGGCAATCTGCACGGCCGCTGCAACACTCTGGGTAGCGCGCCGGCCTATGCGCCCGCGCCCGGCGCCGTCTACGATGGCGCCATGACACCCTCATCCCCTACCCTGCATTACATCTTCGATCCGCTTTGCGGCTGGTGCTACGGCGCCGCGCCGCTGGTGGAGGCCGCCCGCGCCGTTCCGGGCCTGAACATCGAGCCGCATGGCGGCGGCATGATGACCGGCAGCAACCGCCAGCCGGTCACCGACGCCCTGCGCCGCTACGTCATGCCGCACGACGAGCGCATTGCGGGCCTCACCGGCCAGCCGTTCGGCGCCGATTACTTCGACGGCCTGCTGCGCGACAGCGGCGCCGTGTTCGATTCCGAACCGCCCACCACCGCCATCCTGGCCGCGCAAACGCTGGCGGGCCGCGGCTTGGACCTGCTGCACCGGCTGCAGCGTGCGCATTACGTGGAAGGCCGGCGCATCGCCGATCCTGCCGTCCTGCGGGCGCTGGCTGTGGAGATCGGCCTGGACGCCGAGGCCTTCGACGCTGCCTACGAACAGGCACAGGGCGCCGAGACTGCCGCCCACATTGCCGCCAGCCGCCGGCTGCTGGCGCAAGTCGGGGGCACGGGCTTTCCGACGCTGGCGCTGGAGCGCAACGGCGCTTTCACGCTGCTGGAACCCAGCCGGTACCTCGGCCGTCCCGAGCAATGGCGCGACCACCTGACGGCGCGCATCCAGGGCGGCGCCTGACGTCGGGGCTCAGGACTCTTCGATATCCCCGTCGCGCTGCAAAGCGCGGTGCATCGCCGGACGCTCACCCAGGCGTTCGGCGTACGCATTGAACACGGGCGTTTCGGGCACGATCTTCATCCGCATCATGTACTGCAGCGAGCCGCCCAGCACGATGTCCACAGCGGAGAACCTGTCGCCCAGGAAAAACGGCCGCGCCTGCAGCACCCGCGTCAGCACCTCTTCGACCTCGTCGGCCGACCCCCATCCCAGCGCGGCCTGATGCGGCGTCTTGAACGCCCGCTCGACCATCGCAGGCTCGAACACGCCCGTGGAATACGCCAGCCACGTCAGATAGGGACCGCGCTGCGGGTCGCCCACGACCGGTCCCAGCCCCGCCTGCGGAAACAGGTCGGTCAGGTACACCGCGATGGCGGGCGTTTCAAACACGGGCACGCCGTCATGCACCAGCGCCGGCACCTTGCGGTGCGGATGGATGTCGATGTAATCGGCAGGCATGTGCCCCGTGCTGTCGTGGCCGCGGATCGACACCATCTCGGTGTCGTAGGGCACGCCCAGTTCCTCGAGCAGCCACAGTATCCGGAACGACCGCGAACGCGGTGCGTGGTAGAGCGTAAGCATGGTCGGTCTCCTTGGGGGATCGAACCATTTTGCCCTGCGGGCCGCTACGCCGCCAAGGCCAGCAATATCCCGTATCCGCCCATGCCGAGCAGCACGGCCACGCCCGTGTTGCTGACCAGGCGCGCCGCCACGCCCGTGACGACAAGCCCGCCCACGTATGGCGCAATGTGAGCGGCCTCGTCGGCCGCGCCCAGCAGATCCGGCACGATGACGGCGGCGGCGATGCCCGCCAGCAGCGACGGACCCAGCGCCGACAGCGCCGAGCCCTCGCGGGACAGGTGCCGCAACAGCCGGCTGCGCTCGGACAGCATGAACGGCAGGGCGCGCGTGAGGTAGGTGATGACCGCCATCGCGATGACGGCGCCCCAGAATTCCAATCCGCTGGCGTTCATGCGGGCCTCTTGAATCGATAGGCGGCGCAGCCGATGACCGCGCCCGCCAGGATGGCGAGGCTGGTGTATCCCAGCGCAGCCACCAGTCCGGCGCCAATGACGGCGGCCAGGATGGGCAGTCCCATGCCGCGCCGGGCGCTCTGGCACACCAGCGCCATGAACAGCGCGGGCAGCGCAAAGCGCATGACTTGCGACAGCATCGGATAGTGCCGCTCGAGGCCGTCGCCGGCGTACACGCCCACGGCGGTGCCGGCGATCCACGTCAGCCAGGCGCCCAAACCCAGCGCGACCATCCAGCCCTGGCGCCGGGCGGGTTCCACGCCCTGCAACCGGTTGAAGGCGGTGGCGAAGACTTCATCGGTCAAAAGAAAAGCAACCTTCAGGCGATCGCGCAGCGCCGCCGGCAGAAAGCGCGACAGCAGCGGGCCATAGAGCAGGTGCCGCGCATTGAGCAGCGAGCACAGCGCCACCACCCACATCCATGGCGTGCCGGCCTTGATGGAGGCCAGCAGCAGGAACTGGCTGGCGCCCGCGTAGACCAGCACGGAAATCAGGATGACCTGCAGCGGCGTCAGGCCAGCCGCGATACCGGCGATGCCGAACGTCACGGCAACCGGGAAGTAGCCGATCATGACCGGCAGGCAGGATTTCAGGCCATCGATATGCGCGCCGCCGGACGGGGCGCGCGCGGCGGCGGGGGGAGTCTCCAAGGCGCTCATCGCTTTGACTTGTTGCGGCGGGCGCCCATTTTACTCAGCGGTGTGGGCGGCTTGGATTGGGGCGGCTTGGATTGGGTCGAACCGGCATGGCGCGGTTCAGCGCGAATCGCCGCCAACTCAGCCCAGCTGAACGCGGCCCGATCAGACGCCCCGCGCCGTCAAGGCGTCGCGCCCAGCGCCCGCAACTGCGACTTCAGACGGCGCACCTCCTGGCTCAGGTCCAGGATGAGCGCGACGGCGTCCAGGCCGGCGCCAAAGTCATGCTCGAGCCGCCGCGCGTGCAAGGCGCGTTGCAGGTCCACGCTATAGAAACGCCATTCCGCCGGGCCGCTGCCGCTGGCATTGACGATGCCGACTTCGACCAGCCGGGCCACCCATTCCACTTCCGCGCCGCAGGCGCGCGCCAGGTCGTCTGCGTTGAGCGGCTGCGACTTGCCGACGACGGTGGCGCTGGTGATCACTATCTTCTTCATGCTCAGACCCCGAGATTGCGGCGCGGGTTGAAGGGCAGATCCTGCTGCAGCTTGCGGTAAGCGGCCTTGGCGGCTTCGCTGTCCGCCGGCGGCAGCACCAGATCCAGGACCAGGTACAGATCACCCGGCGGATCGCCGGGGATGCCGCGCCCGCGCAGCCGCAGCTTGCGGCCGTTGCCGGACCCGGGCGGCACGGACACTTCGACCGTGCCGCCGGGCGTGGGCGCTTTGACGCTGGCGCCCAGCGCGGCTTCCCACGGGGCAACCGGCAACGTCATGTAGAGATCTCGCCCTTCGGCGCGGTAGCGCGGATGCGGCTTGAAGCGCACTTCCAGATACAGATCGCCGCTTTCGCCGCCGCCATAGCCGGGCATCCCCTGTCCGGCCAGCCGGATGTACTGGCCTTCGCGCACGCCGGCCGGGATCTTGACGCTGAGGGTGCGGCTCTGCATGTGCGGCCGGCCCTGGTCGTCCATCTGCATGGACCGCAGGCTGATGTCGCGCGTCGCGCCCTTGATGGCGTCTTCCAGGTCGACTTCGATGGCGGCGTGATGGTCTTCGCCGCGCGTGCGGAATTCCTGCTGGCGTCCGCCGTGCCTGGCGCCTCGGCCACCAAAGAGTGACGAAAAGAACTCGCTGAATTGGGCTTCGTCGCCGGCCGCGGCGCCGCGGTGGAATTCGAAGCCTTCGTCCCATCCGGGCGGCGGTTGGAAGCCGCCTTCGGGCGAGACGCCCGCGGCCAGATTGTCATAGGCCTGGCGCTTTTCGGCGTCACGCAGCACGTCGTAGGCTTCGTTGACGTCGCGCATGCGGGTTTCGGCGTCGCTTTCCTTGCTGACGTCTGGGTGATATTTGCGGGCGAGCTTGCGGTATGCCTTGCGGATATCGTCGTCGGATGCGCCCTGCTCCACCCCGAGAATGCTGTAGTAGTCCTTGAACTCCATGTTCCAGCTCACGTAGAGGGTTGAGGCCGCGTCCGGCACAGCCGGATCCGGCCTTGAATAGCCAGAAGATAGGGGTTATGGACCGATTTTTCAATGTGCGGCCGCGCGCGAAGGGCCGGCCGCGGAAAGCCGGTAGCCCGATTGGCGTAGTATGTGTTTTTTCGCCCGGCATTCTGGGGCGGACCCACCTTGCAGGATCCACGATGAAGATGAGCAACATCCCCTTCGGCACCACCGACTGGTCCGAAGTGGAACGCACCGAACACGCCGGCGAAACCGGCACGGCGTACTGGCGTACCCGCCAATTCGGCGACCTGCGCGTGCGCATGGTGGAATACACGGCCGGTTACCTGGCTGACCACTGGTGCACCAAGGGCCACATCCTGTTCTGTCTGGAAGGCGAACTGCACACCGAACTGGAAGACGGCCGCCAGTTCGTGCTGACCCCCGGCATGAGCTATCAGGTGGCCGATCAGGCCGAACCGCACCGCTCGTCCACGCAGACCGGCGCCAAGCTCTTTATTGTGGACTGACCTTTGCAGGCGACCTTTGCAGACTGACGCGCCCGCGCGACACGTCCGCATTGCACTTGCGTTACGCTTTGCAAACCAGCCGCCCCGCGCGGCCTGACCATACGTTACTTCGCCTGACCGGAGACAAGCTTTGGGCGCCCCGATTACGCTATACGTCGATTCCCTGTTTCTCAGCCCGTACGCCATGTCGGTCTATGTGGCGCTGACCGAAAAGCAACTGCCTTTCGAAGTGCGTCCCATCGACCTGAGTGCCGGCGAACAGCGCATGCAGCCGTTCCAGTGCCGCGCGCTCACCTCGCGGGTGCCGGCGCTGACCCACGCGGACTTCAACCTGACCGAATCCAGCGTCATCGCCGAGTATTTGGAAGAAGCCTTTCCCCCGCCCGAACACACCGCCCTGTTTCCGTCCGCCCTGCAGGAACGCGCCCGCGCGCGCCAGTTGCAGGCCTGGCTGCGCAGCGACCTGGGCGCCCTGCGCCAGGAACGTCCCACGGAAACCGTGTTCTACGGCGAAGCCGGCCCGCCGCTGTCCGACGACGCCCATGCAGCCGCCGCCAAGCTGATCCGCGTGGCCAGCTATCTGGTCGGCGTCGGCCAGACGACGCTGTTCGACAAATGGTGCATCGCCGACACCGATCTCGCGGTCATGCTCAAGCGCCTGTCGAACGACGACCTGCCCGACACGCTGCGCGCATACGCGGACGCCCAATGGCAACGACCCGCCGTCCAGAAATGGCTGGAACACAACGCCGCCGCGCGGTGACCTGACCCTCATCCAAGGCGCCGCGATGCAGCTGCTGGATCACGTCTCCATCACCGTCGCCCGCCTGGACGCCGCCCGGCCGTTCTACGACGCCATCATGCGGACGCTGGGAGCGGACAAGGTCTACGACCGTCCCGACGCGCTGGGATACGGCGAACGCTGCGGTCCCGGCGACAGCGGCCATACCTATCTGTCGGTGTTCGCCACCCCCGACGCTTCTCCCGATCCCGCATCCGCCGCCCGGCGCCACTGGTGCTTCAAGGCGCCCACCCGAGCGGCCGTCGACGCTTTCCATGCCGCCGGCCTGGCGCACGGCGGCCGAGACGACGGCGCACCCGGCGTGCGCGCGCATTACCATCCCCTGTATTACGCTGCCTTTCTGCTGGACCCGGACGGCAACCGCGTCGAAGCGGTCTGCCATCAGTCCGATTGAGCCGGCATGATCGGCCTTTTGACGCCCCGCAAATCGTTCTGATGTTGCACCGCACCATCCGTTGCGGTGTAATGGGGAGGTCAATTTCGCCGGTTCCACTGGGGACCGGCTCGGCGGCGATCTGTCGCCGGCAGCTCATTACAGGAGATCGCCATGGCCGGATCCGGCACCGATCACACGCTCGCCCCGTCCCTCAACCCCTGGACGGCCGCCTACGAATACGCCGTGGACGCCTGGCAGCGCGGCGTGCTTTACGCAGACGTGATGCGCCAGCGCGGCAACCAGTATCACGAACACATGGCCAAGCGCGCGCCGAACGTGCTGAGCATGGAATTCGAGCTGGTGCTGGATGGCCGCGAGCTGCCCCGTCCCGTCAATTACGGCCTCTTGCGGATCAAGCCGCCGGCCGGCGTGGAAACGGACCCGATCAAGCGCCCCTTTCTGGTGGTCGATCCGCGCGCGGGCCACGGGCCGGGCATTGGCGGCTTCAAGCCGGAGAGCGAAATCGGCGTGGCCGTGCGCGCGGGCCATCCCTGCTACTTTGCGACGTTCCTGCCGCAGCCCATGCCCACCCAGACCGTCGAAGACGTGATGATGGCCGAGGCGCGGTTCCTGGAAGAAATCATTGCGCTGCACCCGGATGCCGAGGGCAAGCCCGTCGTCGTGGCCAATTGCCAGGCGGGCTGGCAGATCATGATGACCGCGGCGGTGCGTCCTGAACTGTTCGGGCCGATCATCGTCGCGGGCGCACCGCTCTCGTACTGGGCGGGCTGGCGCGGCATGAATCCCATGCGCTACGCGGGCGGCCTGCTGGGCGGAAGCTGGCTCACGGCCATGACCAGCGACCTGGGCAACGGCAAGTTCGACGGCGCCTGGCTGGTGCAGAACTTCGAAAACCTCAATCCGGCCAACACCTTGTGGTCCAAGCAGTACAACCTGTATTCCAAGGTCGACACCGAAGCCGACCGTTACCTCAGCTTTGAAAAATGGTGGGGCGGCCACGTCTTCCTGAATGGCCCCGAAATCCAGTACATCGTCGACAACCTGTTCGTCGGCAACCGCCTGGCGACCGCCGGGCTGGTAACTTCCGACGGCATCCGCATCGACCTGCGCAACATCCGCTCGCCCATCGTGGTGTTCTGCTCCAAGGGCGACAACATCACCCCGCCGCCGCAGGCGCTGGGCTGGATTCCCGAGCTCTACCAGAACGAAGCCGAAGTCCTGGCCCACGGCCAGACCATCGTCTACGCCATCCACGAAAGCATCGGCCACCTGGGCATCTTCGTGTCCGGCAGCGTGGCGCGCAAGGAACACCAGGAGTTCACCTCGAACATCGACATGATCGATGTGCTGCCGCCGGGCATCTACCAGGCCGAAATCGCCGACAAGACGCCCGACACGCCCAACGCCGATCTGGCTTTCGGCAACTACGTGCTGTCCTTCGAACAGCGCAAGCTGGACGACGTGCGCGCCATCGTCGACCGCAAGGAAGAAGACGACCAGCGCTTTGCCGCGGTCGCCCGCATCTCGGACATCAACCTGGGCATGTACCGCAGCTTCGTGCAGCCCTGGCTGCGCGCCATGGTGACGCCGCAATCGGCCGAGTGGATGCAGCGCATGCACCCGCTGCGCCTGCCCTACGAACTGATTTCCGACCGCAACCCGGTCATCGCGCCCATCGCCAAGGTGGCCGAACAGGTGCGCGAGAACCGGCAGCAGGCCGCGCCCACCAATCCGTTCGTGGTGGCGCAGGAAATGTTCTCGAACTGGATCGAGACCAGCCTGAACATCTGGCAGGAACTGCGCGATTCCGCCGACGAGCGCACCTTCATGAGCGTGTATGGATCGCCGGTCGTGCAGGATCTGGCCGGCCTGGGCGCCAAGTCCGGCCCGCCGCGCCGGCACCCGGGCGTCTCGCCGGAGCATCGCCGCTTCATGGAAGACCGCGCCGCGGAACTGCGCTCGATGCTGCAGGAAGGCGGACTGCGCGTGGCCGCGATCCGGATGCTGTTGTATGTGTCGGGCGCCGAAGGCGGCCTGGACGAGCGCAGCTTCGCGCTCATCCGCAAGATGCGCGCCGAAGCCGACAACGCGCTGACGCTGGAGGCGTTCAAGGACGTGATCCGGGAACAGGCCTTGATGATGACGCTGGATTCGGACGCCGCCATTCAAGCGATGCCCCGTCTTCTGGAAGACTCATCGGCCGCGGAAATCCGCGCCAGCCTGATCGCGATGAAGGGCGTCCTGGAAGCCGCCGAGCCGCTGAGCGACGCCGCGCGCGAAAGCCTGAACGAAATGGAGCGCATCTTCGAAGCGGCCGAACGCCGCGCGCAGCGGCGCGGACAGGGTCAGGGGCCTGCCGCGTCGCGCGGCGCCGCCGCCACGAAGTCCCCCTATCCGGTCCAGGACCTGGTCGACCTGGCAGCCGAGGTGCCCGCCAAGACCGCCCGGCCGCATCCTGATGCGGCGGGTAAGGCCGTGAATGAGGCGGAGCCGCCCAAGAAGGCCGCGCCGACCGCATCGAAGAAGGTTGCATCGAACGCCGCGTCCAACGGCGCGTCCAACGGCGCGTCCAAAACGGCATCGAAGTCCCCGGCAAAGCCGGCAGCTAAAGCATCCAAGACTGCGGCCAATGGCGCTGCCAAGACAGCGTCCAAGTCCGCATCGAAGTCCGCAGCCAAGTCCGCATCCAAGTCTGGCGCGGACGCGACCCCGGCCAAGGCGCCCGCCAAGCGCGCGGCCGCCGCCCGTCAACCCGCCAAGGCCTGAGACCCATGAGCCTCCCGACGTCCACGCACTACGACAAACTCATCGCGCGCGCGCAAACGCTGGAGGCGGCGCCCTGCGCGATCGCCCATCCCTGCGATGAACCGTCGCTGTCGGCCGCGCTGGAAGCGCGCGATCTGGGCCTGCTGCGGCCCATCCTGGTCGGTCCCGAAGGCAAGATCCGCGACACGGCCGCGCAGTTCAAGTTGAACCTGGGCGACGCCCGCATCGTCGATGCGCCGCACAGCCACGCCGCCGCGGAGTCCGCCGTGGCGCTGGTGCGCAGCGGCGAGGCCTCCCTGTTGATGAAGGGCAGCCTGCACACCGACGAGCTGATGCACGAGGTCGTGGCGCGCACGACGGGCCTGCGCAGCGGCCGGCGCATCAGCCATGTGTTCATCATGGAAGTGCCGACCTACGCCGAGCCGCTCTTCATCACCGACGCGGCCATCAACATCTTTCCGGATCTGGAAACCAAGGCCGACATCATCCGCAACGTGATCGACCTGCATCTGGGATTGGGGCTGGGCGAACCGCGCGTGGCGATCCTGTCGGCGGTCGAACAGGTCACCCCCAGCATCCCCAGCACCATCGAGGCGGCCGCCCTGTGCAAGATGGCCGACCGAGGCCAGATCGCGGGCGGCGTGCTGGACGGCCCGCTGGCGCTGGACAACGCGATCAGCCCCGACGCCGCGCGCATCAAGGGCATCCGCTCGCCGGTGGCCGGCGTGGCACAGGTGCTGGTGGTGCCCGATCTGGAAGCCGGCAACATGCTGGCCAAGAACCTGACCTTCCTCGCCAACGCCGAGGCGGCCGGCATCGTGCTGGGCGCACGCGTGCCGATCATCTTGACCAGCCGCGCAGACAGCCCGCGTTCGCGCCTGGCGTCGTGCGCGGTGGCGGCGATCTACGCCAACCACCTTGCCCAGCAGCAGGCCAGACCGCTGGCCTGAACATTCCCAGCCCCGGCCTGCCCCCGCGGGCCGCCGAGCGACTTGTCTCAACGTGGAAGCACACCGCCATGAGCGACACCATCCTCGTCATCAACGCCGGCAGTTCCAGCATCAAGTTCTACCTGTACGACATCGACGACAAGCATGAACTGGCGCCCCGGCTGGGCGGCCAGCTTGAAGGCATCGGCACCACGCATCCGCGCCTGCGCGTGCGCGACGCGGTGGGCGAGACGCTGGTCGAACGCGACATCGCGCCCAGCCACGCCCCCGACGTGCCCAACGCGCAGGAAGTCGTCGGCACGTGGCTGAGCGGCCACTTGGGCGGCGCGCCGCTCGCAGTGGGGCATCGCGTGGTCCACGGCGGGCCGGATCTGTCCGAGCCGGTGCTGATCGACGACGACATCCTGGCCCGGCTTGAAACCTTCACGCCGCTCGCGCCGCTGCATCAGCCCAACAACCTGGCGCCGATCCGCGTGATTCGCGAGCGACGGCCGTGGATTCCGCAGGTCGCCTGCTTCGACACGGCGTTCCACCGCAGCCATTCCGACGTGGCCGACCGCTATGCGCTGCCCGAGCGCCTGTATCTGGAAGGCGTGCGCCGCTATGGCTTTCATGGGCTGTCCTACGAATACATCGCACAGCGCCTGAAGCAGACGCTGCCCGACATTGCGATGGGCAAGATCGTCGTCGCCCACCTGGGCTCTGGCGTATCGGCTTGCGTCATGCACCAGGGCAAGAGCGTGGACAGCACCATGGGCTTCACCGCGCTGGAAGGTCTGCCGATGGGCACGCGCCCTGGCCGCCTGGATCCCGGCGTGGTGCTGTGGATGATGGAACAGGGCATGAGCCACGACGAGATCGAGCACATGCTGTATCACGACTGCGGCATGAAGGGCCTGTCGGGCATCAGCAACGACATGCGCGAACTGCTGGCCAGCAATGCACCGTCGGCCAAGCTGGCCCTGAAGTATTTCGCGTGGCGCGTGGCCGAAGGCATGATCGGCCTGGGCTGCGCGACGAACGGCATCGACGGCATCGTCTTCACGGCGGGCGTCGGCGAAAACTCGGCCGAGATCCGTCAGGCGATCAGCGAGCATTGGGGCTGGCTGGGCATCAAGCTGGACCCCGAGCGCAACGCCCGCCACGGGCCGCGCATCTCGGCCGACGACAGCCGCATAGGCGTCTACGTGGTGCGCACGAACGAAGAGCTGGTCATCGCGCAGCACACGCTCGCGCTCGTGAGGCAGCGATGAGCGCGCAGCTGCCGCTGGCCGGCAAGCGCGGGCTGGTGACCGGCATCGCCAACGCCGACTCCATCGCGTGGGGATGCGCCAAGGCGTTTCGTGCCATGGGGGCCGAACTGGCGGTCACCTACCTGAACGACAAAGCCCTGCCGCACGTGGCGCCGTTGGCGCAGCAGGTTCAAGCACCCTTGCTGATGCCCATGAACCTGCTGAACGACGGCGAGCTGGAAGCCGTCTTCAGCCGCATCACGGACGAATGGGGCGCGCTGGACTTCGTGCTGCATTCGGTCGCGTTCGCGCCGCGCGACGATCTGCACGGGCGCGTCACGGACTGCTCGCGCGCGGGATTTCTGCAGGCGATGGACGTGTCGTGCTGGTCCTTCATCCGTATGGCCAAGCTGGCCGAGCCCCTGATGCGCAATGGCGGCGCCCTCTTCTGCATGAGTTACTACGGCTCGCAGATGGTCGTCGAGCACTACAACATGATGGGACCGGTGAAAGCCGCCCTGGAATCCGCCACGCGTTACCTGGCGGCCGAGCTGGGTCCGCAAGGCATCCGCGTGCATGCGATCTCGCCGGGTCCGCTGAAGACGCGCGCCGCGTCCGGCATCGCGGAGTTCGACACGATGCTGGATCGCGCGCAGGCGAAGGCGCCGGCACGTAGCCTAGTGTCGATTGATGATGTGGGCGAAGCGACTGCGTGGTTGGCTACGGATGCGGCGCGGCTGATGACGGGGCAGACGCTGTATATCGACGGCGGGTATCACATCATCGATTGACGCGGCGTGTCAGACACTCTGCGTGCGGCGTCGATGCGCGTAGGGCAATCTCCAGGGTGTCAGACACCCCGGTCATTTGAAGGTCAGGCCAGCGTCGCCGGCCCGCCCTGGCGCCAGCGCTCGATGGCGTCGACCGCCTGTTCCGGGCTGCCGAAGATTTTGTCCGGCCCGATCTTCTTGACCAGCCCCGAACGCTGTAGCGCCTCGCGGAACTTGCCGTGGCCGCCGGCCACCAGCAGCGTGATGCCGCGCGCGTCCAGATTGCGCTTCAGTTCATACAGCGCCTCGACCGCGTCCGCGTCGGCTTGCGTCATGGCCTCGGCATCCAGCACGAACCAGTGCACGTCGCCCGCCTGCTCGATGATTTCGCGGGCGCGGCGGCGGAAGGCGTCCGCGTTGAAGAACCAGACCGAGGATTCGAACAGCCAGATCACGGCGCCGGGGATGGGCTTGGCTTGCGGATTCAGGTGCAGCTTGCCCAGCACGGTTTCACCGGGCAGCCGGCCCAGCAATGCATCCCGCGGATTGCCGGACACGTACATGGCGTAGAGCAGCGTCGCGCCTACCGAGACGGCCACGCCTTGCAACACGCCGAATCCCACCACGCCCACGGCGGCCAACACGCCGAATGCAAGCTCGATCCGCGAAATGCGCGCCAGCCGCTTGAAGGCCTGCCAATCGAACAGGCTGGCCGCAGCCAGCAGCAGGATGGCGGACAGCGCAAACTGCGGCAGCCAGTACAGCGGCGCGCTCAACAGACCCACCACGACGGCCAGCGCAGCCGCCGCGCTGATGCTGACCAGCGGCGACGATCCCCCGGCCACCAGCCCGACCGCCGTGCGCGAGTCCGCGCCCGTCACGACATAGCCCTGGAACAGCCCGGCCGCCACGTTGGCCGCGCCGAAGCCCACGAGTTCGCGATTGGGATCCACGTGCTCGCCCGTGCGCGCCGCAAAGCTGCGGGCGGTCACGATGCCGCTGGAAAAACTGACGACCAGGACGCCCGCGGCGCCCAGCAGGATGCCGTCCACGCCTTCCAGGCTGACCGGCAGATGGAAGGACGGCAGTCCGGCCGGCACGTCGCCCACCACCGCGATGCCCAGCGCCGGAAAATTGAACAGCCAGGACAGCACGCAGGTCGCCACCACCAGCAGGATGGGACCGGGCCACGACGGCCGCACGCGCTTGACGACGACCAGGAAGATGCAGGAGGCCAGGCCGAGGAACAGCGTCGGCAGCCGGATCTCGGACAGGCGGTGCGACAGTTCCATGAACGGATGAATGAGGCCGCTGTTGCGTAGTCCCACGCCGGTCAGGCCGCTGAGCTGCGACATCGCCAGCGTGATCGCGACGCCTGCCATATACCCGATGAGCACGGGCCGCGACAGCAGATTGGCCAGCACGCCCAACCGCAGGACGCGCGCGACGAGGCAGCCCACGCCCACGGTCAGCGCAATGCTGGTGGCGCCGAGCAGACGCGCTTCCGGCGTGGTCAGCGCCATGCCGGTCAGCGTGGCGGCAATCAGGGTGCAGGTGGCGGTGTCGGGACCCACGATGAGGGTGCGCGACGAACCGAAGAACGCATATGCCAGCATGCCGGCAATGGCCGCCCACAAGCCGGCGACGGGCGGCACGCCCATCATGGCGGAATAAGCCAGACCGACCGGCAGGGCCACGGCGGCGACGCTCAGCCCTGCGGTCACGTCACGCCGCGCCGATTCGCGGGTAATGCCCTGGAAGTTGGCCAGGCCAGGAATAAAGCGGAGATTCATGGTGCAGCGAGACGGATCACAATTGAATTCCCGCCAGCAGCGGGATGACCGCCCAAGCCTACACCAACCCCAAGCCGCGCGGCGCGCGGCGAATCAAGGCGGCGGCTTTGGGTGCCGCACGCTTGGTGCGGGCGGGCGTCTGACGCCCGCCGCACGCCGCCCCTTCGCAAGGGGCGTACACAGCCGGACTTAACCCGCCGCGCGGGCTTCCAGCACGGCCACGGCCGGCAGGGTCTTGCCTTCCAGGAATTCCAGGAATGCGCCGCCGCCCGTCGAGATGTAGCCGACCTGTTCGCCGATCTTGTACTTAGCGATGGCGGCCAGGGTGTCGCCGCCGCCGGCGATCGAGAAGCCGTCGGAGTCGGCAATCGCGCGGGCCACCACTTCGGTGCCGTTGGCAAATTGATCGAATTCGAACACGCCCACCGGGCCATTCCAGACGATCGTGCCCGCCTGCTTCAGGATGCCGGCCAGTTGCTCCGCGGTCTTGGGGCCGATGTCCAGGATCATGTCGTCGTCGGCTACGTCGGTGGCCGCCTTGACGGTGGCTTCGGCGTCGGCGCCGAACGACTTGGCGCACACCACGTCAACGGGAATCGGCACGGCCGCGCCGCGCTTTTTCATGATGTCGATCACGGCACGGGCCTGATCCACCTGGTCGGGTTCCGCCAGCGACTTGCCGATGGACAGGCCGGCGGCCAGCATGAACGTGTTGGCGATGCCGCCGCCCACCACCAACTGATCGACCTTGTCGGCGAGCGATTGCAGGATGGACAGCTTGGTCGACACCTTGGAGCCGCCCACGATGGCGACCAGCGGGCGCTTGGGTTCGTGCAGCGCACGGCCCAGGGCGTCCAGTTCGGCTTCCAGCAGGGGGCCGGCGCAGGCCACGGTGGCAAAGCGGGCGATGCCGTGGGTGGTGGCTTCGGCGCGGTGGGCGGTGCCGAAGGCGTCGTTGACGTAGACGTCGCACAGCGCAGCCATCTTCTTGGCCAGCGCCTCGTCGTCCTTCTTTTCGCCGACATTGACGCGGCAGTTTTCCAGCAGCACGACTTGGCCGTGATCGACCTTCACGCCGTCAACCCAGTCGCGCACCAGCTGCACGGGCATGCCCAGCAGCTCGGACAGGCGCTGGCCGACCTTGGCGAGCGAATCGGCGTCGGTCAGGACGCCCTCTTTCGGACGGCCGAGGTGCGACGTGACCATCACGGCGGCGCCGGCGTCCAGCGCCAGGCGGATGCCGGGCACCGAGGCGCGGATGCGGGTATCTTCGCTGATGCGGCCGGCGTCATCGAACGGGACGTTGAGGTCGGCGCGGATGAACACACGCTTGCCGGACAGGGCGCCGGCCTTGGCCAGCGCGGACAAAGTTTTGACCTTGGACATATTTGGATTCCTTCGGTAGGCGAACAAAGGGGACGAACCCATTTTCCGCAATGGCGGAAAACAAATCCGTCCCCTTATGGACTGGCGGTGTGCTTACTTGGCCGACATCAGCGCGACGGTGGTGTCGAGCATGCGGTTCGAGAAGCCCCACTCGTTGTCGTACCAGGACGAGACCTTGACCAGACGGCCCGACACCTTGGTCAGCGACGCGTCAACGGTGCTGGAGGCCGGGTTGTGGTTGTAGTCGACCGAGACAAGGGGTTCGGTGTTGTAGTCCAGGATGCCCTTCAGTTCGCCTTCCGAGGCGGCCTTCAGGATGCTGTTCACTTCTTCGGCGGTCGTGTCGCGGCTGGCCACGAACGACAGGTCGACCAGCGACACGTTGATGGTCGGGACGCGGATGGCGTAGCCGTCCAGCTTGCCGTTCAGTTCCGGCAGGACCAGGCCCACGGCGGCAGCAGCGCCGGTCTTCGTGGGGATCATGCTCATCGTGGCCGAACGGGCGCGGCGCAGGTCTTCGTGGTAGACGTCGGTCAGGACCTGGTCGTTGGTGTAGGCGTGAACGGTGGTCATCAGGCCGTTTTCCAGACCCAGCTTGTCGTTCAGCGGCTTGACCAGCGGGGCCAGGCAGTTGGTGGTGCACGAGGCGTTGGAGATGACGGTGTCCGTCGACTTCAGCACGCCGTGGTTGACGCCGTAGACGATGGTGGCGTCGACATCCTTGCCGCCGGGGGCCGAGATGATGACTTTCTTGGCGCCGCCCTTGATGTGCGCGCCGGCCTTTTCCTTGGTGGTGAAAAAGCCCGTGCATTCCAGCACGACGTCGACCTTCAGGTCGCCCCACGGCAGTTCGGCCGGATTGCGGTTGGCCAGCACGCGGATCTTGTCGCCGTTGACGACCATGAACTCGCCGTCGACTTCGACGGTGCCCGGGAACTTGCCGTGGGCGGTGTCGTAGCGCGTCAGGTGCGCGTTCGTCTTGGGATCGCCCAGATCGTTGATGGCGACGATTTCGATATCGTGCTTCTTGCCACCTTCGTAGTGGGCACGCAGGATGTTGCGGCCGATGCGACCGTAACCGTTGATGGCGACGCGAATGGTCATGACTAAGCTCCTTTTTTACAAAACTTGCTTGACGGTCTCGGCCACCTTGTCGGCGGTCAGCCCGAAGAACTTGAACAGTGCGCCGGCCGGTGCGGACTCGCCGTAGCGGTCGATGCCGACCACGGCGCCTTCCAGGCCCACGTACTTGTGCCAGAAAGCGGTGACGCCGGCTTCGACTGCGACGCGCGGCAGGCCCTTGGGCAGCACGGACTGCTTCCAGGCGGCGTCCTGCTTGTCGAAGACGTCGGTGCTGGGCATGGACACCACGCGCACGGCGATGCCTTCCTTGGCCAGCTGCGCCTGGGCGTCCAGGGCGATGGCGACTTCGGAGCCGGTGGCGATGATGACGGCGCGGGCGCCGTCGGCATCGCGCAGCACGTAGCCGCCGCGGGCGATGGCGTCCACCGTGGCCGCGTCGCGCGGCACGAACGGCAGGTTCTGGCGCGACAGCAACAGGGCCGTCGGGCCGCCGTCATGCACGTCCATGCCGATGCTGGCCGGGCGCGTCACGGCGGCGTTCCAGGCCACGGCGGTTTCGGCCGTATCGCAAGGACGCCACAGCGACAGGTTGGGGATGAGGCGCAGGCTGGCCGCGTGTTCGATCGACTGGTGGGTCGGGCCGTCTTCGCCCAGACCGATGGAGTCGTGCGTGAACACGTGGACGACGCGCTGCTTCATCAGCGCGGCCATGCGGATGGCGTTGCGCGAGTAGTCGGAGAACGTCAGGAACGTGCCGCCGAACGGCAGGTAGCCGCCGTGCAGCGCGATGCCGTTCATGATGGCGGCCATGCCGAATTCGCGCACGCCGTAGTTGATGTGGCGGCCGAGCTGGATGCCCTTGTCGCCGGCGCGGACGGCGGCAACGCCCTTCCAGTCGGTGAAGTTGGAGCCGGTCAGGTCGGCCGAGCCGCCCAGCATTTCCGGCAGCAGCGGCGCCAGCGCGGCGATCGCGAATTGCGAGGCCTTGCGGGTGGCGACGGTTTCGCCCTTTTCGAGCGTGGCGGACAGGAAGGCCTTGAACTGGTCGGCGTAGCCGTCGGGCATCTCGCCCTTCATGCGGCGCGTGAATTCAGCGGCCTCGGCGGGGAATTCGGCGGCGTAGGCGTCGAAGCGCTTCTGCCATTCGGCCTGGGCTTCGGCGCCCTGCTTGCGGCCGTCCCAACCGTCGTACACGTCTTGCGGAATCTGGAAGGGTTCCGACGACCAGCCCAGCGCGGTGCGCGTGGCGGCGATTTCGTCCTTGCCCAGCGGCGCGCCGTGCACGTTGTGCGTGCCGGCCATGTTGGGCGAGCCCTTGCCGATCACGGTGCGGCAGACGATCAGCGTGGGCTTGTCCGACTGCGAACGCGCGGCCTTGATGGCGGCGTCGACAGCGGCGACGTCATGGCCGTCCACGCCGCGGACGACGTTCCAGCCGTAGCCTTCGAAGCGCTTGGCGGTGTCGTCGGCGAACCAGTGTTCCACATGGCCGTCGATGGAAATGCCGTTGTCGTCGTACAGCACGACCAGTTTGCCCAGCTTGAGCGTGCCGGCCAGCGAGCACACTTCATGCGAGATACCTTCCATCAGGCAGCCGTCGCCGGTAAACGCATAGGTGTGGTGATCGACGAGCGTGTGGCCCGGCTTGTTGAATTCGGCGGCGAGCAGCGCTTCGGCCAGCGCCATGCCCACGGCATTGCCCAGGCCCTGGCCCAGCGGGCCGGTGGTCGTTTCCACGCCCGGGGTGATGCCCACTTCGGGGTGGCCCGGCGTCTTGGAATGCAGCTGGCGGAAATTCTTGATCTCTTCGATCGGCAGGTCGTAGCCCGTCAGGTGCAGCAGGGCGTAGATCAGCATCGAACCGTGGCCGTTGGACAGCACGAAGCGGTCGCGGTTGGCCCAGGCGGGATCTTTGGGATTGTGGCGCAGGTTGCCGGCCCACAAGGCTTGGGCGATTTCCGCCATGCCCATGGGAGCACCCGGATGCCCGGAGTTCGCTTGTTGCACGGCATCCATCGCGAGGGCGCGGATGGCATCCGCCAAGGCAAGTTTAGGGGCGGTCGGATTGCTCATTCGGAAGGCTCTTTGAAACCGGCGCGCCTACAGAGGAAATAGGGCCGGTTGAGTAGGTTGCGAAGCAGGAGATTTTAGCATCAGGGGATTTCCCGGAGGCCATCGGCCGGATGCCCTATGTAATCGCGGGTTTCGGGCGAATTGCGCGGGCAATGTAAGCTACGCGAACTTGTCACCTCCCCCACTCTCCGAATTCCGCAATACGTCATGCCCGCCCCCCGTTTCTACTGCGACGCCCCGCTGACCGCCGGCGCCCGCATCGCCCTGCCGGAAGCCCTTGCCCATCACGCCCTGCGCGTGCTGCGCCTGCGGGCCGGCGAAGCCGTCACGCTGTTCAACGGTCAGGGCGGCGAGTATCCCGCGGTGCTGGAAGTCGAGGGCAAGGCCGGCTTCGCCCAGCTGGGTGACTTCAATCCGCGCGAAGCTGAACTCGGCGGGCGCATCATCCTGGCCCAGGGCCTGCCGTCGGGCGACAAGATGGATTGGGTGGTCGAGAAAGCCGTGGAACTGGGCGCGGCCCGGGTCAGCCCCATCGCCGCGCAGCGCAGCGTATTGCAGCTGTCGGGCGCCCGGCTGGAAAAGCGCGTCGCGCACTGGCAGCGCATCGCGCAATCGGCAGCGGAGCAATGCGGCCGCAACCGGTTGATGACCGTCGACGCGCCGCTGACGCTGGAAGACTGGCTGGCCCAGCCTGCCGACGGCCTGCGCGTGCTCTGCCACCCTGAGGCCGAGAAAGACCTGGCCGGCATGCTGCAAGGCGCATCGGATCAGACGGGCATCACCCTGCTGGTCGGGCCGGAAGGCGGCTGGTCGGACAAGGAATTGGAAGCGGCCCGCAAGGCGGGTGTGCAGGCCGTGCGCTTCGGCCCCCGGGTGCTTCGCACCGAGACGGCCGGGCTGGCGCTGCTGTCGGCGATCAGCGCCCTGCGCGGGTGGTAGATCAGTCGTTCTCGCCGTAAGGGGCAGCGGCCACGCCGGGCTCGGGTTCGGGATGCGCGCCGGCGTGTTCGATCACATAGGCAAACACGCGGCCGTTTTCGTGCGCGAAATCCGCGGCATCGGAGCACACGGTTTCGATGCGGCCGGCGTCCTCTTCAAGTGCCGGATCACCGGAATGCAGGCGGTACAGCCACAGCACCACGCCGGATTTGTGATCCAGCACCGTGTCGCACAGGCAGTCGTACAGGGCGTCGAGATTGCCGCCGAAGTATTCAGGAAAATCCACCGCCTTGACGATGGCGCGCAATACGGCCGAGCGGCTGCGGCACGGGTCGCAATTGGCAACAAACAAGGACAGGCCAAGTTCGTGCGCGGCGTCCACCACGGCCTTCTTGTCGAGCCCGTCGTGAGCCAGCGCACCGCCGCGCATCAGCTGCCGCTGCAAAGTAGATTGGCCATTGCGCCTCATGCCTGTGCCTCCCTGAAAAAGGCGATCACTTCATCGTTACGTCGCATCGTATCGGCATAACCCAGTTCTATCAATCGCTTGGTGTAGCCGGCTTCGAACAGGAGGTAGGACATCAGCGCCCCGCCCCCCGGACGGTTTGGATCGGACGATACACCGAGTACGCGGAAAAGCGCACGCGCTTGTGCAGGCATATCGTGCAAATGTTCAAGCGCCATCAAATCCAGCGACTGGCTGGGCGTGATCGTCAACACCTCGATGCGGCGCACGGTGGGCGGCGCGCCGTTCGGACCCGCGTGGTCCATCAGGTAATTGATGCGCTCCAGACGCTCGACATCCGCCGACAACCCATCCAGGAAGATGCTGGACAGCGCATGACCACCGACCTGCGCCAGCGATGGATACGGCGGCGAATCCTCGCGATTCTCAGGGTGGGTGTCGTCGCGGTAGCCCGTGCCGATCACCATGACGCGGTGCGCGCCCAGGTGGATCGCCGGACTGATGGGCGCAAGCTGGCGCATCGAACCGTCGCCGCACCATTCGCCCTTGCCGTGCACCTGCACTTGGCGCGCCGGAAAGACAAAGGGAATGGCCGACGAGGCCATCAGGTGTTCGATGCCGATGGGCGTGGGGATGGCCAGCCGCAGGTAGCGGTGCCAGGGTTCGATCGGGGTGTGCGCCTGGTAGAACGTCAGGTGCTCGCCGCTGGTGTAGCCCGACGCGGTGATGGCCAGCGCGGACAGCGAACCGCTCTCCAGGTTGGAACGCAGATTGCCGAAGTCCAGCACGCGTTCCAGCAGCCCCTGCATCGGCGTGTTGTCCAGCAGCGAGTGCGGACGCTTGCGCGTCAAACCGGAATACATCCACCCCAGCGACAGAAGGCCCAGCCACCGCACGCCGGTGCGGATCAGGCCGGGCGCGTCGGCCCGGTAGATCATGTCGGTGTTCAGCGACGACCACAGGCGGCGGATGCGACGCACGCCCAGATGGGGCCGGTCGGCGCGGCAGGCCAGCGCGGCGGCGTTGATGGCGCCGGCGGACGTGCCGCAGATGATGTCGAAGGGGTTCTGGAATCGGGAATGCCAGTCCGGGTCCAGCAGCTCCATGATGGCGCTGAGCACCCCGACCTGATAGGCGGCGCGCGCGCCGCCGCCCGTCAGGACCAGGCCGGTGGGCGTGCGCGGGCACGCCCTGCCGGCCGGTTTGACTTCAACGTGGCGTATTGACATCGACCACCGTCATCGCGGTCATGTTGACGATGCGGCGCACGGTGGAGCTGGAGGTCAGGATGTGCACGGGGGCATTGGCGCCCAGCAGGAACGGACCCACCGCAACGTTGCCGCCCGCTGCCGTCTTGAGCAGGTTGTAGGCGATGTTGCCCGAGTCGACGTTCGGGCACACCAGCAAATTGGCTTCGCCCTTGAGCGTAGAGGACGGCAGGATGCGCATGCGCAGGGCCTCGTCCAGCGCGCAGTCGCCGTGCATTTCGCCGTCGATCTCCAGTTCCGGATCCATCTGCCGCACCAGTTCCAGCGCGCGGCGCATCTTGGCGCCCGACGCCGAGCTGCCCGAACCGAAATTGCTGCGCGACAGCAGCGCGGCCTTGGGCGCCAGATACATGCGGCGCATCTCGCGCGCGGCGGCCACGGTGAATTCCGCGATCTGCTCGGCCGTGGGTTCGTCGTTCACGTGCGTGTCCACCAGGACCACCGTGCGCTCGTTGAGCAGCAGGATGTTCATGGCGGCGTACACGTTGTGGCCCGGGCGGCGGCCGATCACTTCATCCACGAAACGCAGGTGATCGTGATACGCGCCGACGGAGCCGCAGACCATGCCGTCGGCATCGCCCAGGTGCACCATCATCGCGCCGATCAGCGTCATACGGCGGCGCATTTCCACGCGCGCCATTTCCTTGGTGATGCCGCGGCGGCACATGCGTTCCCAGTAGGTCGTCCAGTACTGGTGGAAGCGCTCGTCGTATTCGGGGTTGGTGACTTCGACGTCCTCGCCCAGGCGCAGACGCAGGCCCAGCTTTTCGATACGGGTCAGCAGCACCGACGGGCGGCCGACCAGGATCGGGCGGGCCAGGCCTTCGTCCACCACCACTTGCACGGCACGCAGCACGCGCTCGTCTTCGCCTTCCGCGAACACGATGCGCGCCGGGCCGCCTTCGCGCACGATGCGCTTGGCCGCCGAGAACAGCGGCTTCATGAACGCGCCGGAGTGGTACACGAATTGCTGCAGTTGCTCTTCGTAGGCTTCCAGATCCGCCAGCGGACGCGTGGCCACGCCCCCTTCCATCGCGGCCTTGGCCACCGCCGGCGCGATGCGCACGATGAGGCGCGGATCGAAGGGCTTGGGGATCAGGTATTCGGGACCGAACGAAATGTCGAACGTGCCATAGGCGGCCGCCACGACTTCGTTCTGTTCTTCCTCGGCCAATTCGGCAATGGCGTACACCGCCGCCTTTTCCATTTCGCGCGTGATGGTCGTGGCGCCCACGTCCAGCGCGCCGCGGAAGATGTACGGGAAGCAGAGTACGTTGTTGACCTGGTTCGGGTAATCCGAACGGCCCGTGGCCATGACCACGTCGTCTCGCACGCCGTGGGCCACTTCCGGCAGGATTTCCGGCGTGGGGTTGGCCAGCGCCAGGATCAGCGGACGCGAACCCATCGCGGCGACCATCTCGGGCTTGAGCACGCCGCCGGCCGACAGGCCCAGGAACACGTCGGCGTCCTGGATTACCTCGGCCAGCTTGCGGGCATCGGTCTTTTGCGCAAAGCGCGCCTTGTCCGGATCCATCAGCGTGGTGCGGCCTTCGTAGACCACGCCCTCGATGTCGGTCACCCAGATGTTTTCCAGGGGCAGGCCCAGGTCCACCATCAGGTCCAGGCACGCCAGCGCCGCAGCGCCCGCGCCGGACGTAACCACCTTGACCTGCTTGATGTCCTTGCCCACGACCTTCAGGCCATTGATGAAGGCCGCCGACACACAGATCGCCGTGCCGTGCTGGTCGTCGTGGAAGACTGGGATCTTCATGCGTTCGCGCAGTTTGCGCTCGACGGTGAAGCACTCCGGCGCCTTGATATCTTCAAGGTTGATGCCGCCGAAGGTGGCTTCCAGGCCGGCGATGATCTCGACCAGCTTGTCCGGGTCGGTTTCGTTGATTTCGATGTCAAAGACATCCAGGCCGGCGAACTTCTTGAACAGCACCGCCTTGCCTTCCATGACCGGCTTGGAGGCCAGCGCGCCGATGTTGCCCAGGCCCAGCAC
>NZ_DCYD01000015.1:0-610120 GCF_002331005.1 Achromobacter sp. UBA2119 | reverse complement strand
CCAGCACCGCGGTGCCGTTGGTGATGACGCCCACCAGATTGCCGCGGGCCGTGTAGCGGAACACGTTGGCCGGATCCGCCACGATTTCCTCACAGGCCGCCGCCACGCCGGGCGAGTACGCCAGCGCCAGATCGCGCTGGTTCGTCAGCTGCTTGGTCGGCGTGACCGAGATTTTGCCGGGGCGCCCGTGCTCGTGATATTCAAGGGCGGCTTTGCGAAGGTTGGCATCCATAGGGCGGTTACTGGCTAGAGTGTGTGACACGAAAGAGGGAGGAATTCTATTCCCATGACGGGCCGTGCGATACGCGGGCCCTGCTCTTTCTTGAGGTCGAGCGCCGAAATCTTACAGCAAGCTGAACGTTTGTCAGACTTCGGGCCACAGGAGTTCCGGGAAGCAGCCGTCGGGGTCGAAGTGGGTTTTGACGCGGCCGTCCAGGCGGACGGTTGCCAATCCCGGGGCAGCCGGTTCAGGCCGGGACGCGGTCGCGGCGCCGGTCCGGACATCGTCGCCGGGCGGCACGTCAACCAGCACCGCGCCCTGCAGCCAGGCCAGCGTGCCGCCGTGTCCCAGCAGCAATTGCGCCAGGTTGACGGTGGCCGGCGTGACGGGCTTGAGCGCGTCCAGCCGGTAGCGGCCCAGCCAGTGATACCCATCGTTGGTCGCGAACGCATCGCCGCCGGACGCAAGCTGGAACAGCGCGGGCACCAGGCGCTGCACGGTCGCCGACCGCAGCGGCTGCACGTCGGTTTCGCCGAACGCGCCCAGCGTTTCCTCGATGCCATCGGCCAGCAGGACGTCCGCCGCCACGAGGCCCGAGGCCGCGCAATGGCCCGCCGGCCAGGACGCCGGCGCCGCCACCCACTGGGCCAGCGTCATGTCGCCCGGCAGCCCTGCGAACTGCCGCAGCCCCGCGCTGGCCAACGCCGCCACGGTCACGCCGGGCTGCGCGTGCCACCGTGGTGCATCCCCGTCCAACCGGGTCAATGCGGTCAGCAAGACGGGATCCACCCGCAGGCGCGGCCGGGCCGAGGGCGCGAAGGGTCCCGCCGCCCCTTCCAATTCCAGCGTCACGTGGTACTCGGCGCAGAGCTTGCGCGCCTGGACGACGTCGGCCCCGGACGCCGGCGTGAGCATGGCGCAGGTGCCGTCCGCCCCACCCTCGCCCAGGTCGCGGACCTTGCCGCGGCACACCAGCGCGAGGCGTTGCACAAAGGCCGCCCACGGCGTCTGGACGGGTCGCCGGCCCATGAGAAAGGCGCGCCGGGATGGCTGCATGACTACAATTCCTTTTTTGCTAGATGACGCTTTCGAGATTCCGATGCCCCGCCTTGCTACCCGCACCCACGATTTCCTGACGTTCCAGGTGATGGAACTGTTCAAGCAGGCGCAGGCGCTGCAGGCGGCCGGAAGGGACATTATCAGCCTGGGCATCGGCGAACCGGACTTTACCGCGCCCCCCCAGGTGGTGGAAGCGCTGGACCGCGCCGCGCGCGCCGGCCTCAGCGGCTACAGCCCGGGCGCGGGCATCGCCCCGCTGCGCGAGGCCATCGCGCAGTTCTACCGCGACCAGTTCGGCGCCGCCATCGACCCGCGGCGCGTCATTGTGACCGCGGGCGCCTCGGGCGCCCTGACGCTGGCCTGCGCGGCGCTGGTGAATACCGGCGGCGAGGTGCTGATGCCCGATCCGTCGTATCCGGCGAACAGCAACTTCGTGTTGGCCGCGGGCGGCGTGCCGCGCCTGATTCCTAGCACGGCGGCAAAACGCTTCCAGCTGTCCGCCGACGACGTCGCGCGTCACTGGACGCCCGCCACGCAGGGCGTGATGGTGGCCTCGCCCAGCAATCCCACCGGCACGTCGATCGCCCACGGCGAGCTGGCCGAGCTGCTGGCGCAGGTGCGCGCCCGCGACGGCTTTGCCATCGTCGACGAAATCTATCTGGGGCTGTCCTATGACGGCCAGCCGCGCTCGGCGCTGACGCTGGACGACGACGTCATCGTCATCAACAGCTTCTCCAAGTACTTCCACATGACGGGCTGGCGCCTGGGCTGGATGATCGTGCCCGACGACATGGTCGCGCCGGTGGAAAAGATTGCCTCCAGCCTGGCGATCTGCGCGCCCACGTTGGCCCAGCATGCCGCGCTGGCCTGCTTCACGCCTGCCGCGCTGAAGATCTTCGAACACCGCCGCGGGGCCTTCAAGCAGCGCCGCGATTACCTGCTGCCGGAATTCGAGCGCCTGGGCATCGACGTGCCGGTCAAGCCGGACGGCGCCTTCTATATTTATGCCGATATCAGCAGCCTGGGCATGGACAGCGCCGCGTTCTCGCAGCGACTGTTGCTGGAAGCCGGCGTGGCCGCCGTGCCGGGCCTGGACTTCGGACCGGCGCACGCGGCGCACACCATGCGGTTTTCGTACGCCACCGGCCTGGACCGCCTGGAAGAAGCGGTCGCGCGGATGGGCGCGCTGTTGCAGCGCTGACCCTGCTGTGCCGTCCCCATGAAAAAGGCGCGTCCTTGCGGGACGCGCCTTTTTTTCAGAACGGACAGCGCGGATCAGTCGCGCGCCAGCGCAATGCCCGACGCCAGCGCCAAGCGCCGGCGTTCCGCCTGCACCTTGGCGCCGTAGCCGTTGTCGTCCGGGCCGGTGGCCCCCACGTAACACGCCAGCCCGCCGTCGATCGAACCGCGGCGGTTGATGCAGTCGCGCAGGATCGTGGCGCCGACGCCGATGTTGGCGGCCGGGTCCAGCGGATTCTTGCCGACCGCGTCAAACTTGTCCTGATGCACGCTGGTCATGACCTGCATCAGGCCCTGTGCGCCCACATGGCTTTCGGCCAGCGGGTTGTAACGCGATTCGATGGCGATCACGGCCAGGACCAGCAAGGGGTCCAACTGCTTTTCGCGGCTGACCTTGTACACGGTGTTCAGCAGCGGACCGGTCGCGTCATACGCAACCTTGTACTTGCGCGAGATATAGTTGCGCAGTGCTTCGGCCTGTGGTCCCGTGGCCGCCGACGCGGTCTTTTTGGGCGCGGGCGGCGCGACACGAGCCGGCCCCAGCATGCCGGTGGCGTTGCTGGCGGGTGCGGTGGGTACGGCCATGGCAATTGCCGACGAGGTGTCGGCACCCAGTTCGGAGCCGGCTTCGGACTCGGAGCTGGCCTGCATGGATGAAGGCGCGAGGGCGGTCAACAAGGCTTTGTGCACTTGCAATGCCTGGTCGCGCAAACCAGGCAGGGCGAATCCCATGCTTACCGTCACAATGACCGCGATGCCCAGGTAGACAGAGCAAATGCGCAGGGATTCGGCAAGATATTGGTGCACTCCTTGGGCCATGTTCCTGAACAGGCTGGCCACTGACGCATCGGGCATAAAACCTCCTGCGTAAAAAAGAGGGAGTCAATGTTAACCTCTCTTTGAATCCGAAATGTAACCAAATCGCTGGGATCTGTAGTGAAATACCGCGACCTTAGAGACTTCATCGCCCAACTTGAACGAATGGGCGAACTCAAACGCATTGCTGCGCCGGTGTCGACGCAGCTTGAAATGACGGAGATTTCCGACCGCGTGCTGCGGGCTGAAGGCCCCGCCCTGCTGTTCGAAAACGCCCGCCACAACGGCCAGCCCGCGCAGATGCCCGTGCTGGCCAATCTGTTCGGCACGCCCGCCCGCGTGGCGCGCGGCATGGGCGCCGACAACGTCAGCGCGCTGCGCGACATCGGCGAACTGCTGGCCTCGCTGCGCGAGCCCGAGGCGCCCAAGGGCCTGCGCGATGCGCTGGCGAAGGTGTCGATGCTGAAATCGGCGCTGTGGGACATGAGTCCCAAAAACGTCAAAAGCCCCGCCTGCCAGGAAATCGTCTGGGAAGGCAAGGACGTGGACCTGAACCGGCTGCCCATCCAGACCTGCTGGCCGGGCGACGTGGCGCCGCTGCTGACGTGGGGCCTGGTCATTACGCGCGGTCCCAACGCCAAGCGCCAGAACCTGGGCATCTACCGCCAGCAGTTGCTGGGCCCGAACAAGCTCATCATGCGGTGGCTGTCGCACCGCGGCGGCGCGCTGGATTTCCGCGACCACGCGATCGCCAACCCCGGCACGCCCTTCCCGATTGCGGTGGCGCTGGGCGCCGACCCGGCCACCACGCTGGGCGCCGTCACGCCGGTGCCGGACAGCCTGTCCGAATACCAGTTTGCGGGGCTGCTGCGCGGTTCGCGCACCGAAGTCGCGCAGGCGCTGGGCAGCAACCTGTCCGTACCCGCGTGGGCCGAAATCGTGCTGGAAGGCCATCTGCTGCCGTCCTCGGACCCGCGTGCCATCAAGCCCGTGGTGCCCGAAGGCGTCAATCCCCCGCCCGACACCGGCTACGAAATGGCGCTGGAAGGTCCGTACGGCGACCACACCGGCTACTACAACGAGCAGGACTGGTTCCCGGTCTTCACCGTCGAGCGCATCACGATGCGCCGCAACCCCATCTATCACTCCACGTACACCGGCAAGCCGCCCGACGAGCCCGCCGTGCTGGGCGTGGCGCTGAACGAAGTCTTCGTGCCGCTGCTGCGCCGCCAGCTTCCGGAAATCGTGGATTTCTACCTGCCGCCCGAAGGCTGCAGCTACCGGCTGGCCGTGGTGTCGATCCGCAAGCAGTACGCGGGCCACGCCAAGCGCGTCATGTTCGGGCTGTGGAGCATCCTGCGCCAGTTCATGTACACCAAGTTCATCGTGGTCGTGGACGAGGACATCAATCCGCGCGACTGGAAGGAAGTGGTCTGGGCGATGACCACCCGCATGGATCCGGTGCGCGACACGTTGCTGGTGGAGAACACGCCGATCGACTACCTGGACTTCGCGTCGCCCGTGTCCGGCCTGGGCGGCAAGATGGGCCTGGACGCCACCAACAAGTGGCCGGGCGAGACGAATCGTGAATGGGGCACCCCCATCACGATGGACGCGGATGTCAAGAAGCGCGTGGACGATATGTGGGGGCAGTTGGGACTGTAGACGCGCCACTGCCTGCGCATAAAAAAACCCCGCCGCCTGGCCGGGCCCGCATTGCCGGACGAAAGTCTGGCGGTGCGGGGCCGGTTGAGCGGCGGGGTTTTTATCTGGCAGCTGGCGTCAGTCGCGTTCCCGGTCGTCGTCCTGGCGCGCGCCGCGCCAGGCCTTCAAGAGCTGCCAGCCCACGAAGGCGCCGCCGGCCAGCTTCAACAGCTTGCCGCGCTTGCCGCCACGCATGAACATGGCGGACAGCGACGAACTGATGATGGGATAACGCCGCGCCATCGTGATGGCCTGCAACGCCCAGCGGGACGCGCCGCCAGATGCCAGGCCCGGCAGCATGCCGCGGATGAGCGCGCTGGGCTCGAGCCTGCGCCCGGCCGACACGATGTTCTGTGCCAGCGACTCGCGCTCGATGGCGGCGCGGGCGCGCAGCAATTCGATGCGCACGGCGCGGTCGACGGTCGGAGATCTTTTCGACATGGCTTAGAACTCCTCGCGCCGGCGCACCGGCGTCTCGTCGTCGGCATGCATGTCGCGCACCCGGTCCAGCAGTTCCGCATCCCGGCCCAGCTCTTCGAGCGTGGCCGAAAACGGCGTCTGTCCGTACACGAGTCCGTGGCGCACCACCAGCAACAGCACCACGCCGGCCACCCCATAGAACGCCGCCAGCAGCCCGAGCGCCAGATAGCGGTCTTCCGTGGGCCAGAACGCCACGGCGATGGTGATGGTGGCCACCAGCACCGCCAGCGTCAGAAATAGCAGGGCCGCAAACGCGAGGCCCAGCAGCTTGAGCAGGCGCGCCTTTTCGTCTGCGGCTTCCAGAGCCAGCAGCTCCAGCCGCGTGCGCATCAGCCCGACCAGGCTGGAGGCAACACCGAAAACAGTTTTTCTTAGACCCATGGCTGAATGAACGCCGGGCGGCAGGCAACGGCATGAAGCCGTGCCTGCCGCCCGGACGTCCTGCCCTGTCAGCGGCGGCTGATCAGCAAGCCGAGCAGCAGGCCGGTCACGCCTGCGACCCCGATGGCTTGCCAGGGATTGTCGTGCACGTAGTCATCCGTCGCACGGGCAGCCTTGCGGCCACGTTCGAGGACGGCGTCTTGCGCTTCGTACAGGGCCTCGCGCGTGCGCCGCAGCGAGGTCATGGCGCGGTCGCGCAGTTCGTTGGCCTTGTCGCCGGTGCTGCTGGCGGCTTCGCGCAGCAGGCTTTCGGCGTCGTTCAGGCTGGTCTTGACACTGTCCATGAGTTTTTCTTTTGCGACGTCTTCGGATTTTCTCGTTGCCATTTTCTGAGCTCCTGTTGTGTGTCCATGACGGAAACGATGATACCAGCGGCCATGCGGGCGGAAACGCCCGCTTGCTACCGGGTGCTACTTGATCTGCGTAATCTCAACGGCGGATTTCACGCCGCCCTGATCGATGTCCTGCTTCATCACCAGATTTACGGCCGGGCAATACCAATCGGTGACCGTCGTGTTCATGCCGGGGATGGGAATGGTCAGGCCCTGAAACGTGGCCATCGTGGGATCCGAATTGCGCGTATAGGTGATCGGGTGGCACGACTGCTTGCCCAGCGCGGTGTCCATCGAGGTCTTCTGACCAACCGATTTTTCACCGATGCGGACCGTGGTGCTGGGCTGGCCGCCCACCGGCGCTTCCTTGCCGATCTTCAGGCGGAACGACGAGCCGGGCAGCTTCTGGCCCGCCGCCAGCTTGCCGTCGTAGGCAAAGAGACCCAGCATGCGCAGGTCGAACTGGCCTTCGGAAGGCTTGGGCGCTTCGCCCGCGCTGGCGTAGCGCAGGAAGGTGGCTTGGCCGCCCTTGACGGTCATCAGGTAGTCGAGCTTGGACTTGCCGGGCGGCAGACCCGCGTAGCTGAATCGGGCAACGCCCTGCACGCGCGCGCGGCAGTTGTCGCCATTGCTTTTTGTAACTTCGGCAAAGGTCAGATCCGCGCCCAGCGCCAGATTGCCCGAGCCGGTCAGTTGGACGGCGCCCCCGTCGTGCATGAACTTCGCGTCACACACGCCGGCCTGCGCCGTAGCGGCCGCGCCCAACGCGCCGGCCGCAAAAACCAGGGATGCCATTTTTCGCATCGTCGTCACAAGCCACTCCAGAAATCCGAAAGCGCCGTCCCGCCATGGGGACAGCTGGCTTGATACTACACCGGTTGCCGTACCCGGCGTATGTCCGAACGTGTCGTCACGCCAGCACCGGCGCCGCGGGCGCGCGCGCCATCAGCGCCTGGATCTCCGGCACGCACGAACCGCAGCCGGTGCCGCAACCCAGCGAGTCCTTCAGCCCCGCCAGATCGCAGCCGCCTTCGATGCCTTTCAGGATGGCCGCTTCGCTGACGCCATTGCAGACGCAGAGGGTGCGCGAACGCACCGCGCCCGCAACGCGTCCCATCAGCAGCGCCGCGATGCTGGCGGGCGCCTCGCCCCCCGCAGCCCACGCCAGCAGCGGCTCCTGCGCGCGCAGGTCGCCCGTCAGCAGAAAGGCATGCAGCGTGCCTTGGCCGGCGCTGACCCGGCGCAAATAGCCGCGCGCCGGATCGTCGTACGCCACATCGGGACGCCGCAGGTCCAGCGTGTCTGCCAACTCGTGCAGCACGTCGGCTTCCGGCGCGACGCGGCTGGCGAGCCGCAACCGGACGCCGCCCGCGCCCACCGGCAGGACGACGGCATAGTCGAAGCGGCGCAGCCAGGGCGCCAGCCGGGTCCGCAGCGCCGCTGCATCGCCCTGCCGCCACGCCGCCGCCTGCCACAAAAGGGCCGCCGGCTCGGCGCGCACGGCGCTGAATTTGAGCTCGGGCTGGCGCGATATCGGATCGGCTGCCGGATTGGTCAGCGCGTTCACGCCCAAGCCGGCCATGAACGCGCTACCCCAGTGCATCGGCACGAAGGCCTGGCCGGGAAGCAGCGACGCGTCCGCCTGCACCGGCAGCACCAGCGCGCCGCGCCGCGACTGCAGCCGGGCCAGTGACCCGGGCGCCAGATCCAGGCGGCGCATGTCCTCCGGATGCAGCGATACCCATGGCTCCTCGACATGCTGCGTCAGCACGCGAGCCAGCGAGGTGCGCGCCATCGTGTGCCAGTGATCGCGCAACCGGCCCGTCGTCAGTTGCAGCGGAAAGTCGCCGGAAACGGTTTCGGCGGTCGGCCGCCATGCGACGTCGCAGAACCGGGCGCGGCCGCTGGTGGTGGGAAACACGCCGTCGGCGTACAGGCGCGCGGTGCCCTGCCCCGCCCGGTACGGCCATTGCTGCGGTCCGTGCTGCGCCAGCACGGCGTAATCCACCGTGCTGTAGTCCAGGTCCCGGCCGGCGGTCATGCGGGCGTGCTCGGCAAAGACCTCGCTTTCGTCGCGATAGGCAAACAGCGCCGCCTTGGCCGGCGCGATGCGCGCCGCGAGCCGCTGCGCAACTGCCTGTGCCAATCGCCAGTCGGGCTGCGCGTCGCCGGGCGGCGCGATGGCGGCGCGGACCCGGCTGATGCGCCGCTCGGAGTTGGTCACCGTGCCGGTTTTCTCGGGCCAGGTCGCCGCGGGCAGCACCAGGTCGGCATGGGCCAGCGTCTCGGTGCCGGCGAATGCCTCCTGCACGATGACGAACTCCGCGCGGGCCAACGCGGCCCGCACGCGCGCCTGATCCGGCAGCGACTGCGCGGGATTGGTTGCCGCGATCCACAACACCTTGATGCGCCCGTCCAGCACCGCGTCGAACATGTCGAGCGCCGTGGCGCCTGGCGCGTCGGGCAGGCGCTTCACCCCCCACAGCCGCGCGACCTCGGCGCGGTCCGTGGCCGACGCGGGATCGCGATGGCCCGGCAGCAGGGTCGCCATGCCGCCCGCTTCGCGCCCGCCCATGGCGTTGGGCTGGCCCGTCAGCGAAAACGGCCCCGCGCCGGGACGCCCGATCTGCGCGGTGGCCAGATGCAGGTGAATCAGCGCCGCATTCTTGTCAGTGCCCGCCACCGACTGGTTCAAGCCCATCGTGTACAGCGACAGCGCCGCCGGCGCCTGGCCGAACCAGCGCGCCGCCTGGACGATGTCCTGCGCCGGCACGCCGCAGAGGCGCTGTGCCGCCTCGGGTGTCACCGTTTGCACGCGCGCCCGTAGCGTCTCGAAGCCCTCGGTATGGCGCGCGATGTAGTCCTCGTCGACCAGCCCCTCGCGCAGCATCACATGCAGCATGGCATTGAACAGCGCCACGTCAGACCCTGGCGCGATCGGCAGATGCAGGTCGGCAAACGCGGCCGTGTCGGTGCGGCGCGGGTCGATCACGATCACCTTCATGTGCGGCCGGCTGGCCCGCGCGGCTTCCAGCCGACGAAACAGCACGGGGTGCGCGTAGGCCATGTTGGACCCGGCGATCAGCACGGTGTCGGCCAGTTCCAGGTCTTCGTAGCAGGCGGGCGGCGCGTCCGCGCCCAGCGTGCGCTTGTAGCCCGACACCGCGCTTGACATGCACAGGCGCGAATTGGTGTCGATGTTGTTCGTGCCCGCCAGCGCGCGCGCCAGCTTGTTGAAGACGGCATAGTCTTCGGTCAGCAACTGGCCGGACAGATAAAAGCCCACAGCATCCGGGCCGTGCCGGATAATCGCGTCGGCCAGCCGGTCCGCGGCGATGTCCAGCGCCTGCGCCAGCGCGACATCCTCAAGGGACTGATTGCGCGCCGAACGCCATTGCGCCGACAACACGCGCGCGTCATCGCGCCGCACGGTGTCGGCCAGCGCCAGACCTTTGCTGCACAAGCGGCCGCGATTTGCCGGGTGCGACTCGTCGCCGCGCACGCCAACGACCGCACCATCGCGCACCTGCACCCGCACCCCGCAGCCGGTGCCGCAGTAACAGCAGACCGACGCCACGTCTCGCGCCGCTTCGTTGACGATTTCAATCCGTCGCGCCATCGGCATGTCCATGTCCTACTCCGCCCCCGCTTCGCCCAGCATGAGCCGGTCGCGCAGCGCGCCGATGCCGACACCTTCGCGGATCAGCCGCATGTACCAGGCGCTGTCCGCCGTGTCGCCGTACAGGCAGGCGCCGACCAGGCGGTCGTCGCGAATAACCAGTTTCTTGTAGACGCCGCCCGGCATGTCGGCCAGCGTGATCGTCTCGGTCTGCGCGCCGCCCGCGAAGTTGCCCGCGGAGAAAAGGTCGATGCCGGTCACCTTGAGTTTCGTCGACGTGACGCTGCCCTCGTAACGGCCGATGCCGTGCAGCGCAAGATGATTGGCCGCGACCTTGGCCTGCTCGAACAGCGGCGCGACCAGCCCGTAGGCCGTGCCACGGTGGCTGACGCATTCCCCCACCGCATAGATGCGCGGGTCGAACGTCTGCAAGGTGTCGCTCACCACCACCCCCCGATCCACATGCAATCCGCAGCGTTGGGCCAGTTCGGTGTTGGGCCGCACCCCGGCGGCCATCACCACCAGATCCGCCGGGACTTCCGTGCCGTCGGCAAAGCGCACCGCGCGCACGCGCCCGTCCGTGCCGCCCAGGATCGACTCGGTCTGGTGCTGGAGCAAAAACGTCAGCCCCCGCGCTTCCAGGTTTTCGCGCAACAACGCGGCCGCCTCGCCGTCCAGTTGGCGATCCAGCAGCGCCGCGCCCAGGTGCACCACCGACACGGTCATGCCGCGCGCCGCCAGGCCGTTGGCGGCCTCCAGGCCCAGCAATCCGCCGCCGATCACCACCGCGTGGCGGTAGCGCGTGGCGGCGTCGATCATGTGATTGACGTCGCCGATGTCGCGAAATGCCACCACGCCGTCCAGATCATGACCCGGCACCGGCAGGATGAAAGGCGTGGACCCGGTTGCCAGCAGCAGCCTGTCGTAATGCGTACGAGAACCGTCGTCGGCCTGCACCACGCGCCGCGCGCGATCGATATCCGTCACCGTGCGGCCGCGCAGCAGCCGGATGCCGTGGCGTGCATACCAGTCCTCGTCGTTCAGCACGATGTCCTGCAGCGTGCGTTCGCCGGTCAGCACGGGCGACAGCAGGATCCGGTTGTAGTTGGTGTGAGGCTCGGCGCCGAACACCGTGATGTCGTAGAGATCCGGCGCGAGCTTGAGCAGCTCCTCCACGGTGCGAATGCCGGCCATCCCGTTACCGACCACGACCAGCTTCTGCCTGGCTTGCATGACAGACCTCCTACGCGGCGGCGCGTGCCGTCGCCGCTGCTTCTTCCAACGGCGCGGGCACAACCGACAGGACCGCATTCGCCTGCGCCGCGGCCTGAGAACGTTCGGGATTACCGTGCCGGCGATGCAGAAAGTCCACCACGCCCGCGCGGCACGCGAGATACGTCGGATCGTTGGCCAGCCGCACGCGGTCGCGCGGGCGGGACAGCGGCACCGGCAGGATCTCCCCGATGGTCGCGGCCGGCCCGTTGGTCAGCATCACGATGCGGTCCGACAGCAGCACGGCTTCGTCCACGTCGTGGGTGACCATGATCGTGGTCGTGCGCGTCTTGGCCACAATCTTGAGCAACTCGTCCTGCAGATGCGCGCGGGTCAGCGCGTCCAGTGCGCCAAACGGTTCGTCCATCAGCAGCACGCCCGGCTCGATCGCCAGTGCGCGCGCGATGCCCACACGCTGCTTCATGCCCCCGGAGATCTCGCGCGGCAGCTTGTTCTGCGCGGGCAGCAAGCCCACCAGATCCAGCGCGGCGCGCGTGCGCTCGGCCAGCTGGGCACGCTTTTCCGTGGCGCCGAACACCCGCTCGACCGCCAGGTGCACGTTCTGGAAACACGTCAGCCATGGCAGCAACGAATGGTTCTGGAACACCACCGCGCGGTCGGGCCCCGGGCCGGTGATCTCGCGTTCGGCGCACAACAGCACGCCGCTGGTCGGCCGGGTCAGCCCGGCGATCAGGTTGAGCAAGGTGGACTTGCCGCAGCCGGAGTGGCCGATCAGCGTGATGAACTCGCCCTGCTCGACCGTCAGGTCGATATCGCGCAGCGCCACGAAGGCGCCCTTGCGGGTGTCGAAGGTCTGACCCACGCGTTCGATGCGTACGAATTTCTTCATGGCGCTATTCCTCGGTATAGGTGAAACGGCGGGCCAGCGCGACCAGCAGGGTTTCCAGCAGCAGCCCCACGATGCCGATCACGAAAATGGCGATGACGATGTGCTCGACCTTCAGGTTGTTCCATTCGTCCCACAGCCAGAATCCGATGCCCGTGCCGCCCGTCAGCATCTCGGCGGCCACGATCACCAGCCAGGCGGTGCCGATCGACAGCCGCACGCCGGTCAGCATGTAGGGCAGCACGGAAGGCAGCAGCACCTTGGTCGTCACCTTCCATTCGGACAGGTTCAACACGCGCGCCACGTTCAGGTAGTCCTGCGGCACGCGCGACACGCCCACGGCGGTATTGATGATCATCGGCCAGATCGAACAGATGAAAATCGCCCAGATCGCGGCGGGGTCGGCCGCCTTGAACAGCAGCAACCCCAACGGCAGCCACGCCAGCGGCGACACCGGCCGCAACAGGCTGACGATCGGCGAGAACATGGCGCGCACGGCGGCGTAACGGCCGATCGCAAAGCCCACGGGAATGCCGACCAGCGCCGCCAGCCCGAAGCCGATCGCCACGCGTTCCAGCGAAGCCAGCAGGTTCCAGCCGATGCCCTTGTCGTTGGGGCCGTTGTCGTAGAACGGGTCCGAGAAAAGCTCGACGGCCGCATGCCACGTGACGCCCGGCGTCGGGATCTCCGGTATGCGCATCGCCACCACCTGCCAGACCAGCACGAAGAGCGCAAAGCCGGCGACCGGCCCCACGACCGCCTTCAGCGCAGATTCCAGGCGTTCCCGCCACAACGCGGCGAATGCGTCGCCGCGGGTTGTCATCGTTACGGTAGACATTTCGAGTCCCCTTTGGTGGTGGCCATCAGACCTTGACCTTGAAACCGTCGGCATACGCCGCCGGATTGCTGCCGTCCCAGACCACACCGTCGATCAGCTTGGACGTACGCGTTTCGCTGGCGGGCAGTGCAACGCCCGCGGCCTGTGCGGCCTGCTTGTAGACGTCGACGCGATTGATCTGGGTGGCGATCGCCTGGTAATCGGGATGCTCTTTCAGCAAGCCCCAGCGCTTGTGCTGCGTCAGGAACCACATGCCGTCGCTCAGGTACGGAAAATTGGCGGCGCCGTCCGCATAGAAGCGCATGGCGTGCGCGTCCGACCACTTCTTGCCCAAGCCATCGTCGTACTGCCCCAGCATGCGGTCCACGATGACGCCCGCATCGGTGTTGACGTAGGACCTGGCGGCGATGGTCTCGGCCGTCTTGCGGCGGTTCTCGGGCGACGCGTCGATCCACTTGCCCGCTTCCAGGATCGCGGCGGTGACCGCACGCGCGGTATTGGGATTGCGGTTCACGAAGTCGGCGCTAGCGCCCAGTACCTTTTCGGGGTGGTCGGTCCAGATGCCTTGCGAGGTCACCGTCGTGAAGCCGATCTTGTCCATGATGGCGCGCGCGCCCCAGGGCTCGCCCACGCAGTAGCCGTCCATGTTGCCCACACGCATGTTCGCCACCATCTGCGGCGGCGGCACGGTGATCACCTTGGCGTCCTTCATGGGGTTGATGCCATGAGCCGCCAGCCAGTAATACAGCCACATCGCGTGCGTGCCCGTCGGAAAGGTCTGCGCGAAGGTGTATTCACGCTTGTCGGCCGCCATCAGCTTGGCCAGCGATTCGCCGTCGCGCGCGCCCGCTTCCAGCAGCTTGTTCGATAGCGTGATCGCCTGGCCGTTCTGGTTCAGGCTCATCAGCACGGCCATGTCCTTCTTCGGACCGCCGATGCCCATGTGCACGCCGTAGACCAGGCCGTACAGCACGTGCGCCATGTCCAGTTCGCCATTCATGAGCTTGTCGCGCACGGCGGCCCAAGATGCTTCCTTCGACGGCGTGATCTTGACCCCGAACTTCTTGTCGATGCCCAGCACCGACGCCATCACCACCGAGGCGCAGTCGGTCAGCGGAATGAAGCCGATCTTGACCTCGGTCTTTTCCGGCGCGTCTGTCCCGGCGGCCCATGCGCCGGCGCGCACCAGCGGATCGACCAGCGAAAGCAGGCCGGCGCCGGCTACCGCGCGCGCCGTTCCGCCCAGCCATTTGCGGCGGCTGGCGTTGGCGGTCGCGTCGGCGGGCGCGGTGACGGTCGAGGAACTGCGGGTCATGAGCGTCATGGAGGGTTCCTTGCGGGGTGACGGAAAAAATGGCGGCAAAAAAAAACGTCCCGCGCGCCACGGATCTGGATCCGATGGCGCAGCGGAACGACGTTGTCCCTGGCCGCGTGTCGCGGCGTGTTGCGTCGGGCGACCGCCGTTGGCCGCCCCGTTTTCACTTAAGCAATCGCTGTGCCAGTTTTTCCCGGAAGGATGCCAACCGCCCTGCAGGCCGCGCGGGCGCTGGCGCTGCGGCGATTCCGCGGCGTCAGCGCCGTGCTGCCGTGAATCAGGGGCAGAGCCATATTGGTGCGCAATGCGATGCCGCAGCGCACCATCGCTGTGCGGCGCGCGCCCCGCCACCGTGCTCAGGCACCCGCCGCCGCGTGCGGCAACCATGGCATGGAACTTGCATCAGCAAGCAGACAGGGGGTGTTTGATGCTGAAGGTCATGCTGCTCAACGATGGCGAAGGACGCGCGGCGTCGCTGCGGCAAACGCTTGCCGCAGCGGGCGTGCACGTCGTCGCCGAGGTGGCCCCGGGCGCCGACCTGGCCGCCAGCATCGCGCAGTCCGCCGCCGACGTCGTACTGATCGACAGCGACGCCCCCGGCCGCGACACACTGGAGAACATCTGCGTCGCCAGTTCGTACAGCGACCGGCCAGTCGTGATGTTCACCGACAACGACAACCGCGAGACCATCCGCACGGCGCTACGGGCAGGCGTGGCCGCCTATGTGGTGGGCGATGTGCCGGCCGCGCGCATCGAACCGCTGCTGACCGTGGCGATCGAGCGCTTTGCCGTGGAGAAGACCCGCCGCGAGGAACTGCGCGAGGCCCAGCTCCGCCTGGCGGACCGACAGTGGGTGGAGAAGGCCAAGGGTATCCTGATGAAGACGCGCGCCGTTTCCGAGGAAGACGCGCATCGGCTGCTGCGCGAACGCGCCATGCAAAGCCAGAAACGGCTGGGCGAAGTCGCCCGCGAAGTCGTCGAAATGAGCCAGTGGCTGGGCAGCGCCTGACGCCCGGCCAAATAAGTTATGGCTATATGAAATAAAGAAATCAAAAGTTGTGGGGATGAGAACCCGTCCCTATCATCGACCCACATTGAGCCGGGTACGCCCGAGGCTGGCATTCATGAAGCTTTTCCCGATTTTTGCCGATCTGACAGACCGGCTGGTACTCGTTGTTGGCGGCGGCGCCGTCGCCGAACGCAAGACGCTCGCGCTGCTGGAGGCCTGTGCCAATGTGGTCGTGGGCGCGCCCGAACTGACGCCGGCCCTGGCGGCCCTTGCGGCCGAGGGCCGTATCCGCCATCTGCCGGGGCCGTTCGACCCCGCCTGGCTGCAGGACGTGTGGCTGGTCGTGGCCGCCACCGACGATCGCGCGGTCAACGCCGCGGTCTCAGAGGCTGCGAAAGCGCGCCGCATATTCACCAACGTCGTGGACGACCCCGAACTGTCCTCCTTCCAGGTGCCGTCCATCGTCGACCGGTCGCCGGTCATCGTCGCCATTTCGTCGTCGGGCGTGGCCCCCGTGCTGGCCCGCCGCATCCGCGAGCGCATCGAATCGCTGTTCGATCACACGCTGGGCCAGCTTGCCGGCCTGGCGGCCACCTACCGCAAACGCATCCGCGCCAGCCACCCGGACCTGGGCGCGCGCCGCCGCTTCTATGACTGGTTGCTGGATGGCCCGGTCGCGGGATTCCTGCGCCAGCAACAACCGGCGCAGGCCGAGGCCGCGCTGGCAGATGCGCTGGCCTCGCCCATCGCGCCCGCCGAGGGCAGCGTGGTGCTGGTCGGCGCTGGCCCCGGCGACCCCGGTCTCCTGACGCTCAAGGCCTTGCGCGCCCTGAACGAGGCCGACGTCATCCTCTACGACCGCCTGGTCAGCGACGAGGTCATGTCGCTTGCCCGGCGCGACGCCGAACGCGTGTCGGTGGGCAAGCTGCCCGGCGAAAACCATCACGCGACGCAGGCGCGCATCCATGCGCTGCTGGTCGAACACGCGCACGCCGGCCGCCGCGTGGTGCGGCTAAAGGGTGGCGATGCATTCATTTTTGGCCGCGGCGGCGAGGAACTGGAATTTCTGCGCGCGCATGGCGTGCGCTACGAAGTCGTGCCGGGCATCACGGCGGCGCTGGCCTGTGCCGCCTATGCCGGCATTCCGCTGACGCACCGTGAGCACGCGCAATCGGTCCGCCTGATCACCGCGCATTGCCGCGAAGATGAAGACAACCTGGATTGGCCCGCGCTGGCACGCGAAAAACAGACGTTGGCGTTCTATATGGGTGTGGGCCAGCTTGAATTGCTGACCCAGCGCCTCTTGCGCCATGGCCGTTCGCCCGAGACGCCGTTTGCGCTCATCGAAAACGGCAGCCGGCCCGAACAGCGTGTGGTGTCGGGTCCGCTGGCGCAACTGCCGGAACTGGCACGGGAACATGCCGTCCGGTCCCCCGCCCTGCTGATCGTGGGCGAGGTCGCCGGCTTGGCGCCGAAGTTGCATTGGTTCGGCCAGCACCTGGGACAGCCGGCGGTTACGGCGTGAAAACCTGACCTGCTGACCGCGCGCGGTCCTGGGCCGCTTTGCGGTCGAGTTCCGGTCGATCCCGGCAAGGGAACCGGCCGCAACGCGTCTTCAGCCCTTTTGCTTTCAGCCCTTTTGCTGCGTGCCGAAGATGCGGTCGCCCGCGTCGCCCAGGCCCGGCATGATGTAGCCGTGCTCGTTCAGGCCGTCGTCGATGGACGCGGTGTAGATGTGCACGTCCGGGTGCTTGGCCAGCACGGCGTCAATGCCCACCGGCGCGGCCACCAGCACCAGCGCGCGGATTTCCTTGCAGCCGGCGCGCTTGAGCAGGTCGATGGCGGCGACCATCGAGCCGCCCGTCGCCAGCATGGGGTCAACGATCAGCGCCAGGCGCTGGTCCAGTTCGCCGACCAGGCGTTCCAGATACGTGTGGGCTTCCAGCGTCTCTTCGTTGCGGGCCACGCCCACGACGCTGACCTTGGCGCCCGGAATCAGGCTCAGCACGCCGTCCAGCATGCCGATGCCGGCGCGCAGGATCGGCACGACGGTGACTTTCTTGCCGGCGATCTTCTCGACCTCGACCTGGCCACACCAGCCCTCGACGGTGGCGGGGGCCAGCGGCAGGTCCTTGGACGCTTCATACGTCAGCAACGCGCCCACTTCCTGCGACAGTTCACGGAAGCTCTTGGTACTGAGGTCGGCGCGCCGCATGATCCCGAGCTTGTGGCGGATCAGCGGATGGCGGATTTCGTGCACGGGCATGTGCGTAACTCTCCAGAGTATTTGTTGGTCAGAATTCTTTTGGCCTCAGGCGGACCGGCGACGGCGCGACGCACTTGCGTTGCCCGGTGCGAGGCTCACGGAAGGATCGTAATCGTTTTGGCTATTGTTCGGCGAGCCAGGAGATCAAGGCGTCGTCGAAGGCTCGGACCGCGCCAGCCTGTTCGTGGTTGACGATGCTGACGACCACATAGCGCTTGCCGCTCGCCCCCAGCACGTAGCCGGCGATCGAACGCACGTCGCGCAGCGAGCCGGTCTTCAGATGCGCCATGCCGAGCGTGCCGTTGCCCTTCAGGCGGCGACGCACCGTTCCGTCCACGCCGGCGATCGCAAAGGACGAAATGTATTCCGGCATCACCGGCGAATTCCAGGCCACGGTCAGCATCGACGCCAGACTGTCCGCGGACACCCGGGCCTCGCGCGACAGGCCGGCGCCGTTGTCGATGACCAGCTCCGGCATGTCCAGCCCCTGCTTGGCCAGGAGTTGCTTGGCAACCTCTTCGCTGCTGGCCACGGTGGCCGGCCGGCGGCCGCGCTCGGCGCCCAGCGTCAGCAGCAGGGTGCGCGCCATGACGTTGTTGCTGCGCTTGTTGATCTGGCGGATGGCCTCGGCCAGCGTCGGCGAATCATGCGAGGCCAGCACCACCGCGTCCGCCGGCACCATGCCGGACCGGACCTGTCCCTTGAACGTGCCGCCCAGTTCCTTCCAGAGCATGCGGAAGACCTCGGTGGCGTACTCGGGCTGGGACAGCGCCAGGCGATACAGGCTGAACTCCCCGCACGAACCCGCCACCTTGCCGTTGACGCGGATGGTCACGCCCTGCTGGGTAATGACGGGATCGGTCGTGACCACCGGCGGACCCGGGCAGCGGATGTCGCTCCACTCCACCTGGCCTTCGATCTTCAGGCCCGGGAGCGGCGGGTCGATCAGCGGCACCCACTTATTGGCGACCGGGTCCGGCGTGAACAGGAGCCGCAGCGCGCCAAAGCCCACCATCAGCGCGTCAGGACTGGCGTTGTAGGCCCGGTCGGGCGCGCCATCGAACGCGCCGGGGTCGATCGACACCTGGCCGAAGATGCTGCGGTCGATCACCAGGTCATTGATCTGCTTGACGCCGCGCAGCCGCAGCTCGCGCAGCAGTGTCCATAGATCCTGCATGAGGAATTGCGGATCGCCCCCGGCCCGCAGGTACAACGGACCGGTCAGCACGCCCTTGGCGTCGGGGCGCGAGCCGGGCGCCGTCATGAATTCGGTGCGCCAGACGTAATTGGGCCCCAGCTCGGACAGCGCCGCCCAGGTCGTGACCAGTTTCATCACGGACGCGGGATTGCGGCCCTCCTTGGCGTTCAGCGCCACCAGCCGCGGGCCGCCCACCTCCTGCACCACCAGCGACAGCGAACTGTCGGGCAGCTTGCTGGCTTTCCAGGCCTTCACCACGTCGGGCGGCAATCCGGGAACCTGCGCAAAGGCAGCGCACGCGGCCAAGGCCAAGACACCGCCGGCCAGCCACTGCTTCAGTCCGCCCACCCGCCTGATCACTTGTCCCGTCATGCCTCGCCCACCTGGTTGCTCGTCCAGCAAAACCGAGAGCATACAAAACCTGGAACGGTTACGGGCGGCGCGGGACGGCCCCCGGGGCCTTTTGGCGGCGTATTTATTTGCGCGGGACGCCGATCCGCCCCTATTAACCGTCCCCTTTACAATATGCGGTTGCCCCAAGCCCGCCCAACCGGCATGGCTCGACATTTGCAGGGCCGATCCCATTGCTCCAGATACCCGCGTGACCCAGTCCTTCACCGTTTCCGATTTCGACTACGAACTGCCGCCCGAGCTCATTGCGCAGACGCCGGCCGCCGAGCGCACGGGCAGCCGCCTGCTGCACCTGGACGCCGCCAGCCAGCTGCAAGACCGCCAGTTCGCCGACCTGACCTCCCTCTTGCGGCCCAACGACCTGCTGGTGTTCAACGACACCCGCGTCATCAAGGCGCGTCTGCCGGGCCACAAGATCACCGGCGGCAAGATCGAGGTGCTGGTCGAACGCATTACCGAACCCGACCGCGTCCTGGCGCACGTGCGTGCCAGCAAGTCGCCCGGCCCGGGCATGGTGCTGCGCCTGGCCGACGCCTTCGAGGCCACGGTGCTGGGCCGCGAAGGCGAACTCTTCGACATCCGCTTCCCCGGCCCCGTGCTCGACCTGCTGGACGCCCACGGCGCGACGCCGCTGCCGCCGTACATCACGCACGCCGCGGACGCGGGCGACGACGACCGCTACCAGACCGTCTACGCGCGAGAACCCGGCGCCGTCGCCGCCCCCACGGCCGGCCTGCATTTCGACCAGCCCACGCTTGAGCGTCTGGAAGGCCTGGGCGTGGCCCGCGCCTTCGTCACCCTGCACGTGGGCGCCGGCACCTTCCAGCCCGTGCGCGTGGACAACCTGGCCGACCACGTCATGCACGCCGAATGGTTCACCGTTCCCCAGGCCACCGTGGACGCGATTGCCGCGGCCCGAGCCAAGGGTGGTCGCGTGATCGCTGTCGGCACCACCAGCGTGCGCGCGCTGGAATCGGCCGCCGCGCAGACCGAGGGCCGCACCGCCCCCGGTGTCCCGCTGGCCCCCGCCCAGGGCGACACGCGCCTGTTCATCACCCCCGGTTACCAGTACCGGGTAGTGGACGCGCTGGTCACCAACTTCCATCTGCCCCAGTCGACCCTGCTGATGCTGGTGTCTGCGCTGGCCGGCGTCGAGCCCATCCGCCGCGCCTACGCCCACGCCGTCGCCGCGCGCTACCGCTTCTTCAGCTACGGCGACGCCATGTTCATCGAAACCCCTGCCTCATGACCGGACTCAACTTCGAACTGCTCGCCACCGACGGCGGCGCCCGCCGCGGCCGCATCACGCTGAATCACGGCGTGGTCGAGACCCCCATCTTCATGCCGGTGGGCACCTACGGCAGCGTCAAGGCGATGATGCCGCACGAGCTCAAGGAAATCGGCTCGCAGATCGTGCTGGGCAACACCTTCCACCTGTGGCTGCGCCCCGGCACCGAAATCATGGAAAAGCATGGCGGCCTGCACGGCTTCATGCAATGGGACAAGCCCATCCTGACCGACTCGGGCGGCTTCCAGGTGTTCAGCCTGCAGGGCATGCGCAAGATCACCGAGGAAGGCGTGAAGTTCGCCTCGCCCATCGACGGCGCGCGCCTGTTCCTCACGCCCGAGGAATCGATGCGCATCCAGCGCTCGCTCAATTCCGACATCGTCATGGTGTTCGACGAGTGCACGCCCTACGAAATCGACGGCCGCCCCGCCACCGTCGAGGAAGCCGCGCGCTCCATGCGCATGTCGCTGCGCTGGGCGCGGCGCTCCCGCGAAGAATTCGACCGCCTGGGCAACCCGAACGCGCTTTTTGGCATCGTGCAGGGCGGCATGTATGAGTCGCTGCGCGACGAGTCACTGGCCGGACTGCAGGACATCGGCTTTCATGGCTACGCGATCGGCGGGCTGTCGGTGGGCGAGCCCAAGGAAGACATGATGCGCATCCTGGCGCACGTGACGCCCAAGCTGCCCGTCCAGGCCCCGCGCTACCTGATGGGCGTGGGCACTCCCGAAGACCTGGTCGAGGGCGTGAGCCGCGGCGTCGACATGTTCGACTGCGTCATGCCCACCCGCAACGCTCGCAACGGCTGGCTGTTCACGCGCTTTGGCGACGTGAAGATCCGCAACGCCAAGTACCGCGACGACACCCGCCCGCTGGACCCGAGCTGCAGCTGCCACACCTGCGGCAATTTCTCGCGCGCTTACCTGCACCACCTGCAGCGCGCCAACGAAATCACCGGCGCGCGCCTGAACACGCTGCACAACCTGCACTTCTATCTGACTATCATGCAAGAAATGCGCGAGGCCATTGCGGAAGGCCGCTTTGACGCCTGGCGCGCCCAGTTCGCCGCGGACCGCGCCCGCGGCATCGAGTAGCCGGTTAAAAAAGCCCCGCCAGGGGCTTTTACCGGCAGGTTTCGCCCCCATTTGTCCGGGCAGGCCGCCGCTGCAAGCGGAAGCCGCCTTGACGCCCGGGATGACATCCTGGTTAAAGGCGGGCGATAACCTCTATACAATAGTCGGCTTGCCCTATCCATGGCTCGCGCGGGGATGGGCGCATTAAAAACATAGCGATAAACCCAAACAGACTCAAACGCAGGAGAATTCAATGTCCGTTATCGATACCGCCAGCCTCGTCGTGGCCCAGGCCGCCGCCCCCGAAGGCAATGCGCTGATGGGCATGCTGCCCATCATCCTGATGTTCGTGATCCTCTATTTCCTGATGATCCGTCCGCAGATGAAGCGCCAGAAGGAACACCGCAATCTGATCGCGGCCCTGGCCAAGGGTGACGAAGTCGTCACCGCCGGCGGCCTGCTCGGCAAGGTCACCAAGGTCAACGACAGCTACGTCACCGTCGAAGTCTCCGAACTGGCCGACAAGCCCGTCGAAGTCATCATGCAGAAGTCGTCGGTCTCGACCGTTCTGCCCAAGGGAACCATCAAGGCCCTGTAAGCGTCCCAGAAGAGCCCCAACGGGGCTCTTGTCCTTGAAGGCGCCTACCGCCGCCCGCCGCGCTCACCCGCTCGGGCGGCCCTTTCATCTCTTTAAATGAAGTAGCCGGCAATGAACCGCTATCCCCTCTGGAAGTACATTACGGTCCTGGTCGCGGTCCTCATTGGCCTGCTGTACACGCTTCCCAATTTCTACGGCGAATCCCCCGCCGTACAGGTGTCCAGCGCCAAAGCCACGGTCAAGGTCGACACCGCCGTGCTGGCCCGCGTGGAACAGATCCTGGCCGACGCCAAGATCCCCAACGAAGGCGCCTATTTCGAATTGAACGGCACGCTCGGCACCGTGCGCGCCCGCTTCCCGTCGACCGACGTGCAACTGCAGGCCCGCGACCTGATCGAAAAATCGCTCAATACCGTTCCCGGCGACCCGCAATACACCGTGGCGCTGAACCTGCTGCCCGCCTCGCCGCCCTGGATGCGCGCGCTGGGCTGGTTCGCGCCCAAGCCCATGTACCTGGGTCTGGACCTGCGCGGCGGCGTGCACTTCCTGCTGCAGGTCGACATGCAGGGCGCCCTGACCGCCCGCTATGACTCCTTGTCCGCCGACGTGCGCTCGGTGCTGCGCGACCAGAAGATCCCCGTGACCGGCGTTGAACGTTCCGGCCAGAGCATCGCCGCCACCTTCGCCAACACCGACGACCGCGACCGCGCCATCTCGACGCTGCGCTCGCGCCTGCCGGATCTGGAATTCACCGAACGCGAAGAAGGCGGCAAGCAATTGCTGCTGGCCTCCCTGAACCCGGCCGCCGTCACCCGCGTGCAGGATTCCGCGCTCAAGCAGAACATCAACACGCTGCACAACCGCATCAACGAACTGGGCGTGGCCGAACCGGTCATCCAGCAACAGGGTTCGGACCGCATCGTGGTGCAACTGCCTGGCGTGCAGGATGTGGCCAAGGCCAAGGAACTGCTGGGCCGCACTGCCACGCTCGAAATCCGCATGGTCGACGACTCCCCCGCCGCGCAGGCCGCGCTGCTGGGCGGCAGCGTCCCGTTCGGTCTCGAGCGCTACAACGACCGCGACGGCCGTCCCATCCTGGTCCGCCGCCAGGTCATCCTGACCGGCGAAAACCTGCAGGACGCCCAGCCCGGCCGCGATTCGCAGACCCAGCAGGCCGCCGTCCACCTGACGCTGGATTCCAAAGGCGCCCGCATCTTCCGCGACGTCACCCGCGACAACATCAACAAGCGCATGGCCATCCTGCTGTTTGAGAACGGCAAGGGCGAAGTGGTCACCGCGCCGGTCATCCGCGGCGAAATCGCGGGCGGCCAGGTGCAGATCTCGGGCAGCATGTCGTCCGAAGAAGCCGCCGACACCGCACTGCTGCTGCGCGCCGGCGCGCTGGCCGCTCCGATGTCCATCATCGAGGAACGCACCATCGGCCCGAGCCTGGGTGCCGACAACATCTCGAAGGGCTTCTACTCGACGCTGTACGGGTTCCTGGCCATCGCCGCGTTCATCATCATCTACTACCACCTGTTCGGCGTGTTCTCCACGATCGGCCTGACCTTCAACGTGCTGCTGCTGCTGGCCTTGCTGTCCATGCTGCAGGCGACGCTGACGCTGCCCGGTATCGCGGCTATCGCACTGACGCTGGGCATGGCCATTGACTCGAACGTGCTGATCAACGAGCGCATACGGGAAGAGCTGCGCGCGGGGGCCACACCCCAGCAGGCCATCCATCACGGCTTCGAACGCGCGTGGGGCACCATTCTTGACTCGAACCTCACCACGCTGATCGTGGGCCTGGCGCTGCTGGCGTTCGGTTCGGGCCCGATCCGGGGCTTCGCGGTGGTTCACTGCCTGGGCATCCTGACCTCGATGTTCTCGTCTGTCGTGGGCGTGCGCGCGCTGGCCAACCTGTACTACGGCCGCAAGAAGAAGCTCACCTCGATCTCCATCGGCGAAGTCTGGAAGCCGAAGGCAAACTGAAAATAGGGCGGACGGCCCGGGCCGTCCGCCACAGAAAAGAACCGAAGGCGAAAAATGGAATTTTTCCGGATTCACCGCACCATCCCGTTCATGCGCCATGCGCTGGTGCTGAACATCATCAGTCTCGTCACCTTCCTGCTGGCGGTCTTCTTCATCGTCACGCGCGGCTTTCACCTGTCGATCGAGTTCACCGGCGGCACAGTCATGGAAGTCAACTACGCCCAGACGGCGCAGCTTGAAAACGTGCGCGGCGTGGTGTCCAAGCTGGGCTACACCGACTTCCAGGTCCAGAACTTCGGCACCTCGCACGACGTCATGATCCGCCTGCCCCTGCAGGAAGGCCAGACGTCCGCCACGCAGAGCGAGACCGTCATGGCCGCACTGAAGGCCGCCGACTCGGGCGTGGAACTGCGCCGCGTCGAGTTCGTGGGTCCGCAGGTCGGGCAAGAACTGCTGCACAACGGCCTGATGGCCCTGCTGGTCGTCGTGATCGGCATCATGATCTATCTCGGCTTCCGCTTCGAATGGAAGTTCGCGGTCGCCGGCGTCATCGCCAACCTGCACGACGTGGTCATCATCCTGGGCTTCTTTGCGTTCTTCCAGTGGGAGTTCTCGCTGGCGGTGCTGGCCGGCGTGCTGGCCGTGCTGGGTTACTCCGTGAACGAATCCGTGGTCATCATGGACCGGATCCGTGAAAACTTCCGCAAGTACCGCAAGGCGGACGTGCACGAAGTCATCAACAGCGCCATCACCCAGACCATCTCGCGGACCATCATCACCCACGGTTCGACCCAGATGATGGTGCTGGCCATGCTGTTCTTCGGCGGCCCCACCCTGCACTACTTCGCCATGGCCCTGACCATCGGCATCTGGTTCGGCATCTACTCGTCGGTGTTCGTCGCCGCCGCGCTGGCCATGTGGATGGGCGTCAAGCGCGAAGACCTGGTCAAGCCGGTCAAGAAGGAAGGCGAGGAAGGCGAAGTCGCCTGATTGCCAGCCTGCTGACATGCAAAACCCGTCGCTTGCGACGGGTTTTTCTTTTGGCGTTCGGGCAGTGACTCTGAGCGGACCCCTTGAAAGTATCCGGGCACGGAAATCCACGGATTCGTTACCATGCCCCTCATGAAACTCTCCATCGACCACCTCGTCATCGCCGCCGCGGACCTCGCCAGCGGCACCGAATATGTTGCCGGCCTGCTCGGCATCGCGCCGCAGGGCGGCGGGGCGCATCCGCGCATGGGCACCCATAACCGGGTGCTGGGCATGGCGGACGGCGTGTACCTGGAAGTCATTGCCATCGATCCCGACGCGTCGGCGCCTGATCGCCCCCGCTGGTTCGGGCTGGACCAGGGCGACGTGCGCGCACGCATCGAACAAGGGCCATTCCTGGCCCATTGGGCCGCGCGCGTGGAGGCGCCGCTGGACCTGACGCGCATGCAGGCCGAACACCCCGACCGGCTGCCGCCCGCCATCGCCATGACGCGCGGCGACCTGCGCTGGCGACTGACCGTGCCGGATGACGGCAGCCTGCCGGCGTGGCGCGAAGCCGGTTACGAGGCCGGCGAAGGCCTGCTGCCGACGCTGATCCAATGGGACGTGGAAAACACGCCGGGCGCCACGCTGCCACGCCAGCCGCTGCGGCTGCTGCGTCTGACCGGCTGCCACCCCCGCGCCTCGCTGCTGCGCCAGGGGCTCGCCTGGATGGGTGCGGATAGCCTGATCGACGTCGAGCAGGCCGATGGCCCGCCCCGCCTGCGCGCGCAGATCGAAACGCCGTCCGGAATCAAGCTGCTGACGTGACGCCAGCGGTGTAGCCGTGACCTGACGCGCGTTGGGTGCTTCCGGGGCCGGACGCCTTGGTTGCATCCACAGCCTGCCGCCCTGGAGTATCCGTCCCTGTACGCCATGCTTCGCGACGACGCCATTCAGGGGACGAAAAAAAACCGCGGGGTGATCTGCCTCCCGCGGTCTTCTCTGGCGTCCAGGTGCTGCCTTAGCCTTTCTTCCACCAGCGCCACGGCGCGCGCAGCGGCCATTGATACTTGCTGCACAGTACGCGGGGGGCCAGATAGTGCCCGACCAGCACGGCGATGCCGGCAGCCGTCATCACGTCCGACAGGTAGTGATCCAGATTCACCAGCCGGCTGATCGCCACCAGCGCCGCCAGCAGCAGGAACACCCAGCGCCAACGCGGCGCCAGAATGCCCAACACCACCGCCACGGAAAAGGCCGCGTAGGTGTGGCTGGACGGAAAGGAATTGAACTGCTGAGCGCGCGAAAACGATTCGCCCAGCCCGTAAATGCCTTGCTCGAAGAACAACTCGGGCCGCGCCCGGGCCACGGTGCGTTTGAGCACCAGCACCACCAGCCCGCCGACCGCCATGGTCGACAGCATCAGCAAGCTGCCGCGCGCCATGGCGGCATAGCTGACACGCAGCGGATTGCGCCATCCGCGCGCCAGGCCCACCAGGCCGGTCACGTAGAACGCCAGCGCCATGACGATGTAATGGCCGCTTTCGCCCAGCTCGCCCACCCACTCAAAGGATTGGTCGACGCCTTCCGACACCGATTTCTGGATCCAGATGGCCAGCGGCAGGTCGACCCACAGCGCGCACGCCGCGGCGGCTAGCGCCAGCGCGCCCGCCAGCAGCGCCCACACGGACGCGGGGTACGGGTTACGGTATTCGTCCTGGACTGCGGAACCGGTCCCGCCAGCGAGGGACGGAGCGGCTGCCGGAGGCGTAAGGCGATTGGAATTCATCGGTGCCGCTCGGGAGAAAAAAGGGATTTTACCGGCGCCTGCGGGCGCGCGGACCGCTATCGTAACGGCCAACGCGCGCGCGTCCAAGAAACAATTCTTGGGCAAGGGTTAAAATCCGCCCTTTCCCCCTTTCCAGCCCCCGGGATCTACACCCGTCACGGCGACCATCATGCAAGAAACCTCTCTCAAGCGCGCGGGCAATCCCCGCGACGGCGTCTCCGCCGCCCTGCCTTCGGCCACTCCCGGCGCCGGCTCCCCCCGCAAGCTGTACATCCGCACCTTCGGCTGCCAGATGAACGAGTACGACTCGGACAAGATGGCCGACGTGCTGCGCGAGGACCAGGGCGGGCTCGAACTGACCGACAACCCGGAAGAGGCGGACGTCATCCTGTTCAACACCTGTTCCGTGCGCGAAAAGGCGCAGGAAAAGGTGTTTTCGGATCTGGGCCGCGTGCAGCACCTGAAGAAGACCAATCCGAACCTCGTCATCGGCGTGGGCGGCTGTGTCGCCAGCCAGGAAGGCGAGGCCATCGTCAAACGCGCGCCGTATGTCGACGTGGTGTTCGGACCGCAGACCCTGCACCGCCTGCCGGACCTCATCAAGCGCCGCCGCGACGAAGGCCGTTCGCAGGTCGACATCAGCTTTCCCGAGATCGAAAAGTTCGACAACATGCCGCCGCCGCGCGTCGAAGGCGCCACGGCCTTTGTCTCGATCATGGAAGGCTGTAGCAAATACTGCAGCTTCTGCGTCGTGCCCTACACGCGCGGCGAAGAGGTCTCGCGCCCATTCGACGACGTCCTGATCGAAGTGGCCGACCTGGCGGACCAGGGCGTCAAGGAAGTGACGCTGCTGGGCCAGAACGTGAACGCCTACCGCGGCCGCATGACCGATTCCGACGAGATCGCCGACTTTGCGATGCTGCTGGAATACGTGCATGAAATCCCCGGCATCGAGCGCATCCGCTACACGACCTCGCACCCCAAGGAAATGACCCAGCGCATGGTGGACGCCTACGCCCGCCTGCCCAAGCTGGTGTCGTTCCTGCACCTGCCCGTGCAAGCCGGCAGCGACCGCGTGCTGGCCGGCATGAAGCGCGGCTACACCACCCTGGAATTCAAGTCGGTCGTGCGCCGCCTGCGCGCCGCCCGCCCGAATCTGACGCTGTCCTCGGACTTCATCGTGGGCTTTCCCGGCGAGACCGAGGAAGACTTCGAAAAGACGCTCAAGCTGATCGAGGACGTCGGCTTCGACACCTCGTTCTCGTTCGTGTACTCGCGCCGCCCGGGCACGCCCGCCGCGGACCTCACCGACGACACCCCGCAGGACGTGAAGCTGCGCCGTCTGCAGCGCCTGCAGGCGCTCATCAACGACCAGGCGGCAACGATCGCCCGCAACATGGTGGGCACGCGTCAGCGCCTGCTGGTCGAAGGCCCCTCGCGCCGCGACCCGAACGAACTCATGGGCCGCACCGAGAACAACCGCATCGTCAATTTCCCCGCGCCCGCGCGGCTCATCGGACAAATGGTCGACGTCATCATCACCGAGGCGCACACGAATTCGCTGCGTGCCCGCGTGGCCGACGTGGACCGCACTTCGCAAGAGGCTGAATGACCACACCCCGCCCCCGCGCGCGTCGCAGCATGCCCGTCATCGTCAACCTGGACGGCGACAACACCCACCTGGCCAATCTCTGCGGCCCCCTGGACGAAAACCTGCGGCAACTGGCCGACGGCATGACCGTCAAGCTGTCGCGCCGCGGCAGCCGCGTCACCATCGAAGGCGAGCGGGCCGAACTGGCGGGCCGCATCCTGCGCCGCTTCCACGAACAGGCCGTGCACCGCGCCCTGTCCATCGATGACATCCAGCTTGGATTGGTCGAGATCGGGGTGGGCCGCCAGGAAGACAAGCTCAAGGAAGAGCAGGCCCGGGAACTGGACGCCCTGCCCGCCCTGGACGATGAAAGCGACGGCATCGCGCTGCGCACCAAGCGCAGCGACCTGCGCCCGCGCACGCCGCGCCAGCGCGACTACCTGAACAACATCCTCAAACACGACATCACGTTCGGCGTCGGCCCTGCCGGCACGGGCAAGACCTGGCTGGCCGTGGCCTGCGCCATCGACGCGATGGAACGCGACACGGTGCAGCGCCTGGTGCTGACCCGCCCCGCCGTCGAAGCCGGCGAACGCCTGGGCTTTCTGCCTGGCGACCTGGCGCAAAAGGTCGACCCGTACCTGCGCCCGCTGTATGACGCGCTGTACGACCTGATGGGCTTCGAAAAGGTCCAGCGCCTGTTCGAGAAGCAGACCATCGAGATCGCCCCGCTGGCCTACATGCGCGGCCGCACGCTGAACCACGCCTTTGTCATCCTCGACGAGGCGCAGAACACGACGCCCGAGCAGATGAAGATGTTCCTGACGCGGATCGGCTTCGGCAGCAAGGCGGTCATCACCGGCGACCCGTCGCAGGTCGACCTGCCGCGCGGCCAGGAAAGCGGGCTGGCGCATGCGGTCAAGGTGCTGCATGACGTCCAGGGCATCGCCACCACCAAGTTCACCAGCCGCGATGTCGTGCGCCACCCCCTGGTCGCGCGCATTGTCGACGCTTACGACCGTGCCGCCGAAGATGAAGCCTGAGCTGTCCCTGTCCGTGCAGTACGGCGTCGAAGAGGCCCGCCTGCCCCGCTGGCGTCTGCGCCGCTGGGCAGAGCGCGCGCTGGGCGCCGCCTTTGAAGACGGTCTGGTGGAGTTTTCGGCCGCTGAACTGAGCCTGCGGCTGGTCGGCGCGGCCGAGGGCCGCCGCCTGAACCGCGACTTCCGCGGCCGCGACTACGCCACCAACGTACTGACCTTCGAGTACGGCGTGGATCCCGTGGGCGTGGCGCGCGGCGACATCGTCATGTGCGTGCCCGTGCTGGTGCGCGAGGCCCGCGAACAGCGCAAGGCGCTTTTGGACCACGCCGCGCACCTCACCATCCACGGCGTGCTGCATTCGCTGGGCTACGACCACATCAAGGCGCGCGAAGCCAAGCGTATGGAAGCCCTGGAAACCGCGACGCTTGCGCAGATGGGCATTGCCGATCCGTACGTGGCCGACTGACCGCCGCCGCCCGCGTGCCGGTAGCCTCGGGACAACCCTGAGAAAATGCCGGCAAATGGCGTGCAGCAAGACGCAGATCGCGTCCATTGCAGCCATTTTCCGGGCCGGCGTTACAAACGATGGGCCAGTATCGGTTATGCTGGCTCCTCCCTAACTTGTCCTCCCGGACGATGTCTGACCCTTACCCTGCTCCCGAAGCGACGCCTGCTCGCTCTACCAAACCCGCCACCAAATCCCTCCTAGACCGCCTGCTTTCCCTTGTGCGCAAAGAGCCCGAGGACCGCGAAGGCATCAAGGCCGTCCTCGAAGCCGCGCACGAACGCCAGTTGCTCGACGCGGAGTCGTACAAGATGATCAAGGGCGCGCTCGCCGTGTCCGAGGGCACTGTCGGCGACATCATGGTCCCGCGCTCGCGCATGGATCTGCTCGATGTCACGCAGCCCATCCCGTACCTGGTGGCTTCGGTGATCGAAACCGCGCATTCGCGGTTCCCCGTCTACGAGGGCGATCGCGACAACATCATCGGCATCCTGCTGGCCAAGGATCTGCTGCGCTGCATGCTCGAGCCCAACATCGAAATGCGCACGCTGGTCCGCCCCGCGGTCTTCATTCCCGAATCCAAACGCTTGAACGTGCTGCTGCACGAGTTCCGCGCCAGCCGCAACCACCAGGCCATCGTCATTGACGAGCATGGCGGCATTTCGGGCCTGGTGACGATGGAAGACGTGCTGGAACAGATCGTCGGCGACATCGAAGACGAGTTCGACGAAACCGAAGAAGATTCCATCTTCCCCGAAGGCGAGAACCAATGGCGCGTGCTCGCGGCCACTGACATCTCGCACTTCAACGAAGTGTTCGGCTGCCAACTGCCCGACGACGAGTACGACAGCGTGGGCGGCTGGATGGGCGGCCAATTGGGCCGTATTCCGCGCCGCGGCGACCACGCTGATTTCGACGGCCTGCGCCTTGAAGTGGCGCGCGGCGACGCCCGCCGGGCCATCTGGCTGCGCGTCAAGCGCCTGGCCACACCCCAGTCCGAAGCACCCGCCACCGACGCATGACCAGCACCCCGCGCGGCCGACTCCTGCGTGGCGCCGCCGGCCTCGTGCTGGCGGGCGCCGTCCACGCCCTGACCTTTGCCCCCGGCCCGCTGCCCGGCTGGGCGCTGGCGTTCACCCAGATCGCCGCGCTGGCCGTGCTGGCGCGCGTCACGCTGTATGCGCCGTCGGCGCGTCAGGCGTGGCTACGCGGCTGGCTGTTCAACTTTGCCAGCTACGCGCTCGGGTTGTACTGGATCTTCATCAGCCTGCACCGCTACGGCGATCTTGCCGCACCGCTGGCTGTCGCGGCCGTGCTGGCGCTGTCAGCATTCCTGGCCCTGTTTCCCGCGACCGCCAATGCGCTGGCGCGCCGCTACGCGCCGCTGTCCGCCGATTCCGCCCCGTCCCGCATCCTGGCCGCCACGCTGGCCTGGGCTGCGATGTGGGGCGCGTTCGAATGGCTTCGTTCGGTGCTGCTCACCGGCTTTCCGTGGCTGAACATCGGCTATGCGCAGGTCGACAGCCCCATTGCAGGCTGGGCGCCGTTGCTCGGCGTGCACGGCATGGCATTCCTGGCCGCATTCGTCGCGGCGGCGGCCGCAAGCCTATGGCAGCCTTCGCGCACGGCCGGCATGGGTCCGCGCCACGCGCTGGCCGCTGGCGTCGCGGTGGCGCTTGCTGCGGCGGGCTGGCCGCTGTCCCGCATCGACTGGTCGGCGCCGGTAGGCGACCCGCTCAACGTGCGGCTCGTCCAGGGCAACATCGGACAATCCCAGAAATTCGATCCTGCGCTCCTCGAGCAAAGCCTGCGGCGCCATCTGGAGCTGACGGCCCTGCCCGGGGCGCCCGGCGTGCCCGCGCCGCAATTGGTGATCCTGCCCGAAACCGTGGTGCCCATCTTCCAGGACCAGCTCGATCCGCGGGTCTGGGAAGTCTGGCGCGACCTGGCCGGCCAACGCAACACCGTCATCGCGATGGGCGTGCCGCTGCATGACCGCGTCAACGGCCGCGAGCGCTATACCAACAGTGTCATCGGTTTTGACGGCGCCACGCCCGTTGAACAGCTGGTGCGCGGCAACACCGCCATGCGCTACGACAAGCGCCACCTGGTGCCGTGGGGCGAATACGTGCCGCCCGGCTTTCACTGGTTTGTCGAAATGCTGAACATCCCGCTGGGCGACTTCGATCGCGGCGGCGAACGCCAGACCCCGTTTGCCGTCGGCGGCCAGCACATCGCGTTCAACATCTGCTACGAAGACCTCTTCGGTCCCGACCTGCTGCCCGCCTTGCAGCCCGGCCCCAACGGCGAGCCCGGCGCGACCATCCTGGTCAACGTCAGCAACCTGGGCTGGTTCGGCGATAGCTGGGCGCTGCGCCAGCATCTGCAGATCGGCCGGCTGCGCACCATCGAGACCGCGCGTCCGATGCTGACCGCCACCAACACCGGCATTACCGCCGCCATCGACGCAAAGGGCCAGGTTGCCGCCCAACTCGCGCCGCTGCAGGCGGGTGTGCTGCCGGTATCGGTGCAGGGCATGACAGGGCTCACACCCTACGCGCGTTTTGGGGACAAGACCGCGCTGGCGCTGATCGGGTTGGCGCTGATCGCGGCCGTGGGCAGCGCCCGCCGCCCGCGCCGCGGTTGATTCCACGGCTCGGCTGATTCCCCGCCGGACTGACCTTGCCCGCGCGGCTGATTTCCCCGCGCGGCTGACTTCCTTCAGGCAAACAGGTTCGCAGGCAGCGAGCCTGTTTCGTCGGGCGGACGCAGCGGGCCGTTCCCCGCTCCCGTGACTTCAATCGCGTCTGCAATCGCCTGCATGTCGTCGGCATCCAGCTCCAGCTCGGCCGCGCCAATCAGTCCGTCCACCTGCGATGCGCTGCGCGCCCCCAAAATGGCGCCCGTCACACCCGGCCACGCCAGCGTCCATGCCGCTGCGGCGGCGGCCACGGTGGCGCCGTGCCGCTCCGCAATGGGCTTGAAGGCATCGGCCAGCGCCAGGTTGCGCTCCAGCTCGGGCGACCGGAAATCCGCGTGCCGCGCCCGCCAATCGTCCGGCGGCAAGGCCCGTGCACGCTCGGCGCTGAACTTGCCGGTCAGCAAGCCCGAATTCATGGGGCTGTAGACGATCACGCCCGTGCCATTGGCCTCGCACCAGGGAATGAGGTCGATAGCCGCGGCGCGCTGGATCGCCGAGAACGGCGGCTGCAGGGTGTCTACATGCCCCAGGTGTTCCGCGGCCTGCAACTGCGCAAGGTTGTGGTTCGACAATCCCACCGCGCGGACTTTCCCGGCCTGCTTCAAATCCAGCAATTCCTGCCAGTACGCCTCCAGCGGCGTGCCGTCTCCCGCTGGCCAGTGCATCTGATAGAGGTCGATGCGCTCGACGCCTAACCGCCGCAACGACCCTTCAAGCTCTCGGCGAATGCTGGACGGCGCGCCGCTGCGCCGCGGCATCGCCTGTGGCTGCTCGGGCGACCAGGTCAGGCCGCATTTGGTGAACACGTACGGACGCTCGCTGGCGGGCATCTGGCCCAACGCCTGCCGCACGATGTCCTCGGAATGGCCCAGGCCGTAGACCGCGGCGGTGTCGATCCAGTTGATGCCGCGGTCGATCGCGTGCCGGATCGCCTTGATGGATTCGGTGTCGTCCTGCGGCCCCCAGCCCACCGCCCACCCGTTGCCGCCCATGGCCCAAGCGCCCAGGCCGATGCGCGTGATGTTCATGTCCGTGCGCCCCAGAGCGACGGTGGGAAAGCCTGTGCTGTTCATGGAGAAGTGCTCATGTGTCGATTTCCTTGCCAATCCGCGTCAACTTTCCGCGCTGCCCTCGCGTGGAAAATTCCACACGCCGAAAAAATTTTTTCCATCCACGATAGCACCTGTACAAGTCTTTGATTTCATTGATTTCCGCATCAATCGCAGGCTCGCTCGGCAACCTATACAGCGCTAAATCCGCCCTCAAAATGCCCATCCAACCCTCTTTTTTCGCAACTTTTTTGCTTTTTGCCATGAAGCGACTTGCACGCCCAATTTAGTTCGTGCATAATCTCGTTTCTTCGCCAACGGCACTAAACAAAACCGGCAACGAAACAGCAAAAAACGCGCTCTAACCGGCGCGTTTCAAGCGAAAACGTTGAAGGAATTGATTAGAGAAACGGGGGTATAGCTCAGCTGGGAGAGCGCTTGCATGGCATGCAAGAGGTCAGCGGTTCGATCCCGCTTACCTCCACCAGTCCAAAGCGAAGAGCAGTACAGCAAGTCCAAGTCCCCTTCGTCTAGAGGCCTAGGACATCACCCTTTCACGGTGAGTACAGGGGTTCGAATCCCCTAGGGGACGCCAGTCTACTGGCATGCAGTATTAGTGATGCAGTTGAAGTGATTATGTAGTTGAGTTAAGCCGCTGCGGAGCGGTAGTTCAGTTGGTTAGAATACCGGCCTGTCACGCCGGGGGTCGCGGGTTCGAGCCCCGTCCGCTCCGCCAAAAGCTCTCTCGCTCAGAGTCTTTCAAGAGCTCCGTTTTCGGGGCTTTTTTGTTTTATAAGTGTGAGACCTTGTTGTTTGAAGTTTGGAAACAGCAGGACGCCCTGGGGGTATAGCTCAGCTGGGAGAGCGCTTGCATGGCATGCAAGAGGTCAGCGGTTCGATCCCGCTTACCTCCACCAGTGCAGTACAGTAGTAACGCAGCACAGTAGTAAACTTATTGGTTCCAGGTCCCCTTCGTCTAGAGGCCTAGGACATCACCCTTTCACGGTGAGTACAGGGGTTCGAATCCCCTAGGGGACGCCAGCTTCATCTGGCATGCAGTACAAGCTGTCTTGACACCACAGCCGCAGTAAAGAAGTTCGCAGTACAGAAGTTGAAGTCATCAGTAAGCCGCTGCGGAGCGGTAGTTCAGTTGGTTAGAATACCGGCCTGTCACGCCGGGGGTCGCGGGTTCGAGCCCCGTCCGCTCCGCCAAGCACTTTGCGCTTACCGAACGCTGCTCGCAGCACGCATTTGAAGTATACGCATCTCAAGCTCCGGATTCCGGAGCTTTTTGCTTTTGTGCTTTTGATTTCTGCAATTTTGATTTTGCTTTCGCATATGCTTTTGCATGGGCTGTCCGGCGCCGCCATTCGCGCGGTGCAATCCCCTCTCGTTGTACCCCTTCCGCGAGACTCCTCCCTTTTGACCTCTGGACAGCACCGGCGCGCGGCTTCATGCTTGCGCGTACACGCCATGCGAAGAAAAAAGAGGCCTACGTGACCCCCAACGACGCCGCACCCCAAGCACATCGCCAACACCTGCAGAGCATCATCGCGGGCCTCAACGAGGGCATCATCCTGCTTGAGGCCGATGGCTCGATAGCCTGGGCCAACGCCAGCGCACTTGCGCTGCACGGCGCCGAATCAATGGAAGACCTGGGCGGCACGCCCGCGGGCTTTCGCAAGCGATATACGCTCACCTATCGCAACCATCATCGCGTGCCGGCGCGACAGTATCCCTTGGACCGGCTGGCGGCGGGCGAAGAATTCGAAGACCTGCTGCTCGATCTGACCCGTAAAGACGACGACGAATTCACGCGCAACCTGCTTGCGCGCGGCCTCAATCTGGACGATGGCGGCCCCATGCCCTATCGCGTCCTGATCCTGCACGACCAGACCGCGCAGATCAACGCCGAGGAACGCTTTGAACGCGCCTTCTCGGCCAATCCGGCTCCCGCGTTGATCTGCCGGCTGTCGGACCTGCGCTACGTCAAGGTGAACCAGGGGTTCCTGGAAATGACCGGCTACTCGCGCGACGCGGTGCTGGGCAAGTCGGCCTATGAAATCGATGTGCTGGACGGGAGCGACGACAAAGAAACGGCTGTGGCTCGGCTTAATGAAGGCGAGACCATTCCGCAGCGCGAGGGCGTGCTGAAGCTGCCCGATGGCACCTCCAAGTTCGTGGTGGTGGCAGGCCAGCCCATCGACATGCACGACGAGCCCTGCATGCTTTTCACGTTCATCGACCTGGAGGGCCGCAAGCGCACCGAAGAGGCCCTGCGCGAAAGCGAAGAGCGCTTCTCCAAAGCCTTCCAGCTTGCCCCGGTGCCGATGGCCGTCTGCGACGGCGTCACCTTGAACGTGCTGAACCTCAATGATGCCTTCGCCGCCGCCACGGGTCTGACGTTGGACGACAAGGCAGAGCAGGATCTCGTCGAACTGGGATTGCGGCCATACGAAGGCATGCTGGCCGCCCTGAAGCGTGGCGAAAGCGTGCGCAACCGCGAAGCCGTGATGATTGCGCGCGACGGCGGCGAGCTCGACTGCCTGGTGTCCGCCGAGCCCGTCATGATCGGCGGGCTGCGCCGCGTGTTGATCGTGATGCAGGACATCACCGAGCGCAAGCGGTCAGAGACCGAACTGCTGACGGCCATCGAGGCGGTCATGCAGGACACCTCGTGGTTCAGCCGCGGCATCATCGAAAAGCTGGCGCAACTGCGCCAACCCGCTCCCGCGACGCGCGACGTGGCGGAACTGGCGCAGCTTACATCGCGCGAGCGCGAGGTGCTGGGCCTGCTCTGCCAGGGTCACGACGACGACGGCATTGCCAAGGCGCTCAAGCTGTCGCGCAACACCGTGCGCAATCACGTGGCCACGATCTACAGCAAAATCGGCGTGCACCGACGCAGCGCCGCCATCGTCTGGGCTCGTGACCGCGGCATCACCGGTCACGAAAGCGCGCGCAACCGGGACAAGCAGGGCAAGTCCTGAACGGCTTGCTACGTTTTTACAATTTGAATCAAAATATCCTGCGTCTTCGCGTCGCCGAAGATGCCGCCGCGTTAGGACGACTGGCCGCTCAAAAGCGGCCATTTTCTTTGAATCAGCTTCCAACCGTGCGCTAAATCCGGCGATATCAAACGCATTGCGCAAATAGGCCGCCCCTTCTTACGATCCGCCGATCCAGCCCAGGCCATCAAGCCAGCGGCGAGATACCCGGCACGAACGAAGGAGCCACCGACCATGCAGACTGCGTACATTCCCGTCCCGACATCGCCCAAGCGCCTGCCGGCCTCGGCCTGGAGCGCCGACGCCATCATGGCGCTCTACGAGCTGCCGTTCATGGACTTGATGCACCAGGCGCAGCAGACGCATCGCGCCCATTTCGATCCCAACGTCATCCAGTTGTCGAGCCTGCTGTCGATCAAGACTGGCGGCTGTCCCGAAGACTGCGCGTACTGTCCGCAGTCCTCGCACTACGACACCGGCGTGGACGCCGACAAGCTGATGCCGCTGGAAGACGTGGTCGCCGCGGCCCGCGCGGCGCAGGCCGGCGGCGCACAGCGCTTCTGCATGGGCGCCGCGTGGCGCAGTCCCAAGCCGCATCACCTGGACGCCGTGGCCGAGATGGTCAGCGCGGTCAAGGCGCTGGGCCTGGAGACCTGCGTGACGCTGGGCATGTTGCGGGACGGCCAGGCCGAGCAATTGAAGAACGCGGGCCTGGACTACTACAACCACAACCTGGATACCTCGCCGGAGTTCTACGGCAAGATCATCTCCACGCGCACGTACCAGGACCGCCTGGACACGCTGGACCGCGTGCGCGACGCCGGCATCAGCGTGTGCTGCGGCGGCATCGTGGGCATGGGCGAATCGCGCCGCGAACGCGCCGGCCTGATCGCCCAGCTTGCCAGCATGGAGCCTTATCCCGAGTCCGTGCCGATCAACAACCTGGTGCAGGTGGAAGGCACGCCTTTGTCCGATGTCGAAGCCCTCGATCCCTTCGAGTTCGTGCGCACTATCGCCGTGGCGCGCATTGCAATGCCGCGCGCCGCCGTGCGGCTGTCGGCCGGGCGCGAGACGATGGACGATGCGATGCAGGCGCTGTGCTTCCTGGCGGGCGCTAATTCCATGTTCTACGGCGACGCGCTGCTGACGACCGCCAATCCGCAGATGGCGGCCGACCAGCGCCTGCTCGACCGATTGGGCATGCGGGTCGATGCCGCTGCGCACGACCGCCATGAGGAGGCGGCATGCCGTTGACGCCCGGTCTTCTTTATCTGACGGCCAGCGTGGCCTGCAGCGTCACGGTCGCCGTGATGCTCAAGTTGGCGCGACGTTGGCAGATCGACGTGCGCCAGGCGATCGCGATGAACTACGCCGTGGCCGCCCTGCTCTGCTGGCTGGTGCTGCGCCCCGATCCGGCGCGCCTGCTGGCGCCGCAAACGCCCTGGCTGGTGCTGGCCGCGCTGGGCGTGCTGCTGCCGAGCGTCTTTTTGGCGATGGCGGCCGCGTTGCGGCATGCCGGCATCGTGCGCAGCGATGCCGCGCAGCGCCTGTCGCTGTTCATTCCGCTGCTGGCCGCGTTCGCCCTGTTCGGCGAACCGGTCACGGGGCGCAAATTGGCGGCCATCGCGCTGGCCTTCGCCGCCCTCTTCTGCCTGCTGCGCCAACGGCCGCGCATTCGCTTATCCGAAGCCACAGCGGCCGAGGACCGGCGCGCGATGTGGCTCTGGCCGCTGGTGGTCTGGGCGGGCTATGGCGTGATCGACATCCTGTTCAAGCAGGTAGCCCGCACCGGGACGGCATTCGCCGGCAGCCTGTTGCTGACGTTCCTGATGGCGGGCGCGCTGATGCTTGCGTATCTGTTGTGGCGCCGCGTGCGCTGGCAGGCGCGGCATCTGGCCGCGGGCGTGGCGCTCGGGCTGGCCAACTTCGGCAACATCCTGACCTACGTGCGCGCGCACCAGTCGCTGCCCGAACACCCCGCGCTGGTGTTCGCGTCGATGAATATGGGAGTGATCACGCTGGGCACCCTGGTGGGCGCCCTGGCGTTCCGTGAACCGCTCACGCGTGTGAACGTGCTGGGCATTGCGCTCGCGTTGTCCGCCATTTTGCTGATGACGCCCTGGTAGAGGCGCTTCAGGTGCCGGTGCGGCGCTGGCGTTCGGGGTGCGCGTCTGATGCGGCGTCCGATGTGGAGTCCGATGTGGCGCCCGATGCGGCGGTTGATGCTGTGGTCGATGCAGCGTCCAATGCGGCAGTCGATGCGGAGCCCGATACACGGTCTGGTGTCGGGTCCGACATCGAATCCGGCATCGCGTCGGATCCGCCTCCCGCTCCCGCAGCCGTATCCGCCGATGCGTCCATTCCGCCCTGCCCCGCCGCCGAATCCACCGATACGGCCTCGGCCACCGGCTCCGGCGGCGCCGGCGCTGCGGACGGATCCGGCTGCACCATTTCCATGGCAATGTCGTTCTCGGGATCCACCCGCGGATCCAGCACCGCCGCCGCGGGCGAACTTTGCAGCGTGTCGGGCATCGGTACGAAATGCGTCGGCGCCTCGTCGACCTGGTGTGCGCCGGTGACGCGCGTGGGCCGCACCTGCCAGACCAGAATCACGGCGCACGCCGAGATGAACACGTAATACATGGCGGGTCCGCCCAGCGACATCATGAAGCCCGCGATCATCGGCCCCACACAGGCGCCCAGGCCATAGGTCATCAGCAACACCGCCGACAGGCTGACTCGTCTTTCCGATTCGACGTGGTCATTGGCAAAGGCCGCGCCCAACGGGTACAGCGTGAACTGCAGGATGCCGAAGACGCAGGACATGGCGACCAGCGCCCAGAACGGCAACGCGATCCAGCCCCACATGACGGCAGGCAGCAGGACCAGCAACAACGCGTTGAAGCGGATGAGGCCGGCGCGGTTGATGCGGTCGGACAGCCAGCCCATCGGCCACTGCGACAACAGACCCGCCGTCACGGCGGCGGCGACGAAGATGGCGGCCTGCGATGTGGACAGGCCATTCTTGGCGCCATACACCGCGGCCAGGCCGTAGAACGCGCCGGACAGATTGCCCGCTACGAAGAGCACGGTCATGGACAGCGGCACGCGCCGCATGAAGAACTTTACGTCCAGCGGCGCGGGCAGCGGCGTCGGCGGGTGGGACCGGGCCGTGACGGCAAGCGGCACCAGGCACAGCACGAGGCACATCGCGACCAGGGTAAGCGGGCGCAGGTCCAGCGTGGCGTAGGCGGTGAGCGCCAGTTGGCCCAGCACAGTGCCCAGGCCGGAGACGACCATGTAGACAGAGAAAACGCGGCCGCGCTGGTGGTTTTCGGTCTGTTCGTTGAGCCAGCTCTCGATGACCATGAACTCGGTCACCATGACGATGCCGGAGACGATGCGGAACACCAGCCACAGGGGCATGGATTCGACCAGCGTCTGCGCCAGGATCATGCTGGTGGCAATGGCCGCGCAGGCGACGAACGCGCGGATGTGGCCGACGCGGATGATGAGCTTGTGCCCAAGCCGCGCGCCGCACACGAGCCCGAGGTAGTAGCCGGCGATCAAGGTGCCGATCCACACTTCGCTGACGGACTGGGCGGTCAGCCGCAGGCCCATGTAGGTGTTGAAGAGACCCGTGCCGATAAGCATCAGCAAGGTCGCAAAATAAAGCGACGAAAACGATGAGATCGTGGAGAGCATGGCGTCGACAACCGCTGCTGGCTTGCAGCGCCGCGGGCCGCCGGGGCGGCCCGCAACACTGGCGGTAAAACAGGAACCTGCGGAGATCAGGCTTGCGAGAGCATGGTGGCCGCGTCGCTGACTTCAAACTTGCCAGGCGCTTCCACGTTCAGTTGCTTCACAACGCCGTCGACGATCAGGGCGGAGTAGCGCTGCGAGCGCACGCCCATGCCGCGCTGGACGAGGTCCAGTTCCAGGCCGAGTTCCTTGGTCCACAGCGCGGAGCCGTCGGCCAGCATGCGGACTTTGCCGTCGGTCTTCTGTTCACGTCCCCAGGCGCCCATGACGAAGGCGTCGTTGACGGACACGCACCAGATTTCGTCGATGCCCTTGGCCTTGAGGGCAGCGGCCTGTTCGACGTAGCCGGGCAGATGCTTGGCCGAGCAGGTGGGCGTGAAGGCGCCCGGCACGGCAAACAGCGCAATGGTCTTGCCGCGGGTCAGGTCGGCGACCTGGAACGCGTTGGGACCGAGCGAGCAGCCGGCGGTTTCGGTTTCGATGAATTCGGTCAACGTGCCATCGGGCACGCGGTCGCCGACTTTGATCGTCATGTAGATCTCCAAAATGAAAGGGGGCAATGCATTGAGGCAGGACTGCCTCACAGCCCCCATCATAGTTCGAGCGCGGCCGGCTTGCTGCCTTTGGCGGAAGGCGAAAAGAAGATGAACAGTTCGAAACGACTCCACACGGCGAGTACACGGCGAGGAAACGCGCGGTTGCCATAATGCCGTAGTAGACAACGCCCGCCGCAGCCGCGAGAGGCTGACCGCTGCGGAGGGCTTCACCGGGAGACTTTCGATGCGCAAATTCCTGACCGGGCTGGCATTGACGCTGGCCGCTGCTGCCCCGGCGTGGGCGGCTCCCGATGCGGCTGAGCAGGCCCAATACGACTCCTTCGTTATCGCCGCTGGCGCGTCCAATGGCGCGGCGCGTGCTTGCGGGGCTTCAGAGCCTGACCTGGCGCAGCATCAGGAGACGGCTCGGAAGAATCTCACACGCTATGCCGAGGAATATGGATTCCCGACGGGCGGCTTCGATGCTGCGTTTGCAAAGGGGCAGGCCGATGGGACGACGATGATGGAGGAGATGAAGCGGTCTGGGGTGGATGGGTGCCGGGGGGTGCTGGGAGGGTTTCAGAGCGAGCGGGTGATGAAGTATGAGGACATGAAACGGGCGCTGGCTGAGGTTAGTGATGGGCTGCCGGGGGAGAAGGCTCGGTAGAGCGTAGGTGACGGCAGACCGGCGTGCGCCGGTACAGGCCTTAGTCGTCCCGCCCGTCCCAAACGTTATCGCAAGCGTCGATCAGCCCCTGCGGCCACTTACGGCGTGGCAGAACGCGATCAAGTGCGTAGTAAAACAGGTCTCCGATGATCGCTATGGGCGCCAGCGGCAATGCGACGAAGAGAAAAAAAGGCACAGCAATCGGATACCACCAGAGCTTCACGCGCAGCATCTTCAGTGGATTGAAATGCCGGAAGGCGTCAAGGGGGCGCTCCAGGCGATAAGCCATGGATGGAGCCGCAGCGGGAACCGCTGCCGCGCCTTCCCGCATAAACAGTCGGATGTACTCCCAGACCATTGCCGCGCCGTAAATACCCCGCTTCGCCATCGCTGCCGGTGCGTCCTGGGTGCCCATGACGACGGCGCGCAATTGCTTTCCGTTGAGCCCCCAACGAGGAAGAACCAAACAGAGAATTCCCTCATTGATGGGAACTCCGTCGGCTGTGGCGGTGGTGACGTCTTTAATGTAGACCTGGATCTTGCTCCAATCATCGGAAACGACATTTTTCTCATGAACAAAACTGATAGTTTTTGTTTTTCGGTTAAATACGATGAGTAGCTGGCGGCGCCACGGGACAAAAATCCATGAGGATCCGATGAGCACAAACAGACTCATGCCGAAAGACACATACCAATTATGCAAATAAAACTCCAAAAAATCGCCGTGAGACGTGCCCTTCGAAACTGATTTTGTGTAATTTACAAACTCAAACAGGGAAAATAGCGCCCAAACAAAAACCGACGTGATGACCGCCCACCAACTCATACTTCCCCGGCCGCCATAGAGGGAACCGGAAGCGGTCCGCATAAACAGGCAATCAGTCGTAACCTTCATGACATTTTTTTGTCGGCTGCTGGCTTGACTCCGAGCGGCGGACCGTCTTGCCGCAGCGCGTCTACGCAGCTATAAAGGACGCTGCGTTCTTTTTCGGGACATTGGGAATTTCCATTAGTCGTCCCGTCCATCCCAAACGTTATCGCATGCGTGAACGAGCTCCTGAGGCCACCTCCGGCGTGGCAGGATCCGGTCAAGCGCGTAGTAGAGCAAATCCCCAACGATCGCAACCGGTGCGAGCGGCAACGCAACGAAAAGGAAGAAGGGCACGGCCACCGGATACCACCAGATCTTCACGCGCAGCATCTTCAGTGGGTTGAAATGCCGGAAGGCGTCAAGGGGGCGCGACAAGCGATACTCTGCAACGGAAGTAGTCGGAGGGACCGCATCTGCGCCTTCTCGCATATAAAGGCGGATATACTCCCAGACCATCGCGGCACCATAGATACCCCGATTGACCATGGCCGCCGGCGCGTCTCGAGTGCCGTATATCACGACACGCAATTGCTTTCCATCGTTCCCCCACCGTTGAAACACGAGGGACAGAATTCCTTCATTCACGGGGGCGCCTCCAACTGCTATGGTAGTTACATCTTTAATGTAGGCATTGATCGAATCCCAGTCTTCGCTGATAACCCTACTGTCTACAAAGCAGGAGACCTTTCTGGTCCTTCGATTAAATATGATCGGCAATTGACGACGCCACGGGATGTACATCCAGAAACAGCTGACCCAGAGCGCCGCAGCCATTCCAATCGGGTAAAACCAAAACTCCCCATAGTAACTACCATACCCATCAGCAATTTCCTTACTATCCGCCGAGTATTTATACGACGCCAGGAGAGTCACGGAGAAGAAAAACCATGCGAATACGCCAACAACAGTTGCCCACCAAGTCATGCTATAGCGGCCACCATACAACGACCCGGACGCCGTTCGCATAAATAAACAATCTTCTGTCATCCGAATCAAATTGTTATCCACCGCAGGGGCAACACCGAGAGGCGGGTCACCAATTCTCAGAGCATCCACGCGGCTGTACACCCAACTCTTTTCCACCGCCGGCACCTCATGCGATGGTCTATCAAATTTCATTGGAATACTCCATTGCCACACACCCACCAAATCCATGGCTCAACTTCCGATCGCCGTCATAATGTCGCATCGTCATATTGAAATCGATCAGTAATACCAAGGAGCATCCTTCTGCGTGAAGGAATATTTTGCAGTGAGAGGCTCACTATATCCCTCCGGCGTGTATGCGGCCGTCAACCGTAGGTCAAACGCAACCTTGCTGCTTAAGCCAGCAATGACGTAAGTACGAAGGGACCCGCCAGTAATCAATTCCTCAGGAGCATCCTCGCTCAAGCTAATTTTCGATGTGAGGTCGTTCAAAGCGTCAACACACCCTGACGACGCTTGTCTGTGAATTTGAAGACGGTGAATATCGCCTTTTAAGGGGTATGCCACCTGAACAACCAACCTATCAAGCCCAATCACTTTCCACTCAGATTCTATTTTTCTGGGTGCATAGTTTATTTCGACGTATGCCTTGTTTTCCGCCTCAAGCGTCGGATAAATCACGTTTTCGCGCCCCATGGAAATGTGCTTTCCAAAAGTTCCGTCATTGAGCCAGAATTCCAGTTCCGAATACCGGGAATCGTCGGCTCGAAATAACCACCAAAGACCGAGCCCCAGGAGAATCATTCCCGCAACAATCCAGCCAAAAACAGGAAATCCGGCTGAAGCCCCTGCCAAACCAATTCCGGTAGAAATCATTCCTGCGCCGGCGTTCGTCAAGGCGACCCCACCGAGTGCGATGCCAATGCCTGCAAATGCGTAATAGGTTGCTGCGGAGCTATTTCCAATCCGCCACTGCCCCCATGCTTTGAACCAGTTAGTGGCAGCATCGAAAAAGGCCCCCGCATAACCGAAAAAGCGAACAGCAAAAATGCTAGCCATTCGATTAAGCAGCCGCCCTGCAACCGTGACTGAATTAAAAAGCCTGGGTATTAAGGGACGTGTCGATGTTAACGCACCGTTTATAGCGCTCCCCGTTCCGACGACCGCCGCATATAGGTTGGATTGTGTTGCCAGGTCGTTCGAGTTCACCCCCAACCGATAATCTTCCGCGGCTTTAAATAAATTCCACATACTCAGAACCGCGACGCCACTTGCAGCCCCCCCTTCAAACACCTGCAAAAAGGGATTCGCATATCGCGTAAGTGGCGTCAAACGCTCCCATTCCAATAGGACAATTTCATTCCCGGCGCGTTGGGCAATCGACCCTTCAGCAGTCAGCCCTCGAACACCCGATGCTTGTTGGAGCCGCGCGTAGCCCTCTTCCAGCGTCAGCCTGCGTCCAACGATTCGATCCCCGTAGCGTTCTTCGAGCAGGCGACGCAAATGCGCGGCGTCGGCCTCACTGCCTGTACCTGCCAACCGATGAATAAGGGCATCCACACCATTTCGGACCGCGCCGCGCCAACTCGGGGAACGGGTCAAGGTATAGACCCCGACCTGTTCCATGAGATATTGAACGGCCACGAATCTCACGAGGCCGGCAAACACCTTGCCGGCCGCCGTATCCACGAGTACGTCGGCCTTGTTCTCCACAAGCGTGTCCCCGAAGCCTTTGTCATGCCCTAGGTTCTCCAGGATCGGGTTTTCCTTCCATGGCAACGCCCACCATTCTCCGAACAGCGCTCTTTCATGGTCCTTCTTGCCGACGGGCGTCGTCTCTGTGCCCCAGATCATGCCTTCGATGCAATGGCTGAAGGCCGTGGCATGGCTGGTTGAAGCCACTGGGTCGGTAAGGTCGTAGCGCAGAAAGGTTGCGCCAAAGTCCGCAGGTTTCGCACACTGCCGGTAGCCTTTCAACCAGACGCAACGATCATTCTTGCGGTCCAGCACGGCAATGTGCCGCTTTTCCAGTTCGCGCTCGAAGTTCTTCAAGTATGCGACCCGCTCCTCTTCCATCACATGCCTGGAATAGCGCTCGGCATTGAGCGCTAGAACGGCCGCCCGTTGGCCTGCTGGGTCTTTGGGCATGGCATCCAGCTGCGCCTTGGCGCTGGGATACGAAGACGGCCGATACCGCGCTGGTTCGCGCTCCTGAACTGCAAGGTTGTCTTCAAACCATTTGCGCTTGTACTCGTACTCGTAGACATCGCGCTTGAGTGCCTTGTCGAGCTTCTCCTGACCCGCCTCATCTTGCAGATTTATTCCCTTGCTGTTGGCATAGGCAGCCTCGTAGATCCGTCCGATCAACTGGGCGATGATTGTCTTGCGATAGCGCTGAATATCGTCGCCCTTGCTTGCCGCATCAGGCGCCGAGTTGTAAGTCTCCATCTCCGAGCGAGATTCATGGAATATGCCGCCCAGATCCTGCACCAGCGCAATGTTGTCGCGCATGACGACCGCTATCTGCTTGGCGGACGCCACCACTTTCATACCCGTCACCAAGGATTGGGCGGAAGGTGTCGACTGTTTGATACGCCGGGCCGAAAAGCTGAGATCAGTGCCCTTGAACTCTTCCACCAGCTCACTTAGTCGACTAGCTGCAAAGGTGTTCGCAGTTGGCGCGCTGTCCGCCCAAGCCTTCACATCAATGGTCGTTGCCAGCTTTGCCCGGATGCCGTCCTGGTTCGATTCGATTTCGCGGATTTTTCGTTCGGTCAGGAGCGTGTCCGTCAATAGAATGTGGACTGCCGAACGCTCATTCGCCCAGATGTGGGACAGGGAGCGTCCCGGTTTATAGCCCCCGAGCGCCGCTTCCAGTGAGCGATACCTGGACAGAAGCTCGACGAATTGACCGTGCTCCTCGTTGACCCGCCACACGAACACCGTACCCTCGGTTTCGTCGAACAGATAGACGAATCCCGCGCCCACGCAACGCAATCCATACTGCGCGTGGTCTAGCTTCTGAAAGCCAGTCTCCAGCGACGGCGCGTCATAGGCATAGTCGGCGCCACCCTTGGGCCGTGGATGTGCGGAATAGCGCAACGGAAACAAGGGGATTCGGACCTTGCAGCTTTCGTTGGTGCTGCAGTAGCCAGTGCTTGCTGCCATGATCAGAGTCCTTCGGTCATCAGGTGATTCATTGCCCGTGCGGCGCGGGCACCCGGTGTCAACGCCGTGTCCTGCAACAGCGCAACGACCGTCGCCGCGCACCGTCGGTAAGCGGGATGACGGAAAGCGTCCAAGGCGGCGTCCAGATGGGAGAGCTCTTTGAAACCCCAGCTTCTGAGGTGGTCCATCCACACGCCGGTTTGCTGGCGCGGGTCGTCGCGAAAACTGTGGGGTGCTTGCCGGGTGATCGCGATGTGCCTGCGAAGGTGCTGGTCAGTCAGCCCCGCATCGATGGCGGTCATTTCTGAGTGATTGAATTGGAAGCCGCCTTGTACCGGGCACGGGCCATCTGGTTGGCGATAGCACCACCACTGATGTTCCGGTCCAAGATTCTCCCGCCAGATCAGCTCTTGAATCGCTCCCAGCAGCGCCGCGGCTCTGTATGGCTCGAGCGCTCGCAACACGCTCGCGAGGGCGGTTGTCTCCTGAAGCCGGAACCGTGCCTTGTTGCCATTGGGCATCAGCACGAACAGGACCGCGCGCAGTTGGGCTACTACCTCGTCGATCGGACGGGACGAGGCCAGGAATACAGCGCCACCCGTGGAAGCCCAGGCGTCTACGAAGCGTTCCGATAGACGAGAATCCGGTTGGTACTGCACCAGGAGCGGCCCGTTCGAGTGGTGGCTGTCGTACTCGGTGTCGCTCCAGACCCAACGCAGGGAAGTGGCATAGTCGACTTTGCGTACGAAGTCACTAATGGTGGAGCGCTCCGGCGAGTCCGGCTGGCGCATCAGCCACTCGTCAAGAATTTCTGTTTCGAGCAGCAGAAAGGTGGCCAGCGAAGGTGGATTCAGTTCTGCTTGCGTCACCTGGTCCAGGGCCATCAACATGTCAGCCTCCCTGGAAATTGCCACACGGGCAGTCCAACCGCGGGCAACTGCCATCGCTGCGCTTCATGCACAGCACGTCGAAAGGCAGGCCCGGCGCGGGAACGCCCACCGGAGCCGGAATCGGGCTCGCGCCGCCGCTCTGTTGGCGCATCGGCCCCTTCATCTGAATCTTGATTCCATCGAGCATGATGCCCGAACCGTCGATTCGAATGGATCCTCCCGGTCCTTTGAGAGAGAGGCTCTCCCCTGCCTGGATCTCGTAGACTTTGGTGCGATGACGAATCGCATGTCCGGCCTGCAACTCGGCATGCCCTTCAACCGCCTGTTCGTGGTTTCCGCCGATGTTCACCCAATGATTCGCCGCGGTTTTGTCGCGGCGGTTGTTGCCCACTTCTTCAGTGCGGTCCTTGGCGGTGTAGATGGTGTGGTTACGACCCACCGTTATAAAGTCATCTCGCCCGATGTCGTGCCGCCGGTCCTGGCCGATGTTCACATGTTCGTCATTGCCCACGGTCTCCTTGCGGTCGTGGCCGATGGTGATGGTTTCATCGTGCTCAACCTGCTCGCTGCGGTCATGGCCGACGAACGTGGTTTCGTCGTGATTGACGTGGATGTTCTGATCCTTCTGCGCGTGGACGTAGATTTCCTCTTGGTCTTTCTCGTCTTCGAAGCGCAGTTCGTTGTACCCCTCGCCCTTGTGGGTCTTGCTTTTGATGGTCATCCGCGTCTTGTGGCGCGGCAGTTCGTAGGGCGGCAATTGCAGGCGGTTATAGGCGCGGCCGGTGATAACGGGTTGATCAGGATCCCCATCGAAGTAAGAGACGATGACCTCCTGGCCGATGCGCGGGATGGTCATGTGGCCCCACGTCGCGCCGGCGATGTTCTGCGAAACTCGGATCCAGCAGGAGCTGTGTTCGTCCTCCTTGCCGAGACGGTCCCAGGGGAACTGGACCTTCACCCTTCCATACGCATCGGTGTAGATCTCTTCATTGGGCGGCCCAACCACCATGGCGTTCTGCGGGCCGTCGATGCATGGTCTGGGCAGCGGTTCCGCGCGCCACTCGACGTCATCCGGGACCAGCTTGGCCTCGTAGCTATAGTGCGTTCCCAACTGGGCTTGTGCACTTTCCTCGGCCTGACTCGTGTGTTGGATGCCGCGGTGGACAATGCGCACGGGGCGCCAGCCGCGGTTCATGTCTTCCCGCGGGTGGCCGGCCAGCGTGAAGGAGATACCGGGTTGCAGTCGCGGGTCATCGCCTTGGACCAGGGCAATGCGGGCATCGCGACGATGCCCGCGAAGGCGGTTCTCGGCGAAGGGCTTGCCGGCCTCGTCGAATTTGGCGCGGGCGGGATAGTCATAGCGTTCGTAGCGGCGGCCCTGGTGGTCCAAATCCCGCCCATCGCGGCTGTGCTGGTGCGTATACCGGGGATGGTGGAAGGTGTAGTCGCGCTGGGTTTGCCGCGCGGTGCGTACGTTCTCGGTGTACGTGAAACGTCGCAGCGCGGGTTGCGGCTGGTCGCCGCCGGGGACGGGGTTGTACAGAACCGGCTCATCGCCCACGCGTCCATGAATGAACAGGCGATCGCTGTGGACAAGCTGATGGCCCTCAGCGCTATGACGGAAGGAATAGAAGAAGCCTTCCTCGCGCATGAGGCGCTCGATGAAGTGGTAGTCCGTGTCGCCGGCTTGCACGCAGTATTCACGGGCCTGATGCTCGGTGGTGCTGCGCTGCTCGTAGTCTTGAGTCAGCCCATGCGCCTTGAGCACCGCCTCAGCGATCTGCGGGACGGTTTGGGACTGAAAGATCCGCCAATCGGAACTGAGTGAGAGGCGCGCCAGACGCGGCTCGACGATGGCGGAGTAGCGTGACCTGCGAAAGCCCGTGTCGCCTTGGACGAACGACGAGACCGCGCCGTGCACGTAGCGCACCGCCGTGTCGCCGTGCCAGATCGTGAGCAACGCGGCGCGGTCCAGCACCTCACCGAAGTCGATGGCGGGATTTGAGCTGGCCAGTTCCACTTCCAGCAGAAAGGTCTCGGACAAGCCTTCTTGCAGCGTGAATTCGACGACCTCGAAGGGCTCGTCGCCGATGGTGAACGTGAAGCACAGATCCGATTGAGTGGGCATGGCTGATTCCGGAGACGACCATGTCTCAATGCAAACGCTGTGCCAGCTTGATCGCGTCGAACGAGTTGTTATTTCTTATCAACCACTTAGCCAAGCCCCTCCGCAAGATTCTCCCATCTTGAATTGCACAAACGCTAAAAAGTGCTTCCTCACCGGATTTTTTGGGCCAATGGTGGCCCGACATTTCTCAAGCACTTGAAAACAAACAAAAAAAATCGGGCCAACCTTGACCCGAGCAGGTCAAAGTTGGCCCGATCGCTGAGCCTTCGGAAAAGTTGTCCCTTACAACCCATTCTGCTTGAACCAATCCAGCATCCGCGTCCACGCCTGTTCCGCTTCCGCCTTGCGGTACGAAGGACGATAGTCGGCGTGGAACGCATGACCGGCCTCGGGGTAGATGTCGATGCGAGACGCCTTGGCGGCCGCGGAGCCCTTGGCGAGTTCGACGCGCATGCGGTCGACGTCGGCTTGGGAGATGCCGGCATCCTTGCCGCCGTAGGCGCCAAGCACCGGGGCCTTCAGGTCGTTGACGATGGCCAGGGCCGACTTGGGTTTCAGTTCGGTGGGGTCACCCGCCAACTGGCCGTACCAGGCGGCGCCGGCCTTCAGTTTGGGGTTGTGGGCTGCGTAGAGCCAGACCTGGCGGCCGCCCCAGCAGAAGCCCAGGATGCCCAGACGGTCGGGGTTGCCGCCGTTGGCGGCGGCCCAAGCGGCGGTGGCGTCCAGGTCGGCGATGACCTGTTTGTCGGGGACCTTGCTGACGATTTCGGCCTGCAGTTTGGGGATTTCGGTGTACTTGGACGGGTCGCCCTGGCGCGCATAGAGTTCCGGCGCGATGGCGAGGTACCCCTGGTGGGCGAGGCGCCGGCAGACGTCCTGGATGTATTCGTGCACGCCGAAGATTTCCTGGACGACGATGATCGTGGGCAGGTTCTTCTTGCCATCCGGCGCGGCGCGGAACGCGGGTATCTTGCCGTCGGAGGTGGGGATCTCGATCCTGCCGGCCACGAGGCCCTTGGCGTCCGTGGTGATGGCGGTTTGCGCCACCACGGGGCCTGCCGCCAGCGAGAAACCTGCCGCCGCGGTGGTGGCAAGGAAGCCACGCCGGTCCAGCCGCAAGGGCGGGAGCAGGCTGTCGAAATGCGCGTCGTCCTGGTCTTTCATCGAAAATCTCCTGGTAAAAGACGGGCACGGAGGGACGCGCCTCGCGTCCCTGCCCGGGCCTGCCGAGTTCACTTCAGGGAGAAGTCCACGCGTGAGGGTTGCCCCTCGTCCTTGATGCCATCGGCGTCCAGCTGCGGCGCAACGATGAACACGCGATCCGCGAGTCCTTCCTGGGCTTGCAACTTCTCATATACCGCCTGCGCGCGGGCATCGGCCAGTTGGCGCAGTTGATCCTCGCCGACCGGGGCCGCCGCGCGCAGCATTGCTTCCATCTGCGCGGCCGGGACGGACTTGGCCATGCCGATGAAATTGCGCGGTTTGTCCTTGAGGTCTGCGTCATCGTAGACGTCTTCGAGGTACTTGGCACGTTCGGCGGCGGAGACCGTGACGCCCTTGGGGTCGGGCTTCTTGCCGCGCGGCGTGACGTCGGCGGCCTTGGCGGCGCGGATCTTGGCGTCGACCCAGGCCTGGCGCAGGCCTTCCGAGTCGGTCTTGGGGTCGGCGCGGCCGCTGATGTCCATCTTGAGGGCCGGACGGTCGGTGAGCGCCTTGGTAAGGGTATCGATGCGCTGGATCGTGTCTTCGGTGAGGACGGCGCTGCCGGGCGCGAATTCGACGTAGGACAGTTCTTCGCCGCCGCCGAACGCGGACGCGAGCAGGCTGAAGGGCGAGGTCACGGCTTTGACGACCAGGTTCATCAGCACGCGCACGACGATGCCGCCGACCGAGAACTCGGGGTCGTCGAGCGAGCCGGAGATGGGCAGGTTGATGTCGATGTTGCCGCGCGAGTCCTTGAGCAGCGCGACGGCCAGCAGCACGGGTAGCTTGGTGGCGTCAGGGCTGTTGGTCTTGTCGCCGAAGGTGAGCTGGTTGAGCACGACGTGGTTGGTGGCCTGCAGGGCGCGGTTCTTGATCTTGTATTCCAGGTCTACCGAGAGCTTGCCGCGCTTGATGGGGTAGCCGACGTACTTGGCCGAATAGGTGTTGAAGCGTGGCAGGTCGACGCCCTTGGCGGACGCCTTGAGGTCCAGGGTCAGGTATTGGGCGAAGGGCTGCACGACGCCGCTGATGGAGAGCGGTGCAGTGGTGTAGACCCGCCCCGTGACCTTGACCTTGGCGGGCTGCGGGTTGGTGGAAGAGACGGCGGTGATGCCGCCTTCGATGCTGGACAGTTCAGCAACGTAGTTGGGTTTGACGAAGCGGTCGGTGAAGGTCATGCGTCCGCGAGTCAGCGTGACGCTGTTGACCGAGATGTCCGGCATGGCGCTTGCCCGGCTGCCCTTGGCGGACGGCGCAGGCGCCGCGGGTGCAGGCGGCGCGGCGGGTATATCGGCGCTGCGGCCTGGCGTCTGCGTGTCCTGCGTGATGGAGCCGCCGGCCTGTCCAGGCGCGGCCACAAGGTCCATGACGTTGAGCCGGCCTTGCGCATTGAGCAGGATGCGGCCGTAGAAGTCTTCGAGCGCGATGTCGCCCAGTTTGGCACCGATCTTGTCGCCCGCCACGGAGATGTCCATGCCGGTGAAGCCCAGGCGCTTCCAGTTCAGGAAGTCGTCCTTGTTGACGCGGTCTTGCAGATCCAGGTCGGTGACGTCGACGGCGCCCTTCCAGGCGGCCTTCATCGGGGCGTTGCCGGCGGGGGCGATGAATTCGGCGTTGCCCTTGGCGCCCAGCGTGACGGCGCGGACGGTGGCGTTCAGGCTGGAGGCGAAGTACGGCGCGAAGCTGGCGACGTTCAGGCCGGAGAGGTCGACGGCGGTCTTGAGGGTAAGCGGCTGCGGGGTGAAGACGCCTTTGAGGTCCAGCTTGCCGTCGCCCTGGACGCCGGCAGCGGCCAGGGTGAAGTTGCTTTGGCCGGGGCCCATGGCGAGGCGGTCGGCGGTGATGCGCAAGGACTGCATTGCGATGTCGAGCGCGGGCTTGAGCGATTCGTCACGGGCCTTGAACTGTGTCAGGTCGGCTTGCACGGCCGTGGCGGATGCGTCGATCGCGCCGCCTTTTTCGCGCACGTGGACCTGCGCGGTGGCGCCCAGTCGGCCGTCAAGCAGGCTGATCGGCGCAGCGCTACGCACGGCGGGCGCCAACGGCGCGAGCGCCACATTGCCCAGGCGCACGTTCATGTCGAGCGACAGCGGTTTGATGACGAGCGGCCCTTTGGCGCGCAGCCAGCCGCCATCGGTGCTGTTGTCCATGGTCAGCCACAGGTTGATGGGCCGGTCCGGCTGCTGCGGCAGTTCGACGCCTTCAACAGTGGCGGCCAAGCCGGTCATCACGTAGTCGAGCTTGCTGACCGCGTCGGTGACGTAGACCTCGCCTTCATGCAGGTTGAAGGCGTCGAGGGTGACTTGCCATTCGGCGGGTGCGGGGGTGGGCGCGCTAACGGCGGCAGTGTCGGCGGCCGGGGCAGCGCCAGCCGTCGGGGCAGTGCCGGCCGGGTCAGCGGGGCGTGGCGCGCCTGACGCTGGTCCGGTGGGCGCTTGCGCCGTTGACCCCGTCCCCGCGTCTGCCTTGGCGACGGGGGCCGGGGTCGAAGGCGATTGCGTACCCGGCGCCTGCGCACCTGCCGCGGCAGGTGTCCCCGCCGATGCGGACGCCCCGCCCGCAGCCAGCGGCTTCAGCCCGCTGGCCTTGCGCATTTCATCGCGGACAGGCGTGGCGGTCGGCTCCACGCCGCCCAGCGCCTTCAGCCCGGCGACGACATCCTGCCAGTTCAAGTGCTCATTCGCATGACGCCGCACATGGATCTGCGGCGCCCACAGCCCGACCTCGCCGATATACACCTGCCGCGCGATCGGCTCCAGTTCCAACCGGCTGACGGTCAACGCACTCCACGCGGCCAGACTGCCGCCGGACGGATCGCGCACGTCCAGACGGCGCAAGCCCAGATCGCCGACGACGCGGATCTTGGGCGGCGCGTCCTTGGGTTGTTCGAAAACGACCTGCAGGTTCGAATCCAGCAGCGCGCTCTCGACCTTGAACGGCAGCGGCATGGGCCAGACGTCCGCCCACTTTTCCAGTTGCAGGCCGTCAAAGGCCACGCGCAAGGTGGATGAAGGCACCACGTCGAACGGACGCGCCACGCCGGTCAGGTCGAACGGACTGCCATTGATGCGCAGGTGCAGGCGCGGCTGCACGTCGATGTCGGTGGCATAGCCGAAGGTCGAGATGAACGGGATGCCGATGGCGAACTCGTCGACAACCTGCTTGCGGCCGGTGACCTTGTCGTCCAGCGTGATCGTGCCGTTCTCGATCACCATGTTGTTCAGCGAAAAACGCGGCAGGCCTTCGTCCGGCTTGGGCGGCTCGTCAGGCTTGGCGGCGGCCAATTCGGCGACGCGTTGTTCTATGTCAGAGAAATTGAAGCGCACGACGTCTTCGCGGACGATGGCGATGGTAGGCTGCCGCAGCGTCAGACGATCGACCACCGGTGCAAACCAGAACAGCGATGTCCACGATGCGCTGGCATCCAGTTCGGCCAAGGTCAGCAACGGCGTCTGCGCGCCGGGCTGCGCCACGGCCAGGTCTTGCGCGCGGACGGTCAGCGTGAAGGGATTGAAGGTGATCTTGCCGACGGAAACGTCGCGGCCGATCATCTTCGAGACATCGTCAGTCAGGACGCCGTGCAGCACCTTTGGCACTTGCCAGGCCGCAACGCCAAACAGAATCAGCACGAACGCCACAATACCCAGGAGAATCTTGCCGGCGCGTCGGGTGAACCGTAGCTTGGGCATCCGCACGGGCATTGAAAGTCTCCTGATACATATTGAAGGCGATCCAACCTTCCACTGACTGCAGGCGCGATTATCGCGCCCCCTTTACTGCTCGTCTATCATAGGCGGAACAGCGGACCCGGCCGGCTTGCCCGGCCCCGCTCTTTTCATTCATTAACAATTCTTGATCCCGATTTCCATGTCCGAGACCCCCCCCACCTTGAGTCACCTGGACGAAGCCGGCCAGGTCCGCATGGTCGACGTCATCGCCAAGACGGACACCGAGCGCGTGGCGGTCGCCGCCGCCAGCATCCGCATGAACGCCGTGGCCTATGGCCTGCTGACCCAGCCGGGCCAAGGCAAGGGAGAGGTCCTGAACACGGCGCGCGTGGCCGCCATCCTGGCCGCCAAACGCTGCGCCGACATGATCCCTCTGTGCCACAGCCTGCCGCTGTCGTTCGTCGGCGTGGAATTCGCCCTGAACGACGCCGAGCATCGCATCGACATCCTGTCCACCTGCCGCACCAGCTACAAGACGGGCGTCGAGATGGAAGCCATGATGGCGTGCAGCGTGGCCGCGCTGACCATCTACGACATGTGCAAGGCGGCCGACAAAGGCATCGTGATCGAACAAGTTCGCCTTAAGTACAAGGCGGGAGGTAAAAGCGGTGAATGGCGCAACGATTAATCTGCTGTACTTCGCGCGCGTGGCCGAACTGGTCGGCAAGCGCACTGAAATCTGGCCCGTGCAGGGCGAATCCACCGGCGCGCAATTGCTGGCCGAGCTGGGCGAACGCTATCCCCAGCTGGAACCGGCCACGCGCCTGAAGCTGGCCATCAACCAGACGCACGCCAAGCCCACCGCCGCTATCCGCGCCGGCGACGAAGTCGCGGTGTTTGAACCGGTCACCGGAGGCTGACGCCATGATCCGCGTCCAGGAAGCCGACTTTGACAACGCGGCGCTCACTGCCGCGCTGCGGGAATCCGCCGGCCCCGGCGTGGGCGGCATCGTCACATTCGTGGGCTACGTGCGCGACTATGCGCCGGACACGCCCACCGACACGCTGTTTCTTGAACACTATCCGGGCATGTGCGAGCGCGAGCTCGAAGACATTGCCGCCACCGCCCGCGCGCGCTGGAATCTGGCCGGCACGGTCATCGTCCATCGCGTCGGCGCGCTGCACCGCAACGCGCAGATCGTGTACGTGGCGGCGGCCAGCGCCCATCGCGGCGACGCCTTCCGCGGCTGCGAATTCATCATCGACGCGCTCAAGACGCGCGCACCCTTCTGGAAGCGCGAAACCCTGGCGGGCGGCGACAGCTTCTGGGTGGAACAGCGCCAATCCGACCAGGACCGCACGGACGCCTGGGACGAAGACACTGCCGACAAAAAGGAGAATCCATGAGCGAAGCCATCCCGGTCCCGTTGGGCTGCGGCGTACTGACGATCAGCGACACCCGCAGCGCGGGCGATGACACGTCCGGCAATCTGCTGGCGAACAGCCTGGCGCAGGCCGGTCATCAGTGCGTGCGGCGCGACATCGTGCGCGACGACATCTACCAGATCCGCCGCGTCATCAGCGACTGGATCGCCGACCCGGAAGTGCAGGTCATTCTGACCACCGGCGGCACGGGCTTCTCGCATCGCGATCACACGCCGCAGGCCATACTGCCGCTGCTGGACCGCGAGATTCCGGGTTTCGGCGAACTCTTCCGCCAGATCTCCTACACCGAGATCGGCAGCTCCACGATCCAGTCGCGCGCGTTCGCGGGGTCGGCCAACCAGACGCTGATCTTTTGCCTGCCCGGCTCGAACAACGCCTGCGAGACCGCCTGGACGAAGATCCTGCGCGAGCAGCTTGACAGTGGCCACCGCCCCTGCAATTTCGCCTCGCAATTCAAGAATCACGAAGAAGAAGCCTGACACCCATGCTGGATTTCGATCAAGCTCAGACCCTGCTGGCCAACGCCGCCGCCCCCCTCCAACGCACCGAGCACGTCGACCTGGCGAATGCCAGCGGCCGGGTGCTCGCCACCCATCTTGACGCCACGGTGGACATTCCGCCGGCCGACAACAGCGCCATGGACGGCTATGCGCTGCGCCTGGCCGACTGGAGTCCGGAAGCGCGACTGCCGATCCAGCAGCGCTGCTACGCCGGCGACGTGCCCGAGCCGCTCAAGCCCGGCCAAGCCATTCGCCTGTTCACCGGCAGCGTGATTCCCGCGGGCGCCGATGTGGTCGTCATGCAGGAAGACACGACCGAAGCCGACAACCACGTGCAGATTTCGCGCGAGCCGCGCCCGGGCCAGCACATCCGCCGCCGCGGCGAAGACACGATGGCAGGCGCCGCGCTGCTGCCGGCGGGTACGCTGCTGCAGGCCGCGCACGTTGCACTGCTGGCCTCGCAAGGCATGGCCACCGTGCCTGTTTACGGTCAGCTTCGCGTCGGCATCCTGACCACCGGCGACGAACTCGTCCTGCCGGGCCAGCCGCGCGCCACGGAACAGATCTACAACTCCAACGGCCCCATGCTGGCGGCGATGGTGCGCGGCATGAGCGCCCTGCCCGTCCACGTGCTGCATGCACGCGATACCGAGGCCGACCTGCTGGCCGCCTTCAAGACGCTGCTGGCCGATTGCGATCTGGTGCTGAGCGTGGGCGGCGTGTCGGTCGGCGAGCGCGATCTGGTCAAGCCGGCGCTGGCCGCGCTGGGCGGCGAGCTGTCGTTGTGGAAGGTGCGCATGAAGCCCGGCAAACCGGTGGCGCTGGCGCAGATCGACGGCAAGCCCGTGGTCAGCCTGCCGGGCAATCCGGTGTCGGCCTATGCCGTCTTTGCCACGCTGGTGACGCCGCTGATGCGCCGCATGCAGGGCCGCGAAGAAATCTTCCCGCCGGTCAGCCAACTGCCGCTGCGCACCGCGCAGCCGCGCCAGGATGGCCGCGAGGAATTCCTGCGCGTGCAGTGCCGCGTGGCGGACGAAGGCGGCAGCGAGCTCGTGCCGTACGGCCATCAGGGGTCGGGCGTGATCAGCTCATTGCCGTGGTCCACTGGCTTGGCGCGCCTCCCGGCGGATGTGCTCGTGCAGGACAGGGATACGGTCTCGTACTACGACCTGCGTCACTGGCTGGCGTAGCGTTCCGCCAGCGCCAGATCTTCTGGCGTGTTGACGTTCATGAAGGCATGCGGCGGCGCGTCGTCGAAATTCGCTTCAACCGCGCCCGCCCTCGCCTGCCACAGCCCGACCTTGCGGTCGCCGCCGCGCAGGTAGGCCAGCAATTCAGGTAGCAGCGCCGTGCGCAGCGCCATGCAGGCGGAATGCCGCTGGCCGTGGGCGACGGCATAGGCGATTGGCGCATCTGCGGCGAGCGCCGCGCCGATCAGGCGCTGTGCCAGACCAGCGGGCACGAAAGGGGTGTCGCACGGCGAGACGACCAGCCACTGCGGCGCGGCCGTATCTTGCACGGAAACCGCCGACAGCGCCGCCGCAATTCCCATCAACGGCCCTTGCCAGTCGCCCAGTTCAGGCTCATCGTCCGCGACCACCTCGCCATATTGCGCATATACCGCGGCATGCCGGTTCGCGCTGATGATCAAGCGTCCGACCTGCGGCGCCAGGCAACGCGCCACGTGCGCCACCATCGGTTCGCCGCGCAAGACGACCAGTCCCTTGTCCTGCCCGTTCATGCGGGAGCCCTGGCCGCCGGCCAGGATCAATCCGGCCACGTCGTCACGCGCCATTGACGATTCAGCCACCGATGTAGCTCATCTCGATCTTGCGCGACGGGTCAGCCATGTTCTGGCCGCGCAGTTCGGAATAGTTGTCGCCGCGCGCGGACCAGATGCCCGCCAGGATGCGCGCCATTTCCTCGTCCGTCGCGCCGTCGCGCAACGGGGCCCGCAGGTCGTGGCCTTCGTGGGCGAAGAGGCACATGTAGAGCTTGCCTTCGGGTGACAGGCGGGCCCGCGTACAGCCGCCGCAGAAGGCGTGCGTGACGCTGGAGATAACGCCGACTTCGCCGCCACCATCCACGTAGCGCCAGCGTTCGGCCACGCGGCCCATTTCGACGGATTCCACGGGTTCCAGCGGATAGACCGCGCCGATGCGGTCCAGGACTTCGCGCGACGGCACCACTTCGTCGAGGTTCCAGCCGTTGCTGTTGCCCACGTCCATATATTCGATGAAGCGCAGGATGTGGCTGCTGTGGCGGAAGCGCTCGGCCATCGGCAGGATCTGCCCGTCGTTCAGCCCCTTGCGCACCACCATGTTGACCTTGACGGGCGCTAGGCCCGCCTCTGCCGCGGCATCGATGCCGCGCAGCACGTCGTCCGGCGTGAAGCCGCTGTCGCTCATGCCCTGGAACATGGCCGCATCCAGCGCATCCAGGCTGACCGTCACGCGCGTGAGCCCGGCGCTTTTCAGCGCGGCGGCCTTGCGCGCGAGGACGCTGCCGTTGGTGGTGAGCGTCAGGTCCAGCGGCCGGCCCTGCGGCGTGCGCAGGTCGGCCAGCATGCCGACCAGGTTTTCGATGTGCTTGCGCAGCAGCGGCTCACCGCCGGTCAGGCGGATTTTTTCGACGCCCAACTGCGTGAAGATGCCGGCCAGCCGGCTGATTTCCTCGAAGGACAGCAGCGCCGAATGCGGCATGAAGCTGTAGCTGCTGTCGAAGACCTCGCGCGGCATGCAGTAGGTACAGCGGAAGTTGCAGCGGTCGGTGACGGAAATGCGCAGGTCGCGCAGCGGACGCGCGCGCTGGTCCAGCGCGGGCTGTCCGGGCGGCGGCAGTTCCCCGGGCGGCACGGAAAGCGGCGCGCCGCGGTGATCGGCAAGGAAAATCACTTTGCTCATTGGCACATCATATCCCGGCGGATCGCGGTGCGCGTTCACGGGGGAACGCCTCGTCCAGGGTCTGCAGCCGACCGGTATCGCGGGCGTCGTAGCCGACGAGCTGGCCCACGTAACCGACATAGTCCGGCCCGCGCATGATGGACAGCAGATCCTGCATGGCCGGCGTGTCCAACGACGCCTTGCGGATGGCGAAGAAATACCGCTCGCGCACCAAGGGGATGAAGTCCAGTCCGAAGCGGCAGGCCGCCGTCTCCACGCCGACCCCGGTGTCGGCCATGCCGCTGGCAATGTGCGCGGCGATCGCCATGTGGGTGAATTCGTTGGTCTCGTAGCCCTGCACTTCGCCGATCGACACGCCGGCGCGCTGCAGCATCAGGCCGACCAGATAGCGCGTGCTGGAACCGATTTGCCGGTTCACGAAGCGCACGTCGCGGCGCGCCAGGTCCGCCATGCCGCGTATCTGCTTGGGATTGCCGGCGGTGACGAACAGCCCCGTGTTGCGCACGGCCAGATGGATCAGCATGTAGTCGTCCGCGTGCAGCCACTGCGCGTAGCGTTCCATGATGGGGGATTCGAAATCGCCCAGCGGCACCTGGAAACCCGCAAGATCGCACTCGTGCCGTTCCAGCGACGCCAGCGCCTCGATCGCAGTGCGATAGCGCAGCTCCAACCCGGGCGTGCGGCCGCTCATGTGCTGCATCAGCGATTCCACTGCAAAGCCGTGGCTGGCATGCAGGCGCAGGTGTGGGCCGCTTTCGGGCAGCAGGCGTTCTAGTTCCTCTTGCAGTTCGGACGCCATGCTGTCCAGCGTGGGCATCAGCCGCGCCTCGATCCGGCGGTTGGCCCACAGCAGACGCTCCGCAAAGGGCGACAACTGCGTGCCCTGGCGGCGGTTGGTGATGAGGAGTTGCGTGCCAAAGAGGGTCTCGAAGCGCCGCAGCACGCCCCAGGCGTGGCGGTACGACAGCCCGCAAGCACGACAGGCGCCGGCGATGTTGCCAGTGGCGTCGATGGCCGCCAGCAGCGCAAGCATGTCCTGCAACGGCACGGGGGTCGCCTCGTCGTCTCCGCCCAATGTCCATTGCGGCCGCAGGCCGATTCGGAACTTATATGTCATTTCTTTCTTATTGAAGGCGTTCAAGTACCTCGTTAGAGTACACAAATAACGCGGCGGATGCGTGATTTATATGTTTTTTTGAACATATTAATTGACCATCATCCGACCGGCACATAAGCCCCCGTTGACGGGGTCATGCAACACAGGAGGAGACCGACGTGCACCTGCGCGAGGCAAAATCCGATCTGGCATCCAGCGGTGGGGCCCGGGGCGGCAAGCTGGCCCTGGACGCCGCCCAGGCATCCACCACCCCGGCCATCGCGGCCACGGCCCGCATCCTTGCCCGGCTGCAAGACCAGCCCGGCCCGCTGCTCCCGGTGCTGCACGCGGTCCAGCACGAACTGGGCTGTATTCCGGCCGAGGCGGTGCAAATCATCGCCGAGGCCCTGAACCTCTCCCGCGCCGAAGTCCACGGCGTCATCACGTTCTATCCCCATTTCCGCACCGAGCCGGCCGCGCGCCACACGCTCGAGGTCTGCCGCGCCGAAGCCTGTCAGTCCATGGGCGGCGAACGCCTGGCCGCCCACGCGCGCACCGCGCTGGGCTGTGACTTCCACGGCAGCACGCCGGACGGCAACTTCACGCTGGAGCCGGTGTATTGCCTGGGCCTGTGCGCGCAGTCGCCCGCCGTCATGATCGACGGCCAGCCCCACGCCCGCGTCACCGAAGCCAAGCTTGATCGCCTGCTGGCTCGCACGCTGGAGGACACGCCATGAGCGCCCCCGTCGTCATCTACGTGCCGCGCGACGCCGCGGCGCTGGCCATGGACGCCGACACCGTGGCCCGCGACATCGAACGCATGGCCGACCAGCGCGGCCTGTCCGTGCAGGTGGTGCGCAACGGCTCGCGCGGCCTGCTGTGGCTGGAACCGCTGGTCGAAATCGCCACGCCGCAAGGCCGCGTCGCTTACGGTCCGGTACAACCGGAAGACGTGGCCTCGCTGTTCGACGCCGGCTGGCTCACGGGCGGCGACCATGCGCTGCGCCTGGGATTGACCGAGGAAATTCCCTACCTCAAGCATCAAGAGCGCCTGACGTTCGCCCGCGTCGGCGTGATCGATCCGCTGTCCTTGCAGGACTACGCTGCGCATGGCGGGCTGCAAGGCCTGAAGCGCGCGCTGGCCATGGCGCCCGCTCAGATCGTCGACGAAATGGTCGAATCCGGTCTGCGCGGCCGCGGCGGCGCAGCGTTCCCCACCGGCATCAAATGGAAGACCGTGGCGGGCACGCCCGGCGACACCAAGTACATCGTCTGCAACGCCGACGAAGGCGACTCGGGCACGTTTGCCGACCGCCTGCTGATGGAAGGCGATCCGTACGTCCTGATCGAAGGCATGACCATCGCCGGGCTGGCGGTGGGTGCGACGTACGGCTACATCTACGTCCGGTCCGAATACCCGCACGCCATCGCCACGCTCGAAGCCGCCATCGCGCGCGCCCGCAGCGTCGGCTGGCTGGGCGACGACGTGCACGGCAGCGGCCGCCGCTTCGATCTGGAGGTGCGCAAGGGCGCCGGCGCCTACATCTGCGGCGAAGAAACCTCACTGCTGGAAAGCCTGGAAGGCAAGCGCGGCGTGGTGCGAGCCAAACCGCCGCTACCGGCCATTTCCGGTCTGTTCGGCAAGCCCACCGTCATCAACAACGTGATTTCGCTGGCCACCGTGCCGATCATCCTGGCCAAAGGCGCGGCGTACTACCGCGACTACGGCGTGGGCCGTTCGCATGGCACGCTGCCGTTCCAGTTGGCCGGCAACCTGAAGCAAGGCGGGCTGGTGGAAAAGGCCTTTGGTTTGAGCCTGCGCGATCTGCTGTATGAATTCGGCGGCGGCAGCGCGTCCGGCAGGCCGCTGCGGGCGGTGCAGGTGGGCGGTCCGCTGGGCGCCTATCTGCCCGAATCGCAGTGGGACGTGCCCCTGGACTACGAAGCCTATATCCAGATCTCGGCCATGATCGGCCACGGCGGTCTGGTGGCGTTTGACGACACCGTGGACATGGCGCGCATGGCGCGCTACGCCATGGAGTTCTGCGCCATCGAGTCCTGTGGCAAGTGCACGCCCTGTCGCATCGGTTCGACGCGCGGCATGGAAACCATCGACAAGATCGCTGCTGGCGGTCAAAGCCGCGACCAGCGCGAACAGCAGGTGCATCTGCTGCGCGACCTGTGCGACACGATGCTTGGCGGTTCGCTGTGCGCGCTGGGGGGCATGGCGCCCTACCCGGTGCTGTCCGCGCTGAACCATTTTCCGCAGGACTTCGGCATCGAGTCCTCCCAGTCTGCCGCCCACGCGGCCTGAACCCGAGACCGCCATGCTAGAAACCGTCATCAAGCGCGATCGCGACATGGGCACGCCGGCGCGCGTGTCCGAAAAGACCGTCACCCTGACCATCGACGGCCAGGAGATCACCGTCCCCGAAGGCACGTCGCTGATGCGCGCGGCCGCGGATGCGGGCATCAACATCCCCAAGCTCTGCGCCACCGACAGCCTTGAACCTTTCGGCTCCTGCCGCCTGTGCCTGGTGCAGATCGAAGGCCGCCGCGGCTATCCGGCGTCCTGTACGACGCCCGCCGAGAACGGCATGGTGGTCTTTACCGAAACCCCCAAGCTGCACGACCTGCGGCGCGGCGTGATGGAACTGTACATTTCGGACCATCCGCTCGACTGCCTGACCTGTCCGGCCAACGGCGACTGCGAACTGCAGGACATGGCGGGCGTGGTGGGCCTGCGCAACGTGCGCTACGGCTACGACGGCGCCAACCACCTGAAGGCCGAAAAAGACGAGTCCAACCCCTACTTCACCTTCGACGCGTCCAAGTGCATCGTCTGCAACCGCTGCGTGCGCGCCTGCGAAGAAACCCAGGGCACGTTCGCGCTGACGATCTCCGGCAAGGGGTTTGATTCGCATGTGTCGGCCGGGCAGGACCAGCCCTTCCTCGATAGCGAATGCGTGTCCTGCGGCGCCTGCGTCCAGGCCTGCCCCACGTCCACCCTGCAGGAAAAGACCGTCATCATGATGGGCCAGGCCGAGCACTCGGTCGTGACCACTTGCGCCTACTGCGGCGTGGGCTGCGGCTTCAAGGCCGAAATGAAGGGCCAGGAAGTCGTGCGCATGGTCCCCTGGAAGGACGGCCAGGCCAACCGCGGCCATTCCTGCGTGAAGGGGCGATTTGCCTGGGGCTACGCCACGCACAAGGAACGCGTGCTCAAGCCCATGATCCGCAAGCACATCACGGATTCCTGGAAGGAAGTGTCCTGGGACGAAGCCATCAACTACGCGGCCTCGGAGTTCCGCCGCATCCAGAGCCAGTACGGACGCGACGCGGTGGGCGGCATCACGTCCTCGCGCTGCACCAACGAAGAAACGTGGCTGGTGCAAAAGCTGGTGCGCGCCGCCTTCGGCACGAACAACGTCGACACCTGCGCGCGCGTTTGCCATTCGCCCACCGGCTACGGCCTGAAGCAGACGCTGGGCGAATCGGCGGGCACGCAGACCTTTGACTCCGTCATGCATACCGACGTGGTCATCGTCATGGGCGCCAACCCCAGCAGCGGGCACCCGGTGTTCGCCTCGCGCCTGAAGCGGCGGCTGCGCGAAGGCGCGCGGCTCATCGTCATCGATCCGCGCCGCATCGAGCTCGTCAGCTCGCCGCACATCAGGGCCGATTTCCACCTGCAGGTGCGGCCCGGCACCAACACCGCGCTGCTGTCCTCGCTGGCGCACGTCATCGCCACCGAAGGCCTGATCGCCGAAGACTTTGTCGCCGAGCGCTGCGAGGAAAAGGCATTCCGGGAATGGCGTGATTTCGTCTCGCTGCCCGAGAACTCGCCGGAAGCCATGGAAGAAATCACCGGCGTGCCGGCGCAGGCGGTGCGCGGCGCGGCGCGCCTGTTTGCCACGGGCGGCAACGGCTCCATCTATTACGGCCTGGGCGTCACCGAGCACAGCCAGGGTTCGACCACCGTCATGGCGATCGCCAACCTGGCGATGGCCACCGGCAACATCGGGCGCGAAGGTGTGGGGGTCAATCCGCTGCGCGGCCAGAACAACGTGCAGGGCTCGTGCGACATGGGCTCGTTCCCGCACGAACTGCCCGGCTACCGCCACATCTCCGACAACACCGTGCGCGCGCAATTCGAAAAGGACTGGGGCGTCACGCTGCAGCCCGAGCCCGGCCTGCGCATCCCCAACATGTTCGAAGCCGCGCTGGGCGGGTCGTTCAAGGGCCTGTACTGCCAGGGCGAGGACATCGTGCAGTCCGATCCCAACACGCAGCACGTGGCGGCGTCGCTGGCGGCGATGGAGTGCATCGTCGTGCAGGACCTGTTCCTGAACGAGACCGCGAAGTACGCGCACGTGTTCCTGCCGGGTTCCTCGTTCCTGGAAAAGGACGGCACCTTCACCAATGCCGAGCGCCGCATTTCCCGGGTGCGCAAGGTGATGGAACCCAAGAACGGCAAGTCCGACTGGGAAGTGACCGTGGCGCTGTCCAACGCGCTGGGTTACCCCATGAACTACAAACACCCGCGCGAGATCATGGAAGAGATCGCACGGCTGACGCCCACGTTCGCCGGCGTCACGTACGACAAGCTCGACAAGCTGGGCAGCCTGCAATGGCCGTGCAACGACGACGCGCCGGACGGCACGCCCATCATGCACATCGACCAGTTCGTGCGCGGCAAGGGCCGCTTCATGATCACCAAGTACGTGCCCACCGATGAACGCAGCACGCGCCGCTTCCCGCTGCTGTTGACCACCGGCCGCATCCTGTCGCAATACAACGTGGGCGCGCAGACCCGCCGCACGCCCAATGTCATGTGGCACGGCGAGGACGTGCTGGAAATCCATCCGCAGGACGCCGAGGACCGGGGCGTGGCCGAGGGCGACTGGGTCGGCATCCAGAGCCGCGCGGGTGAAACCGTGCTGCGCGCCACGCTGACCGACCGCGTGCAGCCGGGCGTGGTATACACCACGTTCCACTTTCCCGAGTCCGGCGCCAACGTCGTCACCACCGACAGCTCCGACTGGGCGACCAACTGCCCCGAGTACAAGGTCACGGCCGTGCAGGTGACGCGCGTGTCGCAGCCGTCGGAATGGCAGCGGCAATGGTCGCGATTTGCGGATATCCAGCAAAAGCTCCTGCGCGAACGCTCGCGCGAGTCCGAGGCGGCGCTGACCGGGAAGTAACCGACAGCCAGCACGCCAGGGATCCCATGCCTACGCCGACCACCGCCCGCCCCGACTGCACGCCGACCCAGGTCATCCGCGTGCGATCGGGGGCCATCGCCCCCGACGCCGAGACTGACTTCGTCGCCGAGGAAACGCCGGTGGCGCTGGAATACAACGGCATCAGCCACGCCACCATGCTGGCCACGCCGGCGGACCTGGAAGACTTTGCCGTCGGGTTTTCGTTGTCCGAAGGCATCATTGGCAGCGTCAGCGACGTGCGCGGCATCGACCTGCTGCCGCAATGCGGCGGCCTCGTCGTGCAGCTGGAGATCTCGTCCGCCTGTGAAATGCAGCTGAAGACGCGGCGCCGCGCCATGGCCGGACGCACCGGCTGCGGCCTGTGCGGCGTGGAAACCCTGCCCGAAGTGCTGCGGCCGGTGGCCCCGGTGACCAACGCCGCACCCGTGCGCATCGAGGCCGTGCTGGCCGCCATGCGCGACATGCGCGCGCGCCAGACGCTGCACGACATCACCGGCGCCACGCACGCGGCGGGCTGGGCGGGCGCTGATGGCGCCGTCGCTTTTGTACGCGAAGACGTGGGCCGCCACAACGCGCTGGACAAGCTGGCCGGCGCGTTGGCGCGCCAGGCGGTCAACGGCAGCGACGGCATCGTCGTGGTGTCCAGCCGGGCCAGCTTCGAGATGGTGCAAAAGACGGCATCCGCCGGCGTCGCCGTGCTGGCCTCGGTCTCCGCCCCCACCGCCCTGGCCATCCGCCTGGCCACCGACGCCAACGTGACGCTCTTGGGCTTCACGCGCGATGGCGACGCCGCCATCTACACCCACCCTGAACGCATCCTTACCTGAACCGGACGCCAGACAGCATGGAAATCGTCAACCTGATCCGCATGGCCAACCGCATCGGCCAGTTCTTCGACGCCATGCCGGACCGGCCCGAGGCGCTGGAAGGCGTCACCAATCACATCCAGAAATTCTGGGAACCGCGCATGCGCAACGAGTTGCTGGACTTCCTGGCGCGCAGCCCCGACGGCGACGCCGGCGAAGAACAGCTGCATCCGCTGGTGCTGCAGGCGGTCACCCAGCATCGCGAGCGTCTTACCCCGCTTGCGCGCGTCGCATAGCGCACCCGGGCCGCCTCATGACGGCCCACCCCGAAGTGGCAGGACAGCAACAGATCCATAAAAGAGGCGGCGTCTCCGGGCTTTTCCGGGCTACGCACGCTATAAAGCCGCACCCCAGAGGAGACATCATGGAAAGTAGCGCCACCCTGGACCTGCCCGGCTCAAGGCCGGGTTTTTTCGACAAAGAACGCACCATCGCGGGGCCGGGCTTCTCGCGCTGGCTGGTGCCTCCGGCCGCGCTGGCCATCCACCTGTGCATCGGCATGGCCTACGGGTTCTCGGTGTTCTGGCTGCCGTTGTCCAAGGTGGTGGGCGGCGCGAAACCGCTGGCCTGCCCGCCGGACATGAGTCTCCTGGCCGAGCTCTTCACCACGAGCTGTGACTGGAAGATCTCGACGATGGGGTGGATGTACACCCTGTTCTTCGTGCTGCTGGGATGTTCGGCCGCGCTGTGGGGCGGCTGGCTGGAACGTGCGGGCCCGCGCAAGGCAGGCGTCGTGTCGGCGCTGTGCTGGTGCGGCGGCCTGGTCATTTCGGCCATCGGCATCTACCTGCACCAGATGTGGATGCTGTGGCTGGGGTCGGGCGTGATCGGGGGCATCGGGCTGGGGCTGGGGTATATCTCGCCGGTGAGCACGCTGATCAAGTGGTTCCCGGACCGCCGCGGCATGGCAACCGGCATGGCCATCATGGGCTTTGGCGGCGGCGCCATGATCGGCGCGCCGCTGGCCGACCTGCTGATGCGTCACTTCGCCACACCGACCTCGCCGGGCGTCTGGCAGACCTTTCTGACCATGGCGCTCGTGTATTTCATCTTCATGATGTCGGGCGCCCTGGGCTACCGCGTGCCGCCAACCGGCTGGAAACCCGCCGGCTGGACACCGCCCGCCAAGCAGGTCAACAACGTGATGATCACGCAGCGCCACGTCCACGTGAAGCGCGTGTGGGGCGTGCCGCAGTTCTGGCTGGTCTGGTGGGCGCTGTGCCTGAACGTCACCGCGGGCATCGGCATTCTGGGGATGGCGTCGCCGCTGCTGCAGGAAGTGTTCGGCGGCGGACTGATCGACAAGCCTGAACTGGGCTTCGGCCAGCTCGACAAGGACCAGCTCGCGGCCATCGCCGCCATTGCCGCCGGCTTCACGGGCCTGCTCAGCCTATTCAACATCGGCGGCCGCTTCTTCTGGGCCAGCCTGTCGGACAAGCTGGGCCGCAAGATGACGTACTTCGTCTTTTTCGTGCTGGGCTTCTTTTTGTACGCCGCCATCCCCTGGACCGCGCACATCGGCGCGCTGGCGCTCTTCGTGGCAGCCTTCTGCGTCATCCTGTCGATGTACGGCGGCGGCTTTGCCACCGTGCCGGCCTACCTGGCCGACCTGTTCGGCACCCAGATGGTGGGCGCCATCCACGGCCGGCTGCTGACCGCGTGGTCGGCGGCGGGCATCTTCGGCCCGGTCCTCGTCAACTACATCCGCGAATACCAGTTGTCCATCGGCGTGCCGCGCGCCCAGGTGTATGACATCACCATGTACATCCTGGCAGGCATGCTGGTCGTGGGCTTCCTGTGCAACCTGGCCATCCGCCCGGTCAACGCCAAGTACTTCATGACCGACGAGGAACTGGCCAAGGAAAAGGCGCTGGCGCACGAACGCGCCGTCGCCGCCGAAACCCACGGCGTGGGCAAGTCCAACTTCCGTACGCCGCCCGCGCTGATCGCCTTTGCGTGGGCGTGCGTCGGCATCCCGCTGGCCTGGGGCATCTGGATCACGCTGCAAAAGGCCGTCGTCCTGTTCCATTGACCCCATCCTGTCGCGGCGCCGCAAGCGCCGCGTGCCAGTCCCAGGGCGCGAAGCTGCTACATTGGCAGCCCGCGCCCTTATCTTTTATGTGCCACTTCCCATGATTCTGCCCTTGCCCCTTTTCCCCACCGGAGCGACCTCTTGAACGCGCCTGAACTGCATTGGGAAGAAAACGGCGTCGCCCGCTCGGCCCGCTGGCACTCGGAAACTGGCGCCACGCCGCCTAAGCGCGTCATCGTCGCCGACGACACGCTGACCGCCGACATGGCCTACCGCCACGCCTGCGAAGGCGTCGGCCTGCTGTGGCGCGGCGACTTCCAGAACGCGCGCCAGCTGTTGCAGGCCATCACACGCCGCGTCGACAAGCGCCCGCGCAAGCCGGTCGAAACCCAGCTCGAAGCCTTCAACCAGCACCGGCAGGTCCAGTCGCAGCGCGCCCGCATCCTGGGCATGCTGCTGATTCCCTTCGATGCCGGCCATACCATCCCCCTGCGCCGCGCGCCCGACGCGCATCCGGCCTGCGAAGCCGCGAACGTGCCGGGCGATACGCCATTCGTGGCGTCGCTGCGCGAGCTGCTGGGCCTGATCGGCGCCTATGAATGGCGCAGGAAGGGCGTGGAGATTGCCGCGCTGAACAACCGCATCCACCCGCACTACGGCGTGTTCTCGCCCGTGCGCGGCGAATATGTGGACCTGGTCGCCAACACCCCCATGCCGCGCGGCAGCGTGGCGTTTGATATCGGCACGGGCACCGGTGTTCTAGCCGCAGTGATTGCCCGCCGTGGCGGCAAGCGCGTCATCGCCACTGACACGGATGCGCGCGCCATCGCCTGCGCGCACGAGAACCTGGAACGTCTGGGCCTGTCGGGACAGGTGGACGTCGAACAGACGGACCTGTTCCCCGAAGGCCGCGTGTCGCTGATCGTCTGCAATCCGCCGTGGCTGCCCGCGCGGCCCAGCTCGCCGCTGGAACATGCCGTGTACGACCCGGACAGCCGCATGCTGCGCGGGTTTCTGAATGGATTGAAAGACCATCTGACGCCGAACGGCGAAGGCTGGCTGATTCTTTCGGACCTGGCCGAGCACCTGGGGTTGCGCACGCGCGAGCAGTTGCTGGAGATGATCGAAACCGCCGGGCTGCGCGTGATCGACAAGCTGGATACGCGGCCGGTGCACGGCAAGGCACGGAACGCGTCGGATCCGTTGTTTGCGGCGCGGTCTAAGGAAATGACGTCGCTGTGGAGATTGGGCGCAGCCGACGCCTGAAGGGCTTGACGGTGCGGGGCTCTCGACGCCGGGCGGGAGCCCCTTTCAACCCCAGATAGCGGAAGGCTGCGACCTCGGCTTGGGCGCAGCGGGAATGGGCGGGCGTGAAAAGAAATAGCCACGCGTCGCTGATTGGCTACAATTAGCAATCATTCCCATTAGCATCTGACCAGCAGACCCGTGCCGCCCGCCCCTTTTGCGTCCTCCGCCGAATTCGTCAGCCTGTACCGCGAGCACCATGGCTGGCTTGTGCAGATGCTGCGCCGCCGGCTTGCCGGCAATGCGGACAACGCCGCCGATCTGGCGCACGACACGTTCGAACGCGTCATGCGCAGCGAATCTCGCGCCGCGTTTGCCGAGCCGCGCGGCTTTTTGACCACGGTTGCCAAGCGTCTGCTGATCGACCAATCGCGCCGCCGGGCGATCGAACAAGCCTATCTTGAGACGCTGGCTGCCCGCAGCGAAGCCGTCGAGCCAAGCCCCGAGACGCATGCGCTGGTGGTCGAGGCGCTGGATGCCGTGTGCCGCATGATGGAGCAGTTGCCGGCGCGGGTGCGCCGGGTTTTCGTGCTGGCGCAGGTGGAAGGCCAGCCCTATCTGGACGTGGCGCGCGAGGTGGGCATTTCGGTGGCAGCCGTGCAGCGCGACATGATCAAGGCGTGGGAACACTGCTACACGGTGCTGTACGCATGAGCGCCGCGCACACCGAGCGGGTGCATCCCGACATCATCCGGCAGGCGGCGCAGTGGATGATGCGTGCTGGCGACGCCCCGGACGCCGCCACGCAGGCCGCCTGTACGCAATGGCGCGAAGCAGACGCGCGCCACGAACTCGCCTGGCAGCGCCTGCTGGGCATCAGCCAGGATCTCAAAACTGCCACCACCGCCAACGTGTCGACCGCCGCAGCGGGGCAGACCATCCTGCGCTATTGCGACCAACGCTCGCGCCGCGGCGCCCTCAAATGGATGGCGGCCGGCGTCGGCCTGGGCGCGCTGAGCTGGATGGGCGCGCGCGAAGGGTTGTGGGACGGCAGCACGGTCTATCGCACCGCGACGGGCGAGCAGCGCGTCGTGCACCTGCCCGACGGCACCGTGCTGACCCTGAACACCGATTCGGCCGTGGCGATGCGCTATGACGCGCACCAGCGCCGCATCGAACTGCGCAGCGGCGAGATCCTGATCGCTACAGGCACCGACGACGCGGGCCGGCCTTTCGGCGTAAGAACGCCAAACGGCCTGCTGACGCCGCTGGGCACGCGCTTTTCCGTGCGCCAGATGGACGACAGCCGGGGCGCCACGCACGTCGCGGTGTTCGAAGGCGCCGTGCAGGTGGAGCCGGACGCGCAAGTGCAGGCGCGCCGGGTCGTGCATGCGGGCGAGCAGGCCGAGTTCGACCGCCGCAGCCTGTCGCCCGTGACCTCGGTGAACGAAACGGCGCCGGCCTGGGCTGGCGGCATGCTGGTTGCGAACCGCATGCGGCTGGACCGGTTTGTGGCCGAGCTGGGCCGCTATCGCACCGGCATCGTGCGCTGCGACGCCGACGTGGCGCACCGCGAAGTCACCGGCGCGTTCCGGATCGACGACACCGACAAGGCGCTCGAGGTGCTTGCCGGCGTATTGGACCTGAGGCTGCGCTATCGCACGCGCTACTGGGTCAGCGTGGGCCGGGCATGAAGGCGCTGATTCGCGCCGATTCGTCGCCCGATTTCCCCCCCGATTTCGCCGCCCGCCCGCAGCGCATCCCGACCATTTTGTAACAACGCCGCAGATTTTCATTTCTGGTTCGTTAGACCAAGAGAAGGCCCCGAGGCGCCCGCGGGCCGCGCTTTTCAATCGACGAATCAGGAACCCCCAGCCATGGCACGACGCCATTCCCCTTCTCCCCTCACCTTGTCATCGTCTCCGCGCATGCGCTTGCGCCTTGCCGTCCACCTTGCCCTGACGGCGGCCGCCACACTCGCCGTCCCCGCCGCGTCGTGGGCGCGGGCCGCGTCGTCCGGCGAAGTCGCCTTTGCCATCGCGCCCACCACGCTGGATGTGGCGCTGGGCCAGTTCGGCGTGGCCGCCAAGGTCACCGTGGCCGCTTCGCCCGCCCTGACGCGCGGCGTGCAGACGCAAGGATTGTCGGGCCGGTACACCGCGGAACAGGGCCTGTCCCGATTGCTGGCCGGCACTGGCCTGCAGGCGGTCCCCAACGCCAACGGCGAGGGCTATCACCTGCGGCGCATCCCGCAGGACACGCCGGGCGTGTCCACGCTGGCGCCGGTGACGGTGACCGGCATGACCAACGATCCCGTCACCGAAGGCACCGGCAGCTACACCAGCCGTGTCGTCACCATCGGCAAGGGCCGCCAGACGCTGAAGGAAATTCCCCAGTCGGTCACCGTTGTGACCCGCCAGCGCATGGACGACCAGAACGCCAACACGCTGGACGAGGTGCTGGCCAACAGCACCGGCATGACGCTCTACAAGAGCCCGATGGGCGGCAGCTACGTGTATTCGCGCGGCTTTCGCGTGGACAGCTACCAGTTCGACGGCGTGAACCGCGCCTTCTACTATCCCCAGGCCGACAGTTTCACCACCGAAACCGTGACGCTGGACCGCGTGGAGATCATCCGCGGCGCCACCGGGCTGCTGCAAGGAGCCGGCTCGCCTAGCGCGGCCGTCAACCTGGTGCGCAAGCGCCCGCTGGCCGAAACCCAGGTGCAGATGCTGGCCAGCGGCGGCTCGTGGAACAACTATCGCGCCGACATCGACGCCAGCGCGCCGCTCAACGAATCCGGCACGCTGCGCGCCCGCGGCGTGGCCAGCTACAACGACCGCGAGTACTTCTACGACAGCGCGAAAAGCCGCACCGGCGTGCTGTACGGCGTGCTGAGCTATGACTTCACGCCGGACACCACCCTGACCGGCGGCGTCAGCTACGAGGAACTTCGGTCCACGCCCTTCTTCCACGGCCTGCCGCATTACAGCAACGGCGACGACATCGGCTTGAAGCGTTCAACCTCGCTGGGCCAGGACTGGAACCGCTGGAACGGCAAGCAGACCACCGTCTTTGCCGAGCTGGCGCATCGCTTCAACAAGGACTGGTCGCTCAAGCTGACCGGCACGTCCACCCAGGAATCCAACGATTCGAAGTACGCGTTCACGGAAGGCGCCGTGAATCCCGTGACCGGCCTGGGGCCCATGCTGTACGCGGGCCTGTTCGACATGTCCACGCACAACAAGGCGTTGAACCTGGATGTGGACGGCGCCTTCGAGGCGCTGGGCCGCAAGCACTCGGTGACCTTCGGCGCCAGCATCAACGAACTGACCAGCAAGAACGATTTCGCGCTGAACCGCCTGAACCGCGCCGTGAACGTGTGGAACCCGGATCACCATGTGCCGGAACCCACCGACGACTGGATGCGCGAGAACGCCTACCGCAGCGCCGCGACCATCGTGAAGATGAAGCAGACCGGCGTGTACGGCGTCGGCCGCTTCAGCCTGGCCGACCCGCTGACGCTGGTGGCCGGCGCGCGCGTGAGCTGGTACGAGAACACCAGCCGCTACCGCAACAGCGGCGAGCAGTACGTCGATCCCTACAAGGACAACGGCGTCGTCACGCCCTATGGCGGCCTGATCTACGCGTTCAATCCGCAGTGGTCCGGTTATGTCAGCTACGCGCAGATCTTCGAACCGCAAAATGCGGTGGACGCATCGGGCAAGGTGCTGGACCCCATCGTGGGCAAGAACTACGAGATCGGCCTGAAGGGCGAACTGATGGATGGGCGCCTGAACACGTCCATCGCGCTCTTCCGCGTCGATCAGAAGAACCGCGCGCAAGAGGATCTGACCAGCGTGTGCGCGACGGGCGACATCTGCTACCTGTCGAGCGGCAAGGTGCGCAGCCAGGGCCTGGACGCCGAGATCAGCGGCGAAGTGGCACCTGGCTGGCAACTCTTTGTGGGCTACACGTTCAACACGCTGAAGTTCCTGGACGACACCTCGGTCACCAACACCAACTTCGCGCGCACCGTCACGCCCAAGCACATCCTGCGTCTGTGGTCCGACTACCGGCTGCCGGGTGAACTGTCGGCATGGTCGCTGGGCGGCGGCGTGAACTACCAGACGGGGAGCTACACGGAAACGCGTTCGGTGCGGGTCTCGCAAGGGTCTTACGCGGTGTGGAATGCGCGCGTCGCGTATCAGATCAACAAGAACTGGTCGGCGGCGTTGAACGTGAACAACATCTTCGACAAGACCTACTACCAGACCATCGGCGCGCCGGGCTGGGGCAGCTTCTATGGCGATCCGCGCAACGCGACGCTGACGGTACGCGGCACGTTCTGATCCGGGACCGGGAAGGCGCGCGGCGCGCTGGCCATCGCCAGGCCTGCGCCGCGCGCCGCGTCAATTCAAGACGTGCGGCGTCAACTGAAGACGTGCAGCGCGCCCAAAGCCAGAATCAGCGCAGGCGGCATCACCAAGACGCCCAGCCGCAGAAAGCTCAGCGCGCTGATGTGCATGCCTTCGCGGCGGACGGCCAGCAGCCACAGCAAGGTGGCGAGCGAGCCGCTGACCGACAGATTGGGACCCAGGTCGATACCGATCAGCAACGCAGCATTGGCCGTGCTGGACAGGTCGGCCATGCGCGCCAGCGTGCCCGCCATCAACCCCGCGGGCAGATTGTTGATGACGTTGCCCGACAGCGCGGCGCCCACGCCGCCAGCCCAAAGCGCGGCGTCCGCGGACAGGCCGCGCATCAGGTCCGCCAGATCCTGCAGCACGCCGCTGGCGGCCATGCCTTCGACCAATACGAACAGCCCGGCCACCAGGGGCAGCACGCCCCACGCGACACCCTTGATGAGCCGCAGCGGCCCCGACCGCGTCACCGCCAGCACCAGCTCCGCCGACACGCAGCCGGCGATCAGCGTCGGCAGGCCCAGGCGATGGCCGAGCGCCGACGTGATCAGCAGCGTCCCGGCCGTGATGGCCACGCCCAGCGCAGCCATGCGCAGCGGCCATGTCATCGGCGGCAACGGCGGCGAAGCTTTCAACGGCTGCCGCAGATCATCGCGAAACACCAGCCGCAGCGTCACGTACGTGGAGCCGATGGCCAAGACGGAAGGCAGCGCAAAGTGCGCCAGCCACGGTCCCAGCGCGGGCATGCGGTCCCCGAACACCACCAGATTCGCCGGATTGGAGATCGGCAGGACGAAGCTGGCCGCGTTGGCGATGAAGGCGCAGACGTACAGGTACGGCAACGGCGGCGCGCCGACCACCCGCGCCACCGCATAGACGGCGGGCGTCAGCACGACGGCGGTGGCATCGTTGGACAGCAGCACGGTGACCACCGTGCCCACCAGGAACACCAGATCGAAGAGCCGCCGAGCGGACCCGGCCGCGTGATCGGCAGCCGCCACCGCCACCCAGTCGAACAGGCCTGCCTGCCGGGCGACCTCGGCCACCAGCATCATGCCGATCAGGAACAGGTAGACGTCGGTGCCTTCCAGAATGGCGCTGCCCGCCTTGGCGGCCGGCAGCAAGCCCAGCGCCACCAGCGCGACCGCGCCGGCGGTGGCCCAAACGTACTCGGGGAGCCGCCACGGACGAAAAAGAATGGCCATGGTGGTCGCGGCGGCAATCAACCAGATCACGGCGTTGGATAGCGACATGCTTTTAGAAGAGGATCAAGGAAGGGAATTGGAAGCCGATGCGGCGGTCGCCGGGGCGTCCACGCGCGTTTCCGGCAACACCAGCAAGGTCATGCAAGCCAGGCCGGCAATGCCTGCCAGCGCCAGAAACGCTGCACTGTAACCCGCGTGCTGCACGATCAGGCCGGCGAGCCCATTGCTGAGCGCCGCGCCGATACCGAACACCGTGGTGACGGCGCCCAGGCTGGCGTTGAACCGGCCGCTGCCCTGGGTCAGGTCCAGCACCATCAGGGGCAGGACAGCGCCGAAGATGCCCGCGCCGATGCCGTCGAGCAACTGCACGCCCACATGACGAGCCCGATGCTGTCAGGGCGCCAATGATGGACGGCAAGCAGATAGATCGCGAGATAGGGGCCAAGCCCGTCCCGCACATCGGCCACGAAGAAGTTCAGCCAATCGAGAGGACGCGTTGCGGGCGATGGAGAGTGCAAGGCAGACGTGGAAAGCGTGGATGTCGATCGGTGTCGGCCTGAAATCGGCGCGAGGCCCTTGCCTCGGTTCGCCGGATATGCCGGAGCCGCGCGCCAGGCATGCGCCAGCGTTCGGATGGCGCATCTTAGATCACAACGATCCGGGCGTCAGCGACATTGCGCTACAGCGGCGCGGCGTTCAACGCCCTGTCAGTTTCAGGTCCAAGATGACGCCTCATGCGCCGGCAGGTTGCACCCCGCGCCTCACCTCGCTCGGCGGCTGGCCATACGCGCGCAGGAACGCCCGCCGCATGCGATTGCGGTCCGCGAAACCGGTATCGCGCGCCACGATATCCAGGGAATGCCGCCCTTCTTCCAGCATCCCGCGGGCCGCTTCCAGCCGCAGCAGCTCCACCACCTTGGCGGGGGAATGCCCGGTCTCGTCACGGAACACCCGGCTGAACTGTCGGGGCGACAAGCTGGCCGCCTCGGCCAGTTCCTCCACTGTCAACGGATTGCGCAGATGCTCCTTGGCATAGACCAGCGCCCGTTGCACGCGGTCGGAGCGCGGTTCCAGTTCGAGCAAGGCGGAGAACTGCGATTGGCCGCCCGGCCTGCGGTGATAGACCACCAGCCGGCGCGCGACGTCGCGGGCCAGTGCCGCGCCGTGGTCGTCTTCGATCAAGGCAAGCGCCAGGTCTATGGCGGCCGACATGCCGGCCGACGTCCAGATGTTGCCGTCGCGCACGAAGATGCGGTCAGGGTCGACGCGCACTTCGGGAAAGCGTTCCTGCAGGCTGCGCGCATGTGCCCAGTGGGTGGTGGCGGTGCGGCCGTTCAACAGGCCGGCCTGCGCGAGGACGAACGCGCCCGTGCAGACGCCCGCGACACGGCGCGCTTCGGTGGCGGCGCGCGCCACGTAGCGGGCCAGGCCGGGCGAGATTGGCCCCGGCCTCAGTTCGCCCGCCACGATCAGGGTGTCAGGCATCACGCCGAGAGCAACCGTCTCGATGCCGGCGTTCATGGTGGACCGGATGAGGCCGCCGCCTTCCGACAGAATGGTGACGCGGTAGCCGTCGCGGTCCAGGGCGATGTTGGCGAATTCGAATGCCGCCAGCGCAGCCAGGCCCATCACCTGGAAACCGTCTTCGAGAATGAGGCCGATCTGGCGCATGTTTAAACCTTTGTCTGGAAATGACGCTTTAAGGCTATTTGAGCCGCGAGTACTCGTCAACCGATGAATTGCTCGGGGGACGCGATGTGGTCTGCACGCGCACTATTTATCCCTTCAGCACGACGGACGGGGAAGTACACAAAAAATCAGCATGTCCTAAAACGACGCTTTATTGACATTTGAGACAAACTCAAACTGCCTCATAGTGCCCACACCGCGATCTGAACGAACCCAGACGCTCACCAACCAACGAGGCTCCGACATGCAACTGACCCAAAACACCATCTTCATCACAGGCGGCACTTCCGGCATCGGCCGCGCGCTCGCCGTCGCTTTTCACGACCTGGGCAACAAGGTCATCATCGCCGGCCGCCGGCAGGCGCTGCTGGACGAGATCGCCGCGGCGCATCCGGGCATCGAAGGCATCCAGCTCGACATCTCGGACGCTCAGGACATCGACCGCGTCGCCAAGACCCTGATCGCCAAGTACCCTTCGCTGAACGTGCTGATCAACAATGCGGGCATCATGCCGTTCGATGACCCGTCGGCCACGATCGACGACGCCGTGTCGCAGCAGATCCTGGAAACGAACCTGCTGGGTCCGATCCGCCTCACGTCCGCCTTGATCGGACATTTGAAGGCGCAGCGTCGCGCGACGATCATCCATAACACGTCGATCCTTGCCTACGTGCCGATCGCCTCGAACGCCGTCTATTCCGCATCCAAGGCCGCACTGCATTCGTACGCGTTGTCGCAGCGGTTCATGCTGCGCGACACCAACGTGACGGTCCAGGAAATCGCGCCGCCGTGGGTCGACACGGACCTCATCAAGAAAAGCGGCGATCCGCGCGCCATGCCGCTGGATGCGTTCATCGCCGAGACGATGCAGAAGCTGGCGACGGACGCGCCCGAGGTGCTGGTCGACGCCATTCGTGACCTGCGGGACAACCCCGGCTCGAACGAGCATGGGTTCGTGAATGCGTTCAATCAGAGCCTGGTCGACAATCCGATCCCGGTCTGAGGCCGCGCCCACGCGGCGCCCTGCGGGCGCCGTCCCACTTTGGATAGACCTCATGACAACGAACTCTGACACGGCAGGCGCATCGCCTGCCCGTGCATCCACGGCGGCAAGCCGTGACGCCGGATTGCTGCCTGCCGGCTTCCTGGCGCTGGGCACCTTCGCCATCGGCACGGAAGGCTTCATGATTGCGCCGCTGCTGCCGACGATGGCGTCGGATTTCGGGATGACCGTGCCGCAGATGGCATCGCTCATCGTGGTGTTCACGCTGACGCTGGCGTTGAGTTCGCCGGTCATGACGGTCCTGACCGCGCGCTGGAATCGCCGCGCCGCCCTGCAGCTTGCCATGGGGTTGTTCGCGCTGGGCAACGTGCTGGCGGCCTGGTCTCCCGCTTTCTGGACATTGATGGCGGCGCGTGTCGTCATGGCGGTGGCGGCGGGGTTGTATGTGCCCAACGCCAACGCCCTTGCAGGCGTGATCGTGGCGCCCGAGCGGCGCGGCAAGGCGCTGGCCATCGTCAGCGCCGGCATGACGCTCGCGATCGCGCTCGGCCTGCCGCTGGGCGCGGTGACCGGTCACTTCTTCGGCTGGCGCGCCACGTTTTCGATTGTCGCGGTGATGAGCCTTGTGGCCATCGCCGGCGTCCGGGCCGGCATCGGCGCGGACGCTGGCGCCGGGATCCCGGTGGCGACGCTTCGGCAACGGCTTGCCGTCGTGCGACAACCGGCGATTGTCCGGCTGCTGTCGGTCAGCCTGTTCTGGGCGATCGGGGCGTTCACGGCCTACCCGTTTCTCGCGCCATATCTGGCAAGCGTGCTGGGGTTTGGCGAGACCGGCATCAGCGCGACGGTATCCCTCTGGGGCGTTGCGGCCGCGCTCGGCGTGACGACGGGCGGCGCCTTGTCCGACAGACTGGGCGCGAACCGCGTCGTGCGGATGTCGCTGACCGTGCTGGGGCTGGCGTTCCTGGGCTTGTCAGTGGCGACGGCGCTGGCCGCATCGAACGCCTTGGCGCCCGTGCTGTTCGCCGTGTTCCTGTGGGGCTTTACCGTCTGGTCGTTCTTTCCCGCACAAATGGCCCGCCTCATCGGGGCCGGTTCGCCCGGACAGGCGCCGGTGGCGCTGGCGCTGAACACGTCGACCATGTACTTCGGTTTTTCGGTCGGCAGCGCGCTGGGCGCCGCGATCCTGGGTGCGGGCGCGATTTGGGGCATCGGACTCGCGGCCGCGATCGCGCAGGCCGCCGCGTTCGGACTGGACCGGCGCGTCCGGACGCAGGGCTAGTTGCGCCCCCGCCCTGTCCTACGCCTGCCCCGCCGCCACGTTCACGCTGATCGCGATGATGAACACGTTGAAGAAGAACGCGATGACGCCATGCGTCATCGCCATCCGCCGCAGCCGCCGGTTGACGATCTGCACGTCCGACACCTGGAACGTCATGCCCAGCACCAGCGAGAAATACGCGAAGTCCCAGTAGTCGGGGTCGTCCGTACCCGGAAAATCCAGGCCCTTGCGCATGGCGTTCTTATGGCCGTAGTACCCGTGCGCATAGTGCAGCGCGAAGATCATGTTCATGTAAAGCCACGACAGCACGATGGTCACGGCGGCGGCCAGCGTGTCCACCAGGGCGCCGACGCTGCTTTGCGCATGCAGCTCCACCCACAACGCGACCAGCACCATGCAGGACAGCGCGACGCTGCTCCACAGGACGCCTGTGCGGCCCACATCGTGCTGACGGGCGTGCAGGCGCATGGAAGCGGCGCTGGTGCGGCCGAACACGCGCACGGTCAGGATCAGGAAGACCAGCGCCCCGGCGTCAAAGCCCAGCAGGAGGGCGAGGCTGGGCGTCAGGCCGGCGGCGTATAACCCGCCCGCGACGACGAGCAGCAGGCCGGCGCACAGCATCAGCCGGCGATGGGCGTCGAAGAACGGCAGCGGCTCGGCAATCGACGCCGCGCCGGCGCCGGCATCGCGGGGTGCGTCTTGCTCGGCGCGGTCATCCCGGGCGCTGCGGCCCCGGGGGTTTTCGTCTGAAGCGTTTTCGTCTGAAGCGTTTTCGTCTCTGAGCGGCTGCATGGCGGGCTCCTGTCCGCAGTGCGCACCCGTGGCGCTTATCGCGCGCTGGGCTCGCAAGAGTCCCCTACGCTAACTGATACCAAGCAAACCGGCCAGCGCGCCCGCGAACAGCAGCCACAGCGGGTGAATCCGCGTGACGCTGCCCAGGATCGCCACGATGGCAGCAATGGCGCCCAGCAACCACGTATGGACCGACGCCTCGGTGATGAGCGAGGCGCTGGCCGCGACCAGGCCGACGGTCATCGGGAAGATGCCCGCCTGAATGACCCCGCGCCACGGGCGGTCCTTGAATTTTTCCCACAGGCCCAGCGCGATGACGGTGATGATCGACGACGGGCCGAATTTGGCGATGGTGGTGGCAAGCACGCCCGGCAACCCCGCGACGTGCCAGCCGACCAGCGTAACGACCATCAGATTGGGCCCCGGTGCGGCCTGGCCCAGCGCGAAGAGCGCGGAAAAATCGGCGGCGGTCATCCAGCCGTGCACCTCCACGACCTGGCGTTGCATCTCGGGCAGGATGGTGTTGCCGCCGCCGAAGGCCAGCACGGACAGCTGCGTAAAGATCAGGACGAGCGCGATCGGTGTGTGAATCATCGACGTTGCCTCCAGACCATCAGAATGCTGAGCGGCGTCAGGACCGCCATGGTGGGCAGCAACGGAATGCGCAGCACGGCAATCGCAATGAAACAGGCGGTGGCGACCACGCCCGCCAGCCAGTCGCGGCGCCTGATGACCGGCATGCCGATCTTCACCGCCATCGAGATCAGCAACCCGGCCGCGGCGGCGGCCAGGCCGGCGAACAGGTGCTGAATGTCGGGATCGTTCTGGAACCGGTCGTACACCATGCCCAGCATGATGACGATGATGGACGGCGCCAGGATCAGGCCCATCAGCGCGGCAAAAGCGCCGCGCGGACCGCGGAATTTCATGCCCAGGGCGACGGACAGGTTGATGATGTTGCCGCCCGGCAGGAATTGGCACAGGCCCAGCAATTCGGTGAATTCGGCGCGGGTCAGCCAGCGGTGCTTTTCGACGACCATGCGCCGGGCCAGGGGCAACGCGCCGCCAAAGGCGGTCAGGCCCAGCACCAGGAATCCGTAGAACAACTGGCCGCAAGTAGGGGGAGGCCGTACGCCGGCCTCGTCAATGGGAAGTGCTGCGTTCATCTTTTTGGTGGCCGGCGCAAGGCCGGCGATGGGAACTGGCGGGGGGGCCGCGCCAGAGGTGGATAACGAATTTGCAGCGTACGCTTCGCCTTGAATAATGTCTAATATATGACAAGTTGAAAACTCATATCGAACAAATATGGCAAGCGTAGATTTACGGCTCCTGCGTTATTTCCTGGCGGTCGCCGAGGAATCCCACCTGACCAAGGCCGCAGCCCGGCTCGGCATTCGCCAGCCCCCACTCAGCCAGCAGATCCGGGTGCTGGAGGCTGAGCTAGGCGTGACCCTGTTCCACCGCCTGCCGCGCGGCATGGAACTCACGGAAAGCGGCCGCGCGTTGCTGGATGACGCGCGCAACATCATCGCGATGGTGGACCAGGCCGTGGACGGTGTGCGGCGGGTGTCGCAGGGCGAGGCGGGCCGCTTGACGGTGGGGTTCACGGGGTCGGCGGCATTTCATCCGTTCGTGCCGTCGGTCATCCGCCGTTTCCGCGAAAGCGCGCCGCACGTGCATCTGGTGCTGGAAGAAAGCAGCACCGGGGAACTGCGCGAGGCCGTGGCCGAAGGACGCATCGATGTCGCCTTCATCCGCGGCGCGCACGCGGACCCGGGCGTACAGATGGAAACCGTGCTTGAAGAGGCCATGCTGGCGGCCTTTCCGGCCGACCATCCCGCCGTCAAGGGCCGCACGCGCAAGCGCATCGCGCTGTCGGAACTGGCGGACGAATCGCTGATCCTGTATCGGCGTCACAGCGGCCCGGGCTTGTACGACGCGATCATTGCCGCCTGCAGCGCTGAAGGCTTCAGCCCGCGCGTCACGCAGGAAGCGCCGCGCATGCTGTCCACGCTGAGTTTTGTTGCCGCGGGGCTGGGCGTGTCGCTGGTGCCGGCGTCGCTGCGCCGCGTGAACATCGAAGGCGTGGTGTACGTCAGCGTGACGCACCCGAAAGCCCTGCGCGCGCCGCTGAACCTGATCTGGCGCGATGCGCCGCTGTCGGGCGCCGCGCGCAAGCTGATCGACGAGGCACGGCGGCAGCGGGACGCATCGCCGGCAGCGGAAAGCCAATAAACCCGCCAATAGGCCCGCCAGTAAACCCGCCAATAAACCCGCCGGCAAACCCGCCGCTGAACCCCGCCGGCAGAACGCCAATAGGCCCCGGCGCTACACTTGCCGCCACCGCATCCTGCATAGACCAACGTCTTTCCATGCTTTCCGAATCCCCCATCGGCGTGTACGACTCCGGCGTCGGCGGGCTGAGCGTCCTGCGCGCGATCCGCGACGCGCTGCCCAACGAGTCCCTGCTCTACGTCGCCGACTCCGCGCATGTGCCCTACGGAGAAAAGACCCAGGCGTTCGTCGAGCGCCGCGCCTGCGCCATCGCCGACTATTTCGTGTCGCAGGGCGCCCGCGCCATGGTGGTGGCCTGCAACACCGCCACCGCCGCGGCGATCGCGTTGCTGCGCAAGCGTCATCCCGAGCTCATCATCATCGGCGTCGAACCCGCCATCAAACCCGCGGCGCACCTGACGCATACGGGTGTGGTCGGCGTCTTTGCCACGACGGGGACGCTGGCCAGCCCCAAGTTCGCCGCGCTCGTGCAGCGCGAGGCGCCCGAAGTGCGCATCCTGCTGCGCCCTTGCCCGCAGTGGGTCCGGCTGGTCGAGCAAGGCGTGCTGTCGGGCCCCGAGGCCGCTGAGGCCGTGCGCGCACCGGTGGCCGAATTGCGCGAGGCCGGCGCAGACGTGCTGGTGCTGGGCTGCACGCACTTTCCCTTCCTGCGCGACGTGATCCAGGACGCCGCCGGCCCTGGCGTGCCGCTGCTGGAAACGGGCGCGCCGGTGGCGCGCTGGCTTCGCCACCAACTGCAGGAACGCGGCCTGCTGAGGGATCGCGGTCCGGGCGGACTGCGCTTGCAGACCACTGGCCAAGCGCCCGCGCTGGCGCGCCAGGCGAGCCTGCTGCTGGGCACCGCAATGACGGCGGACACGGTGCCCGACGCGTGGCGGGGAACGCCCTCCCCTTGATCCGACGCATCGCCGGGGCGCCGCCGGCGGGGCGAATGTGGGATACAGTGGAACGCACGCCCCCCTACGGTTCGCAAGGAGACGCTCATGAAACGCATCCTGATTCCCGTCGATGGTTCGGAACCCGCGCTGAAAGCGGTCAAGGCGCTGCTCGACGCGCGCCGCTACGATCCCGTCGAACGCGTGGACCTGCTGACAGTCCAGATTCCCTTGAAGGCCGGCGCGTTCGGCAGCGGCCTGTCGCAGGAAGAGATCGACGCCTATCACCAGGAAGAAGGCGAGGCCGCGGTTGAGTCCGCCCGCGCACTGCTGACGCAGGCCGGCGTGCCGTTCGAGACCCACATCCAGGGTGGCGCGGCGGCAGAGACAATCGTGCGCGTGGCCGAGGAAACCGGCGCAAACGAGATCTTCATGGGGACACGGGGGCTGGGGTCCGTGTCGGCGCTTTTCATGGGGTCGGTCGCCACGGGCGTGCTGTCCCTGACCGAACTGCCGGTCACGCTGGTCAAGTAAGGAGCTGCGATGCTGAATATCCTTGTTCCCGTCGACGGCTCCGAAAACGCCGACCGCGCCGTCATGTACGCCCGCCGCCTCGCGCAGGGCGCCAAATCAGCGCGCATCCATCTCATCAACATCCAGACCCCGCCACGCGGACGCGCCGGGGTGTCGCGCCTGATCACGCAGGACATGATCAATGACTTCTACGCCCGCGAAGGCCGCGAAGCGTCAGAAGAGGCGCGCAAGCAGCTGGATTCGGCCGGCGTGGACTACGTCAGTCATGTGGTCTTTGGCAACGCGCCGGCGGAAATCGCGGGTTATGCGCAGGACCATGGCTGCGCGCGCATCGTCATGGGCACGCGCGGCAATGGCAAGCTGACCAACATCCTGATCGGGTCGGTCGCCAATCAGGTCGTGCAGTTGGCGCACGTGCCGGTCACGCTGGTGAAGTAGGCGCGCGTCATGCCTGCCCTGCGCATCCTGCCGGCGGCCATCCTGGCGTTGACGCTGCTCAGCGCCTGCGGCGAGGTTGCCAAGCTGCCCGTCGAAGCGGGCATGGGTCCTGATCCCCAACTGCCGCCGCCCAACACCACGCTCATTCCCACGGTGAACACGGCCAAGGCCGTGGGCTGGCAGGACGGCGCGCAGCCGACGCCCGCCGCCGGCCTTGCCGTCACCGCCTACGCCAGCGGACTGGACCATCCGCGCTGGCTGTACGTGCTGCCCAACGGCGATGTGCTGGTCGCCGAGACCAACGCGCCGCCTAAGCCCGAGGACGCGCCGGGCGGCATCAAGGCGTGGGCCACGGGGTTGGTGATGAAGCGGGCCGGCGCCAAGACCGTCAGCGCAAACCGCATCACGTTGCTGCGCGACGCCAATCACGACGGCGTCGCCGAAACGCGGACCGTCCTGCTGCAAGGCCTGAATTCACCGTTCGGCATGGCGCTCGTCGGCAGCCATCTTTATGTCGCGAATGCGGATGCAGTCGTGCGCTTTCCCTTTACGCCGGGGCAGACGCACATCACCGCCCCCACCGAGAAGGTCACCGACCTGCCCGCGGGCCTGAACCATCACTGGACCAAGAACCTCATCGCCAGCCTGGACGGGTCGCGGCTGTACGTCTCCGTCGGATCGAACAGCAACGTGGGCGAAAACGGCATGGACATCGAGGAGGGCCGCGCCGCCATCTGGGAGCTGGACGTGGCCAGCGGCCAGAAGCGCCTCTTTGCGACGGGGTTGCGCAATCCGGTCGGCATGGCGTGGGGGCCGGACGGCAAGACGCTGTGGACGGCGGTCAACGAGCGCGATGAACTGGGCAGCGACCTCGTTCCCGACTACATGACCTCTGTGCGCGACGGCGGCTTCTATGGCTGGCCGTACAGCTATTTCGGCCAGCACGTCGATACGCGTGTGACGCCGCCGCGGCCGGATCTCGTGGCGCAGGCCATCGTGCCCGATTACGCGCTGGGCCCGCACACCGCCTCGTTGGGCCTCGCGTGGTCGGGCGGCGCCAAGCTGCCGGCGCCCTTCGTCCACGGCATGTTCGTCGGCCAGCACGGGTCTTGGAACCGCGATCCGCGCAGCGGCTACAAGGTGATCTTCGTGCCCTTCGACCAGAACCAGCCCGCCGGTCCGGCCCTGGACGTGCTGACCGGATTTCTCAATGACGCCGGCCAGGCGCAGGGCCGGCCGGTAGGCGTGGCCATCGACGCGCAGGGCAGCCTGCTGGTGGCGGACGACGTGGGCAACGTGATCTGGCGCGTGGGGTCCAAGCCGTAGCCGTCCGCGTCCGGCGTCTTGGGCCGCACGCCCACCCGCCCCTACAATGGCCGCTCCCGAATTCCAGACTGGAGCGAGCATGAGCACGGAAAAAGTGGCGATCCTCACGGCGGCCGGTAGCGGCATGGGTGCGGCGGCGGCGCGCAAGCTGGCGGCGGACGGCTACCGCGTGGCCATCCTGTCCTCGTCCGGCAAGGGCGCGGCGCTGGCGCAGGAACTGGGCGGCCTGGGTGTCACCGGGTCCAACCGCTCGACCGAAGACCTGTCCCGCCTGGTTGAAGCCACCCTGCAGAAGTGGGGCCGCGTCGATGCGGTGGTCAACAGCGCCGGCCACGGTCCCAAGGGTCCGCTGCTGGAGATCAGCGATGACGACTGGCATCTGGGCATGGAGTTCTACCTGCTGAACGTCGTGCGCATCACCCGCCTGGTCGCGCCGGTGATGAAGCAGCAGCAGTCCGGCGCCATCGTCAACATTTCCACCTACGCCACCTTCGAGCCGGAAGCGCTGTTTCCGACGTCGGGCGTGTTCCGCGCCGGCCTGGCCGCCTTCACCAAAGTGTTCACCGACGAATACGCGCAGCACAATGTGCGCATGAACAACGTGCTGCCCGGCTTCATCGACAGCCTGCCCGAAAAGGAAGAGCGCCGCGTGCGCATTCCGATGGGCCGCTACGGCACGGCGCAGGAAGTGGCGGACCTGATCGCGTTCCTGGCCTCCGATGCGTCGTCCTACATCACCGGCCAGAACATCCGCATCGACGGCGGCATCACGCGCTCCGTGTGACCCGCGCGGTATGACGCGCGCGCGACGCGTCATATCCGCCTGATCTCATGCGTTTGGTGTAGTCCCTCGTCCGAATGACGGTATTGAACGCCTCGCCGGGCTTTTAGTACCGTAGGTTTTCGCATTTGACGAGGTGCCCGGCGCATGACCGCTACGCCGTCAGCGGCTGCGCAGCAGTCCGCATCCCCGACTCCCGGCCAGGCCTCGCGCTTTCTGGCGCAGGCAACGTTCGGCCCCACACCGGCCGACATCGACGCCGTCGTGCGCGGCGGCTACGCGGCGTGGCTGGACGCGCAGCTGGCGATGCCGCCGTCGCAGACGCACTTCGACTGGCTGCTGCAAAAGAACCGGAATACCGAGGCCTTCAAGGGCAACGGCATCAACGCGCCGCTGGAATCGACGTTGTGGCGCAAGTTCATCAGTGCGCCCGATCAGGTGCGCACGCGGGTTGCGTTTTCACTGTCGGAGATCTTCGTCGTCGGCGTTTCGTCCATCACGGCGTCGTGGCCGCTTTTTGGCGCGGCGGGCTTCATGGACCTCTTGGCCAAGCACGCGCTGGGCAGCTACCAGGATCTGCTGACCGCCGTGACGCAGAACCTGTCGATGGGCTGCATGCTGACCTATCGCGGCAACCGCAAGGAAGATCCCAAGACCGGCCGCCACCCCGACGAAAACTATGCGCGCGAGGTGATGCAGCTGTTCAGCATCGGCCTGCTGGTGCTGAACCAGGACGGCACGGTGAAGATGGTGAACGGCGCGCCCGTCGAAACCTACACCAATGCGGACGTGCAGGGGCTGGCCAAGGTCTTCACGGGCTGGGACATCAACGGGCCGGAGACGAACGTGGAGTTTCATCGCCGTCCCATGGCGCTGAACAACGCGTTGCACTCGATGTCGGAAAAGCGCTTCCTGGGCGCGGTCATCCCGCCCGGCACCGACGGCCACCTGTCGCTCAAGCGCGCCATGGAGGTCATCAGCGCCCATCCCAATGTCGGGCCTTTCATCGGCATGCAGCTCATCCAGCGCATGGTGACCAGCAATCCCAGTCCCGCGTACGTGGGGCGCGTGTCGGCCGTGTTCAACGACGACGGCACGGGCCAGCGCGGCAATTTGAAGGCCGTGGTGCGCGCCATTCTGCTGGACCCCGAGGCGCGCCAGCCGGACCTGTCTTCGCCCCATTGGGGCAAGGTGCGCGAGCCCATCCTGCGTTTTTCGGGCTGGGCCCGCGCATTTGGGGCCACGTCCACCAACGGCGAATGGGCCATGCCGGACACCACGGACAACACGATCCGGTTGGCGCAGAGTCCCATGCGGTCGGCCACGGTGTTCAACTTCTTCCGGCCCCGCTACGTGCCGCCGGTCACCGAACTGGCCCGCCGCCATCTGGTCGCCCCAGAATTGCAGATCACGGACGAGACCAGCATTGCGGGCTACCTGAACTTCCTGGCGATCTACGCGGACCGCGGCTGGGAGGATCTGCAGACGAGCTATACGCCCGAGATCGCGCTGGCCAAGGATCCTGAGGCGCTGGTGGCGCGCGTCGTGCTGCTGCTGGCGGGCGACGCCTTCAGCGCACGCACGGCGGCGTCCATCGCCAAGGCCGTGGCCACGCTGCCGCCGGACCGCCCGCGCGACCGGGTTCGCGCCGCGATCATGCTGGTGGCCGCCACGCCTGAATATCTGGTGCAGAAATGACAGACCGCCGCGACCTCGACCGCCGTGCCTTCCTGCTGCGCGCCTTTGCGCTGGGCGCGACCCGCGCGGCCGCCCCGCTGGCGCTGAACCTGGCCGCCATCGGCGCCGCCGCCGCGCAATCCGCCCCGTCCTCGTACAAGGCGCTCGTGTGCGTCTTCCTGTACGGCGGCAATGATCCCTACAACACGCTGGTTCCGTACGATCCGTCGTCGTACCGCGCGTATTCCACGGCGCGCAGCGATATCGCCCTGCCCCGCGACGCGCTGCGCGCCACCCTGCTGCGCGGCAAGGCCGACACGCAGGGCGGCATGCAGTTTGCGCTGGCCCCCGCGCTGGCGCCGCTGGCCCCGCTGTACGAACGTGGCGACATGGCGGCGCTGCTCAACGTGGGACCGCTGATCGTGCCCACGACCAAGGCCGAATACATCGGGGCGCGCGTGCCCCTGCCGCCCAAACTGTTCTCGCACAATGACCAGCAATCGGTCTGGCAGGCACTGGCGCCGGAGGGCGCATCGTCGGGCTGGGCCGGCCGCCTGACGGATCTGTTCGCGGGCGCCAACGCGCAGCGCACCTTCACCGGCATCACGGCGGGCGGCAGCACGGTGCTGCTGGCCGGGCGCAAGGTGGCCGGTTATCGCGTGGGCATCAACGGCTCGACACAGATCGACCTGCTGCATCGCGACATGTACGGTTCCAGCGCCTGCACCGCGCTGCTGCGAGACCTGATCACCGAGCCGCGTGAACACCTGATGGAACGCGAGATGTCGCGCATCGCCGCGCAATCCATCTCGGCCGACACGCGCCTGCGGGCCGCCTTGGCGGACGTCGCCGTGCCGGGAGACTTTTCAACGCCGCTCGCGCAGCAACTGCGGATCGTGGCGCGCATCATCGCCGCCCGCGACACGCTGGGCGCGCGGCGTCAGGTGTTTTTTGTTTCGCAGAACGGCTATGACAACCACACGGGGCTGAATGACACACACCCGGCACTGCTGAAGGAGATGGGCCAGGCGCTGGCGGTGTTCCAGAGCGCGCTGGCCGAGATGGGCGTGGCGGATCAGGTCACCACCTTCACGGCCTCCGAGTTCGGCCGCACGCTGGGTTCCAACGGCAACGGCTCGGATCACGGTTGGGGCTCGCATCACTTCGTGCTGGGCGGCGCGGTCAACGGCGGCCGCTGCTACGGCGCCCACCCGGAAATCGCGCTGAATGGGCCGGGATTCGTCGACAACGGCCGGCTGCTGCCCACTACGTCGGTGGATCAGTTGGGCGCCGACCTGGGCGCGTGGTTCGGCGCCAGCCAGGACGATCTGCGGACGGTGTTCCCGAATCTGCGGCATTTCGGGCCGGAGCCGTTGGGGATGTTGACGCCTGCGCCGGTCAAATCGCAGGCTTAGGGGCGAGCGATTCCGCGGATTGCTTGAGCTTCTTTGCGATCGTCGCATCTATCTGCTTCATCCCGTGCGACCAAAGCTCCAGCATCCTGGCGATGTTTCGACCTACCGCTTCTCCTTGATTGGCGTGCTTGAACGCCACCGCAGATTCGGCAGTCCTCAACAGCGCCTCTCCGAGATGCTTGCGCCAGTGATTCTGTCTGCCCGGCGATACGTCACACACTTGCCCCAGTCGCTTTAGCGAATCCGCCGTGGGCCAGCGCTTCGTTCCGCCCAGCGTGAGTGCCATGCCGTCGTTGGCATCACCATGGTTGTCGCGGGGCGCGTATACGGACATCGTCAGCATGTCGAACACGGGAGCCAGCGTAGGAATCTCCCCGCCCTCGTACAACAGCCCAAAGTTCTTCAGATGCGCATCGCCGTTTCTGATGGCTGCGGCCAACAGATACTGCGCATAAAACTGTTCGCAGGCTCGTTGGCCAGCCATCCCGGGACAGAAGGCGCGGATGGTACGAACGATGCGCTCGGCCGAACCACTGAACTTGTCCCGCGCCGGCTGGCCGGTCAATGCACACATGTCTTCGAAACCGAGAGACCTACCCGTGGCGTCGACATCAAATCGTCTGACAAGCAACCGGCTGAAATCGGGGGCAAGATGCGTGTCGGGCACGTCTGGCAGCGAGACCTGAAACACTGGGAATAGAAATGGGCTGGTCCAGCTTTCTGTGCGGGGCGGCATCAGTAAAGACACTGCCAAGTCTCTTGGCGTATCGGGCAGATAGGTAAACACGAAGGAGGTAATCCCGGTCTGGTCCAGCACCCCAACCTTCTTGTCCTGCACATAGATGTCCAGCGTCATGATTTATGCCCTTCGCGCAAACGACGGTAGGCCGCCTCGTTTTCGGCATACACGTCTTCAAGGGTGGGCGGCGAATATTCTGCGGGGACCAGCCTCAACTCCAAGTCCAGGGCGCGCGCAAGGCGGCGCAACGTCGATACATTGCAATCCCCTCCACCCTCGATCGCTACCAATGCACGACGACTGATACCCGCAAGATCCGCGAGCTGAGCCTGCGTGAATTTACGGTCGCGTCGCGCCTTGACCAGCGCATTGATCAGGGGATCTGTGGAATACGAGGGCATATCCCAGCTCCAAAATGTGAAGTACACGTATCAAATTAACGCGATTGCCTGAATTTGTGAAGTCTACTACTCATTTTTTGAAAGGCCATTGCTGCCGTCTGTTTCCAGGACTGGTTTACGGTACGCCTCCAACGCCTCTCAAACCATCTAGCGCCCACCCCGGCAACCGATCTATAACGTCAGGCAACCCGCCCGCCATCCGGCGGCGCCCGCGTTCTCCCCTTCCCTTCGCACCGCAACATGAGCCTCACCCCCGATCTGGCGTTGCAGCCCGCCACCGAAGAAGATGTGCCGTTCCTGCTGTCCCTGCGCAAGCGCACGATGACGGCGTATCTGGAGCGAGCCGGCATCCCTGTGGATGATGCCGAGCACCTGGCGCGCATCCACTACCACTTTGACGACGCCCAGATCGTCTGGCTGGCCGGCCGTCCTGCCGGCCTGTTCAAGCATTACCGCGATCCAGCGGGCTGGCGCATCGTGCAGATCCAGATCGATCCCGATTTCCAGGGTCAGGGGCTGGGCCGCCGGCTGCTCGCCAAGGTGCTGGACCGGGCGGACAAGGAAGGCGCGCCAGTCACCCTGAGCGTCCTGAAAGGCAATCCCGCCCGGCGGCTGTACGAGGCGCTGGGCTTCACTTCCGTGGAGGAGACCGAGCTGGAGCATGAAATGCGGTATGACCCCGGCGCGGTCCGGCCGGGCGCTTGAACCCTTCGCGGCAGCTTTTTTCCGGACCGCTGGAATAAAGCGGCCCCGGCCGGCGTCCGTAGAGGGCAGTCCCCCAATCCTTTCCCTCTACGAGGCACACCATGCGCAAACACACCGCCGCGGCCCTGGCTCTTGCCTGCGCCGCCCTGTTCTCGGCCGGCGCCCACGCCCAGGCCGTCAAGACCCAGAACGGCATTCTGGTCGATAGCGCCGGCATGACGCTGTACACCTTCGACAAGGACACCGCGGGCAAGAGCGCCTGCGTCGACCAGTGCGCCAAGGCCTGGCCGCCCGCCATGGCCACCGGCGACGCCAAGCCGATGGGCGACCTGACGGTCATCACCCGCCCCGACGGCAGCAAGCAATGGGCCTACAAGAACAAGCCGCTGTACCTGTTCGCCAAGGACACCAAGCCGGGCGACAAGACCGGCGACAACTTCAAGGAAATCTGGCACGTCGTCAAACCCTGATCCGGACTGCTGCCCGATCAGACCATGCGCGCCGAAGACGAAGCCCAGATCCTGGCCTGCATCCCCAGCCTGCGGCGTTACGCGCGCGGGCTGACGGGCGACCCCGACCGGGCCGACGACCTCGTTCAGGACACGCTGGAGCGCGCATGGAGCCGCTATTCCCGCTGGCAGCGGCGCGGCGAACTGCGCGCCTGGATGTTCGGCATCATGCACAACCATTTCATCGACGGTGTGCGCGCCGCCAGCCGGCGCACCGACCAGACGGCGCCGGGCGACCTGCCCGACGCGCCGGTGCGCGCCACCCAGACCGATCAGCTTGAAGTGCGCGACCTGGACCGCTGCCTGCAGGCCCTGCCGGCCGAGCAGCGCGAGGTCCTGCTGCTTATTGCGGTCGAAGACCTTTCCTATCAGGAGACCGCACGCATCCTGTCGGTGCCCATCGGCACCGTCATGTCGCGCCTGTCGCGCGCCCGCGAGAAGCTCGGCGCACTGATGCGCGGCCGCGATGCCGCGCCGCGCCTGCGGCCCGTTCCCACCCCGCGTGAAATGCCATGAACGACAAACGCCTCCACCCGGTTCCCGCCGCGCGCACGCCGATCACCGAAGCCGATCTGCATGGCTACGCGGACGACCAGCTCTCCGCCGCGCGTCATGCCGAGGTGGCCGCCTTTCTGGCCGCGCATCCGCAGGACCAGACGCGCGTGGACGACTGGCAGGCGCAACGGCGCGCGCTGCATGCCTTGCTGGACCCCGTGCTGGACGAACCGTTGCCCCTGCGCTTGCCGCTGCGCGCCCCGGCACGGACGTGGCCGTGGCGCGCGATGGCAGCCAGCGTGGCGATTGCCGCGGTCAGCGCCAGCCTGGCGTGGTTCGCGCGCGGCGCCGTCGACGCGCGTCATCTGCAGGCCGCGCTGGCCACCGCCAGCTCCGAACGCGCGGCGGGCGGCTACGCCCAGCGCGCCGCCATCGCCCACGCCGTATTTGCGCCCGACATGGGCCGGCCTGTTGAAGTCAGCGGCGACAACGAGAAGGCGCTGGTGACCTGGCTGACCAAACGCATGGGCGCGCCGATGCGCGCACCGTCGCTGTCGAAAATGGGTTACGAACTGATCGGCGGACGCCTCCTGCCCGGTGGCGCGGGGCCCGTCGCGCAGTTCATGTACGGCGCTGCCGATGGTCAGCGCCTGACGTTGTATGTGACGCGGGAAGCGGCAGGCGGGCAGACCGCCTTCCAGTTCACGCAGGAAGGACCCGTCCGCGTGTTCTATTGGGTCGAGGGCGAGTTCGGCTACGCGCTGTCCGGCGCGGTCAGCCGCGATGAGTTGCAGCGCGTGTCGCAGGAAGTCTACCGGCAGCTTCAGGGCTGAAGACAGCGGCTGAGGACGGGGCTGGAGACAGTGGCTGAAGACAGGGGTTGAAAACCGAAACTGGGAACCGAAACCCGCCAGCTGCCCTCAACCTTTCAACCGGCGCTGGCGCGCGCCTCGTGCAGCATGTGCAGCGTGATCTTGCGCACCTCGGCCTTGCTCATGTCGATATGGGACCGCAACAGGCGCGCGGCCTCATCGGTGCGCCGAGCCAGCACCGCACGCAGGATGGCCGCGTGTTCGTCATAGGTGGCGTCCACGCGGAAGTCCTTCGTGAAATCCAGCCGCCGCACGATCCGGATCTTTTCCGTCACGTCGCGGTGTATCAGCGCCATCTCGGGATTGCCCGCAGCGGCCACCAGCGCGCAATGAAACGCCTCGTCCAGCTGCCCCACCAGCCGGCCGTCCAGGATGCGCTGCGGCGGCGGCACCAGCCACACGTCGGTCAGCGCGCCCAGCATCCCGGCCCGATCCATGTCCTGCCGCGCGCACAGCTTGTCCACCGCCGCCAGCTCCAGCACCACGCGCACGTCGTACAGCGCCTCGAACCGTTCAAAATCGAACGGCCGCACCTGCCAGCCGCTGCGCGGCCGCGCCAGCACGAAGCCCTCGCGTTCCAGCCGCGCGAGGCCCAGCCGCACCGGCGTGCGGCTCACGCCCAGCCGCGCCACGAGGTCGGCCTCGGTGAAGCGTTCGCCGGGCAGCATCCGGAAGCCGAACAGGTCGTCCTTGATGCGCTGGTAGACCTGATCGGCCAGCGAGCCCGCCAGCGTCGGCGACTGGCGAATGGCCGGTCCGGCCTGGACGGCTTCCAGCCGCATCATCCGGTCACGACGCACGTGGCGTCTTCGGTGATCACGACGAGCGGATCGCCCGCGTTGACGGGCTTGCCGGGCACGCACCGGATGGCGGACACCGTACCGGACGCCGGCGCGATGACGGACAGTTCCATCTTCATGGCCTCGACGACCACCAGCGTGTCGCCGGCCGACACGCTCTGCCCCACCTGGACCGGAATCTTCCAGATGTTGCCGCACATGTCCGCGCTGACCAGGCGTTCGCCTTCGCGCAGCACGGTCTCGGCCTCGGGCTGCGCAGCGGGGGGCTCGGCAGCCACATCCTCGTTCTTCCACAGCGCCACCTCGGCATCGAACGCCGTCTTCTGGCGCGCCTGGAACGCGGCAATGCTGTCCGCCTGCTCGGCCACGAAACGCTGATGCGCCGCGAAGTCGAACATCTCTTCCTCGATGCGGACCGTCGCGCGGCCTTCGCGGAAGTCTTCGCGCAGCACGTCCAGTTCGGCTTCGGTGACCGGATAGAACCGCACCTGATCGAAGAAACGCAGCAGCCAGGGCTTGCCGTCCTGGAACACGGGATTCTTCAGGAACTTGTTCCAGATAGGCAGCGTGCGTCCCACCAGCTGATAACCGCCGGGCGAATCCATGCCGTAGATGCACATGTAGACGCCGCCGATGCCCACCGTGCCCTCGGCGGTGAAGGTGCGCGCGGGGTTGTACTTGGACGTCAGCAGGCGGTGGCGCGGATCGATCGGCACGGCGCATGGCGCGCCCAGATAGACGTCGCCCAGGCCCATGATGAGATAGCTGGCGTCAAAGACGATGCGGCGCACCTCGTCGCGCGAATCCAGCCCGTTGATGCGCTGGATGAAGTCCACGTTGTTCGGCAGCCAGGGCGCGCTGGCGCGCACGGTTTCCTGATAGCGCTGCACCGCGCCCAGCGTGGCGCTGTCTTCGAAGGCCATGGGCAGGTACACGACGCGCGTCGGCACCTTCAGCGTCGCGACGTCGGCCAGTCCTTGCTCGATCTTCAACAGCCTGGCGATAAGCGCGCCTTGCAGGATCACCCGGCTGTCGTAGCGGATCTGCAGCGAGCGCACGCCCGGCGACAGCTCCAGCACGCCAGCCACCGGGTTCGCGTTCAATGCTTCCATCAGCAGGTGGATGCGCATCCGCAGCGCCAGGTCCAGCACGTTGTCGCCGTATTCCAGCAACAGGTAGCCGTCGCCCGCCTGCCGGTACGACACCGACGGGCGCGATCCTTCAGCGGGCAGCGCGGCCACGATGGTCTCGGAGTCGGTGGCCGGCACCGGCGCCGGTTCGGTCGCAGCGGGAACCGCCGGCGCCAGGTCGGCAATGCGTCGGTCCTGCGCGGCTTCCAGCGCGACGGCCTGCGGGTAGTCGATGCGCACGAAGCGGATGCGGTCGCCAGGCTTGACCTGTCCGACCTTCCACAGTTCGGCGCGGGCGATCGTGACCGGGCACACGAAGCCACCCAGGCTGGGGCCGTCGCGCGTCAGGATCACGGGGCTGTCGCCCGTGAAGTTGATGCTGCCGATCGCGTATTCGCAATCGTGGATGTTGGAAGGGTGCAGGCCCGCCTCGCCGCCGTTTTCGCGCGCCCAGGTGGGCTTGGGTCCGATCAGGCGCACGCCCAGGCGGTTGGAGTTGTAGTGCACCTCCCAGTCGGCCGCGAAGAACGCGTCGATGGCTTCCGGCTGAAAAAAGTCCGGCGCGCCGTGCGGGCCGTATAGCACGCCGATCTCCCAGGTGCTGCCGTACTCCGGGATCAGCGCCGCGGGCGCGGCCTGCGGCAGCGTCTCGGGCGGCGCGGCCGAGGCGCCCGCCAAATCAGGCCGCACCACGGGCAACATATCGCCCACGCGCAGCGTGCGGCCAGCATGGCCGCCGAACTGCCCCAGCGCAAACGTGGAGCGGCTGCCCAGATACAGCGGCACGTCCAGGCCGTTGCGCACCGCCAGGTAGCTGCGGCAGCCGGACAGCGCACGGCCGGTGGCCAGCACCTGCCCCGACGTCACGAAGATCGGCTGCCACATTGGCACGGGTTCCCCGTCCAGAGTGGCGGCGCACGAGGCGCCGGTCAACGCCACGACGGCGTCGCCGTGAAAGCGCAGCGTGGGTCCGACCAGCGTGGTCTCGATGCCGGCCGCGTCCGGCGCGTTGCCGACGATGCGATTCGCGACGCGAAACGCGTAGTCGTCCATGGGGCCGGACGGCGGCACGCCGATGTCCCAATAGCCCGCGCGGCCGGGATAGTCCTGCACGCTGGTGTAGGTGCCGGCTTCCACGACCTCGATCGCCGACGGGCGGTATGCAAAGCTTTCCAGAAAGCGCGTGGACAGCTGCCCAGCGCGAAAGCGCGCATCGGCCACGATCTGGCGCAGGTAATCCAGGTTGGTCGCGATGCCGTGCAGGCGCGTGCGCGCCAGCGCGTCGGCCAGCTTGTCCAGCGCGGCCTCGCGCGTGTCCGCATGCACGATCAGCTTGGCCAGCATCGGGTCATAGAACGCAGGCACGTCCGTGCCGGTCTCGACCCAGCCATCGACGCGCACGCCTTCCGGGAACGAGACCTCGGTCAACACGCCTGGCGACGGCTGGAACTGGCGCAGCGGATCCTCCGCATACAGGCGCACTTCAATGGATGCGCCTTGCGGCGCGCGCGACATGGCTGCGAAATCCAGCGGCTCGCCCGCGGCGACGCGCAGCATGCATTCCACCAGGTCCAGGCCGGTGACGGCCTCGGTCACCGGATGCTCGACCTGCAGGCGCGTGTTGACCTCCAGGAAGTAAAAGCTGTCGCGCGCCGGATCGTAGATGAACTCCACCGTGCCGGCAGAGCGGTAATTCACCGATTCGCCCAGCTTGACGGCGGCATCCAGCAGCGCGGCGCGCGTGGCGGCCGGCAGCAACGGCGCGGGGGTTTCCTCGATGACCTTCTGGTTGCGGCGCTGCACCGAGCAGTCGCGTTCGCCCAGCGCCAGCACGCGGCCCGCACCGTCGCCAAAGATCTGCACCTCGACGTGCCGCGCGTTGTCCACATACCGCTCGATGAACGCGCCGCCATCGCGAAAGAAGTGCTCGCCCATGCGCTGCACGCTGTCGAACGCCACGGTCAGTTCCGCCTCGTTCTCGCAGCGCGAGAGACCGATGCCGCCGCCGCCCGCCGTGCTCTTGAGCATGACGGGATAGCCGATGCGCTCGGCCTGCGACAGCGCCTCACCCAGGCTGGACAGGAGCCCGGTGCCCGGCGTCATCGGCACGCCGGCTTCCGCAGCCAGTTCGCGCGAGCGGTGCTTCAGCCCGAACTCGCGGATCTGCAGCGGCGTGGGGCCCACAAAGGCGATGCCTGCGGCCTCGCAGGCGTCCGCAAATTCAGCGCTTTCCGACAGAAAGCCGTAGCCGGGATAGATCGCCTGCGCACCCTGTTCGCGTGCGGCGGCCAGCAGCAGGTCCATGCGCAGGTAGCTGTCGGCCGCCTTCTCGCCGCCCAGCGCCACGGCCACATCGGCCTCGCGCACGTGCGCGGCGTTGCGGTCCGGGTCGGAATAGACGGCCACGCTGCGGATGCCCAGCCGCTTGAGGGTGCGGATGGCGCGGACGGCGATTTCGCCGCGGTTTGCAATCAGAACGGTATCGAACACGGTGCGACTCCCTGAGGTGAGGGCGGGGTTATCGAGTGGGTAGCGGGTAGTCAGCGGGTGGCGGCATTCAGGCTGGCCAGATAGGCCCGCCAGCCGCCGAACGCGGTGATGTCGCGCGCGCCCTCCAGGCCGCGCGGTTCGCAGATGAAGCCCTTGACCAGCCGGCCGTCGGCCAGCTCCAGCGTGCCGATGCCCAGCGGCGCGGGAATCTCGGCCACGAACGCGCCGAAGGCCGTCACCGGCACGTCCCACAGCTCGACCTCGATGGCGGCGCCGCTGTCCATCTTCACCAGCCCGGGCTTGGGCGGTGTAGTGTTGGCCAGGGCGAAGAGGCGGTAGTCGCCCGCCGTCGCCGTGTTCTCGACAAACACCGCGTGGCGCGACGTCAGTTGGTGGTTGAGCGGCATGCCGGTCAGATGCGCGCCCACGACGGCGACGCGCACGGTGTCCGCGGACGGTGCGCCATCCGCCGCCAGCGTGGGCAGCGGCATCCCGGTTGCGCCCAGCGGCAGCCCGCGCCGCGTCTGCCATTGCCTGCCGAACTGCGCCAGCGCGCGATCCTGCCACGCCAGTCCGATCAGCGTGATGCCGGACGGCAGCCCATCGGCTCGCATGCCGGCCGGCACTGCCAGCGCGGACAGATCGGCCAGATTGGCGAAGTTGGTGTAGATACCCAGGCGGGAATTGAGCGTGACGGGGTCCGCTTCAAGCTGGGCGATGGTGTAGATGGACGGAGAGGTCGGCACCACCAGCGCGTCAAAGCCTTCCAGCGCGCGATGGATCTGGCGGGTGAGCTCGGCGCGCCGGTACTCGGCCTTGAAGGCGTCCAGCGCGGTGTAGTTCGCGGCTTGTTCGACAATGCCGCGCACCACCGGATTGATGGCGCCGGGGTTCTCTTTCCACAGCGATTCCACGGCCGCAAAGCGTTCGGCGACCCATGGCCCTTGATACAGCAGCGCGGCCAGTTCGCTGAACGGCGCGAAGTCGATGGTCTCGACCTGGGCGCCCTCGGCACGCAGTGCACGCACCGCGTCGTCGAACACGGCGGCGGCCTGCGTGTCGCCAAAGAATTCCAGCGATGCGGGCACCGCCAACCGAGGCGCCTTCGGCCACGGCAGCGACGCGCCAACCGGCATGGGGCGCGAATACGGATCGGCATCGTCGTATCCGCCGGCCACTTGCGCCACCTTGTCGGCGTCGTCCACCGTCAGCGCAAAGATCGATACGCAGTCCAGCGTGCGGCACGCCGGCACCACGCCTGCGGTGCTGAGCCAACCCTTGGTGGGTTTAAGCCCGACGATATTGTTGAAGCCGGCCGGCACGCGGCCGGAGCCCGCGGTATCGGTGCCCAGCGAAAACGCCGCGATGCCGCGCGCGACCACCGATGCCGAACCGGAGCTGGAACCGCCGCTGACGTAGGCGGGATCGAACGTGTTGGCCACGGCGCCATGCGGCGATCGCGTGCCCACCAGGCCGGTCGCGAACTGGTCCAGATTTGTCTTACCGATGAGGATGGCGCCGGCCGCGCGCAGACGGCGCACGACGGTGGCGTCTTCCTGCGGTGTGTAGGCGAACTCGGGGCACGCCGCGGTCGTGGGCCAGCCGGCCGCATCGATGTTGTCCTTGATCGCGAAGGGCACGCCATACAGCGGCAGGCGCGAGATGTCGCCGCCCGCCGCGGCCAGCAAGAGGCGCAGGCCGTCGAGCTGGTCGTCGAGCTGCGCGCGGTCAACGCGCCGGATCCAGGCATTGTCTTCGACGTCATCCGGCGCGGCCACATGGCCGGCCAACAAGCCTTCAGGCTGCGCACCGTCGCGGTAGGCGGCCTGCCATTGCGCGATCGTCCAACCGGCGGGGTGCTTCTGCGTTGCTGCGGCATTCATGCTGGAATCCTTTCTTGTATACAAGTACGGATTCCCAAGCAAAGTGTGTGCCATGTTGGCCGCGCACGCCGATTTCCCTCTGACGCGCGGCAAGACCGCGCGCCTGCCGCTTTCGCATGCCATGGCATCGGCATGCACGCCGCACCGTCATCGCGCGCAACACGCACCGATTCTGTGCAGACGGCACCGTTCTGATCCCCGCCGCGCGGCGCCGCCATCGCCACGCGCCTTCGCGTAAACCCGCCCGCTTCATACAGCAGCCGCATGCCTGCCAAAACTTGGCATGCGTTTTGCTTTCGAGTCCCTGTGCGACTGCATTTTCAGAACGTTCTCTCGCCGGCCAAGCCGGCACCTTCCATCCAGGAGTCACCATGAAACGCAGACTAGCCCTTAAGCAACTGACCGCCGTGAGCCTGTTGGCCATGACAGGATGGATGCCGCAGGTCCATGCCGCCGAGGACACCATCAAGGTCGGCATCCTGCATTCGCTCTCGGGCACCATGGCCATCTCGGAAACGTCGCTCAAGGACGTGGCCCTGATGACCATCGATGAGATCAACGCCAACGGCGGCGTGATGGGCAAGAAGCTGGAAGCCGTGGTGGTGGACCCCGCCTCGAACTGGCCGCTGTTTGCCGAGAAGTCGCGCCAGCTGCTGGCGCAGGACAAGGTGGCGGTGGTCTTCGGCTGCTGGACCTCGGTTTCGCGCAAGTCGGTGCTGCCGGTGTTCAAGGAACTGAACGGTCTGCTGTTCTACCCCGTGCAGTACGAAGGCGAAGAGCTGGAGAAGAACGTGTTCTACACGGGCGCCGCGCCCAACCAGCAGGCCATTCCCGCCGTCGAATACCTGATGAGCGAAGACGGCGGCGGCGCCAAGCGCTTCGTGCTGCTGGGCACCGACTACGTCTATCCCCGCACCACCAACAAGATCCTGCGCGCCTTCCTGCATTCCAAGGGCGTGAAGGACAGCGACATCGACGAGGTCTATACCCCGTTCGGCCACTCCGACTACCAGACCATCGTCGCGAACATCAAGAAGTTCGCCACGGGCGGCAAGACTGCGGTGATCTCGACCATCAATGGCGACTCGAACGTTCCCTTCTACAAGGAACTGGGCAACGCCGGCCTGAAGGCCACCGACGTGCCGGTTGTGGCGTTCAGCGTGGGCGAAGAAGAACTGCGCGGCGTCGACACCAAGCCGCTGGTCGGCCACCTGGCTGCGTGGAACTACTTCCAGTCCGTCAAGAACCCCGTCAACGATGCGTTCATCGCGAAGTGGAAGGCCTACGCCAAGGCCAAGAATCTGCCCAACGCCAACACCGTCGTGACGAACGATCCGATGGAAGCCACCTACATCGGCATCCACATGTGGAAGCAGGCGGTTGAACAGGCCAAGACCACCGACGTGGACAAGGTCATCGCGGCGATGGGTGGGCAGAAGTTCAACGCGCCGGACGGCTACACGATCGAGATGGACAAGACCAACCACCACCTGCACAAACCCGTCTACATCGGCGAGATCAAGGCGGACGGCCAGTTCAGCGTGGTGTGGAAGAGCAAGGGTCCGATCCGCGCCCAGCCGTGGAGCCCGTACATCCCGGGCAACGAAGGCAAGCAAGGCCTGTAGTCTCAACCCCAAGGAAAAGGCAGCCATGCGCATCGCGGCAATCGCACACTTCTTGCGTCGTTTCCTCCTGGCATGGCTGATCGCCGTGCCGGCGCTGGCCGCGCCCGCGGCCGCCGCCGGCGTGGACCAGGCCCTGCTTGCGCCGCTGGCCGGCGACGACACCGACGCCAGGCTGCAGGCGATTGCCGCGCTGGGCCAACTGCCCGATCCCGCTGCGGCCGCGGTGCTGCAGGCGCTGGGCAGCGATCAGCTCTACGCCACTGCCGACGGCCGCGTGCTGATCGGCGCCGGCGGGTCGCGCGCCACTGACCCCTCCACGGGCGCTGCCGTGGACCTGCCCGCGGACGCGGGCACGATTTCCATCAACAACCGCCTGCGCCGCGCCATCGAGGCCGCGCTGGCGGGATCGCGCCTGTTCTCCGACAACGCCAACGAGCGTCTTGACGCGGCCCGGCGGCTGCAGCAGACCGGCGACCCGGCGCGCCTGCCGATGCTGGAAAAGGCGCTGGCAGCGGAGAAGAACGAGGCCGTGCGCGGCGCACTGCTGATCGCGCAGGCCAATCTGGAACTGAAAAGCGAAGACCCCGCCAAGCGCCGCCACGCGGTGCAGGTGTTGGGCGACACGAAGAATGCGGCCTTCCGGCCCACGCTGGCGGCCCTGACGCAAGAGCGCGACGGGACGTACACCGAACCCGACGCCGGCGTCCGCGAGGCGGCGGCCAATGCGCTCAAGCAGATCGATCGGCACCTGGCCACGATCGAATGGGCCGGCAATCTCTTTTACGGCGTGAGCCTGGGCAGCGTGCTGCTGCTGGCCGCGCTGGGCCTGGCCATCACCTTCGGCCTGATGGGCGTCATCAACATGGCGCACGGCGAACTGCTGATGATCGGCGCGTATGTGACGTACGTGGTGCAGACGGTGTTTCGCGCCTGGCTGCCGGGCTGGCTGGACTGGTATGTCGTGGCCGCGTTGCCGCTTGCCTTCGTGGTGACGGCGCTGGTGGGCATGGCGCTGGAACGCACCGTGATCCGCTGGCTGTATGGTCGTCCGCTTGAAACGCTGCTGGCCACCTGGGGCATCAGCCTGATGCTGATGCAGGGCGTGCGGTCGCTCTTCGGCGCGCAGAACGTGGAGGTCGGCAACCCCAGCTGGATGTCGGGCGGCGTGACCGTGCTGGGCGGGCTGGTGCTCACCTACAACCGGCTCGTCATCATCGGCTTTGCCTTCTTTGTCGTCTTCCTGGTGTGGGCGTTGCTGAACCACACGCGGCTTGGCCTCTTCGTGCGCGCCATCACGCAGAACCGGCGCATGGCCGACTGCGTGGGCGTGCCCACCGGCCGCGTTGACATGCTGGCCTTCGGCCTGGGCTCGGGCATCGCGGGGCTTGCGGGCGTGGCGCTGTCCCAGCTGGGCAACGTGGGGCCGGACCTGGGCCGCGGCTACATCGTCGACTCGTTCATGGTCGTGGTGCTGGGCGGCGTGGGCCAGCTTGCCGGCACCGTCATCGCCGCGCTCGGTCTGGGCGGCGTGAATAAATTCCTGGAGCCTTACGCGGGAGCTGTCATGGCCAAGATCACCATCCTGGTGCTCATCGTGCTGTTCGTCCAAAAGCGGCCACAAGGCCTGTTCGCCCCCAAGGGCCGGAGCGTCGAATGAAACAGACCGCGCTGACCGACCTGAACCTGCTGGCGCGCCGCCCGATCTTCTCGGGCCGCGTGTGGGCGGCGCTGGCCGCGGGCGTCGTCCTGCTGGCGCTGTTGCCGCTGATGAATCTGGTGTTTCCGCCCGGCCATGCACTGCATGTGTCGGCCTACGCCGTGGCCTTGATGGGCAAGTTCATGTGCTACGCCATGGCGGCGCTGGCGCTGGACCTGGTGTGGGGCTATGCGGGCATCCTGTCGCTGGGCCATGGCCTGTTCTTTGCGCTGGGCGGCTACGCGCACGGCATGTACCTGATGCGCGCCATCGGCCGCGACGGCGTCTACCAGAGCGACCTGCCCGACTTCATGGTGTTCCTGGACTGGAAGACCTACCCCTGGTACTGGTCGTTCACGGAACACTTCTGGTACGCGATGCTGCTGGTGGTGCTGGTGCCCGGCGTGCTGGCCTTCGTCTTCGGCTACTTTGCCTTCCGCTCGCGCATCAAGGGCGTGTACTTCTCGATCATCACGCAGGCGCTGACCTTTGCCGCGATGCTCCTGTTCTTTCGCAATGACACGGGGTTTGGCGGCAACAACGGTTTTACCGACTTCAAGCGCATTCTGGGCTTTGACATCACCGCGCCGGGCACGCGCGCCACGTTGTACTGGGTGACGCTGGCGGCGCTGGCCGGCGCGCTGATTCTTGCGCGCATGGTCACGCAAAGCAAGCTGGGACGCGTGCTGACCGCCGTGCGCGATGCCGAAAGCCGCGTGCGCTTCATCGGCTACGACCCGCTGGGCTTCAAGCTGTTCGTGTGGACGCTGTCGGCCGTGCTGTGCGGCATCGCCGGGGCGCTGTACGTGCCGCAGGTCGGCATCATCAATCCCGGTGAAATGTCCACCGAGAACTCCATCGAGATGGTCATCTGGGTGGCGACGGGCGGGCGCGGCACGCTGATCGGCCCCATCATCGGCGCGGGCGCCGTCAACGGCCTGAAGACCTGGTTCACCAGCGTGCTGCCGGAATACTGGCTGTACGCGCTGGGCCTCATCTTCGTACTGGTGACCCTGTTCCTGCCCACCGGCATCGTCGGTCTTGCCCGCCGCATCGCGGCCCGCGTCCAGGAGAAAAAGGCATGACCACCACGCACATCGAATCGGCCACGCTGGACGGCGGCCCGAGCGGCGACGCCGGCTATGGCCGCGTCAGCCCCAAGGGCCTGGACACCAGCCACGGCGCCATCCTGTACCTGGAAGCCATCACGGTCAGCTTCGACGGCTTCAAGGCGTTGAATGATCTGACGCTGGATATCGGCGTGGGCGAACTGCGCTGCATCATCGGCCCCAACGGCGCCGGCAAGACCACCATGATGGACGTCATCACCGGCAAGACGCGGCCCACTGCTGGCACGGCCTACTTCGGCCAGAGCATCGACCTGACGACGCTGAGCGAGGCGCAGATCGCGCACGCGGGCATCGGCCGCAAGTTCCAGCGCCCCACGGTGTTCGAACAGCACACCGTGTTCGAGAACCTGGAATTGGCGATGAAGACGGACAAGCGCGTGCGCCCCACCCTGTTCTCGCGGCTGTCCAGCGAACAGGCCGACCGGATCGGCGAAACGCTGGACCTGATCCGGCTGCGGCCCGAGGTATGGCGGCCCGCGGGCCTCTTGTCGCACGGCCAGAAGCAGTGGCTGGAGATCGGCATGCTGCTGATGCAGGAGCCGCAGTTGCTGCTGCTGGACGAACCCGTGGCCGGCATGACCGACGCCGAGACCGAACGCACCGGCGAACTCTTGAACGAACTGCGCGGCCGGCATTCCCTGATGGTGGTGGAACACGACATGGACTTCGTGAACCAGATCGCGGGCGATGGCAAGGTGACGGTGCTGCACGAAGGCTCGGTGCTGGCCGAAGGCCCGATGAGCCGTGTGCAGGCCGACCCGCGCGTGATCGAAGTCTACTTGGGGCGCTGAACATGCTGGACGTAAGCACGATCGACCAATACTACGGCGGCAGCCATACCCTGCGCGGCGTGTCGCTGTCGGTGCGGCAAGGGGAATGCCTGGCGCTCCTGGGCCGCAATGGCGTGGGCAAGACGACGCTGCTCAAGTGCGTCATGGGCGTGCTGCCCGTGGCGCGCGGCGGCATCGCCTTCGACGGGGCCGACATCACGCGCCTGGCGCCGCACCAGCGCGCCGCGCGCGGCATGGCTTATGTGCCACAGGGCCGCGACATCTTCGCGCGGCTGACGGTCGAAGAAAACATCCTGATGGGCATGGCGACCAAACCCGCGGCCCGCGCCCGCCGCATCAAGGAGGAAGTCTTTGAACTGTTCCCGGTGCTGAAAAGCATGCTGGCGCGGCGCGGCGGCGATCTGTCTGGCGGGCAACAGCAGCAGTTGGCCATCGCGCGGGCGCTGGTGGCCGAGCCCAAGCTCATCATCCTGGACGAGCCCACCGAAGGCATCCAGCCGTCCATCATCAAGGACATCGCGCGGGTGATCCACATGCTGCGCCAGCGCGGCGACATCGCGATCCTGCTGTGCGAACAGTATTTTGATTTTGCGCGCGAGCTGGCGGACCAGTTTGTCGTGCTGTCGCGCGGCGAGGTGGTGGCAAGCGGCGGGCGCGATGCCATCGACGGCGAGGACGTGCGGCGGCATCTGTCGGTGTGACGGCGGCGCGGCGCCGGACTGCGGCGCGGTGGATGGACTATGCTCCGGGTCTTGCCTTGCTCAATGGCATGGCGCAGTTGCATTGTGCAGATTCATCGCGCATCACCCGAAAGAGGAGCCCTCATGTCCGACGTCATCATCTATCACAACCCCAAGTGCGGCACCTCGCGCAACACGCTGGGCCTGATCCGCAACGCCGGCATCGAGCCGCAGGTCGTCCTGTACCTGGAAACGCCGCCCTCGCGCGACACGCTGAAAGCGCTGTTCAAGAAGGCCGGCGTCAGCGTGCGTGATGCCCTGCGCGAAAAGGGCACGCCCTACGCGGAACTGGGTCTGGACGACACGTCGCTGTCGGATGACGCGTTGCTGGACGCGATCGAGCAGCACCCGATCCTGCTGAACCGTCCCTTTGTGTCGACGCCGCTGGGCGCGAAGCTGTGCCGGCCGTGCGAGCTGGTGCTGGACATTCTTCCGTCGCCGCAGAAGGGCGCTTTCTCGAAGGAAAGCGGCGAGCCGGTTGTCGATGCGCAGGGCAATCGCATCCAGAAGTAGACACGGGCGTGCTCGCATCACTACAGCATCCTGGCCTGGATGCTGTGATTCAAGCCTCAACGATCGGGCCAGATTTGGCCTGCCCAAGCCAAAGCTGGCCCGGCCTTTTATTGTTTTTTTTCAAACGCTTATAAAACGGCGGGTAACACTTGGCCCGAAAAGTCATTGAAAAAAACACTTTTCGCCGTTTCGAGGATTTCGAGAACGGCAAATTTCCCGTCGAGGCATATCTAAGCGGTTGATAAGAAAGCGCAAGTTGCCGCCTGCGACCAAGCTGGCACGGAGATTGCAACAGACCCATGATGCTCTGGAGTCTGCCATGCCAACCCAATCCCATCTGCGCTTTACGTTTGCTGTCGGCGACAAGCTTTTCGAAGTCGTCAAGTTCTCGCTAACAGAAGGGCTGTCCGAGCCCTTCAAACTAGAAGTGGATCTAGCCAGCACCAATGCCGCCATCGATTTCGGCAGCGTGCTCGACCGTGCCTCGCTACTCACGATCTGGCATGGCGAAATCCCTGTGCGCTACGTGCACGGCGCTGTGTCAGCTTTCGTCCAGCACGAAACCGGCTTTCGCCGGACGCGCTATTCCGCCGTCGTCGAGCCGCGTCTGGCGCGCTTGCATCTCAGTTCTGATTGGCGCATTTTCCAGGGCCGCACCGTTCCGCAGATCGCCGAGGCCGTGCTCAAGGCACATGGACTGACCCAGGACTACGAGCTGCGCAGCACCACCGAGCACCGGTCCCGCGAATATTGCGTGCAAGCCGGCGACACCGACTACCACTTCATCGAGCGCATCATGCGTGAGGAAGGCTTCTTCTATTCCTTCCGCCATAGCGCGCAGGGCCATCAGCTGGTCCACAGCGATCGCCTGTTCATCCACGGCCGCGTGGGCGACGAGCCGGTGCAATACAACCCCACGCCCGGTGGCGACCAACCGCAACCCGCGCTGCGCCGCTTCGTCTACCGCGAAAACGTGCGCACCGCGCGCCAGACGCAACGCGACTACACCTTCCATCATCCCCGCTATACCCATCAACATTCCCGCGACGGACGCGACCTGGATCATCAGGGACGCCGCTACGAGCGCTATGACTATCCCGCCCGCGCCAAGTTCGATGAGGCCGGCAAGCCCTTCGCCGAGAACCGCCTGCGCGGGCTCCGCCGCGACTCGCGCGTCGCATTTGTGGAAGGCGATGACCCGCGGCTGCAACCAGGCATTTCCTTCACGTTGGCCGGTCATCCGCGCGAGGACATGAACCGCGGCTGGCGCCCAGTTCGCATCGTTCACCGCGGCACGCAACATACCAGTCAGGCCGAGGAAAGCGCTGACGCCTCGTTGGGCACGCATTACCACTACGGGGCCGAACTCGTGCCGGACGACGTCGAATGGCGCGCCGCGCCGCTGCCCAGGCCACACATCGACGGGCCGCAGAACGCCGTCGTGGTTGGCCCGCCCAACGAAGAGATCTACACCGATGAATATGGACGTGTGAAAGTCCAACTCCCATGGGACCGTCTCGGCAAGGAGGACGAACACAGCTCCTGCTGGATCCGCGTCTCGCAGAACATCGCCGGCGCCACCTGGGGCCACACGGCCATTCCGCGCATCGGTCAGGAGGTCATCGTCTCTTACTTCGATGGGGATCCTGACCAACCCGTCATCACCGGCCGCGTCTACAACCGCCTGCAATTGCCGCCCTACGAACTGCCGCGCCACAAGACGCGGATGACGATCAAGAGCAAGACGCACAAGGGCGAGGGCTTCAACGAACTGCGCTTCGAGGACGAGAAGGACCAGGAAGAAATCTACGTTCACGCGCAGAAGGACCAGAACATCCACGTCAATCACGACGAGACCACCTTTGTGGGTCACGACCGCAGCGAACAAGTCGAGAACGACGAGACCATCACCATCGGCCACGACCGCAAGGAAACTGTTGGCAACGACGAACAGGTGAATATCGGCCAGGACCGGCGCCTTGACAACGGGCGTGATGACTATCTGACCGTGGGCCGCAATCAGGTTATCCACACCGCCAAGGACCGCACTGAACAGGCCGGCGGCAACCGCCGCGACAAAACTGCGGCGAATCATTGGATGACCATCGGCGGCCACCAGGAACAGACGGTCGAAGGGCATGCCGAGTTACAGACGGGCCAGGCGATTCGCCAGCGCTCCCGCGTCGTCCAGTTGCAGGCAGGTGAGGTCTTCCGACTGCGCGGCCCGGGCGGAACCATCACCTTGCAGGACGGCGGCATCACGCTCGATGGCGTCGCCGTGGTCCTGAAAAGTTCCATTTCGCAGCAAGGCGGCGGCAAAGGCAACTCGCTCTCGATCACCGGCGCACCTGATGAAGCAACAGCCGCCGAAGAAAACTGGCTGTGGCAGTTCACGCGTTGATTTTGCAGGAGCACGACAAAGATGTCGGACACGCCTAAACCCACCTCTCGAATGGGTTATCCGTTCAAAGCGAAGGACGGCAAGCCGTTTGCGGACGCCCAGCCGGTGTACGAAGGGTTGGCGCTCGCACAGGGCGGCCACTTCCCCCTGGGCAGCAACGGCCACTTCCACGGCGGGATCCACTTCGACCGCACGACCGGCAACGTCTTTTCCATCGATGACGGTGTGCAGTGCCTGGCGGACGGAGAAATCGTCGCCTACCGGCTGGACAGCAGATACCCTGACGCCACGCCCACCGTCGACATCGGCGCGGACGAGTCCTCAACAGACAAGGCGGCCCGACGCCCCTACTCCACGGGCTTCGTGCTGGTACGGCACCGCCTCCAAGCGCCCGCACTGCCACCACCAGCAAGCAAGGATGAAGCCGCGCGGGTCATTAGCGAACAGGACTACGGAACCCGGCTGGCGGCCCGCGCCAATGGGTCCACCGTTGGCTGGATACCAGCACACGCGCGCGTGGCGCTGCTGGATATGCGGGACGGCTGGGTCAAGGTGCGCATTTTGCCGCCCTCAACTGCCACGTGGACTCATGAGCCCGTGGACACTCCCTGGCTACCCATCCTCAGCCTGGATACCGTGCCGGTCAGTCTGCCCATTCGGTGGTTCAGCGAAGGGCCGCTGACTGCCACGGTCCTGCAGCGCGGCCAACCCAAGCCGCCAGCGCCACCCGACGCCTCCGCAACGCATAACCCGCAGCCCGCCGCGCCCTCCCTGATCCTGTATAGCCTCTACATGCACGTGGCCGACGGCGCCAGCTATGCCGCAACGCCCAACCGCCCCAAACCGACGTGGTGGCCAAAAAAGCAATACCAAGTCCGTCAGACACCCAACAAATGGACGTTGCAAGGCAAGCGGATCGGCGGCCTCATGGTGAGGTCCGCGCCTGCCAGCAAACCCGACAATGAACTTGGCATACTGGTTCACGGCTCTGTACTGGAAGTCGAGGCCGTTGCCGGCAACGACAAGTGGGTCACCGTCAAGCGCATCATTAAGGGCGGCATCGCCACGAAGCCGGCCGGCACGCAAATCACCAGCCTGGACACAACGGGCTTCGTCTTCCTGAAGGAACTGGACGAACTCCGCACGCCTGCGTCGTTCGACAGAATTGAAACGCCCTCGCCGCCCATTCCTGTCAACAGGGGAGACCTGATCGGGCATATGGGTGAGCAAGTCTCAAGCGGCGAAGCGCTGATCGCCGGACAGCCCACCTCGCGCCCCACCCTGCATCTGGAAGTATTCAGCGGCGAAGACGTTCCGCGGTTTCTGCGTGACTGCCGGAAACACGCGGACAAATTGCCGGAAAGGCACTGGACGCTGCTGCGGTTGCGTAAGGACGATCAGATCAGGGGTGAACCCAACGACAGCGCCCCTGTGGCCGTCACCATGAGTAGCGATTGGACGATCGCCGTGACGCGCGAAACATCCCTGCAAAACGACGACAAGGGACAACGCTGGGTAAACGTAAAGGTTCACGCCGCAGATGGCTCACCCGTCGTTGGCTGGGCCAAAGACAAAGATCGTCGGTGCACGCCTTGGCATTGGCCGGACTTTGAAGTGGTGGATGCAGCCAGCAATGACGCGGGTACGTGGTGGGAGGGAACGGCTGAGGCGTTTATCGACTTTTTGCGTGGCGGTGCACGACTGGCGGAAAGTCCGTTCTTTAAACAGGTTCGCCGGCTGGCCGGGATGGATGAGGACAGGGAATGGGGTGAAGAGGCACTGGACGCGGCCTTGAGAGACAGGATTGCCTCCCGACGACTTGGCGGATTGATCGCTTATCACACCAGCGAATGGTTTGTGCCTTCATGGGCCAGTAAGTACGGCGTGATATCTGACGTCGCGATGGGGTTGGGAAAGCGGGCGATGGAGAACTTGAAAGCGGAGAAGAATTGCGTAATGCGGCTGCGGTGGTGGAGTGATGTGGCTGCAGATGTGGGTTTGCCGGACAAAGCGAAGGTTTATCACTTTCATCCTGCAGGTGTTGCCGCGAACTTGGCAAAGAAGTCTTGCATCAACATTGACGCATTCATGATCGAGTATCACAAACGCCACGGGGACTTTTCAAACTCTCGCGGTAAGAAACTCGACTCACACTCGACGCAAAACCTGCGGTTACTGATATCCGGAATTCTGGCCTACCATGAAGCGGAGACTAAGCCGTGCCAAATTCCACATATTGCATATATGCTGGCAACCGCCAGACACGAGACGCTCTGGAACGACGTTTATTTTCAACCGCGAAGTGAGGGAGGTTCCGCCGCTTACTTCAACAAGTACGATCCGGTTCTTGCGACGTTGGAGCGTCATAGAAGAAGAGCGCTAGATATGGAAAACACCAATGAAGGAGATGGATTTAAGTACCGCGGTCGCGGGTATGTCCAATTGACATGGAAGAAAAACTACAGGAGATGTGGGGAGCACCTCGGTTTGGACTTGATCAACTCACCCGATAGGGCGTCAACCGTCTCAGTTGCTTCTGGCTGCATGGTTTACGGAATGTATTCTGGAATATTCACTGGAAGGAAGCTCGAGACATATATCAACGATGCAAAAAAAGACTACATCAATGCAAGAATGGTGATTAACGGCACCGACAAAGCCGAACTGATCGCCAGCTACGCCTCCCTATTTGAAGAAATTCTGGAAGCCTCTCGATGAAACTTCTTATCTGCTCATTAGTGGCTATCCTCATGATCCAGGCGCCGATGGTCGTTCACGGTATCCCGTCTTACCTCGGTGCTATCCGAGCACACTCGCAGCCGCCCGGCATTCTTAAGCATGCCCATAATCTCGCTGAACAGCGCCAGATCGTGATGGATGGTCGGACGAATGGTGTTTTTATTGAACTGTCGGAGGACGGGGCGCCGATTATCATTCAGGAGACAACAAGCTCCATGACAAAATATCTTTCACTCACTCCCGCGGTTAACTTCGATGGACATTCGTTAACTATAGACTGTAGCTTCGTTAGGTCCAATAACGGCGACGAACTCTCGGTAGGCACTTATTGCAGGAACGAAACAGAGGCGACGGCAGACAACATAGAAGATTCAATTAACGATAAACACATGCTTGCCTATTCGAAGGATGCAAGTTGGCTGGCTAAAACTTACAAAATCGGCAATTGCCGAGACCGGCGCGGTCTCCAATATTTTGGGTTGTACGTCGTCCGCTGCTCCGAAAGCGCGAATGACGAGGTCACAGACGACATCACCATATTTTTCTTAAATGAAAAATTCGAAATCATTGAAAAATCAGAAGGCCTGGAGTTTTCGCCTCTAAAATCGGAAACGGAACCCGAATCCAGGTTTTTTTGGGGAATTTCTGCAGAGACCCCATATCGGATAATAAAAAAAAATGATAGCGCCGTTCCCAGCTTCCTGAGAAAGACTGCCGACAAGTAATTGGCGGAGAATGCTAACACGGCGCCACACACGACCGGAATCGCGTTAATTGGCGTCTCGGATCGACGAACTAAAAAATCGAAAACTGATGCCACACCGGTGCCATGGATGCTGAGTTCCGACGAGGCCGCGCCTGCCAGCAAACCCGAGAATGAACTTCGCATTCTGGTTTACGGCTCTGTACTGGAAGTCGAGGCTATTGCCGGCAACGACAAGTGGGTCACCGTCAAACGGATCTTTAAAGGTGGCATCGCCACCAAGCCGGCCGGCACGCAAATCGACAACCGGGACACAACGGGCTTCGTCTTCCTGAGGGAACCGGACGCACTCCGAGCGCCCGCGTCGTTCGACAGAATCGAAACGCCCTCGCCGCCCATTCCTCTCAACCTGGGAGACCTGATCGGGCATATGGGTGAGCAAGTCTCAAGCGGCGAAGCGCTGATCGCCGGACAGCCCACCTCGCGCCCGACCCTGCATCTGGAAGTATTCAGCGGCGAAGACGTTCCGCGGTTTCTGCGTGACTGCCGGAAACACGCAGACAAATTGCCGGAAAGGCACTGGACGCTGCTGCGGTTGCGTCAGGACGATCAGATCAGGGGTGAACCCAACGACAGCGCTCCTGTGGCGGTCACCATGGGTAGCGATTGGACGATCGCCGTGACGCGCGAAACATCCCTGCAAAACGAATGCGCAAAAACCGAACGAGCCGAAGCGGATACGCTGCTTAACGAAGCCTACAGACGCCTTGGCGATAGAATCAACACGCAATATAAATCGCACAATGACTTGGAGAAAACTCGAAGAATCGACGTTATGCAAGCTCAAAATTCCTGGATACGTCTTCGCGATGCCGACTGCAACTTGGAAGCATTTTTTAGAGACCGGATCCCAGACTTTCGAGACAACAATCAATCGCTGTGTTGCGGCGAAGTCATTTTCTCGATCGACGTATTTAGACCAGCTTTTCAAATAAAAGCCAGATGAGTATTTTGAGCATGCCTGCGCTGCCGATGCCACGCATTGCCGCCGAGCCGTCAGAACGCAGATCGCCAGCCTGGAAACAACAGGCTTCGTCTTCCTGAAGGGGAGGCCTTTGCAAGGAAACTGAAGGCAAACACGACTACGATCGCGACAAGCAAGTTATTACACAGCGATGACGCGTCATGGATTTCCTGGAAAGCCTCAACCAGTCCTTATTTCTCCTGATCAACGCCGACCCCGCCACGCCCGCGTGGCGGATCCACGCCGCCATGCTGGTGGCGAACAAGCTCATCTTGCTGCTGGTGCCGGGCGTCATGGCCGCCGTGTGGCTGTGGGGCAAGGAAGCCCACCGCGGCTTGATGCTCAAGGCGTTGGCCAGCATCGCCGTGGCGCTGGCCGCCAGCTATTTTTGCGGCTTGCTGTGGCCGCAGCCGCGGCCATTCGTTGTCGGCTTGGGGCATGCCTTCTTCACGCACAAGGCAACGTCGTCGTTTCCCAGCAATCACACGATCATCATTGCGACCTTCGCCTTCGCGCTGATCCTGGACCGGCGCTGGGCGGGAGGGGGATGGCTGACGTTGGCGGGCGCCTTGCTCGTGGGGACGTCGCGCGTGTACCTGGGCGTGCATTTCCCGCTGGATATCGCCGGCGGACTGGTGCTGGCGCCCTTGGCTGCGGCGGTCACGATCCCCGTGTGGCGACGTGCGGGCGCACCAGTGACAGCGGCGGCGCAGGGGCTGTATCGCAAGGTGCTGGCCCTGCCGATTGCGCGGGGATGGATTCGCGCGTGAAGGCCGGGCGATGATGGCGGGCGTGAAGGCGGGGCGTTGAACGCAGCCGTGAAAGCGGTGGTGAACGCCGGCCTGAAGGCAGGCGCAAGCGCAGCCGCAAAGGCTGCGCCCTTGCGGCCGTCCCGCCTCAATTCACCGCGACCTTCGCTTCCGTGACCAGCCTCGCGTAATTCGCGGTATCAGCGCCGATGCGCGCCTTCATCTCCGCGGGCGTGTCGCCGATCGGCACCGCGCCGATTTCCGCCATGCGGCGCGTGAAATCGGGTGATCGGATGATCTTCACCATTTCGGCATTCAGCCGGTCCACCACCTCCTTGGGCGCGGCGGCCGGCGCCAGCACGCCGAACCACGTGCCCATGTTGAAGGGCTTCAGGCCGGCCTCCTCCATCGTTGGCACATCCGGCAGCGCCGCGGAGCGCTGGTTGGTGGTGACGGCCAGCGCACGCAGCTTGCCGCTCTGGATGTGCGCCAGCACCGGCGTGATCGTGTCGAACGACATGTCGATCTGACCGCCCAGCAGATCTGTCGTCAGCGGACCGCTGCCCTTGTACGGCACATGCAGCAACTGCACATGGCCCGCGCGCTCGAACTGTGCGCCGATCAGATGCTGGCCCGTGCCCATGCCGTTGGAACCGTAGGTCAGCTTGCCGGGCGACGCCTGCGCCTGTTTCAACAGCGACGCCACGTCCTTGGCCTGCAGCTTCGGATTGACGACCAGCACGTTGGGCACCAGCGCCACCGTGGTGACCGGCGCGAAGTCCTTCTGGAAGTCGTAATGCAGGCTTTTGTAGACGCTGGTGGCGATGGTGTGATGCACCGCGCCCATCAGCAACGTGTAGCCGTCCGGCGCCGCCTTGGCGACATAGTCCGCGCCCAGCGTCGAACCCGCGCCCGGCTTGTTCTCCACCACCACCGGCTGGCCGAGGCTCTTGGCCAGCTCCTGCCCCAACGCGCGCGCCAGCACGTCCGTCGTGCCGCCCGCCGGGAACGGCACGATCAGGCTCACGGGACGCGCCGGGTAGGACTGCGCCTGCGCGCCGCCCGCGAATGCAACGCCGATCAGGCAGGCGAACGCCAGGGCGCGCGCGGTCATCGCTTTCTTATGCATGATTTGTCTCCTGTCTACGAATGAACTTCGCTTGTTGTTGTGTTGCCGGGCGCAGGGGTCGGATCTGATGTCCTCTACCTGACCGGATGTCCTGAAGCCGTAAGACAGATTCAGGTGTCTGACACCGGAAACGGTCCTACATCAAAGGGGGGTGTCTGACACCGGAAACAGTCCTACATCAAAGGGGGGTGTCTGACACCGGAATCCGTCCTACATCAACGAGGGTGTCTGACACCGGAATCCGTCCTACATCCGGAAGCTGTCTACGCCGCCTTGGCTTGCGCCGATTCCGCCAGCTTTGCGCAGACCGCCTTGGTCACCTGCTCGGTCGTCGCCCGTCCGCCCAGATCGCCCGTGTGCAGTGCGGGATCGGCCGTGACGCTTTCAATGGCCTGCATCAGCCGCGCCGCCGCATCTGTCTCGCCCAGGTGTTCCAGCAGCATGACCACCGACCAGAACGTCCCGACCGGATTGGCGAGTCCCTTGCCCATGATGTCGAAGGCCGAGCCGTGGATGGGTTCGAACATGGACGGGTAGCGGCGTTCGGGGTCGATGTTGCCGGTGGGCGCGATGCCCAGGCTGCCGGCCAGGGCGGCCGCCAGGTCGCTCAGGATGTCGGCGTGCAGGTTGGTGGCGACGATGGTGTCCAGGGTCGCGGGCCGGTTGACCATGCGGGCGGTGGCGGCGTCGACCAGTTCCTTGTCCCAGGTCACGTCGGGAAATTCGCGGCTGACCTGCACGGCGATCTCGTCCCACATCACCATGGCGTGGCGCTGGGCGTTGGACTTGGTGACAACGGTCAGCAGTTTGCGCGGCCGCGACTGCGCCAGCTTGAACGCGAAGCGCAGGATGCGCTCGACGCCGGCGCGCGTCATGATCGACACGTCGGTCGCGGCTTCGATGGGATGCCCTTGATGCACGCGGCCGCCAACGCCGGAGTACTCGCCTTCGGAGTTCTCGCGCACGATCACCCAGTTCAGCTGTTCGGGCGTGCAGCGCTTGAGCGGGGCGTCGATGCCCGGCAGGATGCGCGTCGGGCGTACGTTGGCATATTGGTCGAAGCCCTGGCAGATCTTCAGGCGCAGGCCCCACAAGGTGATGTGGTCGGCGATGTCGGGATCGCCGGCCGAGCCGAACAGGATCGCGTCCTTGTCGCGCAGCGCATCCAGGCCGTCGGCGGGCATCATGACGCCGTGCTTGCGGTAGTAGTCGCCGCCCCAGTCGAAGTCTTCAAATTCGAACCGCAGACCGCCCTGGGCCGCGAGTTCCTGCATGACGCGCTGGCCGGCGGGAATCACTTCCTTGCCGATGCCGTCGCCGGGGATGGTTGCAATGCGATAGGTCTTCATGGTGCCAGCGCTCCGTGCGGATGAGTCTGCTGGCACTGTACCGAGCGCGGCGCGTGGTGGACGCGCCGAAATTCACAACATTTTCAACTTGAAGTTAAAAGTGCGGAACCAGTCGACGACGACAGCGACGACGGCTGCGCGCTACGCCAGGCGGCCTCGTGCGCCAGCAGCCAGCGCTTGCGGTGCAGGCCGCCGCCGTAGCCCGTCAGCGTGGCGTTGGCGCCGATCACGCGATGGCAAGGAATGACGATGCCCACGGGATTGGCGCCGTTGGCCAGCCCGACCGCGCGCACGGCCGTGGGACGGGCGATTCGCGTCGCCAGCGTGCCGTAGCTGATGGTGCTGCCGCCTTCGATGCCGCGCAGCGCGTGCCAGACCTGCTGCTGGAAGCGCGTGCCGCCGAAGGCGACCGGAAGATCCGAAATGGCGTTCACGTCGCCATCGAAATACGCTTGCAGCGCGCGGCTTGCCTGCGAAGGCTGCGCGGCGTCCTGCAGTTGCACCGCGCCCCGGCCGTACTGGCGCTGCAACAGCAGGTGCATGCGGGATTCGTAGTCTTCCCAGTCCACGGCGCGCAGGTGGGCTTGGGCATCGGTCAGCACGAGCATCCGGCCAATGGGGGTGGGAACCCGTTCCAGCAAAAAGGTGTGTACCGGCATGATGTCGCTCCGGATAGGTGTGCAAGCCGCCAATATAGACTCGCCGCCCGACCGGGCGCTGGCGGTTTTCGGACAGCAGTGTGACATTCACAACCCTGTCCGAAATCCGCTAGATCTTGCCCGCCCGGCGGCGTTAGCATCGCTTCATGAACCTGAACCACGATGCCTGCTACAGCGCCATCCAGGTGCGCGACGCCCGCTACGACGGCCGCTTCTTCACGGCCGTCAAGACCACGCGCATCTATTGCCGCCCGGTCTGTCCGGCGCGCACGCCCCTGTCGAAAAACGTCACGTTCTTTACGACGGCCGCGGCCGCGCAGGAAGCCGGCTTCCACCCTTGCCTGCGCTGCCGCCCGGAAACGGCGCCCGAAGTCGGCCCCGGCCACGAGTTGCCGCCCACCGTGGCGCGCGCATTGCAGCGCATCGAACTGGGCGCGCTGGACGAGGCCGGCGTCGATGCGCTGGCGCAGCGCCTGGGCGTGGGCGAGCGGCAGCTGCGGCGCCAGTTCCGCCAGCACCTGGGCGCCTCGCCCGTCGCATTCGCGCAGACGCGCCGCGTGCTGCTGGCCAAGCAGCTCATTCATGAAACGCAGTTGCCCATGGCCGAGATCGCCTTCGCGTCGGGATTCGGCAGCATCCGCCGTTTCAACGAGGTGTTCCTCGACCTGTTCGGCCGGGCGCCCGGCGAACTGCGGCGTTCAGGCAAGCCGGAGGTCCCGGCGGGCCAAAATGGGGAAATCAAGCTGCTGCTGCGCTACCGTCCGCCCTACGACTGGGACGCCATGCTGGCGTTCCTGCGGCTGCGCGCCATTCCCGGCGTCGAGTCCGTGACCGGCGACACCTATGCGCGCACCGTCAGCCTGGATGGTGCGCAAGGCACGGTCATGGTGCGGCCGGGCGCGGGCGATGCGCTGCAGGTGGCGGTGCGCTTTCCTCATCTGCCGTCGCTGCCGGCCATCATCGCGCGCCTGCGCCGCGTGTTCGACCTGGCCAGCGACCCGGCGGCAATCGCTGCGCAGTTTGCCGCCGATCCGGTCATGACGGCGCTGATGCAGGCGCGGCCGGGGCTGCGCGTGCCGGGCGCGTGGGACGGCTTTGAACTGGCCATGCGCGCAGTGCTGGGACAACAGATCACGGTGGCCGCCGCCATCCGGCTGGCGGGCAAGCTGGTGGCGGCGCATGGCAAGCCGCTAGCGCAGCCGGACGGTGCGCTGACGCACGTGTTTCCCGAGCCGGACGTGGTGGCCGCCGCCGAACTGGCCTCGCTGGGCATGCCGCGCAGCCGGGCGGCGACGCTGTCCGCGGTGGCCGCGGCAGCGGTCGCGGACCCGCATCTTTTTGACGCCGCCGTCGACCTGGAAGACGCCGTGCGGCGGTTGCGCACGATACGCGGCGTGGGGGAATGGACGGCGCAATACATCGCGCTGCGGCAACTGCGTGAGCCGGATGCGTTTCCGCATGCGGATATCGGCCTGATACGCGCGCTGGAAAAGCTGGAATCGCGGGCCTACACACCCGCGCAACTGTTGGCGCGGTCCGAGGCCTGGCGGCCGTGGCGCGCCTACGCGGCGCAGCACCTGTGGACAGCGTGATCGAGGTTGAAGGAATCACGCGCAACGGGATCTCGCACAAAGGAACAGCGCTTCACCACCGCCCCTCCGACCCTTCGCCGAAATACGCCACCAGAAAATCCACAAACACCCGCACCTTGGCGGACAGGTGGTGCCTTTCCGGGAAAACGGCGTAGATATCCGCCTGCGGCAGCGCATAGTCCTCTAGCACCTGGACCAGCCGGCCGCTGCGCAGGTAGCGCGCCAGGTCCCATTCCGCGCGTTGCAGGATGCCCAGGCCGGCCAGGCCCCAGGTCAGGGTGACCTCGCCATCGTTGCTGCTGAGATTGCCGCGCACCTTCACGGTTTCGCTGCGCCGGCCTTTCGTGAAACGCCACAGCCCGTAGGCAGCGTCGTTCTGGCGCAGCACGATGCACTGGTGCCGCGCCAGATCATGCGGCGTGGCCGGCGTGCCGTGCTTTTTCAGGTAACCGGGCGACGCGCACACGAGGCGCCGGTTGGGCGCGATCTTGCGCGCGATGAGACTCGTGTCGGGTAGATCGCCAAAGCGCACCGCAACGTCAAAGGCCTCGCGCACGAAGTCGGCCGGCCGGTCGGTCAGCTGCAGTTGCAGCGAGACTTCGGGATACTGCTGCGCGAATTCCGCGATGGCCGGCGCGATATAGCTGCGCCCGAAACCCAGCGGCGCATTGACCTTGAGCAGGCCGCGCGGGGCGGCCTGACGGCTGGCGATGATCGCGTCCAGGTCGTCGATCTCGCCCAGGATGCGGCGGGCGTTTTCCAGATACACCTCGCCCTCGGCGGTAAGACTGAGGCGCCGCGTGCTGCGGTTGAAGAGCCGCACGCCCAGCCGCGCCTCGATCTGCGCCAGCCGCTTGCTGACTGCGGCAGGGGTGACATCAAGCTCGCGCGCCGCGGCCGACATGCCGCCCGCGCGCGCAAGCTCAACGACAAGGAGCAGTTCGCTGGAATGCCCCATCGGTGCGGCCCGCGCGGCTTAGTCGCGGAAGTTTTCGAACTGCAGCGGCAGCTCGACGTCGGTCTTTTTCAGCAATGCAATGGCGGTCTGCAGGTCGTCGCGCTTCTTGCCCGAGATGCGCAGCTTGTCGCCGTTGATCTGCGATTCGACCTTGAGCTTGGCGTTCTTGATGGCGGCGATGAGCTTCTTGGCAACGGGCTGTTCGATGCCCTGCTTGATGGTGACCTTCTGGCGGGCGCCGCCCAGGTTTTCGAGCGGGTCGGCCACGTCCAGGCAGCGCACGTCGATGCCGCGGGCAGACAGGCGGCCGCGCAGGATGTCCAGCATCTGCTTGAGCTGGAACGCGCTGGAAGCGACCTGGGTCACGACATAGCCCTCGAGTTCGAACTTGGCTTCGGTGCCCTTGAAGTCGAAGCGCGTGGACAGTTCGCGGTTGGCTTGGTCGACGGCGTTGGTCAGTTCGTGTTTGTCGACTTCGGAGACGACGTCAAAAGTAGGCATGACACGGGGTCCTGTGAAAATTGGCGGGAAAGTGCAATGCCCGCCATTTTACCGGCCCCGCGTCCGGCGTCACGCCGTCATGTCGTGACCACCAGCAGGCGCTCGGGCTGCAAGGGATGCGGCATGACATGGGCGTCGATACCGTAGGCCAGGAACAGGTTCTTCGGCGTCAGCACCTCGGCCGGCGTGCCCGACGCGATGGCCCGGCCGCCGCACAGCAGGAGCAAGCGGTCGCACCAGCGCGCCGCCAGGTTCATGTCGTGCAGGATCACCAGTACGCCGGTATCGCCGTCATGGGCAAGGCCCGCCGCGACGCGCAAGAGGCCGCCCTGGTGCTTGGGGTCCAGACTGGCGGTGGGTTCGTCCAGCAGCAGATAGCGCGGCTCACCCTGCGCCCGGGCCGCCTTGCACTGCACCAGCACGCGCGCAAATTGCACGCGCTGCTGCTCGCCCCCGGACAGCTCGGGATAGCGGCGCGCATTCAGATGCGACACGTCGGCCCAGCCCAGCGCCTGATCCACCAGCGTGTCCACCTGCGCGGGCGACAGTTCGGGAAACGGGTACGCCCCCATTGCCACCACGTCACGCACGTCCAGGTCGAAGCTCAACCCGGGCTTTTGCGGCAGCACGGCACGCAGGCGGGCCTGTTGGCGATGCGCCAATTGCTGCACGTCGGCATCGCCCAGGCGGACCGAGCCGGCTTCCGGCGCCAATTCGGCGGACATCGCGCCCAGCAGCGTCGACTTGCCCGCGCCGTTCGCGCCCAAAAGGCCGACCACTTCGCCGGGCCGCACCGCCAACGACACCTTGTCCAGAATGCGGTTGCCGCCCCGCGTCAATACGAGATCGTCGGCTGCAAGCATCAACCGTGCCTCCGGCCGCGCGCCAGCAGCCACAAGAAAAAGGGTCCGCCCACCAGACTGGTCACCAGCCCGATTGGCAGCTCGGCCGGCACGACGGCGACACGCGACAGCCAGTCGGCCAGCGTCAGCGCCAGCGCCCCGCCCAGCACGCAGGCCGGCAGCAGCCAGCGGTGATTCGCGCCCAGCGTCATGCGCACCAGATGCGGCACCACCAGGCCGACAAAGCCGATACCGCCCGTCGCGGCAACCAGCGGCCCAACGATCAGCGCGCACGCCAGCACCAGCTGCGCGCGCACGCGCTTGAGCGCGTAACCCAGGTGCTGCGCTTCGCGCTCGCCCAACAGCAGGGCATTCATGACGCGCCACTGGCGCATCAGCCACCAGGACATCAGCAGCACCCACGGGCCCAGGAACGCCAGCAACGTCCACTTGGCGCCGGCCAGGCTGCCCATGGTCCAGAACGTGAGGTCGCGCAACTGCGCGTCATTGGCCACGAATGTGAACAGGCCGATCATGGCGCCCGCCACCGCGTTGATGGCGATGCCCGCGAGCAGCAGCCCCGCCATGCCGGGCACGCGCCGGCCCAGCGCGTATGCGCAGAAGGTGGCAAGCAGGCTGCCGGCGAACGCGGCCGGCGCCAGCACCCAGAAGCCGCCCGAGGTCAGCACGATGGCGGCCACCGCGCCCAGCGAGCCGCCCGCCGAAATGCCGATAAGGCCGGGCTCGGCCAACGGATTGCGAAACAGCGCCTGCATCGCCGCACCGGATATGGCCAGCGCGGCGCCCGCCACCATCGCAAACAACACCCGGGGCAGCCGGATGTCGATCAGGACGTTGCGCCACAGCGCATCGCCCGGCGCGGGGTCGCCAAACAGCAGCGTGGGCATGTCGCGCAACGGAATCTGGACCGCGCCGCTGCTGCTGGCGGCCAGCGCCACCAGCGCCAGCACGGCGCCCAGCACTGCCAGCGCCAGCGGCGCGGAGACGCGCTTTGCGCTAGCGCCCCATGACACCGGCCGCCTCCCGCTTGAGTTCGGTCAGCGCCAACGGCAGGCGCGGGCCCATGCCCAAGAGGAGCAGGTCGTCCATGACGATGACGCGCTTGTGCGCGGCGGCGGGCGTGGAAGCCAGGCCCGGCAGCGCCAGCAGCTTGTCCACGCCGCCGGAAGCTTCGAGCGAAGTGCGCGTCACCACGATGACGTCGGGCGCCAGCGCGCTGACCGCTTCGGCCGAGAGCGGCTTGTAGCTCTGCTGGTCCTTGAGCACATTGGCCAACCCCGCCATCGTCATGACTTCGTTGGCCGCCGTGCCGCCGCCCGCGCCTTGCAGCGTGCCGGTGCGGTTCATCACCAGGATGGCGCGCGCGCCAGTGCCCGGAATCGCCTCGACCGCCTTCAGGTCGCGAGTGATCTCGGTCACCAGCGCTTCACCCGCCGGGGCCACGTCCAGCGCCTCGGCGATGTTGCGGATGCGCGCTTTCAGCGAATCCACCGACGGGGCGTCCGGCACGGTGACGATGCGCACGCCGACGTCGCCCAGCCGCTTGAGCGCGTCCGGCGGACCGGCCTGCTCGGACGCCAGCACCAGATCCGGCTTGAGCGCCAGCACGCCTTCCACCGGCACCGCACGGTAATAGCCGACGCGCGGCAGCTTGGTCGCGGCCTCCGGGTACAGGCTGGAGAGATCGTCTCCCACCAGCTTGCCGCCCTGCCCGAGCTGATACACGATCTCGGTCACGGTGCCGCCCAAGGTCACCACCCGTTCGGGCGGCGCCGCCTGCGCGCCTGCCGCCAACAACCAGGCCGCCACTGCCAACCATTTCTTCATCGCTCTCGTTTCCTTATGCGCTCAAGCGGCCAGCGGCGCGCTGCACAGGCTGACCATCAGGTCGCGCCATTGCGGGATTTCCCGCTGACCGGGTTTGCGTTCACCGAAGAACTGCACGATCAGGTCGCCCGTGCTGGCGTACACCTCCAGCGAGGTGACCCAGCCGTCGGTCGTCGGCTTGTTGACCACCCAGGCCGACGCGATGGCCGTGGTGTCCAGGTGCAGGTTGAACTTGGGATCCAGCACGTTGAACCACGGGCCGGTGCGGCGCAGCGACTGCACCGGACCGGAGTGGATCTGGATCATGCCGCGGTTGCCCACGAAGCACATGATGCGCAGGCCCGCTTCGGCCGCCGATTGCAGCATGCGCTCCACGGCGTCGGCAGGCACCGGCTGCGCCAGGTCTTCGCCGGCCGCCGTCAGGGCCGCCAGGCGCGACACCTTGAACTTGCGCAGCAGCGGGAAGAACTCGTGCGTGTCCTTCATGCCCAGCCACGCTTCGCGCCAGGCGGAAGCGTCCTCGACCTGCTCGGCGTCGGCGGACGGCGCGTAGGCTTGGGCCACGGGCCATTGCGACTCGCCCGCGAAGCGCGCAACCAATGCATCCCACGCGGCAGCGTCCGTGCCGTCAGTGCGGTAGACCTTGTGCACCGCAACGCCCGCGCCGTCGAAGAACTGCAGACTCTGGCGGCCATCCTGCTCGACCGCCCAGGCCGACTTCCAGGCGGTGAAGAACACGCGCAGGTCGATGTCCGGTCCCAGCACCAGACCTACCGGACCGTCGGCCTGGATGTCCTGATACACGCCATGGCGCTCGTGCACACACCAGTCGTTGCGCGTCAGCGCCATCACTTCGCCCAGCGTGCCCAGTTCGTGGAAGATCTCTTGCGGCGTGCCACGCAGCGCCGTCGCCTTCACGCCGCCACAGCCCGCGGCCACCCACTCGGCCTCGGACACGCCCAACGCTTGGGCCAGATTGCGGGCGCGCAGCCCGGGTTGCGACGCCGCCAGCGCCTCATTGCGGGCACGCAGTTCTTCAGCGCGGGTCGAGAAATCATTATTCGTCATCGTAGGCCCTCCGGCCGGTGCAAAAAAACACTGCAGAAAACCGCCGCCGGTCCGGTCGCGCCGAATGGGCGGCGGACCGAACTCAATATTGATATGTCAGTGAGACGCGCACGCTGCGTCCCGGTTCCGTGTACCAATCCACCGCACGCGGGATCGCGGTGGCGCCCGCGGTCGGCACGTTGATGGCCTCCCAGTACTTCTTGTCGAACAGGTTGAACACGCCCGCCTGCACCTGCAAGCCCTTCACCGCAGCCGGACGCCAGTAGCCCATCAGGTCCACCACGCCATAGCCCGGCGCCTTGAAGTCGGGATTGGGCGCGTCGGGCGACGCATCGGGATACTCGACCTTGTTGCGCTGCATGGCCGTGGTGAGCATGGCGTCCACGCCCCACACGTCGCGGCCATACCCGACGCCCAGTATCGCCTTGAGCGGCGCGACGGAGTTCAGGTACTGCCCCGTGCCCTCGTCCTTGCCCACCGCCCAAGCCAGCGAGCCCCACGTGCGCCAACCCGGCGCAAACTTCCAGTGCGCGCTGGCCTCGGCGCCGTAGATGCGGACCTTGGCGCGGTTGACGTTGCCCGTCACGCCCAGCGGATACTGCCCCGCCCAACCCAGCTGCCACTGCGGCGAATTGGGATTCAGCGGCACATCGCCATCGATAAAGTTCTGATAACGATTATCAAAGAACGATACCGCACCGCCGAGGTCGTCGGTACCGAGCTTGGCGCCCAGTTCCCAGCCCTTGCTGGTTTCGGGTTTCAGGTACGGGTTGCCCACGCGCAGATAGGTGCCGGGGCCGCCGTAGTTGGTGTAGAGCTGCGTGGCGCTGGGCGCCTTGAAGCCGTAGGCGTATTGCGCATAGAGGCTGAGCTGCTCGGCCGCCCGCCACGTGCCCAGCAGCTTGGGCGAGAAGCGGCTGCCGCTGTTGCTGGGCGGCAGCGCGGCCGCGTTGGGGTTGCTTTCATAGCCGGCGGTGGACTGCGGCCGTTGCTCGTAGTGGTCGTAGCGCAAGGCCGGCGCCAGCGTGTATTTGCCATCGGCAAAGCTGAACTCGTCCTGCACCCACAGCGCCCACTGATTGCCCTTGGACTGCGGCACGTCGGCCTGGTTGGTGTGCAGCATGTCGCACGCGCGCGGGCCGAACGGCGCGAGCGTGCCGGGTCGGATCACCGGGCAGTTGTCGTAGCCGCTGGAATTCTGCTCGGTCTTGTTGCCGTACCACTCGCCGCCGAACGACCACAGCTGGGACACCGACGCGCCCGCGATGCGCTTGGTGAACTCCGTGCTGGCGCCGAAGAGCGTCTGCTGGATCGAATTGCTGCGGCCGTAGGGACCGTTGGGAAAGCCGTAGCGGAACGGATCGCCCGGCCTGATGAACGCGCGCGCATCGACGCCCCGGATGCCGTCCAGCGAATTGTCCAGTCGCACGCGCTGCCAATACACAACGGCGTGTGCGGTGTCGACCAGGCTGCCCGAGTCCGGCGCCGTGTACGTGTAGTCGAACGACACGCGCTCGCGCTCGGTTTCCTTGCGGGTGCTGTTTTCGCCGATGAGGTAGCTGGTGCCGGGGCCCTGCTCCCACTTGTTGTCGATGTCGGCATTGCGCTTGAAGTATTCGCCCGTCAGGCCGAACACATGCGCGCCGTCCACGCGCTGCTGCAGCTTCATGAGGAAGCTGCGCTGATCGTAGTCTTCGGGGCTGGGCTTGCTGCGCTTGGCGCCGTACCCGCCGGCGTCGCCGCGGTTGTCCAGTTCGTGGCCGTTGCGCACGCCGGCCTGCACCAGCCAGAACGTATTGCTGTGGATCTGGCCCGCCAGCGCGGCGTTGGCGCCCCAGCTGTTGTCGGCGGAGTCGTAATCGGTCTTGGCCAGCGCGCCAAAGGTCTTGCCGCCGCCCAGCAGATCCGCCGGATTCAGGGTGTGCAGGTCGGCGATGCCCGAAATCGCGCCCGAGCCGCCGCCCGTGGCGTCCGCGCCGCGCACAATGTCCAGGCGCGACAGGCTGTTGAAGTCCACCGCTTCCAGGCCGCCCTTCACGCCGCGCGCGCCGTCGTCCAGCCACGGCAGGCGGATGCCGTCCACCCGCGTCAGCACACGGTCCTGGTCCAGGCCCCGGATGTTGATGCTGTTGGTCGTGCGATTGAAATTCACGCCCGGTTCCGCGCGCCGGCTCAGGTCGGTCCAGTTGCGGATCTGCAGATCGTCCAGGCGGCGGCGATCGGTGCTGGTTTCCCAGGCCGGCGTGACGACGGCCGCTTCGCCGTCGATCTGCACCGGCGCAAGCTGCGTCACGCTGCCCTGCGGCAACGCCTGCAGCACGAAGACGCCCGCGCTGCGTTCCTGCACGCCCAGCCCGCTGCCCGCCAGAAGACGCGCGAACCCTTCATGCACGGAGTACGCCCCCTGCAGTCCGGCGGTGCGGCGCCGGCCCACCAGCGCCGCATCGAACAGCACCGTCACGCCGGCGCTGTCCGCAAAACGCGGCAGCGCGTCCGCCAGCGATCCCGCCGGGATGCTGTAGCCGCGCGCCCCGGCCTGCGTCACCGCGGCGCCTTGCGCCTGCGCGGCGGAGGCCGGCAGCATCGCGGCGGATGCAGCGGTCAGGGCCAGCGCCGCATGCACGGCAGCGGTAAGACGGGTCAGCCGGCATTGCGCGCCTCGGGCTGCTCGGGAGCCGCTTGCGCGGCCGGCGGGGTAGTAAGCCATGGTCGTCCTTTGGATCCAACAGGTATCGGCATCCGTGTGCCTATACAGACCATGACCCGCGTGAAATCAAAACCGGACAGCATTTTCAAAAATATTTTCAGCGCGCCGGAAAAAGGCGGGGCAACGCCGTGAACGTGATCCGCCATGCCGACCCCGCGCCTCACGCCGAGGTGTCGCGAGGCACGATCGTTACCCAATACGGCGTGCGGTAGCGCACCTGCACGGGCAAGGTGGCGGGCAGCGCCGCCAGCACCGCGTCCGTGTCGTGCAACTGGAAGGCGCCGGAGATGCGCAGGTGCGCGATCTCCGGCGCGCAGCGCAGGATGCCCTGCCGGTAGCGGCCAAGCTCGGCCGCGAAGGTGTCCAGCCGCAGTGCGCTGGCGTACAGCACGCCGCGCAGCCAGTCGCTGGCATGCGGATCGGCGGGCGTCGCGGGGCCGGCGCCATCGGGCGACAGGCTGCGCTGCTCGCCGGCCGCCACGTCCACGTAGCGCCCCGGCTGTCCGGCGCTGCTGACGCGCACGCGCCCTTCCTGCACGCTGAGCTGGCAACGCCCGCTCTCCTCGCGCACACAGAAGCGCGAGGCCTGCGCCTCGATATCGCCCAGCCGCGTCCGCACGATGAAGGGACGCGGATGGCTGGCGGGGTCCGCCACCGCATGGACGGCGATCTCGCCGGCGCGCAGGCGCAAGAGGCGCGTCGCGTCGTCGAACAGCACGTCGACGGCGCTGGAGGTATTCAGGTGCAGCGTCGAGCCGTCGGCCAGGATCACGTCGCGCCGCTCGCCGGCGGCGCTCCGGTAATCGGCGCTCCAGTCCAGGGGATCGGCCCGCCAGGCAGCCCAGCCGACCGGCGCGGCCACAATCAGGGCAACCAGCGTCTTGAGCGTGGCGCGGCGGCTCTTGAGGTCCGGTCGATTCAGCGTTGCCATGCCCAGCGCCGACGGAATGAGGCCGAAGCGCGCATTCACGCGCTGCGCCCGCTGCCAGGCATGTTCGTGCTCGGCCTTGCTGGCGCGCCATTGGTCGCAGGCATGGACGTCCGCGTCGGTAGCCCGGCCTGAGCTCAGCCGCATCAGCCACCGCGCAGCCTCGCGTGCGACGTTGCGCTCGACGGCGGGCAGCTCGGCTGCCGGTTCCGCTGGCGCGCTCACATCACCGCCATGATGCATTGCTCGTATCCCTTGGTGATGTAGCGGTGCACGGTGCGCAGCGACACGTTGAGCTTGTCTGCGATTTCGCCATGGCTCAGGCCTTCCAGTTGCGCCATCAGGAACGCCTGGCGGGCGGGCAGCGACAGGCCGGCCAGCATTTCTTCAATTTCCTGCAGCGTCTCCAGGATGATGAAGCGCTGTTCGGGGGAAGGAGCGAGCGCCTCGGGCATCAACGCCAACGCTTCCATGTAGGCCTGCTCGACCGATCGGCGGCGATGGTGGTTCAGCAGCAGGCGCTTGGCGATGGTGGTCAGGTACGCGCGCGGCTCGCGCAGCGCGTCCAGTTCGTGCCGGTGCCGCAGCACGCGCACGAAGGTGTCCTGCGCAAGATCGGCGGCATCGAAGCTGTTGCCCAGCTTGGCGCGCAGCCAGCCGTGCAGCCATCCGTGATGGGTGCGGTACAGCATGTTGACGGCGTCGCCCGAGGCGAGCACGGAATTCGGCACGGACGGCTCCCTGACTCACTAACTACAAAATTCATAACTACAAATAACAATCGTTCTCATTCTAAATGCAAAACCATGATCCTGGTCAAGTCCGCGCGTCGGGTTTGCGGAGATATCATCCGTACGACGTCCGCCGCCTCCCGCGGCGGCGCTTTCCACAGGCTGATCCCATGCTCTACGCCGTCCTGCAATTTCTCCACGTCATGGCCGTGATCCTCTGGGTGGGCGGCATGCTGTTCGCCCACTGTTTTCTGCGGCCGGCGGCCGCGAAACTGGATCCGCCGGTGCGGTTGCCGCTCTTGGCCTCGGTGCTGGGCCCCTTTCTGAATGCCGTGCTGGCGGCCATCGTGCTGATTCTCGTGACCGGCGCCTGGATGATCGGCTCGTCGGCCAGCCAGGCCGCGCAGACGGGCGGCTCGTTCTTCATGCCCCGCAACTGGACGCTGATGGCCAGCGGCGGCATCGTCATGGTGGCGATCTTCGGCCACATCCGGTTCGCGCTGTTCAAGCGGCTGGCCGCTGCCGTGGCGGCGTCCGACTGGCCCAGGGGCGGCCAGGCGATGGCCGGCATCCGGCGCTGGGTCGGTGTGAACCTGCTGCTCGGCATCGCCATCGTGGCGGTCATGTTCCTGGGCTAGCGAATGACTGGCTCCCGCCAGGACCAATCGGATAAACGCCGGTTGGTATCGGAAATCTTGGCCTTGATGCAATACGGCGTACATCCGCGCTGGCCACACTGCGGATGACTCTCGCGGGTCACGTCCACGACAACCGGGAAATCCCATGATCAAACGTGCATTGCATCTGGCCCTCTTCGGCCTGTTCACCGCCGGCGCCGCCCAGGCCGCCGCCATCGACAACAGCGCTATCGGCCAGCCCGAGTTCCGCGCGCACAAGGCCACCTACGGCGTGGTCTACCGCCTGCCGGCAGACGTGAACGCCGTGCTCGACGCCAAGATCACCGGCGTCCTCAAGGAAGATCTGATCAAACTCGGCCTGAAGACCGAAGCCGACACGCCCAACCTGCCGCACGTCACCGTGGTCCACATCCACAACGCCGATCCGCAGACGCCCGCGCGCATGCTGAAAGCGTTGCCCAAACCGCCGGCGCCGCTGCGCGTCACGCTCAAGACCTTCTATCCGACCGAGGCCGCCAAGGGCGCGGGCCATCCGTGGTGGCTGGACCTGGGTGTGGTCAAAAGCGGCCAGGGCTTCGAGGACATGATGCGCTACAACACCGTGGCCACCGCCGCCCTCGCCCCGCTGCGCGACGGCCCGCTGCCGCGCGTGACCGGCCCGGTCTACGCCAAGATGGGAGATGCCGGCAAGGAACTGGTCAAGACGCTGGGCGTGAGCGGCGTGAACGTCATGCAGGACGGCAAGGAAGTGCGCGCGCACAACCCGCACACCACGCTGGTCTACAGCATGACGCCGTACGACGCGCGGCTGCAGGACGCCATGAAGGCGGAATCCGACAAGTTCAACGCCGTGCTGCCCGAGGGCATCGAGACGACCTTCAAGGACGTGTCCATTGTTGAGATCGGCTTTGCAGGCAATGTCGTGCGCGAGATCTACCGCGTCAGTCTGGAAGACGGGTCGGTGCTGGACGTGGCGTCGGGCAAGCCGGCCGCCAAGTAAGACTGCGGATCCGGGGCTCAAATCCCGGGCAGGACATTCGCCGCCTGCTGCCAATCCATGGCAGTATTGCGCCGTCTGCCCTTCCCCCGCCCCCATGTCCCGCACCGAACGCCTCCTGGAGCTGCTCCAGACCCTGCGCCGCCACCGCCTGCCCGTCAGCGGCCATCGGCTTGCGGCCGAGATGGGCATCAGCCTGCGCACGCTGTATCGCGACATCGCCACGCTGCAATGCCAGGGCGCGGAAATCGAGGGAGAACCGGGCGTGGGCTATGTGTTGCGGCCCGGCTTCATGCTGCCGCCGTTGATGTTCAGCACCGAAGAAATCGAGGCGCTGGTGCTGGGCACGCGCTGGGTGGCCCGCCGCTCGGACGAACGCCTGGGGCTGGCCGCGCGCAATGCGCTGGCCAAGATCGGTGCGGTGCTGCCGCAGGAACTGCGCGACGAGCTTGACGCCATTCCGCTGCTGGTTGCCCCCAGCGCCGTGGCCGTCACGGACCGCGTCGACGTGGCGCTGATCCGCCAGGCCATCCGCGGCGAACAGAAGCTGGAAATCACGTATCGCGATGACAAGGGATCCGATTCCAGCCGCGTCATCTGGCCGTTCGCGCTGGGCTTTTTCGACAGCGTGCGGCTGGTGATGGCCTGGTGCGAATTGCGCGGTGACTTCCGCCATTTCCGCACCGACCGCATCGCCACGCTGGCTATCGGCGCCAGGTATCCCAAACGACGGCACATCCTGCTCAAGGCGTGGCGCGCGCTGGATCACGAGGCGCGCAAGGACTGATGTTCACTACTGCCAAAAACTGACAGTACCTCTGCCTATCATGAGCGCATCCAACCCCCGGAGCGCATCATGTCAGACACCAATTTCGTCATTCTGTATGTGGAAAAGCCGCAGGCCAGCGCCGCGTTCTACAGCGCGCTGCTGCAGCGCCCGCCCATCGAATCGTCGCCCACGTTTGCGCTGTTTGCGCTGGACTCAGGGCTGATGCTGGGCTTGTGGTCGCGCTACACGGTGGCGCCGGCAGCCGCCGGACGCGGCGGAGCGTCCGAACTGGCGTTCACGGTGGCCGATGCCGATGCGGTCAACCAGCGTCACGTGGACTGGAGCCTGCGCGGCCTGCCCATCCTGCAGGCGCCGACCGACATGGATTTCGGCCGCACCTTTGTGGCGCTCGACCCCGACGGCCATCGACTGCGCGTGTTCGCCCCGGCCCCCGCGCCGGCGCCAGCCGCGCCCCGCACCGAGCGCGCCGTCGCGGCCGTCTGATGACAAACGGCCGCGCCGAAAAGCGCGGCCGTTGACGACCCATCACGCACGCTGCCGCGTATTCATGGCGACCGCTTCGCCGCGTTTCTTGAACAGCAGGTAGTACGCCGCGGCGAGCAGCACCAGGAACGGCACGCCAAACACCAGCGTCAGCTTGAAGACGCTGGTGAAGTACGTGGTCACCAGAATCGCCAGCATTGCCCCCGCGCCCAGCAGCGTCAGCACCGGAAATCCCGGCATGCGGAACGACAGCTTTGCGCCGCCTTCGCGGACCCAGCGGCGGCGGAAGAAATAGTGCGTGACGAAGATCATCATCCAGGTAAAGAGCGCGCCGAACATCGAGATGGCCATCATCAGCGTGAAGGCCGTTTCGGGGTACAGCACGTTCAGCACTGTGGCGATGGCGATGCCGCTGGTCGACAGCAACAGCGCGTTCAGCGGCGTGCCGTTGCTGGACAGCCGGCCCAACGCCGACGGCGCATGGCCCGCGCGCGACAGGCTGAACATCATGCGCGTGGTGATGTAGAGCTGGCTGTTCATGGCCGACAGCGCGGCCACCAGGACGATGAAGTTGATGACACCTGCCGCGCCCGGAATATCAAGCACCTCCATCACCTGCACGAAGGGGCTGCCGCCCTTGCCGGCATCATCCCACGGCACGATGGCCAGGATGAGCGCCAGTGTCAGCAGGTAGAACACGACAAGCCGGACAATGGTGGCGCGAAACGCCTGCTTGACCGCGCGTTCCGGATCCTCGGCTTCACCGGCTGCCACGGCGATCATCTCGACGCTCAGGTAACTGAAGATCGAGATCACGACCGCGATCCACATGCCCCACACGCCGTTCGGAAAGAACCCGCCATGCGCGGTGTAGTTCGCGGTGCCGTACTGCGGGTTGCCCCAGACCACATAGGCGCCCAGGATGATGAAGCCGATGATGGCGCTGATCTTGATGGTCGAGAACCAGTATTCGATCGTGCCGAAGGCCTTGACGCTCAGGGCGTTGATGAGGATGAGCGCCGCGGAAAAGATGCACACCCATAACCATCCGGGCACGCCGGGAAACCAGAAAGCCATGTATTTGGCCACCGCCGTGACTTCCGTGCCCACGGCCAGCACCACGCAGGACCAATACGCATAGCGCACCAGAAAGCCCGCGAGCGGGCCGATGTAGTGTTCGGCATAGGCGCCGAACGAGCCGGACGTGGAATGCGCGACCGTCATTTCGGCCAGGCAGGCCATGAGCAGCAGCGTGATCACGCCGCCGATGGCATAGCTGATGAGCACGCTGGGCCCGGCAAAGCCGATGGCGAATTTACTGCCCAGGAACAGGCCCGTGCCGATGGCTCCGCCGATGGCAATCATGCTCATCTGGCCGGACGTCAGCCGGCGCTTGAGCCCCTGTTCGCGTTCGGCAATCTGGCCGAACCCTTTCTGTTGTTGCATTGTCTCCTCCTGTACTGCGCATTTTTGTGTGATGTACGGCCCGCGAGGCCGGCGCGACGAGGCCTGATACCGGAATCAGGTCACGGCGGAACGCTGCTTGAACTCGGGCTTGTCCCACGCGCGGGTATCCAGCACGTCCTTCAGGATGTCGACCGCGTCCCAGACGTCGGCGTAGCCGAAATACAGCGGCGTCAGGCCGAAACGCAGGACCTCGGGTTCACGGTAATCGCCGATCACGCCACGTGCGATCAGGGCTTGCATGACTTCGAAGCCGTTGGGATGGCGGAAGCTGACGTGGCTGCCGCGATCGGCGTGCGTGCGCGGCGTCACCAGCGTCAGCGGATGGCCGGCGCAACGCGATTCGACCAGTTCAATGAACAGGTCGCTCAGCGCCAGCGACTTCTTGCGCACTTCGTCCATGCCGGCGGCATGCGCGACATCGAGGCCGCATTCGACCATCGACAGCGACACGATGGGCTGCGTTCCGCACAGGTAGCGGCGGATGCCGCCCGCGGGCTCGTAGGCCACGGCCATGTCGAACGGGCGGCTGTGGCCCCACCAGCCGGACAGCGGCTGCCAGAAATCCTTGGTGTGACGCGGGGCCACCCAGATGAACGCGGGCGAACCGGGGCCGCCGTTCAGATACTTGTAGGTGCAGCCCACGGCGAAGTCGGCATTGGCGCCATTCAGGTCGACGGGCACTGCTCCCGCGGCGTGCGCCAGATCCCAGATGGCCAGCGCGCCGTGTTCGTGCGCCTGCGCCGTGACGGCGGCCATGTCGTGCATCTGGCCGCTGCGGTAATTGACGTGGGACAGCAGCATGACGGCAACGGAGTCGTCCAGCGCCTTGTCCAGCGGCAGGTCGTCGTCGATCAGGCGCATTTCGTAGCCCTGCTGCAGCAGGTCGATCATGCCCTGGATCATGTAGAGGTCGGTGGGGAAGTTGTCGCGCTCGGACAGGATGACGCGGCGCGCGGGGTGCTTGTGCTGCTGGATGCGCAGCGCGGCGGCCAGCGCCTTGAAGATGTTGAGCGACGTGGTGTCGGTGACGACCAGCTCGCCCTCGCGAGCGCCCAGCAGGCGGCCCAGCTTGTCGCCCAAGCGCGCAGGCAGATCGAACCAGCCCGCGGTGTTCCAGCTGCGGATCAGGCCCGTGCCCCATTCTTCGGTGATGACCTGCGCGGCGCGGGCCGCGGCGGTCTTGGGCAGCACGCCCAGCGAATTGCCGTCTAGGTAGAGCACGCCGGGCGGCAGGTCGAATTGTTCTTTCACGTGGGCCAGGGGATCCTGGCGGTCGGCGTTGACGCAGGCTTCACGAGTGTTCATGTTCCATTCCTTCAGCAAATTTCCGGATACATGCTATCAGCGCAGTCAGTCCGAAAAATTGCAAATACCGTCGTGACTTACCCGCGTTTTCCGCATTAAATTGCATCCATCATCATTTTTTCGAACTGGATTGCGCCATGCAGATTGACGTCATAGACCAGCGCATTCTGGCCCGCCTGCAGGAAGACGGCCACCTCAGCAATCAGGACCTGGCGGAACAGGTGGCCCTGTCGCCCTCCGCCTGCCTGCGCCGTGTGCGCGCGCTGGAAGAAGCCGGGCTCATCCGCGGCTACCGTGCGCTGCTGGACGCCGAGAAGCTGGGCTTCGAGCTGGAGGCCATCGTGCATGTGTCGCTGGACCAGTCGCGCGCGGGATGGCACGAGGAGTTTCTGGCGGGCATCGCGCTGCACGACGAGATCACCGAGGCGGCCATCGTCACTGGCGCGTCCAACTACATCCTCACCGTGCGTACGCGCAACCTGTCGGCATTTTCGAATTTTGTCGAGGACAAGCTCAGCAAGATCCCGGGCGTGCGCGATCTCTGTTCGCATATCGTCATGCGCAAAGTGAAAGACCGTGAAGGCATGCTGCCGCTGGCGGCCTGGCGCTGAGGGGACCTCGCCGTCGGCGTGAAGCAAGGCGCGCTAGCTTGGCGCGTGCTCCAGAAAGCCGAAGACCGTCACGAAATGGCAGGCCGTGCCGCCCATGACGAACAGATGCCAGATGCCGTGCGCATGGCGCCAGCGTTTGTCGTTGGCATAGAACAGCGTCCCGATCGTGTAGATGGCGGCGCCCGCCAACAGCCACGTCAGCCCCGCCGTCGATAGCGCGCCCGCGATCGGCGCGGCAAAGGCCACACCCAGCCATCCCATCAGCAAATACAGCGGCAAGGCCGGCGGCGCGTTGCGCGCCCACCAGAGTTCGCGGCTGATGCCCACGAAGGCCAGCAGCCAGATCGCCACCCCCATCGCGGCGCCCCACCGATGATCCACGGGGCCGTACGCCAGCGGCGTGTACGTACCGGCTATCAGCAGATAGATCGCGCAGTGGTCCGCCTTGGCCCACATCGCCTTGCGGCGCCCTTGCGTGCAGTGGAACAGCGAAGACGACGCATACACCGCGATCATCGACGCCGCGAACACCGCGCAACTGACGATCTGCCGCGTGTCCACGCGCAGCTCGGCCGCGCGGGTGATCAAGGCGCCGGAAGCCAGCACCGCCAGCGCCAGCCCGGCCAGATGCGTCACGCCATTGAGTCGTTCGCCTTCCTGCATGTGCGCCCCCGCCCCGGCGTCGTGCCGGCGCCTGTCATCATGGCGGGCTTGTGTGACAGGCGCGGGTCAGCGGCATCACCCCACGAAATCCACCGCGGCCGGATAGCCGTCAATGGCGCGCGCGGCCAGGATCGCGCGCTGCACCGCGATCGCCATGACCTCGGCGGCCATGACACCCAGCAGCATCACGTTGGCGGATTTGCCCGACGCGCCCGTGCCCAGCGCGAAGATCGTGTCGCCGTCGAGCATGGTGTGGATGGGGTTGATCGTGCGCGCCAGGCCGTCGTGCGCCATGCCGGCGATCTTCTGGGCTTCGGCCTTGGTGATCCGCGCATCAGTGGCCACGGCGCCGATGGTGGTGGCCGCGCCCGCGCGCATTGACTTGGGCAGGTCGCCCGCCAGGATGGCCGCGCGCGTGTCGAACAGCATCTTGCCGTCTTCGGTGCGCGCGCCGGCCAGGATGCGCCCGGTGGCCGGGTCCAGCACATCGCCCACGGCATTGACCGCAACGATGGCGCCCACCGTCACGCCCGCCACCGTCAGCGACGCGCTGCCGATGCCGCCCTTCATGGCGCGCTTGGGGCCATACAGCTTGCCCACCGTCGCCCCCGCGCCCGCGCCCACGTTGCCTTCCTGCGGCGCGTCGGCGGTAGCCGACCGGCAGGCCTGGTAACCGGCGGCGGCATCGGGCCGCACCGACGCGTCGCCCACGCCCAGGTCGAACAACACCGCGCTTGGCACGATCGGCACGAAGGCCACGCCTACGTCAAAGCCGATCTTCTTTTCTTCCAGATAGCGCATCACGCCCGACGCCGCGTCCAGGCCGAACGCGCTGCCGCCTGTCAGCACTACCGCGTGCACCTTGTCGACCATGTTGATCGGGTTGAGCAGGTCGGTCTCGCGCGTACCGGGCGCCGCGCCGCGCACGTCCACGCCGCCCGTCGCGCCGGCCTCGGCAATGATGACCGTGCAACCGGTGGGCCGGCGCGTCTCGGTGTAATGCCCCACCCGCAAGCCCGCCACATCGGTGATGCTGCCGCCGCCCGGCATGGGCGCCGCGCCGCCAGAGGCCTGCGTGGGCATTGCCCCCGCCGCGGCAGCGCCCGCTGCCGCCACCATGAACGCACGCCTGTTCCATTGCTGTTCCACACCCGTCTCCGCCAACGTAACGCCAGAAGGATCCCGGACCGACTGCCCCGGGCTTTCGTGCCCCGGGCTTTCGTGCCCCGGGCTTTCGTGCCCCGGGCGTTCGGTAAAGCTATATGACTTGTAGCTATATTTTTACTATTCCATATGCTTTGTGGAAAAATAGGCCGGTTGTTAGAGTGCCGCTACGCCGGAGGGCATTGCAGGCCCACATGCTCTCCACAGTGATCATCCGTGGAGCATTGCCATGAAACTCTTCCGTACGCTGCTCATCGCCGGCCTCGTGCAGGTCGCCGCCCTGTCCGCCGCCCATGCCCAGTCCGAACTGGACCAGATCAAATCCGCGGGCGTCTTCAAGATCGGCACCGAAGGCACCTACGCGCCTTTCACCTTCCACGACGCATCGGGCAAGCTTACCGGCTTTGACGTGGACATTGGCCGCGCCATCGCCGAGCGCCTGGGCGTGAAGGCGCAATTCGTCGAAGGCAAGTGGGACGGCCTGATCGCCGGTCTGGACGCCAAGCGCTACGACGCCGTGATCAACCAGGTGGGCATTACGGATGCGCGCCGCGCCAAGTACGACTTCTCCGATCCCTACATCTCGTCCGCCGCCGTGCTGATCGTGCGCGACGACAACACCAGCATCAAGTCCTTTGCAGACCTGAAGGGCAAGAAGTCCGCCAACACGCTGACCAGCAACTTCGGCAAGCTGGCGCAGAACCACGGTGCGGAAGTGGTCGCCGTGCAGGGCTTCAATGAAGCCATCGACCTGCTGACCTCCGGCCGCGTCGAAGCCACCGTCAACGACAACCTGTCGTTCCTGGACTTCAAGAAGCAGAAGCCCAACGCCCGCGTCAAGATCGCGGCCACCGACAAGACGGCGGAATTCAGCAATTCGGGCGTCCTGATCCGCAAGAACAACCCCGAGCTGCAGGCCGCCATCAACAAGGCGCTGGCCGACATCAAGGCTGACGGCACGTACAAGACCATCTCGGTCAAGTACTTCGGCACGGACCTGTCCGCGCAATAAACCACTGGAGCGCCCATGACGCTGCCCCCCTGGCTGCACGCCGTCCTGCCCGACTGGCTGCTGGCAAAAATAGGTGAATGGTCGGTGCCGGCCTGGGTGCAGCTGATGGCGGACTCGTTCTGGCCGCTGCTGCACGCGGGGCTGGTCTTCACGGTTCCGCTGACGTTGATGTCGTTTGCGCTGGGGCTGGCGCTGGCGTTCGTGGTGGCGCTGATCCGGCTGTTCGGGCCCGCGCCGCTGGTGGCGGTGGTCCGCTTCTACGTCTGGCTCATCCGCGGCACGCCGCTGCTGGTGCAGCTGTTCGTGATCTTCTACGGCCTGCCCAGCGTGGGCATCGTGCTGGACCCGTTGCCCGCGGCGCTGATCGGCTTCACGCTGAACGTCGGCGCGTACAACTCCGAAGTGATCCGCGGCGCGATCGAATCGATTACCAAGGGTCAGTGGGAAGCCGCCTATTCGCTCAGCATGACGCGCGGCCAGGCGTTGCGCCGCACGATCCTGCCGCAGGCGGCCCGCGTGGCCGTGCCGCCGCTGTCCAATTCGTTCATCGCGCTGGTCAAGGACACGTCGCTCGCGGCGGTGCTGACGGTGCCGGAAATCTTCCAGGCCGCGCAGCGCATCGCGGCCGTCACGTATGAGCCGCTGATTCTCTATACGGAAGCGGCGCTGATCTACCTGGCGTTCAGTTCCGTCCTGTCCGCCGCGCAAGTGCGGCTGGAACGGCGCTTCGGCCAGCATGCGATGTTTAGCGAGAAGACCCGATGATCCGCCTTGAAAAGATCGAAAAGTCCTTCGGCGGCAATCCCGTGCTCAAGCAGGTGGATGTCCAGATCGACGAAGGCAGCGTCACGGCGTTGATCGGCCCGTCGGGCAGCGGCAAGAGCACGCTGCTGCGCTGCGTGAACCTGCTGGAAGTGCCGGATCGCGGACGGCTGGAGATCGGTCCGGAAACGGTCGACTTTGAACCCGGCCGCAAGCTGGCGCGCGAACAGGTCCAGGCGGTGCGCAAGCAGACCGGCATGGTGTTCCAGAACTTTCAGCTCTTTCCGCATCAGACCGTGATCGGCAATGTGATGGAAGGGTTGGTGACGGTACAGAAGTGGCCCGCCGACCGTGCACGCGCGCGGGCAGAGGAATTGCTGCGCAAGGTGGGGATGCTGGAAAAGGCGGAAGCCTGGCCGGCGAATCTGTCCGGCGGCCAGCAGCAGCGCGTGGCGATCGCCCGCGCGCTGGCGCCGGCGCCGCGGGTTCTGCTGTGCGACGAGCCGACCTCGGCGCTGGATCCGGGATTGGCGGCGGAAGTGGTGGATGTGCTGCGTCAGTTGGCCGCGGAAGGCATGACGATGCTGATGGCCACGCATGATCTGCGGCTGGCGGCCAGCGTGTCGCGGGAAGTGGTGTTTCTGCTGGATGGCGTGGTGGTGGAGGCCGGGGATTCGCGGTCGGTGTTCACGAATCCGAGTGATTCACGCACGGCGGCGTTTGTATCGACGCTGACGCAGGAAGCGCCGTAGATCCGGGTGTCTGACACCCGATGAAAGAACTCGGTGTCTGACACCCTCCGAGACGCTGCACCATGGTGTCAGACACCTGCCGCAAGTTGGAGACTGTTTTACTTGGCGCAAAGCCGCCGTCTGCTACTTTGGCGGCAGCGAGCCCGCCGGGTCGACCGCCTGACCGTCGTAGCGCAGTTCGAAATACAACCCGACCTGCTTGCTGTCGCTGTTGCCCATCTCGGCGATCTTCTGGCCCTGCGACACGCGTTGCCCTTCCTTGACCAGCAGCTTGCTGTTGTGCGCGTAGATGCTGAGGAAGCTGGCATTGTGCTTGACGATGACCAGATGCCCGTAGCCGCGCAAGCCGCTGCCCGAATACGCCACCGTGCCGGGCGCGGCGGACACGACGGGCGTGCCGGCGGAATTGCTGATGACGATGCCGTTTGAATGGGAACCGTCGTAGCCGCGCGTGACCTTGCCCTGCGCGGGCCAGACCAGCGAGATCGCGCCCGGCGGCGCCGTGCGCCGCTTGCCGGATGACGCGGTGGCGCGCGGCGCGGGTTTGGGTTTGGTGCTGGCCTTGCTGGGAGGCGAGGTGCGCGCCTGCCCGGCGGGCGGCTCGACCCGCAGCAGTTGGCCGACTTCGATCGAATTGGAGTTCGACAGCTTGTTCCACCGGACCAGGTTGCTGACGGTCGTGCCTTCCTTGCGCGCAATCTGGTACAGCGTGTCGCCCGACTGGACCCGGTAATAGCCCGGCTGGACCTTGGTCGTGCCGCAGGCGGTCAGCAACACCAGCAGCGCCACCATCAGCGCGCCCAGCCACAGACGGGAATATGAGCCCGCGCGTCCCGGCCCGGCGGACGGGTCGGCATTGGACAAACTGGCGGCGGACAAAGTCGAAACGGACAAGGAAAGCTCTGAAACCTGGGGCACGGGGTCGCGTGTCGGAAAGAAGTGCGTTCAAGGGTACCAAGAAATCGGGAACGCTTGGCATAGAATGCCTGCATGCCTTCGTCGACCCGCCTCCTGTGCACGCTGCGCGCCCTGCGCGCCGACGCCGTGCTTTGGCTGGCGATTCTGGCATTGACGCTGCGGGCGCTGGTGCCCGCTGGCTACATGCCGGACGCCCGCGCGCTGCACGATGGCCGGCTCGAGGTCACATTCTGCTCGGCGGCGGGCAACGTGTCGTCATTCACCGTGGCGCTGCCAGCCGATGACGGCGGCAAGGCCACGCACGACAGCGCCAACACCGGCGCGCAATGTCCCTTCGGCCTGCTTGTCCACGTCACGCCCGCCACCGCGCCGGCCATGACTCCGCTGCTGCTGACGGCCGCCGGACATCCTGTCTTCCCTCCTGCGCATCGCGCCCTGCCCGCGCAGCCCGCCCACGGTCCGCCGCTGGGTTCGCGCGCACCGCCACCGCTGGCATGACTTTGTCCAGGATCGTCCACGCCCCTTACTAATTAGTAAGGCGCTGCGGACGGCACTTGCCGCGCGGCCAGACCGCGTGGCCGACTCGTCAATCCAGAGGTTTCAATGAATTCCCTTTTTTCGCGCACGACCGCCGGCGTGACGCCCGCCGTCCCGGCATTGGGCGCTCCCGACCCGCGACGGCGCCTGCTGCTGTCGACGCTGGCGCTGCTGCCGCTGGCGGGCTGCGGTCCCGACGCCCCGCCGCTGCACGGTATGGACCTGTCCGGCATGACCACCGGCGATTTCCAGTTGCAGGACACCGACGGCAAAACCCGCACCCTGGCCGACTACCGCGGGCATCCAGTCATGCTGTTCTTCGGCTTCACCCAATGCCCGGACATCTGCCCGACGGCGCTGACCCGCGCCGTCGAGATCAAGACGCTGCTGGGCAAGGACGCCGACAAGCTGCGCGTTCTCTTCATTACCGTGGATCCCGAGCGCGACACGCCTGAGATCCTGCGCGCCTACACCCAGGCCTTCGATCCCGGCTTCGTCGGTCTGCGCGGCACGGCGGAACAGACCCGCGCCGCCGCCCAGGCCTTCAAGGTGTTCTACCAGAAGGTCCCGACCGGCTCGTCCTACACCATGGACCACACCGCGCTGACGTACCTCATCGACGCCGAAGGCAAGCTGCGCGTGGCGCTGCGCCATCAGCAGAGCGCGCAGGAATGCGCGCAAGACCTGCGCACCGTGCTCTGACCCAACAAAGGAAACCCTCATGAAGAAGCTTTCGATCAAACCCTTGGCCGCCGTCTTCGCCCTGGCCCTGGCCGGATTCAGCCATATTGCGCTGGCGCAGGACGCCGGCCTGTCCGTGCAGGACGCCTGGGTGCGCGCGACCGTGCCCAACCAGCACGCGACCGGCGTGTTCATGCAACTGACGTCCAAGGAAGCCGGCCGGCTGGTCGGCGTGGAATCGCGGGCGGCCAAGCACGTGGAAGTGCACGAGATGGCGATGCAGGACAACGTCATGAAGATGCGCCAGGTGGCCGGCATCGACCTGCCCGCCGGCCAGGCGGTGGACCTGAAACCCGGCGGCTACCACGTCATGCTCATCGACCTGGCCAAGCAGATCGTGCCGGGCGATCACGTCGCGCTGACGCTGATCGTGGAAGACGCGGCCCGTCAGCAGCGGCGCGTGCCGATTGACGCGGTGGCCCGGCCGCTGAATGCGACCGCCGCGCCGGCGGCCGGTCACGGCCACTGATGACGGGCGGCAGGCGCTCATCGCGCGCCTGCCGCGTGGCGGGGTCGCACCGCGATCTCGCCTTTTGAATGCCTATCGCCGGCGCTCCATGCTCGCATGTTCACCTATCGGCGGCCACATATCAGGGACGCATCGCCCCGCCGCCGCGACAGCGCCGCCCTCCGATTCACCATACAATGCCTGCACGTCCGAATCCCGCGCCTTCCGGCCCGGGCAGCAGCCGGCCACCGCCGCCGCGCTCCGGATGCCAGCGTTCCGCGCAGCCGGGCGCCCGTAACTGCCGGCAGGCTGGCCGGCCCTCTGTATCTGGATATGCCCGGTAGTTCCGCCTTTTCCTTCCTGCGTACCCTCTGCAGCCTGCGCTGGCTCGCCATCGCGGGCCAGGCCGCCACCGTCCTCGTCGCCAGCAGCGTGCTGGGCCTGGATCTGCCGCTGGAACCGCTGTGGCTGGGCGTGGGCATGCTGATCGGCTTCAACGTCTACGCCAGCCTGCGCCTGCGCCATCCGCGCGACCTCTCCCACGCCACCGCCTTCGGCCACCTGTTCATCGACATGGCGGTGCTGGCCTGGATGGTGGGCTGGAGCGGCGGCATCAGCAATCCGTTCGGCACGATGTTCCTGATCCTGACCGCCCTGGCCGCGCTGGCGCTGCCGCGCAACTGGGCGCTGGCTGCGGCGCTGGCCGGCGTGCTGGGCTATGGCGCCGCCGCCATCTTCGGTCAGCCCCTGCGCGGCGACGTGGACCCCCACACCCTGCTGCTGTGGGGCCTGGGCGCCAATTTCCTGATTTCGGTCGTCGTGGTGCTGGTGTTCTCGACCCGCCTGGCCGCCGACATGCGCGCCCGCGAGCGCGAACTGGCCCGCCTGCGCGAACGCTTCACCCGCAACGAAGGCATCGTCGCCCTGGCCACCCACGCCGCCGCCATGGCGCACGAGCTGAACACGCCGCTGGCCACCATGACGCTGCTGACCGACGAGATCGCCGCCGAGGTCCAGGATGACGAAGACCTGCGCGAAGACGTCACTACCCTCAGCCAGCTTCTGGCCCTGTGCCGGGAACGCATCCGCAATCTGGCGGTCCCAACCGCCGTGGATCTGGTTCGCGTCGTGGGGCAGTGGCGTTTGATCCGGCCGACCATCGACCTACAACGCTCGGGCACGCTGCCCACCAGCCTGCGCGTCGATCCCGCCATCGCCCACCTCTTGCAGGCGTTGCTGAACAACGCCGCGGACGCGGGGGAATCCGCCGACGCGCCCCGCGTGGACCTGCATCTGGAATACGGTTACGGCGCCCTGCGCGGCGAAGTTCGGGACTACGGACGGGGTTTCGATCCCGATCATGCCGTGCTGCCGGCGACCAGCCTGTTCAACAGCGGCAAGCCGGGAGGACTGGGCGTGGGCCTGGCCCTGTCGCATGCCACCGTGGAACAGATGGGCGGCGAAATGACCATGACCGCGGCCGAAGGCGGCGGCACCCGCATCCGCTTTTATTTGCCTCTCGGCAACCCCGGGACCTGAATGTGATGAATGCAAACGATCTTGGCCTGCTGATCGACGACGACGAACTCTACGTGCGCACCCTGCAGCGCAGCCTGTCGCGCCGCGGCCTGGAAACCCGAACCGCCACCGGCATCGCCGAGGCGCTACGCGTGGCCGAGGAAATCCGTCCGGCCTTTGCCCTGGTCGACCTGCGCCTGGGTGAAGACTCCGGCCTGACCCTGATCCGCCCGCTGCGCGCGCTGCGCGAAGACATGCGCATCCTGCTCGTCACCGGCTATGCCAGTGTGGCGACCGCCGTGGAAGCCATCAAGCGCGGCGCCGACGACTATCTGCCCAAGCCGGCCACGGCGCCCATGATCCTGCGCACGCTGGGTCTGGTGAAGCCAGAAACAGTTACGATCGAAACGACCATGACGCCGTTGCACCGCCTAGAATGGGAGCACATTCACCAGGCCCTGCACGAGACGGGCGGTAATGTTTCCGCCGCGGCGCGCCTCCTGGGCATGCACCGGCGCTCGCTGCAACGCAAGCTGGCGAAAAAACCGGGGCCGGAACGCGAGGTGCTTCCGGAATGAGTTGTGCGGGGCGACACATCTTTACAACACCCCCATGTGCACGTGCGACATATCGTCGCACCCCCTCCCTCCCCTCGGGGCTTCTGCTCCCCTAGGAAAACCCTGAATCCGCCGCCATTGGGCCGGATTTCTCCCAGGCAATGCGACCTTTCGTCGCAGGCTTGACCCAGATCAAACCGATAGGATGGACGTTGCTGCCTAGCAGCATTCCAGTCTGCTGCTTTGCAGCATTTCCCACCTTCCATCCAAGGCTGTACGTGAAACACCCCCTCCTTGCGACCCTTACGCGCATATTTGGCGTCGGCGCGGTCATGCTGCTTGGCGGCTGCAACATGGAAATCCTCTCCCCCAAGGGAGATATCGGCATCCAGGAAAAGACGTTGCTGCTGACGGCGACCGGGCTCATGCTCATCGTCGTGATCCCGGTCCTCATCATGATCGTGGCGTTTGCCTGGAAGTACCGCGCTTCCAACACCAAAGCTGACTACCAGCCCAAGTGGGCCCACTCCACGGCAATCGAAGCCGTCGTCTGGACCGTCCCTTGTATCATCGTGGCGATTCTTGCCGTGATCACCTGGCGCTCCACGCACGCGCTGGATCCCTACAAGCCGCTCGTGTCCGAACACAAGCCGGTGACCATCGAGGTGGTTTCACTGGATTGGAAGTGGCTCTTCATCTACCCCGAGTACGACATCGCCACGGTCAACGAGATCGCGTTCCCCGTGGACGTTCCGGTCAACTTCCGGATCACGTCGGCTTCGGTCATGAACTCGTTCTTCATTCCCCAGCTGGGCAGTCAGATCTATTCGATGGCCGGCATGGAAACCAAGCTGCACCTGAACGCGCGCGAAATCGGCACCTACGCCGGCATTTCGGCCAACTACAGCGGCGGCGGTTTCTCGGGCATGCGCTTCAAGGCGCACGCCATGTCGCAGGAAGGGTTCGACAACTGGATCAAGGAAGCGAAGGCTGCTCCCACCGCGCTGACCCCCGAGGTCTATGCGGAACTGACCAAGCGCAGCGAGCGCAACCCGGTCGTGAAGTATTCGTCGGCGCCGCCCGCCATGTTTGATTTCATTCTGGGCAGCACGATGACCAAGATGGCCGGCGTGGACTCCGCCACGTGCACCTCCACGTCGAATAATCTGATCGCAGGAATCAACTAACAATGCTCGGGAAACTTACCCTCGAGGCCATTCCGTACCATGACCCCATCGTCATGGTTACGCTGGCCGCCGTGTGCCTGGGAGGCCTAGCGGTCTTCGGCGCCATCACCTACTTCAAGAAGTGGAAGTACCTGTGGACGGAGTGGCTCACCACCGTCGACCACAAGCGCATCGGCGTGATGTACATCATCGTCGCCCTGATCATGCTGCTGCGCGGCTTTGCCGACGCCATCATGATGCGCACGCAGCTTGCCGTCGCGTCCGCGGACTCGGCCGGCTTCCTGCCGCCGCACCACTACGACCAGATCTTCACCGCCCACGGCGTCATCATGATTTTCTTCATGGCGATGCCCTTCATCACCGGGCTGATGAACATCGTCGTGCCGCTGCAGATCGGCGCCCGCGACGTGGCGTACCCGTTCCTGAACTCGCTGAGCTTCTGGCTGTTCGCCGCCGGCGTCGTGCTGATGATGCTGTCGCTGTTCGTGGGCGAATTCGCCGCGACCGGCTGGCTCGCGTATCCGCCGTTGTCCGGGCTGGACTACAGTCCAAGCGTGGGGGTGGATTACTACCTCTGGGCACTGCAGATATCAGGGCTGGGGACAACACTTAGCGGCATCAACTTCATCGTCACCATCCTGCGCATGCGTGCGCCTGGCATGACCCTGATGAAGATGCCGATCTTCACGTGGACCTCGCTGGTCACCAACGTCCTGATCGTCGCCGCCTTCCCCGTGCTGGCCGCGACCCTGGCGCTGCTGACGATGGACCGCTACCTGGGCACGCACTTCTTCACGAACGACGGTGGCGGCAACGTCATGATGTACGTGAACCTGATCTGGATCTGGGGCCACCCCGAGGTCTACATCCTGGTGCTGCCGGCCTTCGGCGTGTATTCGGAAATCGTTGCCACGTTCGCCCGCAAGACCCTGTTCGGCTACAAGTCCATGGTTTACGCCACGGCCGCCATCGGCGTGCTGTCGTTCCTGGTCTGGCTGCACCACTTCTTCACCATGGGAGCGGGGGCCAACGTCAATGCCTTCTTCGGCATAGCGACAATGATCATCTCGATCCCGACCGGGGCCAAGATCTTCAACTGGCTGTTCACCATCTACCGCGGCCGCCTGCGCATCACGACGCCGGTGCTGTGGACGCTGGGCTTCATGATCGTGTTCGTCATCGGCGGCATGACCGGCGTGATGCTGGCCATCCCCGGCGTGTCGTTCATCCTGCACAACAGCCTGTTCCTGATCGCGCACTTCCACAACACCATCATCGGTGGCGTGGTGTTCGGCTGCATCGCCGGCATGGTCTACTGGTTCCCGAAGGCGTTCGGCTTCACGCTGAACGAGCGTCTGGGCCGCTACTCGTTCTACTGCTGGTTCGTCGGCTTCTTCCTGGCCTTCATGCCCCTGTACGTCCTGGGCTTCAAGGGCATGACGCGTCGCCTGAACCACTACGACAACCCCGAATGGCAGCCGTACCTGCTGGTCGCGCTGGCTGGCGCCGCGCTGATCATGCTGGGCATCTTCTTCCTGCTGCAGCAAGTGTTCGTCTCCGTGCGTCAGCGCAAGCAGAACCAGGACGTCACCGGCGATCCCTGGGATGGCCGCACTCTGGAATGGTCGATCTCGTCGCCCGCGCCTTTCTACAACTTCGCCCACGTTCCTCACGTTGATGAACTGGACCAGTTCTGGGAAGACAAGCAGAGCGGCAAGGCGTACAAGCGCCCCGCCAAGTACGAAGACATCCACATGCCGAAGAACACCGCCGCAGGTGTCTGGATTGGCGCCTTTGGCCTGGTCATGTGCTTTGCGCTGATCTGGCACATCTGGTGGCTGTCGATCGTCGGTTTCGTGGGCATGATCGGTTCGTTCATCGTTCGCGCCTATGACCGCGACGTCGACTACTGGGTCCCGGCCGCGGAAGTCGAACGCATCGAAAACGCTCACTTTGACAAAATGCAGAAGGCCGCCTGAGCCATGATTCAAGCCGTAGCCACTCACCCCCACGCGGGTCACGACGATCACGCGCATCACGACGATGGATCCAAGACCGTTTTCGGTTTCTGGGTCTATCTGATGAGCGACTTGCTGATCTTTTCGGTGCTGTTTGCCACGTTCGCGGTGTTGTCCAACGCCACCGCGGGCGGTCCGTCCGGCAAGGAACTGTTCGACCTGAACTTCGTCCTGGTCGAAACGCTGTTGCTCCTGGTGTCCAGCTTCACCTTCGGCATGGCCAACCTGAACGTGCACGCCAACAACAAGAGCCGTGCCATGGGCTGGTTGATGGTCACGTTCCTGTTCGGCGCGGGCTTCATCGCGATGGAAATCTATGAATTCCATCACCTGATCAGCATCGGCGCCGGTCCGGGCCGCAGCGCCTACCTGTCCGCGTTCTTCACGCTGATCGGTACGCACGGCCTGCACGTGACCTTTGGCCTGATCTGGATCATCGTCATGCTCGACATGATCCGCCGTCATGGCCTGGACTCGATCAACAAGCGTCGTCTGGCGTGCCTGAGCCTGTTCTGGCACTTCCTGGACATCGTCTGGATCTGCGTCTTCACCTTTGTCTACCTTCTGGGAGCCCTCTGATGTCGCACTCCGCTGCGGCCGCACACGGCCACGACGATCACGCCGCCGATCACGGCAGCCTGAAGTCCTACATTATCGGTTTCGTGCTCTCGCTGCTGCTCACCTTCGGCTCGTTCGGCCTGGTGATGCACGGCGCGCTGTCCCACACCGCCACGATCATCGGCGTGGTGGCGCTGTGCATTCTCCAGCTGCTGGTTCAGCTGGTGTACTTCCTGCACATGGGCGCATCGAAGTCGTCCCGCGACAACCTGGCCACGTTTGTCTTCACCGTGCTGATCATCTTCATCATCGTCGGTGGTTCGGCCTGGGTGCTGTACAACATGAACGTCAACATGGGCCACGCCATGTAATGACCGCTTGCCGTTCAGGCATGCAAAAACGGGCGCCTTCGGGCGCCTGTTTTTTTGGGGTGGGATTGCGCGGAAGGCGCTGGGGCGTCGCCGGCAGGCAAGCTGGCCGCAGCCGCTGCGCAGCGCGCGCCGGATCCGCGCGGCGGCTCAGTATGGCGATTCAGCGCGGCGGCGCCGGCAGGTCCACCTCGGCGCGCCGTGCCAGCTCGGTTGCCGTCACGCCCTCGAAGGGCTGCACGCGCGACGTCTGGTTCAGATCGCATCCAGCCGGGCCAGCGGCTGCATCGAGCACCTGCTTGACCGCACGTCCGCCCATCGGGCTGACCGGGCCGTTGTTGCCAAGCTGCCAGGCCAGCACGTCCGCCACCGCCATGCCGCAACGGGCCGGCGTCTTTGGCGCGCCGCCGTGTTCGAGCAGCAACTGAACCTTGTTGTCCATGCCCAGGTTCAGCATGATCACCAGCGGCAGCGCGTCCGCCGCCGCAACGCCCTCGAGCCGCATGTCGAAATCGCTCCGGTCGGTCGGGTCCGCACCCGCCTTCAGCCAGGCCTCGTACAGATCGTCGGGCAGCCACGGCAGGCTGAGCGGCGCGATCCGGTTGCGCAGCGGCCCCGCCGTGTCGGCCGGCGCCGCCAGCGGCACGCCTGCGGCCACCAGCCGGTCCGCGATGGCGCGCAGCCGCGCGCGCTGGCCGTCCCACGCCGCGCTATTGCCGTCAGCCGCCGCGCGTTGCTCCACCTGATTCCACATCGACAGCAGACTGGACAACGGCTCCGTCGAAAGCGGCGCTTGCGGCGGGCGAGCAGCCTGCACCAGTTGATCGATGAGGCCAGGCTGCAGGTAGCGGACCGCCAGCGACAGGCCTTCATTCATCCCGTTACGGTCGGGCGCGTCCTTGCTGGCGCCGTAGCCGCCCACCGCGGGATCGGCGCCATGGGCCAGCACGTATGTCACGCGCTCGGGCACGGCATAAGTCGCCGACGGGGTCAGGTCGCCGCCCGGCGATTCACGCAGGGCCTCAAGCAAGGGCGTTTCCCACATGGGACTGTTGCCGTAGTACATGCGGGTGTAGGCGGCATTGATGTCCGCCCCCCGCGCGAGCAGTTTCTCGGCAAACCAGAAATTCTTTGGCGTTTGCAGCGCGGCATGCAGCAGCGAGCGCCCGTTCTTTTCGCGCGCGTTCGGATTGGCGCCCTTTTCAAGCAGGTAGACCAGGTTTTCCTTGCTGTCGCTGTAGTACGAAATCCGGCGCATCAGCAGCGGCGTGCCGTTCGAGTCCAGCGCATCCACCGGCGCACCCGCGGCGATCAGGATGTCGGCCAGCGCGTAGCGCTCTGCGGCCGGGCGGGTGTCCTTGGCGTCCGGCAACGCGCTGGCGACCAGCGAGAACCCGTTGTCGGGGCCGTCCGCCTTGGCGCCCGCGTCCAGCAGCACGCGCACCATCTCAAGCTGCTTGCGCGACACGGCCACCGACAGTGCGGACCTGCCGTATTCGTTCGCGCCGTTCGGATCCTGTCCGCCCGCAAGCTGGGCGCGCACCGCGTCCAGATCGTTCGCCTGGATCGCCTGGAAGATCGCCAGGCGCGGACGGCAGACCTGCGCATCCAGTGCCGAGGCCTCCAGCGCCGCGCCGATGCGGGACGCGATGTTGGCCGGAATGGCTTCCTTGCCGGCAAGGCGCTTTGCGCAATACAGCCGGTAATCCTCGCGCGCCAGCGCTTCGTAGTAGGCCCGCTCCTCGCGCGATTTCTCGCGCTGTTTCCAGCGGGCGTCGGCGCGGTTCAGGTAGGCGGCGGTGCGCGACGGATCGCGCCGCAGCACGTCGGTCAGGATGCGTTCCGCCTGCGCCGTGTCGCCTGACTCGGCCAGCCAGAAGCCGTAGTCGTTCAAGGCGGTCAGCATCTCGGCGTCCTTGCCGTCCGGATCGATCTCGCGATAATCCTGCGCCATGACGAATCGGCGCAGGTCGGCCAGCGCACGGTTGAACTCGGCGGTCTTGGCACGCGGAATGGCGCGCGCCACCTGGTGCAACGTGCGGAACGTGGCCGTCACGTCCGGCGCCGTCTGGTGCTCGAAGCGCACCTGCGCGGGAAACGGGTCCAGCCGCGGGGGATAGTCGCGCAGCGCCGCCTGCAACGTCGCCAGCGCCTGTGCGCGGCGCGCCTCGTCCCACGGGCGGCTGCTCGTGACGACAGCAAGCTGCGTGTCGGCGTTGACCGACGCGGCCTCACCTTTGTCGTCCACCAGAAAACCCGTGGCCTTGCCGGCGCCGGCGCCGCGATCGGCATAACCGACCCAGTAGAACGCTTCGCCTGCGCGCGGGGACCGGACCGCCACGTTGTCCTCGCGCGACGCCTTCCAGCCTTCGGGATCGATCACCAGCGGCTGCGAGCGGAAATCCAGCTTGAAGGTCTTGGCCCCCTCGCGCACGTACCGGTACAGGTACAGCCGGTTTTCCATCTGACCAACAAGGACGGCGTCCTTGACGTTCTCGGTGCCCCACACCCGGCGCTCGGGCTCGCGCAGCGGATAACGGGAAAGCCGGATCGAATCAATGACAGCGCCGACGTCAAAGGCCAGGGCGGGCGGCGGCGATGCGGCCATGCCGGCCAATGCCAGCGCGACGGCGCCGAACAAACGGGTGACAGCGGGACGAAAACGGCGCGACATAGGGACAGAACGCTGATGGGAAAGCGCCGATCATACCGTCCCCGGAAAACACCCTCGGGTATGTCCCAAGACCGATTCCCGTCCGATGTCAAAAACTGGACAACCTTTCGTTATATATTCGCGCTTACAACGTTTAGTTAACAGCTTAATTACCCGTTTGCGCTGTTGGCGTCTTTCCGCTTTCAACCGTTACTTCAGAATCTTCATGGACGCCGTCGTGCCCGTGCCGCCCTCCCACCCCGACCCTCACATCGCCGATCGGGCGCAACGGTTTGCGCAGGCGCTGCTGCGTCATGCCCCGCCCGTGCATCCCGACGCCGGCTTTTTCGCGGCGGTCATCGGCACCAGCATTGCGCATCAGGATCTCGCGCGCAGCGGCCTGTCGCCCGCCGAGCTGCACGAGCTGCTCGACTATCTGTTCCCGGGTGCGCTGGCCGGCTTCGACACGCCCCTGGCCCCGCTGCGCGAGCTGAACGCCGCCTACGCCGGCACGGGCGCGAGCGATCCGCAGCCCGGTTTCACGCTGCTGATGCGCGTCCTGCTCGACGCCTACAGCGCACCCGGCCCAGACACCACGCCATGGGTCAGCAGCATCCTCGCGCATGCATGCCTGCGGCCCGATCATCTGTGGCGCGATCTGGGCCTGTCCGGCCGCGAAGACGTCACCGCATTGCTTGCGCGCCACTATCCCGGCCTGGTGTGCCGCAACGTGGACAACCTGCGCTGGAAGAAATTCCTGGCGTACTCGGCGCGGGAACACGCCGGCCTGCCGGTCGCCGCCGCCCCCGGATGCAGCGATTGCGAGGACAACGGATTCTGCTATCCGGCCGCCGCTTGAAACGCGCGCTGCGGCTCAGAACCGATACGTCGCCCCCACGCCCACGCCCGCATTCCGTCCGGGCGCCGGTTCGTAATAGCGCCCGTTGCCTTCGTTGACGATGACCGAACCTGCGTAGTCGCGGTCGAACAGGTTGTCGACGCGGGCGTAGGCGTTCAGCTCCCACGGGCCCGCGCGCTTGATATAGCCGACGCTGGCGGCCGCTACAAAATAGGCGGGCGCGTCGCCATTGTTGGCGTCGTTGACGTAGATCTTGCTCAGGTAGCGCCCTTCCACCCCGGCCTGCCAGCCTTCGGGCGGCGCCCAGGCCAGCGAGGCATAGGCCGCCTGGCGCGCGATGCCGGGGATCTTGTTGCCCGCGCGGATATCGCCGCTGCCGTCGTCGGCGTAGCGTGCGTTGAGCAGCGTGTACGCGAGCTGCGTGCGCCAATGGCGCGCAAATTCGCCGGACCAGCTCAGTTCCAGGCCATCGCGGCGCGTGCGGCCGGCGTTCTGGTAGCTGGTGCGCCCGCCCAGGCTGCCCGCAGACACGATCTCGTCGTCGGTGCGGGTGCTGAACACCGCGGCCGTCAGCAGGCCGCCGGCCATGCGCGCCTTGACGCCGGCTTCGACGTTGGTGCTGACCGATGGCATCAAGCCGAAGTTCAGCCCCGGGGCGCCGCCGGGCCGGTACGAGATCTCGTTCAGCGTCGGCGTTTCAAAACCCCGGCCGTACGAGGTGTAGACGCTGACGTCGTCGTTGACGGCGTAGCGCAGCGCGGCCACGGGCAAGGCCTTGCGATAACGCGCGCCGCCGCTGTCATCAGTATTGCCGGCGGTGATGTAGTGGTCGTCGGAGTCGAAGCGGACCGTGCTATAGCGCAGGCCTGCGTCCAGCGTCCAGCGGTCGGCGAAATTCCAGGAGGCCTGCGCATAGGGGTCGGCGTTGTAGACGCGATTGGTTTCATCGCGGCGCAACGCGCCTTTCACGCCCAACTGGCGGCTTGCGCCCGAACCGACGAAGTTCTCGTAGCCCTTGCGGTCTTCCTGCATGGTGTCGTACGAGAAGCCGCCGATCACGGTCAGCGCGCGGCCCGCCAGCGTCAGTTCCGAGGTCCAGCGCACGTCCGCGCCGCCGTATTGGCGCTTCAGATCGATGACGCCGCCGGCCTGCGTCGTCAGTGTCTGTGCCTCAGGCCGAATCGATTGATACTGCGTCGTGTCACGCTGGCCGTAATAAAGCATCACGCGCAGCGCATTACGTCCATCGACTTGGTGGTCGAGAACCAGCCCGCCCTGCGTCTGCTTTACCGTCTTGCGCGTGTTGAACTCCTCAGCGAGCGGCGCGCTGCGCGGGTCGTCCTGAAACTGCTGGTAGGTCAGGCCCAGCGGGTCCTGCGCCTTCAGGTCGACGCTATTGACGACGAGGGTCAGGCGGCTGTCGTCGTTCAGTTGCAGGCCCAGCTTGGCGTTGCCCAGATTCTTGCGCGCGGCGCTGTGGTCGCGATAGCCATCGGTGGTGAAACGCGACAGGTCCAGCACGTAATCCAGCTGACCCGCGCCCGTGCCCGTGACGCCGCTGGCCTGCGCGCCGTAGCGCCATGTGCCGTAGCTGCCGCCCCAGCCGCTGGCGGTGATCTCGGGCGGATTGGCGCCGTCCTGCGTGAACACCTGGATGACGCCCCCGGAGGAATTGCCGTACAGCGCCGAGAACGGCCCGCGCAGCACCTCGACGCGGTCGATGGAGCCGATGTCGATATTGGAGGTCTGCCCCTGGCCATCGGGCATCGTCGCGGGAATGCCGTCGACATACAGCCGCACGCCGCGCACACCGAACGTGGACCGCGCACCGAAGCCGCGGCTGGAAATCTGCAGATCCTGCGCGTAGTTCTGGCGGTTCTGGATCTGCAGGCCGGGCACGCCGGCCAGCCCTTCAGACAGGTTGATGCCGGGCTGCTGCCAGCGCATGGCGCTGCCCTGCACGACATCGACGGAGGCCGGCGTGTCCAGCACCGCGGTGCCGAGCCGGGTGCCGGTCACCACCACCGGGGCCAGCGTCTGGGCTTGCGCCAGCGCGGTCGCAGCCGGTGCAAGCGCCAGTATCGTGCTTGCCGTCCACCACCACGTGCCGCTGTCCCGCCATTGCCGCTGTACCAAACTTCTCTCCTGTGATCGGGCGGGAATGGGTTCTAATACCCGCCATGGAAAATACGCAAGACATCGAACGCCGGCTGATGGACCTGGAGGTCAAAGCCAGCTTCTCGGATGATCTTCTGGAGCAGTTGAACCAGATCATCGTCCGCCAACAACAGCAGATCGACCGGCTCATGCGCGAGGTCGCCGACCTGCGCCAGCAGGCGCCTGAGGGGGCAGCCCCCTTCCGCAGCCTGCGCGACGAACTGCCGCCGCACTACTGATCGCCAATAGTGATAGCGCAGCAGCCTGGTCATACTACCCAAGGGCTCGACCCGGCGCATCAGCCATAACGCCGCCTGCGCCGGCAGCGAATATCGTGCCCGCTGCGCGGGGTCGTCGGTTTCGTACCCGCCGCGCACCGTTCGCAGCAAGGTCAGCAGCGCGTCCTCCGGCACATCAGGCGCGAAAAATCGTAGTCGATGCGGGCGACGGCATCGGCGGCGTGATGGTCCTGCAGCACGGAATTGGGTAGCTGGCTTTCTCGAGCCTTGGCGTACAGCGTGATGAGAAGCGTGGCCTTTTCTCGGGTGAGGTCGATTTTTTCCATGCACAAGTCCGGTCGATCTGCCCCGCCTCGGTATTCCAACAATGGTGACTTAGCCTATTTAGAGGCCAAATCTTTCCACTGATGGAATTATCTTTTACCGATTTCCGGGTTTATCCGCATTCTAGATCGGCGCAAGATTCAACCCATCGGGAAACAGCAAAGAACCACGACGGAAAGGCCGCCGGATTCGCTCCCAGGCTCTAGAAATCGGAGGTTTACCATGAAGACCCTTGCTACCGCTTTGATGTTCTCGCTGGCTGCACTGAGCGCCGGCGCCTACGCCTCGCCCAACATCGAACCCAACAACGTGCCCTTCCAGGGCGTCTACGGCACCCCGTACGAAGGCCCCACCCGCGCTCAGGTGCAGGCCGAACTGGCTGCCGCGAAGGCCGCCGCCAAGGCTGCCGGCATCAACACCAACGCCGAACCGAACAACACGCCGTTCCAAGGCGTGTATGGCACGCCGCACACCGGCAAGACCCGCGCCGAGGTGCAGGCCGAACTGGCCGCCGCCAAGGCCGCCGGCCAAGTGTCGAACGTGGAACCGAATGACATGCCGTTTGCCGGCGTGTATCACGGCAACTGAAACGGCAACTGAAACGGCTCTCCCGCCGCGCAACGATTTACCCTCCCCTTGTTGTAGCTTGGCCGCCCCGTTGGGCGGCCTTTTTTTGGCGTACTATCGGCTCAGATTCACGGTGCAGACTCGCTTACCGCCTTACTGGCTGTTCACATCAGGGAGCCCATCTTGAAATATCCCCGCGTTCTTGCCGCAGTGCTTCTGTCCAGCGTCATGGCGTCGGCGGCGGTCGCCGCCCCGGCCGTCATGCTCAACGACGCCCTCATCACGCAGATATTGCCGGCCGACCGCGCCTCGTTTCACGAGGCCGTGGCACAGGCGCTGAACAGCTCGGCCGACGGCCAGAGCACCGAATGGACCAGCACGCACCAGCGCAAGAAGGCGGCGCCGATCACGGTGCAGTTGACGCCCAAGCAAACCACCAAAGCCGGCAATGACCGCGTCTGCCGCTTCCTTGTCGGCAATTTCTCGCGGACCACCACGACCGAAACCTGGCAGTTCTGGTTCTGCAAGCAACCGGACGGCACCTGGAAGGCCAGCGCAAACTAGGCCTGGCCGCTCACCCGCAGAAAAAAATGCGCGCCGGCTCCATGAGGAGCGGCGCGCATTGTCTTGGCCGCGCGAATCACGCGGCGGGCTCAATGGCGGTCAGGCGCCTTCGACGCGGTTGGCGTCGAGCACCGTCATGGCCGTCATGTTGATGATGCGGCGCACGGTGGAGCTGTTGGTCAGGATGTGCACGGGTGCGTTGGCGCCCAGCAGGAACGGACCCACCGCGACGTTGCCGCCCGCTGCCGTCTTGAGCAGGTTGTAGGCGATGTTGCCGGAGTCCACATTCGGGCACACCAGCAGGTTGGCTTCACCCTTGAGCGTGGACGACGGCAGGATGCGCATGCGCAGGCCCTCGTCCAGCGCGCAATCGCCGTGCATTTCGCCGTCGATTTCCAGTTCCGGGGCCGCTTCACGCACCAGTTCCAGCGCGCGGCGCATCTTCTCGCCCGAGGCCGAGCTGCCCGAGCCGAAGTTGCTGCGCGACAGCAGCGCGACCTTGGGCGCCAGATTCATGCGCGCCATTTCCTGCGCGGCCATGATGGTGAATTCGGCGATCTGCTCGGCGGTGGGCTCGTCGTTCACGTGCGTGTCCACCAGGACCACCGTGCGCTCGTCGAGCAGCAGGATGTTCATGGCGGCGTAGACGTTGTGGCCCGGACGGCGGCCGATGACCTCGTCCACGAATCGCAGGTGGTCGTGGTACGCGCCGACGGTGCCGCAGACCATGCCGTCGGCATCGCCCAGATGCACCATCATTGCGCCGATCAGCGTCAGGCGGCGGCGCATTTCCACGCGCGCCATTTCCTTGGTGATGCCACGGCGGCTCATCAGCTCCCAATACGTCGTCCAGTATTGGTGGAAGCGCTCGTCGTATTCGGGGTTGGTGACTTCGACGTCCTCGCCCAGGCGCAGACGCAGGCCGAATTTTTCGATGCGCGACAGCAGCACGGCGGGACGGCCCACCAGGATCGGACGGGCCAGGCCTTCGTCGACGATGACCTGGACCGCGCGCAGCACGCGTTCGTCTTCGCCCTCGGTGAAGACGATGCGCGCCTTGCCGCCGGAGCGCACGATGCGCTTGGCCGCCGAGAACAGCGGCTTCATGAACGCGCCCGAGTGGTACACGAACTGCTGCAGCTGTTCTTCGTAGGCTTCCAGGTCGGCCAGCGGACGCGTGGCGACGCCGCCTTCCATCGCGGCCTTGGCCACCGCCGGCGCGATGCGCACGATGAGGCGCGGATCGAAGGGCTTGGGGATCAGGTATTCGGGACCGAACGAGATGTCGTAGGTGCCGTAGGCGGCGGCCACGACTTCGTTCTGTTCTTCTTCGGCCAGGTCGGCGATGGCATGCACCGCCGCCATTTCCATTTCGCGCGTGATGGTCGTGGCGCCCACGTCCAGCGCACCACGGAAGATGTACGGGAAGCAGAGTACGTTGTTGACCTGGTTCGGGTAATCCGAACGGCCCGTGGCCATGACCACGTCGTCGCGCACGCCGTGCGCCACTTCCGGCAGGATTTCCGGCGTGGGGTTGGCCAGCGCCAGGATCAGCGGACGCGAACCCATGGCGGCGACCATTTCGGGCTTCAACACGCCGCCGGCCGACAGGCCCAGGAACACGTCGGCGTCCTGGATCACCTCGGCCAGCTTGCGGGCGTCGGTCTTCTGCGCAAAGCGCGCCTTGTCCGGATCCATCAGCGTGGTGCGGCCTTCGTAGACCACGCCCTCGATGTCGGTGACCCAAATGTTTTCCAGCGGCAGGCCCAGGTCCACCATCAGGTCCAGGCACGCCAGCGCCGCAGCGCCCGCGCCCGACGTGACCACCTTGACCTGCTTGATGTCCTTGCCCACGACCTTCAGGCCGTTGATGAAGGCGGCCGACACGGTAATGGCAGTGCCGTGCTGGTCATCGTGAAAGACCGGGATCTTCATGCGTTCGCGCAGCTTGCGCTCGACGGTGAAGCACTCCGGGGCCTTGATGTCTTCCAGGTTGATGCCGCCGAACGTGGCTTCCAGGCCGGCAATGATCTCGACCAGCTTGTCGGGGTCGGTTTCGTTGATTTCGATGTCAAAGACATCCAGGCCGGCGAACTTCTTGAACAGCACCGCCTTGCCTTCCATGACCGGCTTGGAGGCCAGCGCGCCGATGTTGCCCAGGCCCAGCACCGCGGTGCCGTTGGAGATCACGCCCACCAGGTTGCCGCGCGCGGTGTAGCGGTACACGTTGGACGGGTCGGCCACGATTTCCTCGCAAGCCGCCGCCACGCCGGGCGAGTACGCCAACGCCAGGTCGCGCTGGTTGACGAGCGGCTTGGACGCCACGACGGAGATCTTTCCCGGGGTGGGGAACTCGTGATAGTCCAGGGCTGCCTGGCGGTCGGAGGGGTTGTTCATGGGCTGTGGCCTCGCTGTCTTGAATGTGCAAAATTCTAGGGTGGAAGACATAAGGTGTTCATTCGGATTTAATATCGTCCCATCACGCTTTCCTAATGCCTTGTCTATGACAGCCTTTGATCCGGATGCCGTTTTCCGGAAATTGACTTCGCGCCTGAAGATGCGCCACCTGATGCTGCTGCTCCAGATCGAGCAGCACGGGTCACTGACCCGGGTGGCCGAACACATGGCGACCAGCCAGCCCGCCGTGACCAATGCCCTGGCCGAACTGGAAAGCATGTTTGGCGTACCCCTGTTCGACCGCTCGGTGCGGGGCATGACGCCCACGCCCATGGGCGCCGTGGTGCTGGCGCGTGCCCGCGGGCTGGTCCATGACCTGGGCCATCTGGTGCAGGAAATGGAAACCGTGGCGGCCGGGCACGCCGCCCACCTGCACATCGGGGTCATTCCGTTCGTGTCGGGCCAGATGCTGTCGGCGGCCATCGGCCGCACGCTGCCGCAGGGCCGTCAGCTCACCGCGACCATCCACGAGGGTCAGGGGCCGGCGCTATTGCGCCAATTGCGCGACCACACGCTGGACGTGGTCGTCGGCTGGGCCACGCCCTCGGTGGACCTGAGCAACATCGGTTTCGAGGTCCTGTACCACCAGCAGCCGCGCCTGATCGCCAGCCGCCGGCTGGCCGCCCGGCTGGGGCGGTCGCGCCTGGAATGGAACCGGCTGGCCGATCTGGACTGGATCCTGGGCACGCCGGGCAGTCCGATCCGCGAGCAGGTGGCCGACATCTTCTTGCGCGCCGGCCTGGCGCCCCCGCCGCCGTCCGTGCAAAGCGACTCGTCCAAGCTGATCGGCGAGATGATCGTGGCCAGCGACCGCGCTGTCACGATCCTGCCTGCCGACATCGCCGACGAACTGGTCCGCATCGCGGGTGCGGCCATCGTGCCGTATTCGTTTGACTGGACGCTGCCGCCGATCTCGCTGTTCACGCGGTCCGACGGTTTGCGGCGCAACGTCGAGGCGCTGTTTGCGGCGGCGTTGCGCGAGGTCTATCTGAAGGGCGGGCGGCCGATGTGATCCGTCTGCGGCCGCAGCAATATTGCAGGGCTGCGACCGCATGCGTCCGCACAAAAATGCCAACAAATGTAAAGCCCGCGGCCACGCGGACATACGCCCTCCTATACTTGCGCCCGCCAAGATTCACAGGAGGGCCCGCAGCTTGTTCACCATCTCGCCAACCTTTGCGAGCGGCCGCGCGCTTTGCCTGCTGGGACTCGCCGCGCTGACCGCGCTTTCAGGCTGCAGTTCGATGCTGGGAGAAGGCACGGGCGCCGCGGCCGGTATCGCCGGCACGGCCATCGCCAACAAGGTGACCGACAACGCCACGGTGGCCACGGGCATCGGCCTGGGCGTGCAGGCCGGCGCGAAGGCCGCGCTGGCCTATGCGCAGCGCCAGACACGCGGTGAAGAGCAGGACGCCATCGCCAAGGCGGCCGGCGCGCTTGCGGTGGGCAAGGTCGCCAGCTGGAACGTCAAGCATAAGTTGCCGATCGAGGACGACGCGCGCGGCCAGGTCACCGTCAGCCGGCTGATCGGCGGCGGAGACCTGCAATGCAAGGAAGTGGTGTTCTCGGTGGACACGCCTGTCGGCAAACCCGGCATTGATCCCGAACGCGAGTTCTACGTCACGACCGTCTGCCGCGACGGCGAAAACTGGCGCTGGGCCAGCGCCGAACCGGCGACCGCCCGCTGGGGTTCGCTGCAGTGACGCGCGCGTTTGGCATGCTGGCGCTGACCGCCAGCCTGGCGCTCGCGGGCTGCCAGAGTTCCTCCATCGGTCCCGCCACGGGCGCGGTGGTCGGCACGCTGAGCGGCGCGGCCACAGCCAATCCCGTCGCCGGCTTTGCCATTGGCGTGACGGTGCAGGCTGCGGTGGACGCCACGGTGAAGTACGTGTTGCGCGAATGGAAGAACGACCAGCAGAACGTCATGGCCAATACGGTGGGCGGGCTGCCCATCGGTGAAGTCCGGCAGTGGCAGATCAAACGCACCCTGGCGGTGGGCAACGAGCGCGGCAGCATCCAGGCGGTGCGCGACATCGAGACGCCGCTGGCGCACTGCCGCGAGGTGCTGTTTACGGTGGCAGTGGAAGGCGCCGCGCCTGCCTACGCCAGCACGATCTGCCAGCGCCGGGACGGGCAATGGAAATGGGCGTCCGCCGAACCGTCCGTGGCGCGCTGGACGGGATTGCAGTAGCCCCGCTTGCTCGCGGCAAGACTCGCGGGCGATACTGGACCGGCCTTTTTCGCCTTGTCTTTTCGCCTTCCGTTCCGCCATGCCCGCAGGCCAGTTCAACATGCAACGCAGCGCCATCTCCGGCGTGCAGGTCGTATCGGCCCGCAGCGGGCATGCGTTCGCGCGGCACACGCACGAGCAGTTCGGCATCGGCGTCATGCGCGCGGGCGCCCAGGTGTCGCACAGCGGACGCGGGCAGGTCGAGGCGGGGCCCGGCTACGTCATCACGGTCAATCCGGGCGAGGTCCACGACGGCGCGCCGATCGGAGACGGCGCACGCGCCTGGCAGATGCTGTATCTGGATCCGGGCGTGGTCGCCGCCTGCGCCGCAGACATTGCAGGCGACGGCCCGCCGACGCCTGGCAACGCGGGCGTGCTGTCCCGCACGTTGCGCTATGAGTTCGAACACCCGGCCCGCAACCAGCCCGATCTGGCGCGCTGCGTCCTCGCGCTCTACGCACAGGCCACCGCCGGCGCGTCCAGGCTGGCCTGCGATGCACTCCTGTTGCGCGTGCTGGCGCAGGCGGGCGGCCCTGGTGGCGCGCGGGAGCCTGCGTCTGGCCGTGAAGGCGTACCGGATTGCCTGCGTCATGCGATTTCCCTGATCGACGACGACCCGGCCGCCGCGTTGTCGCTGGCCGATCTGGCCGGCGCCAGCGGCCTTTCCCGCTATCAGGTGCTGCGCGCCTTCTCGCGTGCCACAGGCCTGACCCCGCATGCCTACCAGTTGCAGGGCCGTCTGCTGTTGGCGCGCCGCCTGATCCGTCAGGGCATGGCGCTGGCCGGCGCTGCCGCGTCAGCCGGTTTTGCCGACCAGAGCCACATGACGCGGCTCTTTGTCCGTGCCTATGGCGTGTCGCCGCGCCGATACGCGTTGGCGGCCGGCACCTGACCTGCCTTTCCTGCAATTTCATTCAAGACCGGCGCAGCGCCCAAACGTACCTTGAGCTTTTCCACTGGAAAGGCGCGCGATGGTCATCAGCAAACAGCGGGTCGGATATCTCTATCTGTCGACGGCCATGGTGCTGGTCGGCAGCACGGTGACCGCCAGCAAGATCATTGGCGCGGATCTGCCGCCCTTCACGGCAACCGCACTGCGCTTTGCCATCGCGCTGCCCTGCTTCGCGCTGCTGATGGCGCTGTCGGGCGCGCGCCTGCCCCGGCTGAACGGGCACGACTGGCTGCTGCTGACGGTGCAGGCCGTCGCGGGCAGCGTGGGGTACACGACCCTGCTCATCGCGGGACTGCAACGCACCTCGGCGGTGGACGGTGGGATCCTCCTCGGGACACTGCCGCTTGTCACCGCCGCCATCGCCGTCCTGCTGTTGGGCGAGCGGCCGGGCAAGCCTGCCCTGGCCGCGATCGCGCTGGCGGCGTTTGGCGTGTGGCTGATGTCGGGCGATGTGGCCGAACGGGATGCGCAAGGCTCGCTGGCGGGCAACGCGCTGATCGTTGGCGCGGTCGCGTGCGAAGGACTCTTCATCCTGCTGAACAAGCGCCTGCGCACGCCGGTCGCGCCGCTCGCGCTGTCGACGGTGATGGCGGCGTTCGGCCTGGTGTTCTCGGCGGCGGCCAGCCTGATTGAGGCGCCTTGGACGCTGGCCTTCACGCCGGACGCGGTCGCGGCGGTCGCGTATTACGCGCTGGTGCCCACGGTGGGCGGCTTTCTGCTCTGGTATGCGGGCTCGGCGCGCGTGCCCGGCTCGGAAGCGGCGCTGTTCACGGCGCTTGCGCCATTGTCGGCGGTGATGCTGGCCGCCGGCCTGCTGGGCGAACCGCTATCGGTCCAGAAGGTGGCCGGCATGGGTTGCGTGCTGAGCGCTGTCCTCGTGCTGGGCGGAACGCGGCGCAGCAGTTCCGGCGCTTCGAAAGAGGCTGGGGGCGCCTAGCTGGGGGCGCCTAGCCGGGGGCGCCTAGCCACGGCTGAACGCCAGTGCGAACTCATCCGAAAAGATATCGGCAAGCGCGTGGCGCAATGCCGCGGCGCGCTCGGCGCCGTACGCGGCCTCGAAACGGTTCTGTGCGTCCTTCCACAAGCGGCGGGATTCCGCCAGCTTGGCGCGGCCGGTCTCGGTCAACTCCACCCGGCGGCTGCGGCCATCCAGCGGGTCGCGCATCATCTGCACGTACCCATCGCGCTGCAAGGGCTTGAGGTTGTGGGCCAGCGCGGACCGGTCCAGCACCATCGCGCGGGCCAGGTCGGTCATCGACGGCGAACCCGCGCGGGCAATGTGCACCAGGATCGAATGCTGCGACACCTTCAGCCCGCAGGGCGCGAGCACGGTGTCATAGAGCTGGGACACGCGACGCGTCGCCTTGCGCAGCGCAGCGCCGTTACAGACAAGCGGATCCGGAGGAACGGCAGAGCCGAGGAGCGGGGCGTCGGACATCGCGACCAAGGAAGGAAAATCGGCGGGCAAGGACATAACGCTACCGCCCGCGCGGGTTCACGTCCAGCCCGATATTGACAGTTATTGGCATATGCACGTAAATTTTGCCGATCACGTCCACCGGCCTTCCCCATGCCAGCGACCGCTCCGCCACGCCCCGCCAATGCGCGCTTGCAAGCCATGCTGCATGGCCCCATCGCGCCCACGCTGGCGCGGCTGGCGTGGCCCAACATCCTCATGATGCTGGCGCAGTCATCCACCGGTCTGATCGAGACCTGGTTTCTGGCGCGGTTGGGCACGCCGGTGCTGGCCGGCGTGGCGCTCGTCGTGCCGGTGCTGATGCTGATGCAGAACATGTCGCAGGGCGCGATGGGTGGCGGGATTTCCGCCGCGGTCGCGCGCGCGCTGGGCGGCGGACGGCAACAGGAGGCCGATCAGCTCGTGCTGCATGCGGTCGTGCTGAACGCCTTGCTGGGTCTGGCCTTCTGCGTGTTGTTGCTGGCCTTCGGTCCGGCGCTGTACCGCGCGCTGGGCGCCGAAGGCGAAGCGCTCGACGCCGCGCTGGCGTATTCCAATGTGATCTTCGGCGGCATCGTCCTGATGTGGCTGATGAACGCCTTTGCCAGCGCCATCCGCGGCACCGGCAACATGCTGGTGCCGGGCGCGGTCATCTGCGGCGGCGCGCTCCTGCTGATTCCCCTGTCGCCATGCCTGATCTTCGGATGGGGCCCCTTCCCCGCGCTGGGCGTGGCGGGCGGCGGCTGGGCGCTGGTGATCTATTACGCCGTGGGCACGCTGATCCTGGGCGCCTATTGCGCCAGCGGACGCAACGCGGCGCGGCTGGTCGCCAGCCGGCTGCATGCGACGCTGATGCGCAACATCCTCAGCGTGGGCGCGCTGGCCACCATCAACCCGCTCATGACCAACGCGCTGGTGGCCCTGACCGCCGCGCTGGTGGGCGCCTACGCGGGCGAGGCAGCGGTGGCAGGCTATGGCGTGGCAGTGCGGCTGGAATATCTGTTGATGCCCATCGCCTTCGGGCTGGGCGCGCCCATGGTGGCGATGGTCGGCTCGAACATCGGCGCGGGCCAACCGGAGCGCGCCATGCGCATCGCCTTGACGGGCGGGGCGATGGCGTTCGTGCTGGCGGAGGCGATCGGGCTGACCGCGGCGTTTTTCCCCGAAGCGTGGCTGCGCCTGTTCGGCGCGCAGGATCACATGCTGGAGGCCGGCGCCGGTTATCTGCGCATTGTGGGTCCGGTGTATGGGTTCTTTGCGCTGGGCTTTTCGCTGTACTTCGCATCGCAGGGCGCCGGAAGGCTGAAGTGGCCGTTGATGGCGGGGTTTCTGCGGCTGCTGATCGGCATCGGCGCAGGCGGCGTCGCGCTGCACATGACCGGTTCGCTGACAGTGTTCTTCGTGATCGCCGCCGTGGCGATGTGCATTTACGGCCTGATCATCCTGGCCGCCGTCGCGTCGGGTTCGTGGTTCGACCGCGGCCACCTGCCGGGGCGCCGGCTGTTCGCGCGGTAGCGCGGGCGGGCGCGATGGCGGGTGCGGTGGCGGGAGCGCCAATTGAATTCTGGCCAGGCGCGCCAGACCGCGCTTCGGTCGCATCGCCGGCCGGCGCGTCGCGCAGCGCATACGCCACCAGATCCGCCGCGTACGCGGGAAGATCATCACGCACGCACAGCACCAGATCGCGGGCCGCCCACGGATCCGCCAGCGTCACGCGGCTTACCCCCGCTGCGCGGCCATAGCGCACCGCCGCCGCGCGCGGCACGATCGCCACGCCGACCCCCTGTCCCACCATCCGGCACACGGCATCGAAACTGCGCAATCGCACGCGATAGGACAGCGCCTTGCCGCTGCGGCGCGCGTGATGCGCGATGTGCTCCTGCAGCGCGCTGCCCTGCACCAGTCCGACGAATTCAAACCCGGCCACGTCCTCCAGCAGCACCTGTTGCAGCGCCGCGAGCGGATGGCTGCGCGGCACGATCAGCGTCAGCGGGTCATGGCGGAAGATGCGCGTGCGCAGGCCGTGCAGATCGGCCGAGTCCGCCAGCACCCCGATGTCGCATGCGCCAGTCCGCAGCGCGTCGGCGATCTCGTGGCTCAGGCGCTCTTCGAGGTCGACGGAAATATGCGGATGGTCCTTGAGAAACGCCCCCAGCACGGGCGGCAGGTATTCGCTGAGCGCCGTGGTGTTGCACAGCACACGCACATGGCCTTTCAGCCCGGCGCCGTAATGATCCAGCTCGCCGCGCATGCGGTCGATCTGGCCCAGCACCAGCCGTGCGTGATGGACCAGCGTGCGCCCGGCGGGCGTCGCCTGCACGCCGCGCGGCTCGCGCACCAGCAGCGGTACGCCCAGCGCGTCTTCCATGCCCCGGATGCGCTCGCTGGCCGACGCCAACGTCATGTGCGACCGCCCCGCGCCCGCCGTGATGGAGCCGGTTTCGTGCACGTTCAGGAAAAGGCGCAGGTCGGTCAGGTCAAAGCGCATGAAAAAAAGCGTAGCACGCCAGCCTCAGGCACAGCCATAGTCTGGGTAAGCCAGATCCCGATAGGCGCGGTCGGGCGCGAGCGTGAGAATGCGTCCATACCCACCCAAACAGGCAGAAATCATGAACACTGGAACGTTGCGCACCCGGACCGCGCGCTGGCCGGCGCTGGCCTTGGTCGCACTGGCGCTGCACGCCTCAGGCGTAGCCGAAGCGCAGGCCGGACTTGGCGGCCCCCTCACCCCCGCCCAGCAGTACGCACTGGCATTGGAAGCGCAGACGCAGGGCGACCATGGCGCAATGCTGACGTGGCTGCGCGCCGCCGCGCGCGCGGACCACCCGCCCGCGCAACGGATGCTGGGCATGGTGCTGCTCGGCGGTCCGGCGTTGTACGGCCCGTCGCTGCCCGCCGACCTGTGCGAGGGACGCGCATGGCTGCTGCGCGCCGCCCGTCAGAACGAGGGACCGTCGCAGGATGTGGCTTTCGCCCTGTTCGGCCGTCCCAAGGACGCGCTGACCGCGCATTGCGAGCCCGCATGAATCTTTTCGATCCCGTATTGCTCGCGGCTGTTGTGACGGTCTTCGTCCTGGCCGGCGTGGTCAAGGGCGTGGTCGGGCTGGGTCTGCCCACCATTTCGATGGCATTGCTGGCGCTGGTGATGGCGCCCGCGCAGGCGGCGGCGCTGCTCATCGTGCCGTCGCTCATCACCAACCTGTGGCAGGCGCTGCCGTGGGTCACATTGCGCGCGGTCCTGCGGCGGATCGCCGGCATGCAGGCCGGCGTCTGCGCGGGCACGGTGGCGGGCGCGCTGTGGCTGGGTCCGCCCTCCGGCGAATGGGCCGGCATCTTCCTGGGGCTGGCGCTGGTGGCTTATGCCGGCTGGGGACTGTTTGGCTCGCCGCCTACGGTGCAGCCACGGCATGAACAATGGATCGGCATCGCGGCCGGCGCGGTGACCGGGGTGATCACGGCCGCCACCGGCGTCTTCGTCATCCCGGCCGTGCCCTATCTGCAAGCCCTGAAACTGGACAAGGATGCGCTCATCCAGGCCATGGGTATTTCGTTCACGGTGTCGACCGTGGCGCTGGCTGCGGGACTGTGGCTGAACGGCGGCTACACGGCCGGCGCCGCCAGCGCGTCGCTGCTGATGTTGCTGCCGGCGCTGGCCGGCATGGCTTTGGGGCAACGGCTGCGCGGCCGGCTTTCCGCGCGCACGTTCAAGCTGTGCTTCATGGTCAGCCTGGCGCTGCTGGGCGCCTACCAGGCCGGGCGCGGGTTGCTGGGCGGCTAGCGGCTGCGCGCCTCAACGGTCTGCGGGCTGCTCACCCGATGCGGCTGGCGCGCTGTAGGCCTCAAGCGGCCAGCCGTCTTCCGTCGACAGCGCCGATCGACACGGACATCTCGCGCCAACGCGCCAGTTCCTGTTGCACCGACTGGATCTTGCTGCGCGCCTGATCGAAGGAATCGCGGCCCAGGAACAGATGCAGGGGCGCGTACTGCGCCTCGGCGGCCTGGATCAGCGCCTGCGCCGCCTTGACCGGATCGCCGCCCTGGTCCCAGCCTTGCTCGCCGCGCGCGGCCAGCTCCGGGGATGCTTGCGCATCACCCGCGCGCATCGCGCCCGGGTAGACAAGCGACACTCGGATGCCCAGCGGCGCGGCTTCGGCGGCCAGGGATTCGGTCAGCCCGCTGACGGCAAACTTGGCGGCGCTGTAGGCGCCCCATTCCGGCACCCGGCCATCGAAACCCAGAATCGACGAGATATTGAACACATGCCCGCCGCGCTGCGCGCGCAGCCGCGGCATCACTGCGCGGATGACGTTCAGCACCCCGAACACGTGGATATCGAACGTGCCGCGCAACTGCGCATCCGACAACCGCTCGAGCGAGCCTTGCACGCCCTGCCCGGCGCCATTCACCACGACGTCGATGCCGCCAAAGGCCGCCGCCGTGGCGTCCACCGCGCGGCGCACCGCGCGCTCGTCGGCCAGGTTGACGGTCAGGGGCAGGAACCGGCCTTCCAGCTTGGCGCCCACCGCTTCCAGCAACGCATCGCCATCGTCCGACGTGGCCGCGACCTTGTGCCCGTGGTCCAGCAGCATCTTGACCAGCGTGACGCCCAGCCCCGCCGACGCGTCCGTCACCAACCAGATTTTTTCGGTATTCATACGATTCCCTTCCCTTGCTTGCGGCTGCCGGCAAGATGCCTGGCTGCCCGGCCGATGCCCCCGCGCTCCGCAGAGCCACGGCCGGCGCGGCCCTGGACAGGATAGTAAGAATCGCGTGCACGGGCGTACAGGCAGGATCTTGCGTGAAACCTGCCTATTTCTACGGCAATGCGATATGGCGGATAATCCGTCTGTTTGCCGCCGCCACGCGCGGCGGGTCATTGCGGGGCTTTCTTTCCCCGCTGCTTTCGGAGTCAGCTATGCATCGCGGCATTGAAGCGATCGAACACTTCATGGAATCCATCGGCCTGACCTGGCAGCCCGGCCGCGTCGCACGCGCCGAGCTGCGCGTCAGCTACCGCATCGGCAATACCCGCCCGCTGGGCATCGACCGCACGCTGGTGGAATTCCACTGCGACGCCAAACGGGCAAAGGTGTGGGTGCCCGAGTTCTCGCGCACCAGCTTTCACCAATGGTTCGAAGTCCCCTATCAGGACTTCGAGTACACGCCCGGCGGGTCCATGCTGAAGATCAAGGCCGCCGCGCGCGGCAATGCGCCGCCCTACAGCGTGGGCATCAAGCCGCTGGCCTGATCGCCCCGCGCGGAACGCCGGTCATAGCGGCTTGTACATGATCGTCGTTCCGTCCACCTTGGCCGGGTCGAGCGGATCGCGCGCAAATCCCGGAATCACCCCCACCGTCTGATAGCCCAGCGACGCGTACAGCGGCTCGGCCGAATCTCCCGTGCGCGTGTCCAGCGTGAGCAGGCTGCGATGCAGGCGGCGCGCCATGTCCTCGACCTCGTGCATCAGCCGGCGCGCGATGCCCTGGCGGCGAAAATCCGGATGCACCAGCAGCTTGCGCACCTCGGCGCGGTGCGGCTGGTTCGGCGGCGTGTCGACGTCCAGTTGCACGGATCCGGCAACCCGCCCGTCCACGCGCGCCACCCACAACTTCACCGCCCCGCTTTCGACGCCCGGCAGCACCTTGCCGCGCCAGAACGCCTGCGCGTCGTCATGCGTGTACGGCAGCACGAAGCTGACGCTGGCCCCGCCCTGCACGCACGCGTGCAGCAAGGTGGCCAGCTCGGGGACGGCGGCCGCGGCGGCGTCGGCCGTCAGCAACGTCAATTCAAGGTTTGCAGGGGTCATGGCAGGCTCACACGATGAAAAGCAGGTAGCGGGCGCCACTGTGCGGCGGGGTGACGAAGGCGCTGGCGCCGAATAGCTGGTAGCGCAGGCAGTCGCCCGGCAGCAGGCGATGCGTGTGGCCGTCGGCCGTGACGGACAGCTCGCCGTCCAGCATCAGCAGATGGTGTTCAAGACCGGGCCGTGGCGATTGGTCATAACTAATGCGGGCATCGGCGGCCAGTTCGCAGGCCAGCACCTCGCCCGCCAGGCGCTGCGACGGCGGCGACACCGAGCGGCGGCGGAAACCCACGCTGTCATCCACCCACACCGCCTGCGCGGCCTCGGGCACATGGGCGGCAAAGTCGTCTTCGACCATCAGCATGAGGCGCGACATCGTCATGCCATGGGCGGCGCAAAGCTTGCCCAGCACGCTGGCGGTGGGACTGACCTCGCCATTTTCAAGGCGGGAAAGCGTGGCGCGGCTGATGCCGGCGCGGCCGGCCAGATCGTCCAGTGACCAGCCCCGGTCCTGGCGCAGGGTTTTTAGCCGGGCGGCCAGACGAAGGTCCAGCCCGGCATCGGCGGCGGCGGTGATTGCTTTTTCCATATTCGGGAATTTATTCCATATATGAAAACATGTCGACCGCGTGGTTTCCCCGATGCGCAATCCGTTCGCCCGCCGGACACTACGAGCGACCCGCGCCGGATTCGGCACAATAGCGGTCATGCACTTGGGCAGACACCTCTACATGACCATCTTTTGCGCGTTGACCTCCGGTTGTTCCCTTCCCTCGCTGGACAAGCGCAGCGTGTCGCAGGGACTTACCGATGAGGAAGCCGGCGCAACGCCGTTGGGCCGGGCGATCGCCCCACTGGCCGCCGCGCATCCCGGCAAGTCCGGCATCCACGCCCTCGCCGATCCCCTGGACGCCTTTGCCGCGCGCATGATGCTGGCGCGTGCGGCCGAACGCAGTCTGGACGTGCAGTACTACATCTGGCACGACGACATGACGGGCATCATGCTGTTCGAGGCGCTGCACGAGGCCGCCGACCGGGGCGTTCGCGTGCGCCTGCTGCTGGACGACAACGGCACGTCGGGACTGGACCGGACGCTGTCCGCGCTGGACGGGCATCCGAACATCGAGGTGCGGCTCTACAACCCTTTCACGCTGCGCTGGCCCAAGCCGCTTGGTTACCTGACGGACTTCAACCGGCTGAACCGCCGGATGCACAACAAGTCATTCACCGCCGACAACCAGGCCACCATCGTGGGCGGCCGCAACATCGGCGACGAGTACTTTGGCGCCACCGACGGCGTGCTGTTCAGGGACATGGACGTGCTGGCCATCGGCGCCGCCGTCAGCGACGTGTCGGGCGACTTCGACCGCTACTGGCGCAGCGATTCCGCCTATCCGGTGGAAGGCATCGTCCGAAAGGCTGCGTCCAACGAACTGGAAGAACTGGAGGCGGACGCCGCCGCCGTCGAACAGTCGCCCGAGGCCGCGGCCTATGCGCAGGCGATGCGCGACCTGCCCTTCATCCGGCAATTGCTTGGCGGCGAACTGCCCCTGATCTGGGCGAGCACCCAAATGGTCAGCGACGATCCGCGCAAGACGCTGGGCACCGCGCCGCGCGAGGCGATGCTGCCGCACCAACTGCACGAGATTGTGGGCGAGCCGGCAAAGGAACTGCTGCTGGTGTCGCCCTACTTCGTGCCCACCGCCGCCGGCACGCAGGCGTTTGCCAAGATGGCGCGCAATGGCGTCAAGGTCCGGGTGCTGACCAACGCGCTGGAAGCCACCGACGTGGCGGTGGTGCATTCGGGTTACGCCAAGCGCCGCAAGGACTTGCTGGCCGCCGGCGTCGAACTCTACGAAATGAAGCGCGCGGCGCAAGGCGTCGAGCGCAACAAGAGCATGGGTCCCTTCGGCAGTTCGGGCTCCAGCCTGCACGCCAAGACCTTCGCGGTGGATGGCGAGCGCGTTTTCGTCGGGTCGTTCAACTTCGACCCCCGGTCGGCGCGATTGAATACCGAGCTGGGATTTGTGATCGACAGCCCGGCGCTGGCACACGGCGTCGAAGAGGCCTTCGAGGAAGAACTGCCCCGCACCGCATACCGCGTCATGCTGGATGAGATGGGCAAGCTCTACTGGCTGGAAGAGCGCGACGGCCACACGGTGCGCCACGACCGCGAGCCCGGCGCCAGCGTGTTGCAACGCGCGACCGTGTGGGTGGCGTCGCTGTTGCCGCTGGAGCCGTTGTTGTAGGGGTGGAAGTCGAACGCGACCCGGTCAAACGCGACCCGGTCAAACGCGACCCGGTCCATCGGAATCCGCAACAAGCGGAGTGGCCGTTCATTTCGCAAGGCGTAGACTGGACGCAGCGATTTTCCGCAGTGAATCTGCCGCCGTAAATTTGCCGCAGTAATTCTGCCGCAGCAGTTTTCCATTCAACGACCATGACCACCACGCCCGCCGACGCCCTGCTCGCGCAGCAGGACTGGAACCGCGCCGTTGCCGACCTCGACGCGCACGGCAACGCCATCCTGCCCGCCTTGCTGACGCCTGCGCAATGCACCGGGCTGTCGGACGCCTACGACCTCGATGATCGCTACCGAAGCCGTATCGTGATGGCGCGCCACGGATTCGGCCGCGGCGAATACAAGTATTTCCGCTATCCCTTGCCTGAACTGCTTGCCCGCCTGCGCGACGCGCTTTATACCCAACTGGCGCCCATCGCCAACCGGTGGAACCGGCAAATGGGCATCGGCGTGCAGTACCCCGCAGATCACGCGGATTTTCTTGCGCGGTGCCACGCGGCCGGCCAGCGCCGGCCGACGCCATTGATCCTGCAGTACGGGCCGGGCGACTACAACTGCCTGCACCAGGACCTGTACGGCGAACACGTGTTTCCGTTGCAGGTGGCGGTGCTGTTGTCCACGCCGGACGTGGACTTCACAGGCGGTGAATTCGTCATGACGGAAACCGGCAGCCGAGAGCAGCGCGCCGACGTGCTGCCCCTGAAGCAAGGAGATGCGCTGATCTTCACGGTGAACCAGCGCCCGGTTCCCGGCGTGCGCGGGTGGCGCAAGGTGGCCATGCGCCACGGCGTGAGCGAGCTGCGGTCGGGGCGCCGCCACACGCTAGGCATCATTTTTCACGACGCGGTGTGACATGACCCTGGACCTATTCGGCGGCGACGATCCCGCCCAGCATGGCCGCGTGACCATCGGCCCGCAATCCGTGTTGTTGCGCGGCTTTGCGCTGCCAACCGTTGACGCGCTGCTGGCCGGCGTGGACGACGTGACCGCGCAGGCGCCTTTCCGGCACATGGAGACGCCCGGCGGGTACACGATGTCGGTGGCGTTGACGAACTGCGGCGACTTGGGTTGGACGACGGACGCCCGCGGCTATCGCTACAGCCGCATCGACCCCGTGTCCGGGCAGCCCTGGCCGGCGATGCCGCAGGCCTTCAGGCAGTTGGCGCAGGACGCGGCGCGGGAAGCCGGCTTTCCGGATTTTGCGCCGGATGCGTGCCTGGTCAACCGCTACGAACCCGGCTCGCGTCTGTCGCTGCACCAGGACCGCAACGAGCGCGATTTCAACGCGCCCATCGTGTCGGTGTCGCTGGGCATGCCGGCGATGTTTCTCTTCGGGGGAGACGATCGAGCGGACCGCGCGGCGCGGGTGCCGCTGTTTCATGGGGATGTCGTGGTGTGGGGAGGCGTGGACCGCCTGCGGTTCCACGGCGTGATGCCGCTGAAGGACCTGCCGCATCCGCGGCTGGGCAGCCAGCGCATCAACTTCACGATACGCAAGGCGGGATAGGGGCGCGCGGCCGCTGCCGGCGCCCCTGTGGAACCCGGCGGCCCGGGCCGTGGAGACAGCGCGGGCCGCGCGTTGCCAAGGCCGCCTGGGTTGCCCAGGTTGGCCTCGGACCGCTCACGCCGCGCGCAACTGCACACGCGGAAAATCCACCGGCACGTCGAACGCCACGTTCACGTAGTTGGTGAACAGGTTCAACGCCACATGCGCCAGGATCTCGACGATCTGCTCGTGATTGAAGCCGGCCGCGCGCACCGCCGCCACGTCGGTGTCGGCCACCTGGCCGTGCTGGCGCACCAGCTTCAGCGCGAAATCCAGCGCCGCGGCCGTCTGCGGATCGTCGGCGTGGCCGGCCTGGGCGGCCGCCATCTGTTCGGCAGTGGCGCCAGCCTTGCGGCCCAGCGCGGTGTGCGCGGCCAGGCAGTATTCGCAGCGGTTACGGTCCGCGACGGCGACGGCGATCTTTTCCGTCAGTTGCGGGGGCAGCACGCCGCCGCCCAGGGCGCCGAACGCACCCCACATGCTTTTCAGGGCGGCGGGCGAGTTCGCGACCGCGCGGAACATGTTGGGCGTCGCGCCGAACGCGCCGTGGATCTGGTCAAGCAGCGCCTTGCTGGCAGCGGGAGCAACGGAGGAGTCGATAAGTTGAACGCGGGACATGATGTTTCCTTTCAGTGAGGTTGATTCAGTCGTTGTGGGAAAGGCGCCGGTTGGTTTCCTGCTGCCTTTGCGCCAGTATGGGCGGGTCAGGAGTAATATTGGGCACCTATCGTCCACGATTCATATCTATTCGTCCAAGACGCCATGACACCCTCGCTCGACCGTCTGTCCGCCCTGCTCGACCGGTTCCGCGTGCGGGCGCACCTGTTCCATGCCGGCCCGCTGTGCGGTCTGAACCGGTTCGCGCCCGAACCCGGGCGCGCCTTCCTGCATGTGCTGCGGCGCGGCGACATGGAGGTCGCGCATCGGGCCGGCAGCGGTCTGCCCCGCCGGCTGCGCGTGGCCGAGCCGACGCTGCTGTTCTACGCACGCCCGGTGCACCATGAATTCCACAACCCGCCCGAGGACGGCTCGGATTTCACCTGCGCCACGGTGCACTTCGAAGGCGGCGACCACCATCCGCTGGTGCGCGCGCTGCCGCCGCTGATCGCGCTGCCGCTGGCGCGTGTTGACGGACTGGCGCAGGCGCTGGCGTTGCTGTTCGCCGAAACCGAACAGGTGCGATGCGGGCAGCGGCTGCTGGCGGACCGCCTGTTTGAGGTGGTGTTGATCCAGCTGTTGCGCTGGCTGATCGACCATCCTGCCGAGGCCGGCATACAGATCGGGTTGATGACGGGTCTTGCCGAGCCGCGCCTGGCGCGCGCGCTGGTCGCCATGCACGAGCAGCCCGGCGCGGCCTGGACGCTGGCGGCGCTGGCCGGCCGTGCAGGCATGTCGCGCAGCGCCTTCGCCGCCGCGTTCAAGCACGTGGTCGGCCAGCCGCCGGCGGACTACCTGGCCGACTGGCGCCTGACGCTGGCGCAGTCGCGCTTGCGGGAAGGCATCGCCGTCAAGACGATCGCCGCCGAACTGGGCTACGCGAACGCGTCGGCCCTGTCGCGCATCTTCAGCCAGAAGCTGGGCGCGTCACCGCGGCAATGGCTGGATGCGCGGACGGGGGAAAGCTGAGCGGGCGGCAGTCCACGATGCAGCCTTCGGGGTCCGCCAGCGGTCCGGCGGTCAGAAGCTCCGGCGGTCCGGCCCTCCCGTTTCCGCCGACGCGTCCGTCCAACATGAGGGTTCACCATGTCTGGCGGCGGCCGCGCAGCGGACCTACTATTGCGCACCCCTCTGGCCCAACCCGTCGGACTGCCATGCGTACCCGCACTGCCTTCGCCCTGCTCTGCACCCTGACCTGCGCGTCCGTCCAGGCGGCCACGCCGCCCGACATCGTCGAGAACTCGCTGGGTATGACCTTCGTGCGTGTCCCGGCGGGCACGTTCCAGATGGGCAGCGACGAAGGGGCCGACACGCTGGCCGCCGCGTATCCGCACTATCCGCCTGACCGCTACGCCCAGCTCTTTGACGAAGCGCCGGTGCATGCCGTTCGCATCACGCGGCCGTTCTACCTGGAGCGCACGGAAGTCACCGTGGGCCAGTTCCGGCGCTTCATCGAAGCGTCCGGCTACGTGCCGGAGTCCGAAGCCGACGGCACCGGCGGCTACGGCTACAACGCCGCCTACGATCCGGAAACGTCCGCGTCGGGCGACGCCTTCGAAGGCCGCGACCGACGGTATTCCTGGCGCAACCCGGGATTTGTGCAGGGCGACGATCACCCGGTGGTGAACATCAGCTGGAACGACGCGCAGGCGCTGGCGCAATGGCTGACCAGGACGGAAGGCCGCGTGTACCGCCTGCCCACCGAAGCCGAATGGGAATACGCCTGCCGGGCCGGCACGCGCACGCGCTACCAGAACGGCGACGACCCGGCCGCGATGCCTGACGTGGGCAACGGTTTCGATGCCGACGCCAGCCCGCTGTGGCCGAAGTGGCAGGCCTTTGCCTCGCCGCGCCACGACGGCAACACCTTCACCGCCCCGGTCGCCAGCTACGCGCCCAACGCGTTCGGCCTGTACGACATGCACGGCAACGCATGGGAATGGGTCGCGGACTGGTACGGCGAGGACTACTACGCCCACTCCCCGACTGATGATCCGCAGGGTCCGGAAGCCGGCAACGTGCGCGTGCGGCGCGGCGGCTCGTGGCATACGTGGGCGCTGTACACGCGCTCGTCGTACCGCAACTGGAACACGCAGGAAACGCGCTATCCGCTGGTCGGCATGCGCCTGCTGCGCGAGGCCGACGCCGCCGACTGAGGTCAAAGACTTCCTGGTGGGTTAGCATGGCCGCACGATCCATTTGAAGAGAGTCCTGATATGCACACGCTGGGCCGTCTCGTCCTGCTGGTGAACGACTACGACACCGCCATCGCCTTCTACCGGGACAAGCTCGGGATGGAGGTGTCTGTCGACATGCCTGTCGGCCAGCAGCGCTATGTGCATCTGCGTCTGCACGATCAGCCCTCGGTGGGCATGTGGCTGCTGCAGGCCCAGACGCAGGCCCAGCGCGATCGCGTGGGCGACCAGACGGGCGGCCAGCCCGTCGGCGTGTTCTACACGGACGACGTGCTGCGCGATCATGCGCACTTCTCGGCCAAGGGCGTGCGCTTCACGCGCGAGCCCGTACAGGAAGAGACCGCTGCGTACGCCCACTTCATCGACCTGTACGGCAACGAGTTCGTGCTGGTCCAGTTAAAGCAGCCGGCGTAGCCGCGGGGTCTGCTCATGACCGTCGATGCGACCCGCAAGGACTGGATCCGGCGCGCCGCGCCGTCCAGCCGCGTGGAACGCATCGAAGCGTACTTCGGCGGGCATGGCTACGACATGCACCGCCACGACACCTACGCCATCGGCCGGACGCTCGCCGGCGTGCAGAGTTTTCATTACCGGCGCGGCATGCAGCACAGCCTGCCGGGCGGCACCATCGTGCTGCATCCCGACGAAGCGCATGACGGCCAGGCCGGCACCGACGCGGGCTTTCATTACCGGATGATCTACGTAGAGCCGGCGCTGATCCAGCAGATCCTGGGCGGCCGGCCGCTGCCGTTCATCCGCGACGGCATCAGCGCCGATCCGCGGCTGTACGCGGCCAGCGGCGCGCTGCTCCAGGCCACGGGCCAGGACATCGATCCGCTACAGGAAGACGACGCGCTGTTTGAACTGGCGCACGCGCTGTGCGCCGCCGCGGGCCGCAGAACCGGCCGGCGCGCGCCCGATTACGCCGCTGCCGAACGCGCCCGGCAGTTCATCCATGCATCGTTGGACCAGCCGATTCTGCTGGACGACCTGGCGCGCGCGGCGGGCACGGATCGCTGGAGCCTGTCGCGCGATTTCCGCGTGCTGTTCGGCACCAGCCCATACCGCTACGTGATGCTGCGGCGCCTGGACCTGGCGCGCCGGCTGATCGCGGTGGGCACGCCGCTGGCGCAGGCCGCCGCCGACGCGGGCTTCACCGATCAAAGTCACCTTACGCGCCGCCATGTGCAGGCCTACGGCATGGCGCCCGACCGCTGGCGGCGGATGCTGAACGGCTGACGCGCGGCCCCGGCGGGCATCGGCAAAAGCTGCTCGATCGTACAAGACGGCACGCCCGGCGCCGCCGTATCGTGGGGCTTTCCATCCCCACGAGCCCGCCATGTCCCTCCCTGCTTCCATCAATCTGGCCGCCAAGCTGGCCCTGATCCACGACCACTGGATGCCCAAGGTCATTGCCGAGATGAACGACTACCAGTTCAAGCTCGTCAAGCTGAAAGGCGATTTTGTCTGGCATTCGCACGCCGACACGGACGAGACGTTCATCGTCATCGCGGGCCATCTGCGGATCGCGCTGCGTGACGGCGAGATCGCGCTGGGTCCCGGTGAAATGACCGTGATCCCCAAGGGCGTGGAGCACAAGCCCTGTGCGCCGCAGGAAGTGCAGCTCATGCTGATCGAGCCGCGCGGCGTCGCGAACACCGGCGACGAAGGCGGGCCGCGCCGTGCGCCCAACGACGTATGGATCTGATCGCCGGCGTTTGCTAACGTGTGGCCCAACAGTGATGCCACCACAGGAGGAAACCATGTCCAAAGTCATGCTTGTCACCGGCGGCAGCCGCGGCATCGGGGCTGCCATCGCCAAGCTGGCCGCCCGCCGCGGGTACGCGGTCGGCGTCAATTACCACGCCAATGCCGATGCCGCAGAGGCGGTCGTGGACGAGATCACCCGAGACGGCGGCAAGGCCGTCGCGATTCAGGCGGATGTCGCCCAGGAGGACCAGGTGCTGCGCATGTTCCACACGCTGGACGAGCGCCTGGGTCGCATCGACGCGCTGGTCAACAACGCCGGCATCCTGGAAAAGCAGATGCGCGTCGAGGACATGGATGCCGCCCGGCTGCACCGGGTGTTGTCCACCAACGTGGTCGGCGCATTCCTGTGCGCACGCGAAGCCGTGCGGCGGATGTCGCCGCGCCACGGCGGCCAGGGCGGCGCCATCGTCAATGTGTCGTCGGCCGCGGCGCGGCTGGGATCGCCCAACGAGTACGTGGACTACGCCGCGTCCAAGGGCGCGATGGACACGCTGACCATCGGGCTGTCCAAGGAAGTCGCTCCCGAAGGCATCCGCGTGAACGGCGTGCGCCCCGGCACGATCTACACCGAGATGCATGCCAGCGGCGGCGAGCCGGGCCGCGTCGACCGGCTGAAAAGCGTCATCCCGCTGCGGCGCGGCGGCACCGTGGAAGAAGTGGCCGGGGCGGTGATGTGGCTGTTTTCGGACGAGGCTGGCTATACCAGCGGCTCGTTCATCGAGGTATCGGGCGGTAATTAGCGGGCGGCAATTAGCGGGCAGCCCGGCAAGACTGCGCCGGGCGGATCCGCTTCCGGTGTCTACGGCGATCCCTTGTCGTCCGTCGAGATCACGCGCTTTTCCTGGCTTGCGGAAATGCGCGCCTCGACGCGGCGCAGCACGGCCAGCACAAACAGCGCCATCAGGGTGCTGACCACGGCGGTGGCCTCGCGGCCCATGCCGGCGGCCACGCCAATGGCGGCGGTCATCCAGATGCTGGCCGAGGTGGTGAGGCCGTGGATTTCGCGCTCGGCGCCCAGCTTGATGATGGCGCCCGCCCCCAGAAAGCCGATGCCCGCGATCACGCCTTGCAGCACGCGGCTCAGGTCTCCGACCTCCATGCCGCCCTGCAACGGCACCAGCACGAAAATGGCCGCGCCCAGCGCCACCAGCATGTGCGTGCGCAGCCCGGCGTCCTTGCCTCTGCGTTCCCGTTCGTAACCCAACAGGCCGCCCAGCAGGACGGCCATGCTTAAACGCAGCACAATGCGTGTTGCCTCCGCCACATCGGGAATATCGGCAAATTCAGTACGCACTGCAGTCCAGATTTCCAGCCAGATTTGCGACATCGACGAGTCCTTGGATCCGAGGAGAAACCGAGCATAGCAGGCGGCGCGCGGACGCGGCGCACCTTCGGGTCTTCGAAATTTCAGCCCTGGATCCCACAGCGCCGCGCATCCGGTTTACAACGTCTGCAAGGCCGCGCCGACCGGCGCGCATCGACAGGAGCGCTACATGGATTTGCAGCTGGCGGGTAAACGCGTCCTCATCACGGGCGCCTCCAAGGGCATCGGCCTGGCGTGCGCCATCGCGTTTGCGCGGGAAGGCGCCGAGCCAATATTGGTTGCGCGTGACGATGCGGCGCTGCATGACGCCACGGCGGCGATCCGCGAGCAGACGGGGCGGCAGGCCGGCGCGGTGACGCTGGATCTGGCGCAACCCGGCGCGGCCGAGCGCCTGTGCAAGGAAACGGGGCCCGTCGACATCCTGGTGAACAATGCCGGCGCCGTGCCGGGCGGCGCGCTGGATCAGGTTCAGGACGAACGCTGGCGCGCGGGCTGGGAGTTGAAGGTGCACGGCTACATCAGCCTGGCGCGCCACTACTATCCGGCGATGCGCGACGCGGGGTCGGGCGTCATTGCCAACATCATCGGCATGGCGGGCTCGGCGCCGCGCGCCGATTACATCTGCGGCGCGGCGGCCAACGCCTCCCTCATTGCGTTCACCCGGGCGCTGGGCGGCGAATCACCGCGCCACGGGGTGCGGGTGTTCGGCGTCAATCCGTCGCGCACGCGCACCGATCGCGTGCTGACGCTGGCTCGGCAACGCGCGCAGGCGCGCTGGGGCGATGAATCGCGCTGGCAGGAAACTCTGTCGGATCTACCGTTCGGGCGGCTGATGGAACCGGGCGAGGTGGCCGACATGATCGTCTTCGGCGCCTCGCCGCGCGCGGGTTATCTGAGCGGAACCGTGATCGACCTGGATGGCGGCGAACAGTACGCCACGCACGGGCGTTGATGCCCGGCGCGGCGGATGCGCGTCAGGCGCCCGCCGCCTGCCGGCACATCGATCGGCAATCGCGCGCCAGCGCCTCAGGCAGCTTGCGCCCGCCAGCCCGCCAGCAGCGCCGGCAACTCGCGCATATCGGTGAACACGTGCGACACGCCCACGTTGCGCAGCGCCTGCGCGCCGCTGTGGCCGAGTTCGCCGGGGCTGTAGCCGAATACGGTGGCGCCGGCGGCCACGCCTGCCGTTGCGCCGGTGACCGTGTCCTCGACGATTGCGCAACGCTTCGGGTCCACGCCCAGCGCCTGCGCGGCCGCCAGATACACGTCCGGAAACGGCTTGCTGCGCGGCATCTCGTGGCCGCTGAAGACGCGCCCGTCGAAGCAGTCGGCGATGCCCACCTTGGCCAGTTGCAGCTCGACCTTGCGTCGGTCCGCGCCCGATGCCACGGCAATGCGCCCATCCAGCGCTTCGTGCAAGGCGCGCACGGCGTCGGGCGCGCCGGGGATTTCCAGGAGATCGCGGTCCAGCGCGTCGTTGCGGCGCTGGCGGAACTGGTCGAACCATGCCTGATCGATCGTGGCGCCGGTGCGCGCCTCGATCAGCGGCAGTTCGTCCTTGACCGCCTTCCCGGTAAAGATCTGCATTGTCTCGGCGTGCGTGATGCCCCAGCCCAATTCATTGAGCATCTCGGTCAGCACGCGGCTGGTGATGGGTTCGGAATCGACCAGGACACCGTCGCAGTCGAACAGCACGGCGTCAAAGGGAAAATCAGTCATTGCGGGCAGCGGGGGGAGTGTCGATGAAGCCGGTAAGCATACTGCACGGCAACTGACCGCCGGCTGGAGCGGCCCCGCGGACAGCAAGCGGCGGAGTGCCCGGGCGCGCCGGACTGGCTAAGCTGTGGATTCGTGCCGGCGGCGGGTAACGCCTGGCCGCCAGGGCGATTGCCACGCGCAAGACGATGAAATTGACCACGCCCAAGATCACGATCCCTTCCATGACGCGCCCCGGACCATGACCACGCCCGCCTCCCGGCCGCTCGGCCAATACGACTGGATACGCATCGCGCAGGACCTGGACGCGCAGGGCTGGGCGCGCCTGCCCGCGCTCTATGCGCCCGCTGACGCACGCGCGCTGGCAGCGCTGCAAGTCCTGCCCGATCCCTTGCCGGCGCCGCTGGCCAGCCTGCGCGCCGATCTCTACGCGCGCCTGCTACCGGTGGCGCGCGCCTGGGCAAGCGCATTGGACGTGGATGTCTCCTACCCCGACGATCTGCCCGCCTACCTCCAGCAAAACCGCCTTTCTGATCAATCGCGCAGCCTGTCCACGATCCAGCGCCTGCCCGCACCCGGCTACCAGCCGCTGCTGCAGCATGCCGACGGCGCCTGCGTGTTTCCGCTGCGGCTGATCGTGCTGCTGTCCGAGCCCCGCGTGGATTTCACGGGCGGCGAACTTGTCATGACCGAGCAGCGCCCGCGCATGCAGTCGCGCCCGATGGTGCTGCCGTTGGGCCTGGGCGATGGGGTGGTGATCGCGACGTCGCACCGCCCCGTGTCGGGCTCGCAGGGGATCTACCGCGTCACGGAACGCCAGGCCGTCAGCCGTGTGCGCAGCGGCGAACGCGTGGGCCTTGACCTGATGCTGCACAACGCGCCGTAGCGGGCAGCAGCGCTGTGCACGCCGCCGCGAACGCCCGCCCACGAACTGCCCCCCGGGCCGACCCGCCACCCGGCACAATCCGTTTTCAGTTTTCCGCCGTGATGTTGCCGTCGGCCACGACCTTGGCAAACACCGCCGTCTGCGCCTTGATGAACGCGCGGAACGCGTCCTGGCTCATCGGCTGCACTTCGCCGCCCAGTTCACGGATGCTGGCCCCGAATTTCTCATCCTTCAGGCTGCGGTCGATGGCGGCCGCCAGCTTCTGCTGCACTTCCGGCGGCGTGCTGGCCGGCACGAAGACGCCAAACCAGTTTTCCAACGCATAGTCCTTGAGCGGCGCATACTCGGCCAGCGCGGGAATGTCGGGCGCGAACGACGCGCGCTTGGCGGACGTGACCGCCAGCGGTTTGACCTTGCCGCTCTTGATGAACGGCAACGCGCCGGCCAGGCTGACGAAGGTCAGATCCACGCTGCCGGCCGCCACGTCCACCAGTTGCGCCGCCGCGCCCTTGTACGGCACGTGGACCATCTTGATGCCCGCCAGCGACTGCAACAGCTCGCCGTTCAGGTGCTGCGGGTTGCCCACGCCGCTGGTCGCGTACGTCAGCTTGTCGGGATGGGCGCGGCCATAAGCCACCAGTTGCTCGACGTTAGCCACCGGCAGCTTGGGATTGGCGACCAGCACGTTCGGCACGCGGGCGATCAGCGCGACAGGCGCCAGGTCCTTTTCCGGCTGGTACTGCATCTTGCTCTTGAAGACGAGCGGGTTGATGGCGGTCTCGCCGGCCGATCCCAGTAGCAGCGTGGCGCCGTCCGGCGCGGAACGCACCACCGCCGTCGCGCCCAACATGCCGCTGGCGCCCGGCTTGTTCTCCACGACCACGCCCTGCGGCAGTTCGCTGCGCAGGCGCTCGGCCAGCAGCCGGCCCATACCGTCCACGCCCCCGCCCGCGGCAAAGGGCACGATCAGGGTGATCGGGCGGTTGGCCGGCAGGTCGGCGGCATGGATCGGGGTTGACGCGGCAAGCGCCAAGGCCGCGGCGGCGGCCAGGGTACGGATGGGGGGCATGGTCTGTCTCCAATGGGGCCTTGTGTCATTGCGCGGCCGGGTTTGTCCTTAATTGCATTTTATGCAGGCAATATGCAAAACTGGCAGCTATGGAAAACACCAATGCCCCGCTCCGCCGCGCACGATTCACGCTGAACGGCGCCTCGTACAGCTGCCTGGACCTGCCCGCCGCATACGGCGCGGATTACTTCCGGCTGCCGGTCGTGCTGCGCCTGTTGCTGGAGAACGCGCTGCGCAACATGCAGGGCGCTGAGCGCAGCGCCGCCGTCGCCGCGCTGTTCGGCTGGCTGGCGCACGGCACCAGCGAATCCGAAATCGCCTTCCAGCCGGGCCGGGTGCTGATGCACGACACCACCAGCACGCCCGCCCTGGTCGACATTGCCGCCATGCGCGACGCGCTGGCCGAGGCCGGGGTCGATCCGTCGGTACTGAATCCCGTGCTGCCGGTGGACGTGTCGGTGGACCACTCGCTGGCCGTCGAAGCCTATGCGCGCAGCGATGCCGCGCAAGCCAACCTGGACCTGGAACTGCGGCGCAACGCCGAGCGCTACCGTTTTTTGCGCTGGGCCTCCAACGCGCTGTCGAACGTGCGCATCCACCCGCCGGGCACCGGCATCATGCACACGATCAACCTGGAGCAACTGGCCACGGTGGTCTGCCAGCAGCCCGGCCCCGACGGCACCGCCCTCTATCCCGACATGATGATCGGCACCGACAGCCACACGCCGATGATCAACGGTATCGGCGTGCTGGGCTGGGGCGTGGGCGGCCTGGAAGCGCAGACGGTCATGTTCGGCATGCCGACGATTCTGCGCATTCCCGACGTGATCGGCGTGCGGCTGACCGGCGCGCTCCAACCCGGCGTCACGGCCACGGACCTGGCCTTGACCGTCACCCAGCGCCTTCGCGCCATCCACGTCTCCGGCGAGTTCGTCGAATTCTTCGGACCGGGCGTGGCCACGCTGCCGGCCGGCAGCCGGTGCGTCGTGGCCAACATGGCGCCCGAGTACGGCGCGACCACCGGCTACTTCCCCATCGACGGCGAAACGCTGGCCTACCTGCGCCAGACCGGCCGCGCCGAAGATCAGATCGCGCGTGTGGAGGCCTACGCGCGTTGCACCGGCATCGCGCTGGATCCGGACGCCGAGCCCCGCTACACCCGTGTGGTCGACATCGCGCTGGATGCCGTGCAGATGCACGTGGCCGGACCCAAGCGTCCGCAGGACCTGCACCCCTACTGGCAGACGCGCGAAGTTCTTGCGGCGCTGGATTTCACGCCGCGCGCGCCGTCCGCCCTGCCCCGTCACGCCATCGCCATTGCCGCGATCACCAGTTGCACCAACACGTCCGATCCGCGCCTGTTGACGGCCGCCGGGCTGCTGGCCCGCAAGGCGCGCCAGTTCGGGCTGCGGCCGCCGCACTGGGTCAAGACCTCGCTGGGCCCCGGCTCGCCCGCCGCCGCCGAATACCTGGCGCGCGCCGGTCTGCTGGAAGACCTGGCCGCGGTGGGCTTTGACATCGTCGGCTACGGCTGCACCACGTGCATCGGCAATTCCGGCCCGCTGCCGCCGGTGGTGCGGGACGCGCTGGCCGACGGCGCCATCCACCCGGTGGCGGTGCTGTCCGGCAACCGCAATTTCACGGGCCGGATCCATCCGGATCTGGACCTGGGTTTCCTGATGTCGCCGCCGCTGGTCATCGCCTTTGCGCTGGCCGGCGACGCGGAAAGAGACCTGAGCCGCGAGCCGGTTCAGGTGACGCCCGACGGGCGCGCGGTTCACCTGTCCGAGCTATGGCCGACGGAAGCCGAGATCGACGCCGCGCTGGCCGCAGGGCAGCGTCCCGACGACTATCGCGCCGCGTTCAAGATCGCCAGCGCGAACCCGGCCTGGCAGGCCCTGCAATCGCCCGCGTCGGCGCGGTTTCCGTGGGACGCCGCGTCCACCGCGCTGCGCCGCCCGCCCTTTGCCAGCACCGAGGCCGGCAGTCAGCTGGGCCGCTACACCGCGCATCCGCTGCTCGTCGTGGGCGACGACGTCACGACCGACCACCTGTCGCCCGCCAGCGCCATCCCGCCCGACAGCCTGATCGCGGACTTCCTGGTCGAACGCGGTGACGACCGCAACGACCTGAACGTATTCGCATCGCGCCGCGGCAACTGGGAAGTCATGATGCGCGCCGCGTTCTACAGCAAGAGCCTGACCAACCTGCTCTGTCCCTCCGCCCCCGTCGGCCACACCCTGCACGCGCCCAGCGGCCGACTGGAACCCATCTGGGACGCCGCCGCGCATTACGCGAAGGCGTCGCAGCCCGTCGTGCTGGTGGCGGGCGCGCGCTTCGGCACGGGCTCGTCGCGCGACTGGGCGGCCAAGGGCCAGCGGCTCTTGGGCATCCGCGCGGTGCTCGCGGTCAGCTTCGAACGCATCCACCGGTCCAACCTGATCGGCATGGGCATCCTGCCGCTGCGCCTGCCCGACGGGGTTACGCCCGCGACGCTGCGGCTGCAGCCGGGCGACCGGATCGAGATCGACGCCGAGGCCGCCGCGCTGACGCCCCGCGCCGCCATCCCCGTGCGCATCCTGCGCGCCGATGGCCGGACCGAGCCGCTGACCGCCACCGCGGCCGTCGAGACCCGGCTGGAGATCCGCCTGTTGCAGATGGGCGGCGTCATTCCCGCTATCCTGTCGGACACCATTTCATCGGCCGTCCGCCACCCATGAGCGCGCAAACCAATACCGTCACGAAGATCCTGGACCTCATCAAGGAAGACCGTCTGCAGGAGGGCGCGCACCTGCGCGCGCAGAAGATCGCCGACCGCCTGCGGCTATCGCGCTCGCCGGTCAACGATGCGCTGGGTATTTTGGAGCAGCACGGTGTGGTGGCGCGCAAGCCCAACCGCGGGTACTTCCTGCTGCGCGACTTCGATGTCGCGGGCGAAGCCCCCGCCGACATCACGCCCCCATCGGCGGACGACATCGTCACGCAGACGTACTTTGCGCTTGCCGATGAACTGCTGCGCGGCGAATTGCCGATGCAGTGCAGCGAAGCGCTGCTGCGCACGCGCTACGCGCTGACCAATGCGCAAACGCAGGCGCTGCTGGGCCGCATTTCGCAAGAGGGCTGGGCACAGCGCCGGCCGGGCTACGGCTGGGAATTCTCGTCCATGATGACGACGCCCGACAGCCTGCTGCAGTCCTACCGGCTGCGGCTGGCGCTGGAGCCGGCGGCGCTGCGCGAGCCCGGCTTTCGCATCGAAAAATCCGTGCTGGCGCGCTGCCGCGCCGCGGAAATGCACCTGCTGAACGGCGGCATCGCCACCGACACCGCCGACCAGCTCCACGATCGCGGCGTGCGCTTTCATGAATCGCTGGTGGAAGCCTCCGGCAATCCGTTCTTCATCGACACGATCAAACGCGTCAATCGTGTGCGCCGCCTGCTGTCCTACCGCTCGATGCAGGACCGCAGCCGCTACCAGCAGCATTGCGACCAGCACCTGGCCATCCTGGACCTGCTGGAACGCGAACGCAACGACGAGGCGGCCGAGGCGCTTTCGGCCCACCTGCGCAGCACGCTCGACAACCTGGCCCGCATCAGCGGCATCCTGACTTCGTAGGGCCGCGCGTGGCGCGGCCGTTTTCAACTGGCAAAAAGAGGCTCGCGCCATGCATGTCTATATCGGTTCCCGGACCACCCGGGAACGCAATGCCCGCGGCGAGGGCATCAGCGTGTTCGACTACGCGCCCGAGACGGGAACGCTAACGCTCAAGCAGGTGGTCCGCGGTCTGCACAACCCGTCGTATCTGCTGCCGCACCCGTCCCTGCCCGTGGTGTACACCGTGCATGGCGACAGCAGCGAGGTCAGCGCGCTGCGCCGCGATGCGCGCGACGGCACGCTGACACCCTGGCACACGCAGGACTGCCAGGGCCGCAATCCCGTCCATCTGGCGCTGGGGCCGTCGGCCCGCTACCTGATGGTGTCCAACCATCTGACCGGCGCGCTGGCGGTGCTGCCCGTGGCGGCGGACGGCGCGCTGCAAGCCGTGTCGCAGACGGTGCCGCTGGCCGGCGAACCGGGGCCGCACCGCAAGGAGCAGCCATTTTCCAAGCCGCATTTCAACGTGCTCGACCCGTCGGGCAAGTATGTGGCGGTGCCGGACAAGGGGCTGGACCGGGTGTTCCTGTATTCCGCCGACGCGCACGGGATCGGCGCGCAGCCGGCCAGCGTTGCGACGTCGCGCGAGGGCGCAGGCCCACGCCATGCGGTCTTTCATCCATCAGGGAAATGGCTGTACGTCGTCAACGAGTTGGACAACACGGTCACGGCCTATGCCGTGGAAGCAGGCGCGCTGCGTCCCTTCCAGGTGCTGTCCACCCTGCCCGACACCTATACCGGCAACAGCCGCGCCGCCGGCATTGCGCTGGACACCGATGGCCGGCACCTGTACGCGTCGAATCGGGGTGACGACAGCATTGCGGTGTTTCGCGTGGACGCATCCACCGGTCGACTGACCACCGTGCAGCACGCCCGCACGCACGGCAAGACACCGCGCTTTTTCACGCTGTCGCCCGACGGCCGGTTTGTCTTCGCGCTGAACGAAGACAGCGACACGCTGCAGCGGTTTCGTGTCGATCCGGCCAGCGGCATGCTGGCGCACGACGGCTACGCGCTGTCTGTCGGCAGCCCGGTGTGCATGGTGTTTGCCGGCGCTTAGAAGTCCATCGACGCCGACAGCATGAGGGTGCGCGGCACGCCTTGTGAGATCGTGCCGTACGAGGCCACGCCGGACCAATAGGCGCGGTTGAACACGTTGACGACGTTGGCGCGCAGCGTGACGTCCCGGCCTTGGACCTTGAGCGCATAGCGCGCGCCCAGGTCGAACGTCGTCCACGACGGCACCGACTGCGTGTTGGCCTGGTTGATGTATTCGCGTCCGGTGTAGACCATGCCGCCCGTCAACGTCAGCCCGGTCACCCACGGCGTGTCCCACTCGGCGCCCAGGTTGACCGCGACGGTGGGCACGCCCACGGGCCGGTTGCCCTGCGTGGCCGCGCTGTTGGTGCGCGTCAGCTCCCCATCCAGGAAGGTCACGCCGCCCAACAGGCGCACGCCGCGCATCGGTTCGCCGGACACATTCAATTCCAGCCCGCGGTTGCGTTGCTCGCTATCGGCCGCATACACGCCGTTCGTGAGCTGCCCGCTGGGCTTGGTGATCTCGAAGGCGCTCAGCGTCACCATTGCGCTGTCCAGCTCGACCTTGACGCCCACTTCCTTCTGCTTGGCCTTGTACGGCTTGAAGACCTCTCCCGCGTTGGTGGCGGTGGCGGGCGCCACGTCGCCCTTGCTCAACCCCTCGATGTAGTTGGCGTAGAACGAGACGTTGTGCCAGGGCTTGATGACCAGTCCCGCCAGCGGCGTGGTCGCGCTTTCGTCGTAGCTGACGGTCCGCACACCCGTGGCGCCGTTGAAGTTGCGCGATTCGATGCGCTGGTGGCGCAGGCCCAGCGTCAACTGCGCGCGCTCGTCCAGGATGCTGAGCGTATCGGCCAGCGCCAGGCCGGACAGATCCGACGACGACACCTTGGGCACGTTGGCCGGCGCGGGAATGTGCTGCTCCGGACGCGTGATCGGGTGGTAGATGTTGGACGTGAGCGGGGTGCCGTTCACGCTGGCCTGCAGATTGCGGTCGCTGTACAGGCTGCCCATGAAGCTGATTGCGTGGCGCACCGGCCCCGTGTCCAGCTTGGCGCGCAGCCCGGCGTTGTAGGTGCTGCGGTTGACCTGGAAACGGAAGTTATTGGGCGTCACCACGGTGTCGCCGGCTTCGTTCACGATGGTGGGCGTCTGGTCCGACAGGCGCGACACGCTGGTGTCCGAGCCGCCCGCGTCCGCGAACACCGTCAGGCGGTCGCTGATGTCGTATTCCACGCGCAGCAGCGCCGACTGGCCGTCGGACTTCCACCAGCCCCACGGTTGCGTGGCGTTGCGGCGGCCGTCCGGGGCACGCGGCACGGCAATGCCCGGCGCCACCAGAAACGGTCGCGTCGGCGCGTCTATCTTCTCGTGCTGCGTCAGCAGGTCCAGCGAGGCGCGCAACCGTTCGCCCTGGTAATCCAGCGACAGCGCGCCAATGGTCGTGCGCGAACTCATGTTGTCCAGCGGCGTGTCGCCCTGCCGCTGCATGCCGTTGACCCGCACGCCCCATTCCCCCGCGTCGCCAAACCGGCGGCTCAGGTCGACTCGCGCGCCGAATTGCGAGTCGCCGACGTAGTCGGCCGACACGCGGGTCAGGTCCTCGGGCAGCGAGCGCTTGGGCACCATGTTGATGACGCCGCCCACGCCGCTGTTGGGCGACATGCCGTACAGCAGCGCCGCCGGCCCCTTCAGCACTTCCACGCGCTCGATGTAGTCGGTGAAGACGTGGTAGTTGGGCGCGACGCCATAGACGCCGTCAAAGGCGATTTCGCCGAGGTTGCCTTCGCCGATGGGAAAGCCGCGGATGTAGAACGAATCGGTCACGCCGCCGATCTGGCCGGTAAAGCGCACGGACGGCTCCACCGTCAGCGCGTCGGCCAGCGTCACGGCCTGACGGTTCGCCAGCAATTCCGACGTGTAGCTGGTGACATTGAACGGCGTGTCCATCACGTCGCGGTTGCCCAACAGGCCCATCCGCGCGCCGCGCGCCACTTGGCCGCCGGCAAATTCCGCCGGCAGCGCGGAGGGGCTGATGCCCGCTCCATCGACGGTGACCGCGGGCAGCACCGTGGTCTCGCCGGCGGCCGCCGGCAGCCTGCGCAGCGAATACGCGCCGCCGCCCTGTTCGGCCAGCGCGTAGCCCGATCCGGACAGCAGGCGGGCGAACCCCTCCCTCACCGTGTAGGCGCCCTGCAGACCGTCGCTGCGCTGGCCCGCGACCAACGCGGGATCGAACGACAGCGGCACGCCCGCACTGGCGGCGAACTGCGCCAGCACGTCGCCCAGCGGTCCCGGCGCGATGGCATAGGACTTGCGCGGCGCGGCGCTGGCTGTCTCGGCCGCGAACGTCGCCGCCGGCATTCCCGTGGCCGCAAGCAGCGCCAGCCCCAGGCCGGCGGCCCGGACCAGCGACGCCGCGGGCGACAGGACGGCAAGGCCGCGCGGCAGGCGGGGCGATCGGGAGAGTCGGGAAACCATGAAACGATCCTTCGAGGGGTTGGGGTGACGCGCATGTCGCGGCGGTTCACCCGGTACACCGTACGAAGCGGAAAAAAGTGTCAGCCGATCGGCGATTAATTTGTAACGGCGGCGCGCGGCGCAACCGTCGTCCACCACGGGGTCACGCGGCTGACGCGAACCGGCAGGGTCTTATGCAGCAGTCGCAGGCTGGCTTCGATGTCGTTCAACGGAAACGCCCCCGACACGCGCAGGTCAGCCACCGCGGGATCGCAACGCAGCACGCCGTGGCGGTAGCGTCCCAGCTCGTCGACCAGATCGGCCAGCCGCCAGTTGCGCGCGGCCAGCATGCCGTCCGCCCACGACGCCGCCAAAGCGTCGGCGGGCCCCGGCGTCTGGACGCCGTTCGCGGTGAAGACGGTCTGCTCGCCCGCCGCCAGCACCACGGCGCCGGCGTCCGCTTGGGCGGTCCGGATCTCGACAGCGCCCTCGTACACCGCCACGCGAACGCTGGCGCCCTCGTCGCGGACCATGAAGCGCGTGCCCAGCGCACGCAGGACGCCTTGCGTCGTCTGCACCAGGAACGGGCGCGGCGCCGGCGCGGGATCGCGTCCCGTCGTCAGCAGGATTTCGCCCGCGCGCAGCCACAGCATGCGTTGCGTCGGGGAGTAGTCGACGTCGACGGCGCTGGCCGTGTTGAGCACCAGTTGCGTGCCATCGGCCAGTTCGACGCGGCGCTGCTCGCCGGTCGCCGTGCGCAGGTCCGCGCGCCATTCGCGCCAGGGCAGCTCGCGCACGCCCAGCCACGCTGCCGGACCCAGCACCAGCAGTCCGGCCAGCGCACGCACCGCCTGACGACGTCCGGCGCGGTTCGCCTGCCGCAGCGTCTGCCCGCCGATCCCCGGCGGCACCTGGCCAAAGCCGCGCAGCATCGCCTCGGCGCGTTGCCACGCGGCTTCATGGTCGGCGCTGCGCGCCCGCCAGCGCGCCAGTGCCGCGCGATCCGCCGCGGACACCTTTTCGGACTGCAGACGCACCAGCCAGCCGGCCGCCTCATTCAGGATGGCGGGGTCGATGGCCTCGCTCACGCGTCCACCTGATAGGCGATCAGGCACGCGGCAAAGGCAGCCTGCATATGGCGCTTGACGGTCGACAGCGACACGCGCAGCTTGCGCGCGATCTCGTCATAGCCCATGCCGTCGAACTGCGACAGCAGAAAGACCTCGCGCGTGCGGGCGGGCAGCGAATGCAAGGCAGCGTCGATGGCGTGCAGCGTTTCCAGGATGAGGGCGCGCGCCTCGGGCGACGGGGCTTCGGCCTCGGGCACGTGCGCCACGGCGGCAAGGTAAGCGTCTACCACCGCGCGGCGGCGCCAATGGTCGGCCACCAGGCCTTTGGCGATGTGGGCAAGCAGTGCGCGCGGCTCGGCGCCGGTCTCCTCCCGGCGCCGCCCGGCCATCAGCCGCACAAACGTATCGTGCGCCAGGTCTGCGGCGTCGAAGGAACTGCCCAGCTTCTTGCGCAGCCACATCGAGAGCCAGCCGTGGTGTTCGCGATAAAGCTGGGTGACGTTGTCGGCGGATGGGGATAGCGGCGCAGGCAAGGCGCACCTCGGCAGATATGCAAATAGGAATTGTTTTTATTCTATACGAGCCGCCCGCGCGCACGTGCGCGGGCGGTGGGATAGAATCGGAGTCCTTCCCGCCCGACTCAATGAGCGCCATGCAGAACGACCTGTCCGTGCCTCAGTTCCTTGCCAGCGGCGGGGAAATGGGCGCACGCGTCAGCCGGCACGACTGGTCCGCGACGCCACTCGGCCCTCTCTCCGCCTGGCCCGCCTCACTGCGCATTGCCGCAGGCATGGTGCTGTCCTCCCGGTTCCCGTCCTGTCTGGTCTGGGGCCCCGATCTCATCTCGATCTACAACGACGCCTTTGTGCCCATCCTGGGCGCCAAGCCCGACGCGCTGGGCCGCCCGTTCAACGAGGCCTGGAGCGAAGCCTGGTCGCTGATCGGCCCGATCGCCGAACGCGCCTACGCCGGCGAGGCCACCTTCATCGAGGACTATCCCCTCGAAGTCCATCGTTACGGCCGCGCCGAACAGGCCAACTTCACGTTCTGCTACAGCCCCGTGTACGACGAGAACGGCGAGGTCGTCGGCATGATCGATACCGTCATTGAAACCACCGCCCGGGTCGGCGCCGAAAAGGCGCAGGCCGACGCGCTGCGCCTGGCCGAAGAAGCCCTGCGCCAAAGCCAGAAGATGGACGCCATCGGCCAGCTGACGGGTGGCGTCGCGCACGACTTCAACAATCTGCTGACGGGGATTTCCGGCAGCCTGGATTTTCTGTCCCAGCGTCTCACGCAGGGGCGGACCGACGACCTCGGCCGTCACATCGCGGTGGCCAAAAGCGGCGCCGACAAGGCAGCCGTCCTGACGCGCCGCCTGCTGAATTTTTCGCGCCGCCATCCGCTGGAGCGCAAGGCGGTGGACATCAACCACGTCATCGCCGACATGGAGGCGCTGATCGCGCGCAGCGCCGGATCGGCGGTCACGCTGGACGTGGCCTGCGCGCCCGGGTTGTGGCCGGTCTGGGTGGACGCACACCAGCTTGAAAACGCGCTGCTGAACCTGTGCCTGAACGCGCGCGACGCCCTGGCCGGAAGCGGCACACTACGCATCGCGACGAACAACGTGGCCCTGGACGCCGAGGGCGCGCGCCAGCGCGGCTTGCAACCCGGCGATCACGTGCGGTTGCGCGTGTCCGACACGGGCTGCGGCATGACGCCCGAAACGATGCGGCGCATATTCGAGCCCTTCTACACCACCAAGCCGGCCGAGCGCGGCACCGGCCTGGGACTTGCGCTGGTTCACGACTTCGTCCGCCAATCCGGCGGCCATGTCCAGGTGCGTTCGCAGCCGGACCAGGGCACGGATATCGATCTGTATTTTCCGCGCCATGGCGGCGCCCAGATCGAGGTCGCGGCGGACACCGCCGTCGCCACGCCGCCGCGCGCCTTGCAGGGCGGAACGGTGCTGCTGGCCGAAGACGACCCCGCCGTGCGCGAAGTCACTGCCGAGGTGCTGAAGGAAATCGGTTACGACGTGATCGAGGCCACGGACGGCGCCAGCGCGCTCAAGCTTCTGACCACGCAGGCCCGGATCGATCTGCTGGTGTGCGATCTGGCCTTGCCGGGCGGCGTGAATGGACGACGGGTGGCGGAGACCGGCAGGACGTTGCGGCCCGGGATGAAGGTGCTGTTCATCACGGGCTACGGTGAAAGCGCCGAAGGCGACAACGTGCCGGCGGCGGGTGCGCCGGTGCTGCTCAAACCGTTCACCCTCGATGAACTGGCGAGCCAGGTGCATGCGCTGATGCGCTGAAACCCAGCCGGCGGGTGCTCAGACAGACGGCAGGCGCCGCGTCGTGCGGATCCAGAACAGCCCCGCCCCCGACAGCAGCATGGCGAACAGCAGGTACACAAAACAGATCAGCAGGCCGAAGAAATAGTAGCGGTCGTAAACACTGGCCGCCCACCACGCAACCCCGCCATACATCCCCATGACGATGAACGGCAGCCACAGCACCGCCACGCCGGCGCGGCGCCACCCGGGGGTGTTCAAACGCGGAAATCGATGCGGGCGGGCGCGCAGCAGCAAAGCCAGCGCCGACAGCGCCGGCAGCACAAAGGCCAGCACCGCCAGCACCAGCAGGCCGGCATCCAGGAACGTCGCCACGAACTCGCGCAAAATCGGCTCCTTGCACGGCGCGCACGGGTGGCGCCGTCCCGGACGTTATACACGAGGCGCCGCGGACGTCCTTAGAGCTTGGGCGCGTAGCGCACGGTCAGCATCACATTGCGGGGCTCGCCGTAGTAGTTGTTGCTGGACAGCGTGTTGTACGACGGCACGTAGTATTTCTTGTCGAACACGTTGTTCACGTTCAGCCCGAAACTCAGCTCCGGCGTGGCCTGGTAACCCACGCGCGCGTTCCAGATCGTGAATCCCGCCAGCTTGAATTCGCGGTCCGAACTGATCGTCGACGTCTGCGTGTTCACGCCGGCGCCCACGCTAAGGCGGTTCCACGTGCCCGGCAGCTTGTAGTTGGCCCACAGGCGCAGCATGTGCTTGGGCGTCCAGGTGCTGAAGACCTTGCCCTGGTTGTCCGGGTCCTCCAGGAACTTGGTGGTGTTGTAGGCGTAGCCGGCATACAGCTCCAGCCCCCTGACCACTTCGCCGGAGATCTCGGCCTCGATGCCCTGGCTGCGGACCTTGCCCGCCGCGCGCGAGCAGTACCAGCCGTTGCAGGCAAACCCGGCGTCGTAATCGTTGACGGCACGGTTCTTGTGGTCGTAGCGGAACAACGCAAGCAAGGTATTGACCCGGCCATCCGCCAGCTCGCCCTTCACGCCGACCTCGTAGTTGTTGCCCTCGATCGGCTTGAGCAGGCTGCCCGACACCGTGCGCTGCGTCTGCGGCTCAAACACCGTCGGGTAGCTGCCGTAGACCGACCAGTTGTCGGTCAGCGAATACACGATGCCGGCGTACGGAATGAACTCGCCCGAGGTCGATGACGTCGTGGCTTCGCCCCCGCCGCTGTAGCGGTAGTCGAACCAGCCGACGCGGCCACCGCCGATCAGCGCCAGCGATTGCGTGGGCTTGACGCGCCACGTGCCGTAGATGCCCTTCTGCCGGATGTCGTAGGCGCTGCGCGAATCGTAGCCGCTGGCGGCGACGATGGAATCAATGTCCTGCCACGGACGGTGATGGTCCAGATCGAAGATGTTGCCGCCGCTCTCCCAGGAGCGGGTGAACCGGTCATTCGTCGTGAGCTTGGAGTAGTTGGCGCCGATCACCACTTCCTGCGCCATGCCCCAGGCGTTGAAGTCACCGGCCACCGACATGTCCATGCCGCGCTGGCGGCTCGTGAAGTCCACGCCGAAATTGCCGTAGTCCAGGCCGCTCCCGTCGCGCTGCACGGATCCGGCGACGCGCTGGTGCAAAGTCGTGTTGTCTTCGTCCATCGCCACGCCGGCCAGCCGGAAGCGCCACGAGGAGTTGAAGCGATGCGTGACGTCGGCGTTGAAGATGGTCTGGTCGTTGGTGGCGCGGTTCCAGGTCGAGCCGGTGAACGTCGAGCGCGGCAGATCGATGCTGCCGCCATCTTCATAACGGGGATAGCCGACGAACATGGGCCGCGACTTGCTGTACCGGTTGCTGACGCCCAGCCCCACCGTCGTGTTCTCGGTGATGTCGTAGTCCAGCGCGGCGTACAGGTTGCGCGTCCTGTCCCACACGTAGTCGATGTACGAATGGCTGCGGTCCTCGTCCAGCACCACGCGCCCGCGCAGCGTGCCCGATTGATTGAGCGGACCGCCCGCATCCAACGTCAGGCCGTAGTGATCCCACGATCCCACCTTGCCCGTCACGACCACCGAGGGTTCTGCGCCGCCGCGCTTGCGCACCAGGTTGATCGCACCGCCGGGACTGCCCGCGCCTTGCAAGAGGCCCGCCGCGCCGCGCAGGATTTCCACGCGGTCATAGAACACCAGCGAATCCTGCTCCCAGTTGCCCAGGCTGTAGCTGTTGCGCAGCAGGGACACGCCATCGTATTGCAGCAGGTCCACGGGAAAGCCGCGCGAATTGATCGCGACGCCGGCGCCCACGCCCTGCACGCCCACCATGCCGGCGGTGTTGTTGACGGCGTCCGGCAGGCTGGTCATGTCCTGGTCGTCCATCCGCTGCCGCGTCAGCACGGTGATGGATTGCGGAATGTCCTTGCGCGCGGGCCTCGACCGAGGGTTCGACGGCCACGGGCTGCAGCGCCAGCGTCTCGGCGTAGGCCGCTTCCAGCGCGGCGCGGCGCGCCCGGCCAATCAGCAAACGGGTGGCGATGGTGCGCAAGTAGGCGCGCGGTTCATTGAGCGGTTCGCGGAGATTGGCGCGGATCAGGCGCTCGACGTATCGTGCGCCAGGTCGGCCGCGTCCGACGCATTGCCCAGCTTGCGTTGCAACACGCCCCGCAGCCATTGGTGATGGGCCTGGTAAACGGACTGCACCTCTGCACGAGAGGCAAATGAGGAGGATGGCATGGCGGTGCGGCCCGGCGTCGCCGCCTGAGAGCAAGACGAGATGAAAATGATTCGCAATTATAGATGCGGTTTTCGTCTTTGCAAGGCGCCGCCCCACGCGCCCGCCGTATGGTGGCGTGGCGCCGCTAGTAGTCCATCGGCACGTGGTTCTGTGCGGCGCGTATCTCTTGTATATGGCGTTCGGCTTCCTGGCGTTCGACGGCGGGCGGCAGCGCGCGCCAGCTCACCAGGTTGCCCGGCGTCTTCAAGGGCATCCAGCCCAACACGCTGTACAGCGAAATCGCGGTGCCGCCGGTATCGAGCCGCGTCTCGTAATAACCCTGACGATCCGGCACGGTGTCGCCGGGCGTCCAATCCAATTGAGGCATCCAGGTCTCCTCCTGGTGAAGCTTATGTGCAAGGACGCGCGGTCCTTGCAAGGCGGATTCCACCGATCGTATAGCGTCCGGACCGGCTTGTCCCCTATCAAAAAGACTGAATTTCCAATTATTGACAGAGGGGAATCCCTAGGCCGCCGGCACGTTTTTGCATTGCTAAAGCCCGAACACAGGCGCTAGCATGCGGCAACGGATTTTTACCCCCGGCGGACACGCATCGCCCGGGCCCCTCGCGCCACAAGACGGCCATGCCGAAATCGATCTTTCCGCAGTACCCAAGAGATCGGCTGGCCGCCCTGGCAAGCGCCAACTCCCTGCGCGCCATCCGCGAAGGCCTGCTGTGGGCCATGCCCTGCCTGCTGGTCTCTGCCTTGTTCCTGGTGCTGTCCGTTTGCGCACGCCTGTTCGGCCTGCCCGACGGCATTGCCGATCTGCTGGCCGGTCTGCACCGCACGCTGTCGGGCGTCATCCCGCTGCTGGCCGGCACGGCCATCGGCTACATGCTGTCGATCCGCCACCGGCTTCCGCACCTGCCCACCGCGCTGCTGTGCCTGTGCTTTGTCGCCATCGCCGAAAACCTGCTTGCCCCCTACCCCCGCGCAGCCGCCACGCTCACCTTGTTCATCGCCATCGTCACGCCGATCGCGGCCGTGCCGGCGATGGCCTGGCTGCACCGGCGCCGCTGGACCCAACTGGCGCCGGACGGACTGATCGGCGAAAACGTCCGCGACTCATTGAACATGATCGTGCCGGGATTGCTGACGGCGGGTCTGGTGATGGCGGCGCTGTCGGCGGCGTTGAGCATCCCCGCCGTGGCCCAGGTCGACATTCCGCTGAGCCTTGCATCGCTGGACAGCCCCTACACGTCCGGCGCGCTGGTTGGGGCGCTCAATTCCCTGTTCTGGTTCTTCGGCATCCACGGCGCGCAGGCCATGGCGCCCATCATGGACGTGCTGGACCAGGCGACCCGGCTCAACGCCACCAGCGTGGCCGCGGGGTATGAAGGCGTCTATGCGCTGAACGGCACGCTGCTGGGCGCGTTCGTCTTCATTGGCGGCTCCGGCGCAACCTTGTCGCTGGTGGTGGCGATCCTGCTGTTTTCGCGCAGCGATTCGTTGCGGGTGCTGGCGGTGGCCAGCATTCCGGTGTCGCTGCTGAACATCAACGAGATCCTGCTGTTCGGCCTGCCGCTCATCCTGAATCCCCGTTTGCTGCTGCCCTTCGTGTTGACGCCCGTGGTCAACGTGCTGGTTGCCGTGGCGGTCGTGCAACTGGGCTGGCTGGCCCCCGCCACCGTGGCGCTGCCGCTGACATCGCCCGTGCTGTTCAACGCCTACCTGGGCGCGGGCGAAAGCCTGGCGGGAATCGTGCTGCAATGCGCGCTTGTCGCGCTGGGCGCCTGCATCTACGTGCCCTTTCTGCTCGCGCTGGAGCGGCAGCGCCAAGCCGATGCCACGGTGTACTTCAAGTCGCTGGACACCACCTTTCCGCAGTTGCAGGAAGAATCCCTGCTGTATGCCCATGACCCGGTCGCGTCCACCTACGCCACGCGCGCGCGCCGCCAGGCCGAGGTCGCGCGCATCCGCGCCATCAGCGAATACGACTTCTATCTGGAGTTCCAGCCGCAGGTATCGATGCGCACGGGCCTATGCACCGGCTGCGAGGCCCTGCTGCGCGCCACCGGCCCCGAAGGCACGCAACAGGCGCCGCTGGAATTCCTGCGCTGGCTGGCGCGGGCGGACCTGATGCGCGAAGTCGATCTCTGGGTGGCGCGGCAGGCGGTGCTGCAATGCCTGGCGTGGCGGGCGCAGGGCTTCACGATGCCCATGACCATCAACGTCACAAGCGGCACGTTGACGGCGCCGGCCTTTCTGGACCGGTTGATCAAAGTGCTGGCGCAGGCGCAGGGCCAGGTCTCGGTCGAGCTCACGGAAGACGCGCTGGTCGAAGACGCCGACGCGCTGCACACAGCTTTTGACCGCCTGCATGGCATCGGCGCACGCGTCTATATCGACGACTTCGGCACGGGGTATTCGGCGCTGAGCTACCTGCACCAGTTTCAGATCGACGCGGTCAAGATCGACCGCAGCTTCGTGATGGCGCAGAGCCACGACCGGGGCGCGCTGGTGATGAGCGGCCTGCTGCGATTCTGCGAAGCGCTGAACCTGCAGATCATCGTCGAGGGCGTGGAAACGGAGGGGCAGTTGTCCGCGCTGGCATCCAGCGCGGAGATCCTCGTGCAGGGCTGGTACTACAGCAAGGCGGTGTCTGGCGAACACATCGTGGACTTTGCGCGCCGGCGGCGGGAGCTCTCCGCGCTGCCGGCGCATCCTGCCAGCGCAGCCGCTACTTGATGCCGATGAAGGGCAGCGCGGCGCCCGGCACCTGCGTGGACGGCAGCACGCCATCCCACTTTTCAACGGCGTTCAGGCTCACCAGATTGGTGTTGGCGGCCAGCGCCTCGGCCTTGGCGCGGATCGATGCCGCTTCGGCCTCGCCCCGCATGCGGATGCCGTCGGCTTCCGCGGTGAACTGCTGACGGCGCGCATCGGCTTCGGCCTTGGCCTTCACCACCTGGATCTCGGCAGTGATCATCGCCGTTTCCTTCTGCTGGCGGGTCGTCTCGATCTGCACCTGCGCCAGCATGCGCTGTTCGATCGAATGCTCGTATGCCTGCGAAAAACCCACCTCTTCGATCTGCACGCCCACCACCTGGACCGGCGCGCCTTCCATCGTCTTGAGCACGGCGTTGTTCACGTCCAGGCCCAGCTTCTGGCGTTCCTGGATGGCACGCACGGCGGTGTACTGGCCAAACACGTTCTTCACCGCGTCCGGCGTCTTGCGCTCCAGCACGCGCATCTGCAGATTGGCGATGGTGCCGTATTCGGAGTAGAGCTCGGCCACGTGCTCGGACGGCACGCGGTACGTGACCGACACGCGCAGCGTCGCGGGCTGCTGGTCATAGCTGTAGGCCTCGAGCTTTTCGAACACGAAGGTGTGGTCGCGCACGGACACCGTCATCACGTTGTCGATGAACGGCGTCTTGAAATCCAGTCCGGGTTCGGCCACGCGCACGAGCTTGCCGTTGCGCAGCACCACGCCGCGTTCGCCCTGATCGACCTGGAACCACGATCCGAAGGCGATGAACAGGATCAGCAGGAAGATGAGTGCGGTTCCAATGGCGAATTTCACGTTGCGCGGCTTGACCGCGCCGATCGTCTTGACCATCTGGATATCTGTCGGCTTCATCTTCACTTCCAATCCCTGTCTGTTCTTTTGCGTTTACGGTCCGAGAGCACCGCTGCGATGCCGCGCGCGAGCAGATAGGCGACCACCGCCGCCCCCACCAAGATAAGGAAATACCGCATCGAGCGTCCCCCCCGGGAAAGAAGGACGGGATTCTATCCCGCAGCGGCCGACCCGCCGCACGCGTGTATCGACGTAATGTGGCGATACGTTTCTGAACGTTTCTGGTGCAGTGATTCTGATGGGTTCAGGCGCCGTACCAGCGCAAACCCAGCCGCGCAATCGAGTCCGGGTAATCCCAGAATGCGTGATCCAGCGACTCCATTTCTTCCTGCTCCTGCTCGGTCATCGCGCCGTAGATGTCGTTGAGCTGCACCACCTCGGGCGAGGCCTCGAAACGGTCGATCAGTCCGCGCATGCGCGACAGCACATCCAGCGTGTGCACCGCGCCGATCTTGCGCAGCGCCTGCAACGCCAGTTGGCAGGTCTGGTCGCCCCAATTGCACAGAAACTGCATGAAGCCGCCATTGTTGATGTCGGCCTCCATGCGCCACAAGGCCACCAGTTCCTGGTCGGTTTCCGACAGCCGGTCGAGCTTCCATTGCGCGGCTTGCAGCGTCGCCATGGCTTGCTCGTAGCGCAGATCCCACAGCAGATCGTGCACGTTCAGCATCCCTTCCGGCACAGGTGCGGCCAGCGCGGGCCACACGACGCCATGCCCATCGTCCACCAGTTGCCAATGCGTGCGCGCCTCGGGAGTCGCCTCGTGCAGGCGGATGTGCCGGCGGATCGGCTCCTTGATCTCGCGGCCGTCGGCAAGCGTCAAGAGCACATGCGTATCGGTGAGCGACAAGGAAGCGATGCGGTAGTCAGGCGTGGTCATGCAAGGGTCCGGAAAAACGGGAAAGCGCAAGACGCTACCGGATCGGCGCAGCGCTGTCGAGGCGCGTGCGTTGCCGCTGCGCATCGCGCCGCATCCTGTTACGGCGCGCTGTTCACCCATCTGCTACGTTAACCAGGCATGCGCCGGGGTGTCCTCCGGCGCCTTTGCCGGAGACCGACCATGCCCCGCCCTTCCGAGTCCGCTCCTCTGATCGGAGTGGTCCCGCCGTACATGCTGGACCGGCTTGCGCAGCATACCGATGCGCGCGTCAGCATGCCCGCCGTCAAAACGATGATCATCGATCAGCAGCAACGCAGCCTGCGAGAGATGGCCGAGCAGCCGCCGCGCGCAACGCTGGCGCCGGCACGCCAGGTGGCGCCGGCCGGCACGCCCGACCGCGCCGTGCATGACGCGGGCAACAGCACCACGCTGCCCGGCAAACTGGTGCGGGCCGAAGGCGCGCGGCCCAGCGGCGACGCCGCGGTCGACGAGGCTTACGCGCACCTGGGTTCGACCTACAAGCTGTTCTGGAACGTGTACAAGCGCCATTCCATCGACGCGCACGGCCTGCCGCTGATCGGCACGGTGCATTACGGCGAAGACTACGAAAACGCCTTCTGGAACGGCGCGCAGATGGTGTTCGGCGATGGCGACGGCGAAATCTTCAACCGCTTCACCATCGCCGTCGACATCATCGGCCACGAACTCACGCACGGGGTCATCGACACCGAGGCCGCCCTGCTCTATCAGGGCCAGTCGGGTGCACTGAACGAATCGCTGTGCGACGTGTTCGGCGCGCTGGTCAAACAATATTCGCTGGGGCAAACCGCCCGACAGGCGGACTGGCTGGTGGGCCAGGGCCTCTTCACGGAAAAGGTGCGGGCGCGCGCACTGCGCTCCATGTCCGAGCCGGGCACCGCGTACGACGATCCGGTGCTGGGCAAGGACCCGCAGCCCGCGCACATGCGCGACTACGTCGATACGCCGCGCGACAACGGCGGCGTGCACATCAATTCGGGCATTCCGAACCGCGCGTTCTATCTGGCCGCCACCGCGTTGAATGGCAATGCGTGGCAAGGCGCGGGCCAGGTCTGGTACGACACGCTGTGCGACAAGCGCCTGCGCCACGACGCCGGCTTCAAGGACTTTGCGGGCCTGACAATCCAGATCGCCGGCGAGAAGCGCGATGCGGCCGTGCGCCGCGCCATCGACGACGCCTGGAAGGCCGTGGGAGTGCTGCCATGATCGAACTGCCCTCGCTGGATCTCGCCCAACTGGTGCGCTTGACGCGCGAGGGCGGTCTTGCCTACCTGCCCGAACTGGCGCAGCCGCGTCACATCGACATGACCGCCTGCCCGCCCGGCGTGCGGCAGGAAGTGTGCGAGGCGCTGCTGCATGCCGCGCCCAAGGCCGTGTCCTGCGGGCCGGATGCGCGCGGCGATCAGCGCTATTTTCACGTTGAAGTCGAGTTCGAAGGCGCGGACGCGCCGCGGATCACTTTTGACGTGCCCGAGGCGGATGCGCCGCCGACGCTGGTGCAGTTGTGGAAGCGCCAGGCCGGCCAATCTGGATAGCGCGCCCGGCGTACAGCCCGGCCAGCGCCATCAGCGCGCACAACGCCGCACACACGCCCAGCGCAACGCCCCAGCCGCCCAGCGCGTCGTGCACACTGCCCACCAGGGTGGGGCCCGTCGCGGCGAACAAGTACCCCACGCATTGCGCCATGCCAGACAGGGCGGCCGCCTGTTGCGCGTGGCTGGCGCGCAGCCCGACAAACGCCAGGCCCAGGATGATGCCCGCGCCGGTGCCCAATCCCAGAAACGCGATCCACACCACGCCCCATGCGGGCGCCCCGATCAGGCCCGTGAACGCCACGAACGATGCGCCCGCCGCGCAGAACGCCGCCGCACGCTGGTCCTTCAAGCGGCGTAGCAACGGCGCCAGAAAAAGCGCGGGCGCTGCGGACGCCAGCTGCATGAAGCCGTGCAGCGAGCCTGCGCGCTCGGCCGAAAAGCCCGCGTCGTGCAGGATGGCGGGCAGCCAGCTCACCGCGACATAAAACACGAACGAATTGATGCCCAGGTACGCCGTGACCTGCCAGGCCAGCGGCGAGCGCCACAGACGCACGCCGTGCGGTGCGTGCGCGGTGGTCGCGGCGGGCGGCGTATGGTTGGCCAGCTGCGGCACCCACAGCAAGAGGCCGAGCAGCGGCAGCGCCAGCATGCACAGCGTGGAAAACCGCCAGCCGCCCAGTTGAAGGTTGGCCAACGGCAATTCGGCCAGGGGAATCGCGACGGCCGAGGCCAGCCCGGCTGCAAGGCCCATCGTCAGCACGTAGGCCGACGTCAGGCCTGCCAGGCGCTGCGGGAAATCGCGCTTGAGCAGACTGGGCAGCAGCACGTTGCCCAGCGCGATGCCCGCGCCGATGATGGCCGTGCCCGCGTAGAGTCCCACGGCATCGCCCAGCACGCGGATCCCGATTCCGCCGGCGATGAGCAGCAGCGCCGCGAACAGCGTGCGTTCCAGTCCAAAGCGGCGCGCCAGCCCCGCGGCAAACAGCGACACCACGGCGAAGGCCAGCAGCGGCAGCGTGATGAGCATCCCCGCCGCCGCCGACGACAGATTCAGCTCCGCGCGGATCAGACCGATAAGCGGCGGCACGCCGGTGAACGGCGCGCGCAGGGCCATGGCGATGAACAGGATGCCCAAAATCAGCAGCGCGGGGCGGCTGGGTATGGGGTGGCTGGATGAGGCGTGGCTGGACATAGGTTGGCCGGGCGCAGGTTGGCCGGGTGTGCGGTGGCTTGGCATCGGGTGGCGGGAGGCTTGCATGGAGTCAGCTTGGAAATTCTTCAGGCATGGAGGCCCTATTCGATCCCGCCAGCTTACGCATCGTCCGCTTTACCGAATTTCGAGATAATGACAAACTCTCTCGCAATCCGGCCAAAACGCGCCCTTCTGCCCGGCCGACGCCCATGCGCACGCCCGATACGCCCACCGCTCCGTTCGATCCCGACAGCCCCACGCAATGGGCCTTCGCCATGCCCGTGCATGCGGCCGAGCGGGACAACGAATCGCCCACGCATCAGCATCACATGGGCCAGCTTGTTCTGGCGCTGCGCGGCGGGGTCACGTGCTCGGTGGCGCAGGGCCTGTGGATGGTGCCGCCGCAGTGCGCGGTCTGGATTCCCGGCGGCCAACCCCACAGCAATCGTGTCACCGCCAATGGGCGCATGTGCTTCCTGTTCGTGCCGGCCGACACGCCGCGTTTGCCCACGGCCTGCTGCACCCTGTCGATCACCCCGCTGGTGCGCGAGCTGGTCGTGCACCTGGCCAACCTGACGCCCGCCGAGGCCGCGGCCGACGCCAACCGCAAGCTGGCCGACGTGCTGCTGGACCAGCTGTCGCACATGCCCACCGAGCAGCTGCACCTTCCCATCTCCGACCACCCGCGTCTGCGCGAAATCGCCGGCGCGCTGAACGCGGACCCCGCCGACCGCAGCACCGTCGCGCAGTGGGGCAAGCGCGTCGCCATGAGCGAACGCACGCTGGCGCGGCTGGTGCAGCAGGAGGTCGGCATGAGTTTCGGCCGCTGGCGCCAGCAACTGCACATCATCCTGGCCTTGCAGCGGCTGTCGGCGGGCGTGTCGGTGCAACGCACGGCGGACGACCTGGGGTACGAATCGGTCAGCGCCTTCATCACGATGTTCAAGAAGACGCTGGGCAAGACGCCCGCGCGTTATTTCGCGGACAAGGCCGACGGCCAGGCTGCGGTGCAATAGGGATTGCCGCGGAATTCGACGTGAGGGTCGGCCACGGCGTTCGGCCGCGAGGATCGGCCTGGGGATCGTCCGATCGGAAGATCGTCCGCCACTACGCCTGCTTTGCGCTCGCCACGATGAACAGCCGTGGAAATGGCAGCAGCACCGTACCGTCCGCCAGCGCCGGGTACGCCGCTTCGATCAGCCACTGATAGCGCGCCAGAAAACCCGCCTGCTCATCGGCGTCCAGCTTGTCCAGATACGGCCGCAGCGCCGTGCCCTTGAACCATTCCACCACCGCCGCGGCGCCCGCCAGCGGATGGTGATACGTCGTGCGCCACACATCCAGCGTGCCGCAATGCGGCTTGAGCAATTCGTAGTACCAGGCCGCGCTGTGCCGCGGCGGATGCTGCACGCCGCCCGTCTTGGCGGCCCAGGGGGCTTCGCCGGCCACCTGCCGGGCAAGACGGTGCGCGGGCTCTTCCAGGTTGTCCGGCGTCTGCACCGCCAGGCTGCCGCCGGGCGCCAGCTTGGCCACCAGCGCCGGATACAGCGTGGCGTGGTCGGGCACCCACTGCAGCGCGGCATTGGCCAGGATCACGTCGTACGCCTGCGGCGGATTCCAGCTGGCGATGTCGGCCAGTTCGAACGACAGTGCAGGCATGCGCTTGCGCGCGGCGTCAATCATGTCCTGCGAACTGTCCATGCCTGAAATCTCCGCGTCCGGATAGCGGCTGGCCAGCACCTCGGTGGAATTGCCCGGCCCGCAGCCCAGGTCCACGGCGCGCTTGACGACCAGATTGGGCAGCGCCGCCACCAGATCCCGCACCGGACGCGTGCGTTCGTTTTCAAAAGCGGAATACTGCTTGGCGGACCAGGTGTTCATGATCGTTCCTTGTTTGGCGGCCGGATGGTGAGACCCGGTGGTGCGACTCGGTAGCGCGTGTCGGAAATAGCGGTTTGTCAGCCGCCGACTCTACGCCTGGCCCCTTCCAATGACAAATCCACAAAACACCCGCCTGCCATATCCCCCGCATATGGCTCGCCACAAAGAAAAACCCGCCCGCCGGGTTTGCCGGCGGACGGGTTCGTGGGGCGGTAAGCCGGATTACTGAGGCTTCAGCTCATCCGTGCGGGTTTTCCACAGCGAGAACAGCACGCCGCCAAGGATCAGGCTGAAGGTCACGCCCAGCGAAATCGCGGGAGGCACCTTGCCGATGAAGCCGACCAGGAAGATCTTCGTGCCAATGAACACCAGGACCAGCGCCAACGCGTACTTCAGGTAATGGAAGCGGTGGATCATCGCCGCCAGGGCAAAATACAACGCACGCAGGCCCAGGATCGCGAAGATGTTGCTGGTGTACACGATGAACGGGTCGGTCGTGATGGCGAAGATTGCGGGCACCGAGTCCACGGCAAACACCAGGTCGACGAACTCGATCAGCACCAGGGCCAGCAGCAGCGGCGTCGCATAACGCACCTTCTTGGACGTCGCCGGATCGGTTTCGGTCACCATGAACGCGTTGCCGCGCAGGCCGTCCGTGACACGCATGTGACGCTTCAGGAACTTTAGGATCGGGTTGGTCGCGATGTCAGGCGTCTGGTCCGCGATCATCCACATCTTGATGCCCGTGAACACCAGGAACGCGCCGAACAGATACAGCAGCCAGCCGAAGTTGCTGACCAGCGCGGCGCCCAGGCCGATCATCGTGGCGCGCAGCACGATCACGCCCAGGATGCCCCAGAACAGCACACGGTGCTGGTACTGGCGCGGGATCGCAAAGAAGCTGAAGATCAGCGCGATCACGAACACGTTGTCCATGGACAGCGATTTCTCGATCATGAAGCCCGTGTAATAGGCCATGCCGCTTTCGGCGCCCATGTTCCACCAGACCCAGCCACCGAACAGCACGGCAGCGGTGATGTAGCCGGCGGAAAGCAGCAGGCTTTCACGCACGCCGATCTCGCGGTCTTCCTTGTGCAGCACGCCCAGGTCAAAGGCCAGCAGGCTGACGACGATGCTGATGAAGAGCAGCCAGCTCCAGGTTGGCGTGCCGAGAAAATCGGCATTGAAGAAGGTTATCAAAGTGTCCATGATTGCCCCGCTAGATTCGAAGGTGCCCATGATCCGGATCCGCCGGGGATGGAGAAATCAGCCTGAAAGTGAGTTAAGGTTCGAAAAAACCGAAGTTATCCGACTGACTGAGCCAACACCCATGCTGAACTACCGCCACCTTTACTACTTCTGGATGGTCGCCAAGGAGGGCGGGTTTTCCCGCGCCGCCGAGCGCCTGGACATGGCCATCCAGACCATCAGCGCGCAGGTCCGCGAACTGGAAAAGAACCTGGGCCATCAGCTGCTCAAGCCGGCCGGCCGCGGCGTGACGCTGACCGACGCCGGCGAAGCCGCCTTCGCCCGCGCCGAAGAAATCTTCCAGATCGGGCAGGTGTTGCCGCAGGAAGTGCGTGCCGCCGCCACCAAGCCCGTCGTGCGCCTGTCCGTGGGCCTGTCGGATGGCATTTCCAAGCTGGCGGCACACGCCTTGCTGGGGCCCGTGCTGCACACGCCCGATCTGCATCTGACCTGTCATGAAGGTGAAGTCGAGGAACTGTTGGGCGAGCTGGCGCGGCATCACCTGGACCTCGTGCTGGCCGGCCAGGGCGCGCCCGCCAATCCCAACCTGCGGCTGACCAGCGACCGCCTGGTGTCGTCGCCGGTGGACTGGTACGGCCCGGCCAAGCTGGTGCGCAAGCCGGACACGCTGGATTTTCCGGGCTGTCTGGAGCGCCTGCCCGTGCTGCTGCCCACCGGCCACTCGGTGCTGCGCCAGACGCTGGATCGCTGGTTTGCCGAACAGGGCGTCTACCCGAACGTCGTGGGCGAGTTCGAGGACAGCGCCCTCATGTCGGTGTTCGCGGCGCGGGGCCTGGGCGTCTTTCCGCTCAGCCGGCTGGGCGGGGACGACGTTGCGCTGCTGCGCGGCCTGCGGCCACTGGCGCGCTGCGACGACGTGCACGAGGAAATCCACGCCATCCGCAACCGCCGCGGCCAGCATCATCCGCTCGTCCGGCAGATTCTCGAACAGGCTAAAACTTCGGTTTTATCTTAATGTTTGTCACATCCACTCTGGTTTTTCAGAAATAGAATCCCCGGTATCGTGGCCGTTCTTTTTGAGTCATCGGAGTACCTGAACAAATGAAGAAAATCATCTGGCTCGTTTTTGCCGTCCTGGCGGCGCTCTGGACCGGGCTGGTGGCGCTGACCCTGCAACTGACCGACTGGGTGCTGGCCACCATTGCCACGGCGCAGGTGCCCGGCACGGCCATCGACACCTCGCAGTGGGTGGCGCCGGCCTGGGCGGCGCCGTGGGTCGACCCGGCATGGCTGGCATCGCTGCAAGGGGGCCTGGTCTGGGCCGCGCAAGGCCTGAACCAGGTCCTGCCTTTTGCCGGCAGCCTCGGTACGCTGATCACCGTGCTGGGCTGGATCTGCTGGGGCTTCATCATGGCGGGACTGCTGGTACTTGCGCTGATCCTGCACTGGCTGGCCGGCAAGCGCGAGCAGCAGACGGCCCCGGGCCGTCAAGTGGTGTAAAAAGGGGCAGGCAACGCGCCGCCCGGCACGCTGCCCTCAACCGGAGCGTGCCGTGCCCTCTCGATCTACCCGCCGTCTGATCCTGCCGTTTGCGGCGCTGCTGGCCAGCGCCGCCGCGACGTCCGGGCAGGCGGCGCCTTCGCAAACCGCACCAACGCAGGCCGCACCACCGCAGGCCGCAACAACGCAGGCCGCCTCCCCCCACGGCATCGACGTGTGCACGGTGACGGGGACGTCGGGGCAATACAGCGTGCGGGTGCGCAACACCAGCGACAAGGCGCTTTCGCACGCGGACGTCTTGGGCGTGCATCTGAACGCCGCCGGCCAGGGCGGCAACACCGTCACCGTCAACCTGCAGGACGTACCGCCCGGCAAGTACAAGACCGCCGTCCTGGCGCGTCACGGCGAATCGGCGGCGCTGGTCAGCATCGCCACCTACCAGACCGTCAACGGCGTCGACACGCCGCAGCAGGAACTCTACGCGGGCAAAGTCGCGCACGTGGCGCCCGGCTCGGCATTGCAGTACACGCTGGCGCCGTTGGCCCTGCGCGGCTGGACCGTCGCCTACGGCACGGCGCAGAGTCCCAAGCTGGAACCCGGCAGCGCCGTGCTCCTTATCTATCCCGCCCGCACCGGAAAGAAGCGTGACGTCACGCGGCCCGATGCCGGGCGCGCGCCGGCGGACGTGGTGCCGCTGCTTTCGTGCGCCACGCCTCGCAAACATTGATCGCGTTCATTTGCTGACGCCGGACCGCGTTGCTACGGCGAGATTGCCGTCCCACGACCCCTACGCTTTCCTATCACGTGCCGCTCAGCAGATCCCGCTCGTTCAGCAGCGCATAGACGATCTCGGGCCGGCTGTCGAAACCGCGACGGATCGCGGCTGGCAGCGACGCCCGCGTCTTGCGGCACAGACCCGGCAGTTCTTCAAGCTGGATCGAAATGCCGCGCGACGTCCGCACCTCGTTTTCGCTGGGCGTGATGTGGATGACGATGCCTAGCTGCGCGTGAATGCGCCCTTGCATCGCGCGCAGGTCGTCCAGGCTGGTGATGTTTTCCAGCCGCGCCACCAGGCGCTTTTCTTCCTCGCGCGTCAGCCGCAGGACCCGCATGTCCGTCGTTGGATTGGCCAGCAACTGCTCCCGGTCGCACACACAGGCGCCGGGAGGACATTCTTGGCGGATGGGAAACGGCAGGTTCATGGGGACGGTGCACCAGCCACAACGGCGCGGGACAATATGTTCCCGATTCTAACCAGGATGACCACCCGCGCACGCGCACTGCGCGTTTACCCGCAAGCGCGAGGCGGTCCGCCCCCCCTGCCCGCTACCAGTAATCCTTCGGGCGTGAGACTGCCCCAAACGCCTTTTGCCGTAAGCTCCTGCCCTTGCCCTGCAACCTGGCTCACCCCATGACAGTTTCGACCTACCGATTTGCGACCCGCGCCGTGATGGTTCTGGCGGCGATCGTGCTGCTGGCCGCAGCGGCGCTGGCCGCGACCGGCTTGCTGACCAGCGCGCGCCACGCCGACGTGGCCGTCGTGCTGGGCAACAAAGTTGAACCCGGCGGCAAGCCTTCGCCGCGCCTGGCCGCGCGGCTGGACCGTGCGTTCGACTGCTACGCCGCATCAACCTGCCGCATCCTGTTCGTCAGCGGTGGCGTGGATCCGGCGGGCACGGACGAGGCTGCCGCCATGCGCGACTACCTGCTGGCGCGCGGCGTGCCCGCCGACCGCATCGTCGTGGACAGCGCCGGCGTCGACACCTGGGCCACGGCCCGTCACGCCAGCGCCTACATGCGCCAGCACGGCTACACAAGCGCGATGGCCGTGACGCAATACTTCCATGTGCCGCGCACGATGCTCGCGCTCAAGCGCCAGGGCGTCGCGGACGTAAGCGGCGCGTACCCTGCATTTTTCGAATTACGCGACGTCTATTCCGTTTTGCGCGAGCTGCCCGCCGTGGCGCTGTATATTTTCCGGCCCCTGTAGCGGCGCATCCGCCTGCCCTACCCTTCCAGGACTTTCCATCGTGCTGATCTTCCACAATCCCGTTCACGACAAACACAGCGGCCGCCAGGAGATGTTCCGCGGCAAGTTGGTTCCCTGCCACGAAACGCCGGCCAGGCTGGAATACGTGCTGGACGCGCTGCGTCAGCGCGGCATCGGTGAATTGAGCGTGCCGTCCGCGCCCGACATGGATCTGATCAAGCGCGTGCACACGCCGCGCTACGTGGACTTTCTGTCAACCGCCTGGAACGAATGGGTTGCGCTGGATCCGGCCAACGCGGATCTGGACGTGCTGCCGTCGATCTGGCCCGTGCGCGGATTTCGGCACGACATCGAACCCACGAACTTCGCGGCGCGCGTCGGGCTGTTCTCGTTCGATAGCGGCTGTCCGCTGACGGCCGGCACGTGGGAAGCGGCCACCGCAGGCGCCGCCTGCGCGATCGACGCCGCACGCGCCGTATCCCAAGGCCAGGGCCTGCGCGCGGCGATGGCGCTGACCCGCCCGCCTGGCCATCACGCCGGCGCGGACTTCTTTGGCGGTTACTGCTTTTTGAATAATGCGGCGCTGGCGGCCCAGGCGCTGCGCGATGCCGGCGCGCAGCGCGTCGCCGTGCTGGACGTGGACTATCACCACGGCAACGGCACGCAAAGCATCTTCTACGACCGCGGCGACGTGCTGACCGTGTCGGTTCATGGCGATCCGACCACCGAGTATCCGTTCTATCTGGGCTATGCGGACGAACGCGGCGAAGGCGACGGCCAGGGCTGCAACCTGAACCTGCCGTTGCCCGCCGGCAGCGACTTCGCCGCATGGACGGCCGCCTTGCAGCAGGGCCTGCACACGGTGTGCGCGTTCAAGGCCGACGCATTGGTCATTGCGCTGGGCGTGGATACCTATGAAGGCGATCCGATATCCAAGTTCAAGTTGAAGAGCGCCGACTACCTGCAAGTCGGGCGCATGCTGGCCGGGCTTGGGCTGCCCGCAGTGTTCACGATGGAAGGCGGCTATGCGGTGGCTGACGTCGGCATCAACGTCGCCAATGTGCTGGAAGGATACCTGGGCTGAACGTCGCCGCCGCTGCGTTTGCTTGGATGCCGAGGTCCATCTCGATATGAGGCGGCTGACACCTAGGCGGTCGGGCGCTTGTCGAGCACCTCCAAACAGGCCCGGAACACGCGCGCCGGCTCAATGGAATTGATTTCATCCGTTCCATTGTCCGGTACAACGTCTCGCGTGTATTTGCGCGCCCAAAACCACTCTGGATTGGGTTCATTGAAGACACCGACATATGGAACGCATAGGCCTTGCGCTATATGCGATGGACCGCAATCGTTTGCTACGACCAGGCGCGCCTCGCGCATCAACGCAGCGAGTTGGGCCGCTGGCCGGCAAAACTCGACCTTGAAGTCGGCACGACCCAGGCTATCGATGCGATCCTGCATGTAGGCCTCGTCGGGTCCAAGGACAAAGGTGAATTCGCCTGCGCCGCCGAGGTGCTTCTGAAGCAGATCCGCAAGCGCCAGATAATGATCCAGGTGCCACCGCTTGAATTCCCCTGAGCCCCCTCCAGGTATCAGGACAATATCTGCCGGCCGAACGGTCTCGGTGTGCGGCTGTGCGAGCTCCATGAAGGCGGACCGGGCCGTTTGTTCAGGGTCATGATTCTGATGCGTTGCGAGTAAACGCATGTTGGCGAGGCCGATGTACTCGTTAATGTCTTTGCGATGCGAATGGGTCCAAAAACGATCGCACAGTCGATCATTGTTGAACCCCATTCGTACAGCGGGCCTGCGCAGCAAACTGATCAGCGGATAGCGCTCGCTTGAATGGTGCAGGTTCAATGCCGCATGTGCGCGGCGAGGTAGTGCACGCATTTGAGCGGTAAACGCGTCGGCCTGGACGAACTCGTCGACCCACGGAAGGTCTTTGTAAAACTGCCCTACCGGATAGCGAGAAACCACGCGGACTCGCTTGTCACTCCAAAACTTCTTCAGGATGCTGAGGGCGGGATAAGCGACAACTTGGTCACCGAACTTCGGTTGGCTCCTGAGAAAGACGACAACATCAGACATAGACCACCTAAAAAAGAATGCGGGACTTTATGATCGCTTTTGGCACACCGCCGGCCATTAATCATGAGGCCTGATTGGGCGAGGTTCGCAGTATGAGCGGCCAGCAATTCAGGACGCGGCCGCAGTTTATCGCGAAACTAATTGGGGCCGCTTTGCGCAATCGCATCGGTTCAGCCTCGGACGGCGGCGCCTCGGAGATTCCGAGCGTCACTAAATGAAATAACGGCTGAATTTGGCGGAAATTAATCCGGGCTTTGGTCCGCCAGAAATGGCAGAGCTACGAGCTTCGGGCTCGGCGATGAGTTTCACCAGGAAGGCAAGGTTTCAGCGCCGCACGTTCAATCGCGCGTTTCAAGCACCTTGTTGATGCGCAGCGCAATCAACGTGCACGCCACGCCGGACAGCAGGTACACGCTGACCGCCACCAGCCCGAATCGCGCCGAAAGCCCCAGCGCCACCACCGGCGCGAACGCCGCGCCGACCAGCCACGCCATATCGGACGTCAAGGCCGCACCGGTATAACGGAACCGCCGCGTGAAGTTGGCAGTGACCGTGCCGGATGCCTGCCCGTAAGACAGACCCAGCAGCGCAAACCCAATCAGGATGAACGCATCCTGCGCCTTCGGCCCGCCGCCCAGCAACCAGGGCGACACCACCGCAAACACGCCGATCAGCATGGCGAGCAAACCCAGCGTGGTGCGCCGCCCGATGCGATCAGCCAGCCACCCGGACGCGATCGTGCCCAGGATGCCGATCACCGCGCCGATGATCTGAACGATCAGCACATCCGAAATCTGTTGCGTGCCGCTGACAGCGATCCACGACAGCGGAAAAACCGTGACGAGGTGAAACAGCGCATAGCTGGCCAGCGCGGCGAAGGCGCCGATGAAGAGGTTGTAGCCTTGCTGGCTGATGATCTCGCGGATGCCGATGGGCTCGAGTTCACCCTCTTCAAGCAGCTGCGTGTATTCCTCGGTCACCACCAGCCGCAGCCGTGCAAACAGCGCCACCACGTTGATGGCGAAAGCCACGAAGAACGGATAGCGCCAGCCCCATTCAATGAAGTCCGCCTCCGTCAGCGTGATGTGCAGATAGAGAAACAACGCACTGGCCACCAGAAATCCCACAGGCGCGCCCAGCTGACCCATCATCGAATACCAGCCGCGCCGGTTGGGCGGCGCGTTCAGCGCCAGCAGCGACGGCAGGCCGTCCCACGAGCCGCCAAACGCCAGGCCCTGGAGACAGCGGAAGACCGCGAGCAAGGTGATGGCATGCACGCCGATCGATTCATAGCTGGGCAAAAACGCCATGCCGACGGTCGCGGTGCCCAGCACGAACAAGGCGACGGTCAGCTTGGTTGCGCGGCCCCATCGGCGCTGAATCGCCATCGACAGCGCGGTGCCGATGGGACGCATGATGAAGGCGAAGGAGAAGATGATGAAGGCTGACAGCGTGCCTTCCAGCTGGCCTTCGAAGGGAAAGAACACCTTCGGAAAAACCAGCACGCACGCGATGCCGAAGACGAAGAAATCGAAGTATTCGGAGGCGCGTCCGACGACCACCCCCACCGCGATTTCACCGGGCGCCACCTTGGCGTGGCTGGTGCCGCCGCTGATCGCCCCGGGTCCGGAACCGGGAGAGGGATGACCAGGATACTGCGTGGTGGTCGACATGGGTTCGCTCGCAAAAGAAGGTTCTGAATACGCCTTGTCTACGATCTTGCAACACACCAGCACCACGGTACGCGCATCATGCAGGAAGCCGCAAGCGTTTTGGCCCATGACTGCCCCGCACGCGTTCCCGTGCATACTTTTGCTCTTTTTACCCTAGATTTTTCGCGGCTTCCAGCGTAGTGTTTCGTTTACTTCGCACGGTTACGTTTCGGGGTATGACCATGTCGTCCTTCGCAAGGCTCCGCGGATTGATCCTGTTTGCCGCCCTGCCGCTGCTCGCCGGGTGCAATGCGGTCCTGCTGTCGCCATCGGGCGACGTGGCCGTGCAACAACGCAACTTGATCATCATCTCCACCGGCTTGATGCTCATCATCATCGTGCCGGTCATCATCCTCACGCTGCTGTTCGCATGGCGCTATCGCGCCAGCAACAAGGAAGCCGCCTACGACCCCGACTGGAACCACTCCACGATGCTGGAGCTTTTGATCTGGGCGGCGCCGCTGCTCATCATCATCGCGCTTGGCGCTCTCACGTGGGTCAGTACGCACCAGCTTGATCCCTACCGGCCGCTGGCGCGCCTGTCCGAAGGCCGCGAAGTGCCGCCCAACACCAAGCCGCTGGTCGTCGAAGTGGTCGCGCTGGACTGGAAGTGGCTGTTCCTCTATCCCGAGCAAGGCGTGGCCGCGGTCAACGAAATGGCCGCGCCGGTGGACCGCCCCATCCAGTTCAAGATCACGTCGTCGTCGGTCATGAACTCGTTCTTCGTGCCCGCGCTGGCCGGTCAAATCTACGCCATGCCCGGCATGCAGACCACGCTGCACGCCGTCATCAACCATCCCGGTGAATACGAAGGCCTGTCCGCCAACTACAGCGGCTCGGGCTTTTCGGGCATGCGCTTCCGCTTCCATGGCCTGGACCAGAAGGGCTTTGACGACTGGGTCGCGCAGGCCCAGAAATCGCAGGCCACGCTGGACCGCGCTGCTTACCTGAAGCTTGAACAACCCAGCGAGCGCAACCCGGTGCAGCTTTACGCCACCGTTGCGCCCGGCCTTTTCGACGCCATCGTGAACCGCTGCGTCGAACCCAACCGCATGTGCATGCGTGATGCGATGGCCATCGACGCGCAAGGCGGCGCCGGCATACCGGGCGCGCACAACCTCACCACCCTGGACCCGCAAGTGCGCGAGAAGCTGGGCCTTACGGAAACGCCGCCGCGCAAGTATGTCGGCGCCATGTGCACGGCCTCTGAAGGACTGGTGCTCTAGCGCGGCAGGTTTTTCGGCACGCGACGTGCTCCATGTAAACGCGGTTTTTTTGCTGGAATCGAGATGCCTGATCAACCTGACCTCACCAAGCTGATCTTTGGCCGGCTTACCTGGGACGCCATTCCTTTTCACGACCCCATCCTGCTGGGCACCTTCTTCGTGGTGGCGGCTGGCGGCATCGTGCTGCTGGGTTCCGTCACTTACTACAAGAAGTGGGGCTACCTGTGGCGCGAATGGTTCACCAGCATCGACCACAAGAAGATCGGGATCATGTACGTGATCCTGGGTATCGTCATGCTGCTGCGCGGCTTTGCCGACGCCATCATGATGCGCGCCCAGCAGGCCGTGGCCTTCGGCGACTCCACCGGCTTTCTGCCGCCGCACCACTACGACCAGATCTTCACGGCGCACGGCGTCATCATGATCTTCTTCGTGGCTATGCCGCTGGTCACGGGGCTGATGAATTTCATCGTGCCGCTGCAGATCGGCGCGCGCGACGTCGCATTTCCGTTCCTGAACAACTTCAGCTTCTGGATGACCGCAGGCGGCGTGATCCTGGTGATGATGTCGCTGTTCGTGGGGGAATTCGCCCGCACCGGCTGGCTGGCGTATCCACCCTTATCGGGCATCCTGCACAGTCCGGACGTCGGGGTCGATTACTACATATGGGCCTTGCAGATAGCGGGCGTGGGAACACTGCTATCGGGGGTGAACCTGCTGGTCACCATCGTGAAGATGCGCGCGCCCGGCATGAAGATGATGCGCATGCCCATCTTCACGTGGACCGCGCTGTGCACTAACGTCCTGATCGTGGCGGCCTTCCCGGTGCTGACGGCGGTGCTGGCGCTGCTGTCGATGGACCGCTACGTGGGCACCAACTTCTTCACGGCGGACTTCGGCGGCAACGCCATGATGTACGTGAACCTGATCTGGATCTGGGGCCACCCCGAGGTCTACATCCTGATCCTGCCGGCCTTCGGCATCTTTTCCGAAGTGGTGTCCACCTACTGCCGCAAGCGCCTGTTCGGTTATGCGTCCATGGTGTACGCCACGGTCGTGATCACCGTGCTGTCGTACCTGGTGTGGCTGCACCACTTCTTCACCATGGGGTCCGGGGCCAGCGTGAACTCGTTCTTCGGGATCACGACAATGATCATCTCGATCCCGACAGGCGCCAAGATCTTCAACTGGTTGTTCACCATGTACCGCGGGCGCATCCGCTTTGAAGTCCCGATGCTGTGGACCCTGGGCTTCATGGTCACGTTCGTGATCGGCGGCATGACGGGCGTGTTGCTGGCCGTGCCGCCCGCCGACTTCGCGCTGCACAACAGCCTGTTCCTGATCGCGCACTTTCACAACGTGATCATCGGCGGCGTGCTGTTCGGGCTGATGGCCGGCATCACGTACTGGTTCCCCAAGGCATTCGGCTACAAGCTGGATCCGTTCTGGGGCAAGTGCTCGTTCTGGTTCTGGCTGGTGGGCTTCTACGTGGCCTTCATGCCGCTGTACGTGCTGGGCCTGATGGGCGTGACGCGCCGCGTGAACCACTTTGAAGACATGTCGCTGCAGATCTGGTTCCAGATCGCGGCCTTCGGCGCGCTGCTGATCGCGTGCGGCATCGCCAGCTTCATCATCCAGCTCGTGGTCAGCTACCGCCGCCGCGATCAGTTGCGCGACACCACGGGCGATCCGTGGGATGGCCGCACGCTCGAATGGTCCACCTCGTCGCCGCCGCCCGTCTACAACTTTGCGTTCACGCCGCGGGTGCATGACCTGGACGCCTGGTGGCAGATGAAGCAGCACGGCTACCAGCGTCCGCAACAGGGCTTCATTCCGATCCACATGCCGAAGAACACCTGGGCGGGTATCGTCCTGGCGGGGATCAGCGTGGTGCTGGGCTTTGCGCTGATCTGGCACATGTGGCCGCTGGTGGTGCTGTCGTTCGCAGCGCTGATCCTCGTGTCGATCATCCATACCTTCAACTACAAGCGCGACTACTACGTGCCGGCCGCTGAGGTCGTCGCCACGGAAGACGCCCGCACAAGGCTGCTAGCGCAACATGTCTGATACCCTCGCCCACCCCATGCCCGGCGGCACCGCGCCGTCGTCCCAGGAACCCGTCTTTTACGTTCCTGGCGAACACCACCCCAAGAACGGCACGCTGCTTGGGTTCTGGGTCTACCTGATGAGCGACTGCCTCATCTTTGCGTGCCTGTTCGCGGTCTACGGCGTGCTGGGCCGAAGCTTCGCGGCCGGCCCATCCGGCGCGGACCTGTTCGACCTGCCGCTCGTGGCGGTGAACACGTCGCTGCTGCTCCTGTCATCCATCACCTACGGGTTCGCGATGCTGGAGATGCGGCGCAACCGCATCGGCGCCACGCAGTTGTGGCTTGCCGTCACCGGCATCCTGGGCCTGGGCTTTCTGTCGCTGGAAATCTACGAGTTCTGGCACCTGATCCACCAGGGCGCGGGTCCCCAGCGCAGCGCCTTCCTGTCGGCGTTCTTCACGCTGGTCGGCACGCACGGGCTGCACGTCACGTTCGGCATCGTGTGGCTGGTGACGTTGATGCTGCAGGTGCGTCTGCATGGGCTGATCCCCGAAAACCGCCGCCGCCTGATGTGCCTGTCGATGTTCTGGCACTTCCTGGACCTGATCTGGGTGGGCGTGTTCACGTTCGTGTATCTGATGGGAGTGCTGCCATGACGTCGCACATGGATAACCTGGCCGACACCGGCCACGGCGGCCATAGCGGCCACGATCATCACGATGGCCACCATGACGATGACGACGGCGCCGGCCACGGCACCTTCAAGAGCTACATGACCGGCTTCGTGCTGGCCGCCATCCTCACCGCGATTCCGTTCTGGCTGGTCATGGACCGCGTCATCGACAGCTCGCGGGTCACCGGCCTGGTGATCCTGGCCTTTGCCGTCGTGCAGATCGTGGTCCACATCATCTATTTCCTGCACCTGGACACCAAGTCCGAAAGCGGGTGGAACATGTTGGCGTTAATATTCACGCTCGTGCTGGTCGTCATCACGCTCAGCGGATCCATCTGGATCATGTACCACTTGAACTCCAACATGATGCCCATGTCACCGCATGACATGCGCAAGATGCCCTGATGGCAGCAGTCAAAGACATTTCTTCACGCGACACCTCCCGTTCTCCGCGCAGCAAGGCAACCCTGGTCATCCTGGGGTTGCTGGCTGTCGCCATCTTCGCCGGGCTTTGCGCCCTGGGCACCTGGCAGGTTCACCGGCTGGCCTGGAAACGCGCGCTGATCGCGCAGGTGGATCAGCGCGCCCATGCGCCCGCCACGCCCGCCCCCGGCAAGAACGAATGGGCGCAACTGACGCAGGACAACGCCGAATACCGCCACGTCACCGCGTCCGGCACCTACCACTTCGACAAGCAGACGCTGGTGCAGGCCGCCACGGAACTGGGCAGCGGCTATTGGGTCATGACGCCGTTGCAGCTGGCGGACGGCGGCACCGTGCTGGTGAACCGGGGCTTCGTGCTGCCGGCATGGCGCAAGGACGCGGCCAATAGCGCCCAGCCGCCCGCGTCGGGTCAGGTCACGGGCCTGCTGCGCATGGGCGAACCGGCCAGCGGCTTTCTGCGCAACAACGATCCGGCCGCCAACCTCTGGTATTCACGCGATCTGCCCGGCATCGCGGCGGCGCGCGGGCTTGCCGACGTGGCGCCCTACTTCATCGACGCCGACGCCGCGTCCAGCCCCGGCAAGGATCCCGCCCGGGAACCGGTTGGCGGACTTACGATGATCAACTTCCCGAACAACCATCTGACGTATGCCATCACCTGGTATGCGCTGGCGCTGATGGTGATCGTGGGCGTGGTGATCTTCGTGCGCGAGGAAAAGCGCGCGCGCCGGCCAGACTGATTCGCCGCCACGATTAAAAACGGCGCCCGCAAGGGCGCCGTTGTCGTTTGATCGGCCGGCAAATACTGGCGAATGCCGGCGGGATCAGCAGGCCGGCCAGCGGATGCTGCCCGCTTCGGGGCAGGTCCACGATCCCTGCAGCCGCGCCCGGATCTCGGCCAGGCTTTGTTCCACCAGCAGTTCGCCGTCGCGGAACACAGGCACCAGCGCGCCACCCGCCGCCTGCTCGGGCGTCTGCTGGTCGTGCAGCACATAGCCGTCCGGCGTCTTGTCCACACGCAGCAAGCCCTTGGCGGACTTCTTCACGCCGGAATCGGTGACCGGGTCCTTCACCAGTTCCTGCGGTTCGCCGTTGACCTCGGCATACGTGGCCTTCAGCGCCCAGCCGAAGGTGTCGCGGGTCAGGTACTGATAGGTGTACGACCCGATGCCCAGCACGACGTTGCCCGACGCAAAGCCCTTGCGTTCCAGGCGCACCAGGATGTCGCGCGCCCGGGTCAGCGTGATGGAGTCGCCGTAGATCAGGCCCACGTGCGGATCCAGCAGCTTGTAGCCGCGATCGGTCTGAACGCCGCCGAACGTGTCCCACAGGCATTGCACCGCGCCCTTCACCTCGGGCTCGCGCAGCGTCTGCCGCGCACTGGCGTCTTCGCCCAGGAGCCAGTACGTGCCCGTGGCCGCATCGCGCACGGCCTCGAAGCCGGCGGCCTGCGCCGCTTGCAGGGCGGCGCGGTCCTGCACGTCCGGCACGTCGGTGCAGAAATAGCCGGTCAGGATCTTCACAGGGTCGCCGGAGTCCGGACGGAACACGACCTTGGCGTTGCCCAGCGCGTCCGGCTGACGGCTCATGATCTCGGACTTGAGGGCGGCGGCAAAGTCCGTCACCACCTGCCAGAAGTCCCAGGTGTCAGACACCACCGACACGATGCCGGCCGGATACACCTGCTTGACCAGGCGGCGGATGGTCTCGATCTCGCCTTCCTTGCTGCCCAGGCACATCACGGAGTGCTCCGTCGCCGGCACCGAGCCGCCGATCAGTTCGCGGTCCGAATCCGCGTTGTAGAGGTCTTCCAGGTAGTCGATGGCCGGGATGGTGTCGGTGCCGGTAAAGGACAGCAGGTGACCCGCGCCGCACTTGCGCGCGTCGTACAGGCCGGCCATGCCGCGCATCGAGAAGTCGTGGCCTTGCCAGTCGACGAAAGCCATCGGGCTGCCGGTCAGTTGCGCGAAGTACGTCAGCAGCTTGCGGTATTCGAAGGCGATGGTGGCGACGGTGGAGGGCTTCCAGGACTCGCAGCTGAACAGGGTTTCGATGTAGGTCACCAGCCAGGCGAATTCCGGCCGGGTGTTGATAAAGGTGACCGGCGGCACACGGATGTCGACGCGCGCGCCCTCAGGCACCGAGCGGATCTCCAGCGGCAGATAACCCAGGTCGTGCAGCGCCTGCAGGTGATCGACCGTGACCGCGCCCTTGCCCAGCGCGTTGTCCACGCGGCGCTGATAGTGGCGCACGGCGGTGCTGGCGAGCTTGCCGAAGAACTCACGGTCGAACAGGCCGATCAGGATTTCCTTGATGAATCCTTGCAGGCCGAACCAGACGATCTTCTCGTCGAACAATTCGGGCAGCACCGGCGCCAGACGGGCCGAGCGCGGCGTGAAGTTGGCCAGGATCTTGTTCGTGCCCTTGGGGTACTGGAACGGGTGGCCGGTCTTGTAGAAGTCCGCCTGCAGGAAGGGATTCAGGCCATTCCTGAGCTTGGGGGCCAGGGTGTCGGGGGCATTCATGGCGGGTTCCTTCTTGGTTGATCTGTGTTCTTGGTTGATCTGCATGCTTAGTTGACCAGCACCGCACCGGCGGCGGTCGCGGCGGCATCATCCGTGCGGGTCCAGTCGTAGGCAGTGAAAATCTCTGCATAGCGGGCCTTCAGTTCGGTCAGGCCCTTGCTGAAGATGCCGTGCGTCACATACAGATAGAGCGGCTGGCGGGTCTTGTCGGCCAGGGCGGCGGCCAGTTCCAGGAACGTGCGTCCGCCGTCGCAGATGTCGTCGACCACCAGCACCGGCTGGGCGGGGATATCGTCGGGCACGCGGGTTTCCGTGATGCGGCCGGTCTGGGGGTCGCGGACTTTTTCCGCGTAGCGCACGTCCGCCACACCCAGCGCCTTGGCCAGCGCCTGCACCCGCTTGCGGGCGCCGGCGTCAGGGGCCATCAGCGTGACGCCCTGGGCAAAGGCCGGGGCGGCCAGCGCATTCTTCAGGAAGGCGGCGGCGTCGATCACCCGCACCCGCTGCAACAGCGCTGGCGTGACGTCGCTGTGCGGTTCCACGATGGTGACCGTGGCGTACAGCTGGTCATTGATGAGCTTGCAGAACACGGCGGCGCCCAGCGCCTCGCCCGGATTGCAGACGCGGTCCTGGCGCGCATACGGCACGTAGGGCATGTCCAGGTGCACGGGCGCGGCCGGGTTCAGGCGGCGCAGCGCGTCGGTCAGCAGCAGCAACTGCATGACGTCGTCGGCGGACGTCAGCAAGGCGTGGATGCGGAATTCGCGGGCGGCGTCGGCATGTTCACGCAAGCCGGCGGGAATGGTGACCTGCATTTCGCCGCCGGGAAACCGGAACGCGGCTGGCGTATCGGTCTTGCGTTGTCCTTCGATTACCGCAGCGATGGTGAACATGATGGCCCCTTAGTGGCATTTCAAAACTAAGTGAGGCCAGTATATGCCTACTTATTGTTGTTATGCAACTATCTTTGCTCTGAAAAATGGCTCGTCCCGTCGAATCAGCCGACGCTACGGTCGAAAAAGGTGAAATCCTTCAACCGGTAAAGACGCGCGGGACGCTGCGCGCCCCCGACCACTTCGTCGGTTGCCTCCAGCGCCCCCCATGCTTCCATCTTCCTGCGGAAGTTCGACTTCTCGAGCCGGGTCTGCAGGATCGCCTCGTAGGTGTGTTGCAGTTGGGTCAGCGTGAAGCGCTCGGGCAGCAGGAAAAACGGCAGGGTGGAATACGTGGATTTGCTGCGAAGGCGGTCCACGGCGGCAGTGATGATGTCCGCATGGTCGAACGCCAGCGGCGGCAAGGCGTCCACACTGACAAAACGGAATTCCGCGCGGGTGGCGGCTTCCAGTTCGGCGGCAGGCACCAGCGCCACATAGGCGACCGACATCGACCATCCCCGGGGATCCCGATCCTGACCGGAAAACACCTGCAATTGCTCCAGGTAGCGCGGCTCGAAGCCGGTCTTGTCGCGCAATACACGCCGGATGCTGTCTTCGGTAGACGTGTCTTCGTTGGCGTGCACCACGCCCCCCGGCAGCGCCATGGCGCCCTGAAGCGGCTCGCGGTCGCGCTGATGCAACGCGACTTCCAGGCCGGATTCGCGCAGGGTAAGAAGGACGGCGTCGACGGTGACGAGCGGTTGGGGAAAGTCCAAGGAGCGGGTTCCGTGATTGAGGTTTCGGGCAAGATGCCACTATGACGCCGCAAGGTCAATTCGCTCGGCTTCGTCCCAGAAAAAGCACCTGAACGCCCCACTAGAAAGTGTTCGAATTTTGGCAAGAATTGACGGTGGATAACGACAATTAACGCATTGTTCTACACTATGCGCCGAGGAACACCGTCAGGTTGATGCTTGGCGTCGTGTTCCTTTTGCTTTTTCTTCAACTGCAACTCAGGAGTTTTCCGGATGAAAAAGACGCTGCTCGCCGCGGCAATGCTGGCCTCTTTCGCAGGCGTTGCCCAGGCAGAACCGTCAGTCACCCTCTACGGTGTCATCGACACCGGCCTCGGCTACAACAAGATCAAAGGCGATGGCTACAGTGGTTCCAAAGTCGGCATGATCAACGGCATCCAGGCCGGCTCCCGCTGGGGCCTGCGCGGATCCGAAGATCTGGGCGACGGCCTGCGCGCCGTCTTCAAGCTGGAAAGCGGCTTTGATTCGGCCAACGGCCAGCGCGGCCAATCCGGCCGACTGTTCGGCCGCCAAGCCACCATCGGTCTGGCCAACGACGCCTGGGGCTCGCTGGAATTCGGCCGTCAGGCCACGGTCGGCTCGAACTACCTGGCCGACATCGACCCCTTCTACACCAGCTACACCCAATCCAACCTGGGCCTGGGTTTCAGCGCGGCCAACACCATGCGCTGGGACAACATGGTCATGTACCGCACCCCGTCGGTGAACGGCTTTGAATTCGCCGTGGGTTACTCGTTCAGCGTGGACGACACCACCTCGGACCAGACCGGCTTCCAGACCGCCGACAACACGCGCGGCATCACCACCGGTCTGCGCTATGTGCAGGGTCCCCTGAACGTGACGCTGACGTACGACCAGCTGAACGGCGCCAACCGCAGCACCGTCGACAACGGCGCCACGCCGCGCCAATACGCCGTCGGCGCTTCGTACGACCTGGAAGTGGTCAAGCTGGCTGCCGCTTACGGCCGCACCACCGACGGCTGGTTCGTCGGCCAGGACCTGCCGTCGGGCACGCCGTTCAGCGATGAGTTCGGCACCAACCGCTTCGTGGACGGCTTCAGGGCCAATTCCTACATGCTGGGCGCGACGTTCCCGGTGGGCGCCTCGGGCAGCCTGTTCACCTCGTGGCAGCACGTGGCTCCGTCCAACGACAAGCTGACGGGCGGCGACGCCAACATGAATGTGTACAGCGTGGGCTACACCTACGACCTGTCCAAGCGCACCAACCTGTACGCTTACGGTTCGTACGGCACGGACTACGCGTTCATCGACGGTCTGAAGAGCACCGCCGCCGGCGTGGGCATCCGCCACCAGTTCTAAGCGTGTGTCGGGCCGGCCGCCCCGCGGCGCCGGCCCATCCTGCCGCCCGCGTCGCTACCGCGCCCGGGCGCGCTCCAGCATCTGCACGATTTCCGTCTGGCCGCGCTGACGCGCGTGCTGCAATGGCGTAAGCCCGTCCTTGTCGGGCAGATTCACGTCGGCTCCCCCTTCGATCAGCAGCGCCACGATGGCCTGATGGCGCGGTCCGCCGTCGCTCAGGATGATGGCCTCGAGCAGCCCCGTCCAGCCCAGCCGGTTGACGTGGTTGGGATCCACGCCCGCCTGCAGCAGCCGCTTCACGACCTCGACGTGGCCGCGCTCGCACGCCGGAATCAGGGCCGTGCCGCCATAGCGGTTGGTGCTTTTCAGGTCGGCGCCATGTGACAGCGTCAGCTCCAATATCTCTCGATAGCCCTGCGCGCCCGCCAGCAGGTATGCGCTGTCCTGCATGCCGTTCTGGGCGTTCACGTTTGCGCCGGCGTCGATCAGCGCCGCCGCGGCCTGCACGTGGTTGCCTTGCGTGGCGCGCAGCAGCGGCGTATTGCCCTGCCCGTCCCGCGCCTCGATCGGCGCGCCCTCTGCCAGCAATTGGCGCACGCGCGCCGCATCGCCCTTGCCGGACGCCTCCAGCAGTTGGGCGCCGCGCGCGTTCGCGGCGCGATCTTCTGCGGCGGCGCCAAAGCCGATCGCGCTCAGCGTCAGTACGACGCAGACGCGCCAGAATGTGATGTAAGCCATTGCCGGCAGCCTCCTTGGTATGTGTCTGCTTGACGCCCGGTCCGGTGCCGGACGCGCTGCCATTATCTCCTTGCCCCCGGCCGCGCGCGCGGCCTATGCTCGGTCAGGTTCTCGGTGACGTGCAATGCGCAGGAAACACGCGTCCGGCATGATCGGCCTCCCTTACTGATCGCAGCCCCCAAGAACTGCCATGCCCTCCAGTACCGAATCCGCGCTTTCTCCCCTTTTCCGTCCGTCGCGCCTGATGCGCGCCCTGGCCCTGGCTTTGTTGCCGCTGGCCCTGGCTGCCTGCAATGGCGGCGGCGATGATGACGATGACGACGTCCAGCCGCCCGTCGCTGAAACCCCGGCGCCGCAGCCCACCCCGCAGCCGCAACCGGAACCGGAAACCGAACCCCAAACGCCTCCGCGCAACACGGCCTATCTGCAGAAGAAGGCGGGCGACGTCATCCAGGTCCGCATCGAAGAACTGCATCCGACCCAGGCCGCGATCGGCTACGACCAGATCTATTACAAGCTCGGCCGCTGGCAAGGCGACTTCGACCGCGCCACCTGGGCGGCCGACCCCGTTCTGCAACTGGATTACCTGAACCGCACCGTCGGCAAGAAGTTCGACGACTATTGCGAGGACGTGGGCGGCGCCGAGCGCGCGCAGAAGTTCCAGAGCATCGCCGAGGCCCGTGCCGCGCGCCTGGACCAGCCCGAAACGTTCACCTGCCTGGACGCGCCGGGCACGAATACGGCCAACCTGAAGACGGTGATCGTGGGTTGGGACGGCAACCTGTACCTGACCGACGGCCACCACACGTTCTCGTCCCTGCGCGAGATCTCTGATGGCGGCCCGAAGCTCCCCGTGTGGGTGAAGGTCGACGCCAACTACAGCGACCTCCCGACCGCGGCGGCCTTCTGGCAGCGTCTGGTCGACGAGCGCCGGGCATGGTTGCGGGACGGCCAGAACCAGCCGATCACCGTCGACCAGCTGCCCACGCGCGTCGGCCTCGCCAGTGCGCAGGAGCCCGGCGGCATGCAGGAAGACCGCTACCGCTCACTGGTGTATTTCACGCGCGACATCGCCTACAGCAACGGCAACCTGCCTGAATTCGCGGAGTTCCTGTGGGGCGACTGGCTGCGCCGCCAGGCGGCGGCCGGGCAGCTGCAGGGCCTGGACCAATACAAGATGCAGGCGCCGGCAACGCCTGCGGAAATCCTGGCGGTCAGCACGTTGAACAAGGACATCCTGCCCACCGGGGCCAATGACAGCTACGCCGCCGCCGTGCGCGATGCGTCGGTGAAGATGAGCGCGTTGGCCGACACGGCTATCGTGTTCGAAGACCGCGACGCCGCCAGCTTGGGCCGCATCGTCCTGGAAGCCAATGCCGCCAGCGGCTCGGCCACCAAGACGGCGCGCGACACGCTGGAAGAATTGCCGCGCAACGACGTCAAGACGTCCGACGGCACGCCGCGCGGCGCGGGCAAGCTGTGGTTTGCGGTGAACTACCGCACCTGCGGCAAGCCTGCGGCCGGCACCTGCTGGGGCTGGTAAGGAAAAAAGGCCCGCGCAAGCGGGCCTTTTCGCATCGGGCGGTCAACGCGTCAGAGCACTTCCTGCGTGTTCTCGGCCTTCGCCAATTGCTGCATCGCCAGGGCTACCTTCTTGGCGACTTCCAGGCGTTCGGCGGCCGACATGGCGTCGTATTCTTCCTTGGAAATGCCCAGGCTCGCCAGCGCCGCGTAGAACATCTTGTCCTCGATCGACATCCCGGCGTAGTCCAGGAATTCCTTTTCGGCCTGCGACGGCGCGGCCTGCGAGGCGCCGGACACGCCTTGGCCCATGGCAGAACGATTGCGCTCGGTGGCATCGGCAAGCGCCGCGCGGAAGCTTTCGCCGGCGTTGGCGTTGGCATTTTTGGCGGCCGCCGCGGACTGGCCGGCGGCGGCATTGATACCCAGGAAATTCACGCTGCTCATGGATGCTCCAGAGGGATTGGCGGTCAGGGTGCCAACATACTCCCGGCCCGCGCTGCCGGAAAACCGGGTCAGCCGCCCGAACCGCCCGTTTCTCTGCGGATTGCGGTCCGACCATTTTTAGCGCCCTTCGAGTATCTTGTGCCTCTCGCAAATCTTCCAGAGACCCTTCTCATGAGCATCGACACCCCTTCGAGCCAGCCCGCTGCCGCCACACCCGCCGCAGACGCCTTCCTGCAGTTCCTGGTCAACCTCGTCAACAACGGCAGCCAGATCGAAAGCATTGGCGTGACGTTGCAGATGGGCGGCATGCTGGTCTCCGGCTCGATCGTCTCGGGCGCCGAGTACTTCGACACCTTCGCGGCCAGCTTCTCGGGCTCGCTGGAATCGCTGGACCCCGACACGCGCCAGACCGTGCACGCCTCGCTGGCCGAACTGGGCGACGTGTTCCGCCTGCCCCAGCCCGTCGATCCGCTGCCCAACTACATTCACCTGGCGGACGCCCTGTTCTTCACCGCCGACGGCACGCCCATCGCCGGCCAGCCGACGCTGTGGCGCGGCCGCACCAGCGCCGTCGACGGGTTCATCCTGGGCCGTCTGCAGTCCGACGCCTCGGCCTGATCCGCATGACGGAACCCGTTACTCCGCCGATCGAGGGACAGGACATTGACCGCAAGGCCATGCAGGCCCTCATCGAGACGGCGGCAGGCAAGGCGCTGTCGTTCGTGGACTGCGACTTTCAGGACGCAGACTTTTCGCGCCTGGAACTGCGCGGCTTCCAGTTCAGCGGCTGCGCGATTGCGGGCGCCTCGTTCCAGGGCGCGGATCTGACTGACAGCCAATGGCTACGCTGCCGCGGCGGGTCGGCCAGCTTTGCGTCGGCGGACGCCAGCGAGGCCCACTTCCAGAACTGCGACCTAAACAACGCCAATTGGCGCCGCGCGCGGCTGGCCAGCGCCAAGTTCCGGTCGTGCAAGCTGACCGGATCGGATTTCGATGGCATTGCGTGCCTGGGCTGGTCGCTCGAGGAAAGCCTGCTGGTCGGCGCGCTGCTGCGCGGCGTGTCGTTTCGCAAGTGCAATCTGCTGCAGCTGGATTTCTCGGACGCGGACCTGTCGGGAAGCGACTTCCGCGAGACGGTGTTTCACGGCGGCAGCCTGCGCAATGCCACGTTGAAAAACGTCCACTTTGAAGGCGCGGACCTGCGGGAAGCGGACCTTGGCGGATTGGACTTGACGGCGGCCGCTCGGCTGGCCGGCGCGACGATCTCCAAGACGCAGGCGGCGGCGCTGCTGGCCGAGTTGCGCATCAGCGTGGTTTGACACGGTTCTGACGCAGCCCGTCTTTGCGGACATGCAGCCCGGCGATGCCGCCAGCGCCTGCATTGCCGCGCATTGGTTCAGTCCGGACGCCGGAAGTACGCGCGCGCCGCCTCGATCTGCCCATGGCAGACGCAGCCGCTCATGTGCTCGTTCACCATGCCCACGGCCTGCATGAAGGCATGCATGGTCGTCGGGCCCACGAACGTCCAGCCGCGCCGCTTCAGCGCGCGAGAGAGTTCGTTCGACGCCTTGGACGTGGGATTGTTGTCCCAATAATGCCGATCCACCGCCGCCGGGCGATCCTGCGGCGGCGGTTCATGCGACCAGAGCCAGCCGGCCAGCGAGCCGGTCTCGTCGGCCAGTTCGCGCGCGCGCTGCGCGTTATTGATGGCCGACACGATCTTGGCACGGTTGCGCACAATGTCGGCGTTGCCCATCAGGCGCTCCACGTCGCGCTCGGTATAACGTGCCACCCGCTCCATGTCGAAATCGTCAAAGGCCTCGCGAAACGCCTCGCGCTTGCGCAGGATCGTGATCCACGCCATGCCGGCCTGAAAACCTTCCAGACAGATCTTCTCGAACAGGCGCCGGTCGTCCACAACGGGCCGGCCCCATTCATGATCGTGATAATCCGGCATGGACGGCTGCCAGAAGCAACGCGGCTTGCCATGCTCGTCAATGATCAGGCCGGTGTCGGGGATGCCGGCGGCCGGGTCGGCGATGTCCGGGTTGCTGGTGTTCGGAGTGCTGACGTCCGGAGTGCCGACTTCCGGGCTGGCCTGATGTCCGTCGGTCTGCGCGGCAGCACTCATGGCTTGCGCGGCACCGGGCAGCTCGTGTCGCCTTCCTCGCACGCCAGATACGCGCGCAATTCCTTGGTCCGGACCTTCGTGAGCTTATCCAGGCACATGCTCAACACCATCGGATAGGCGCTGCCGCCCGTCACGCCTGTCGACGAAAACGCGCATTCGGCATCGCGAAAGAATAGCCACGCTTTCTGCGCCGCCTGCAGTTGCGTCAAGGCGTCCTTGCTGTCCTTCAGGCGCTCCGTCGCTTCCTTGTACGCGGCGTTCAACTCGGCGTCGGACTGGCGATACGCCTGATCCGCGCACAGGTTCATGTCGGTCTGGGTGGACGCCTGGTCACACTTGAGCACTTGGGCCTGCGCCCCCGCTGCAAGCAGGAGCGCGGCGGCGGCAAACACGATACGCATGGGAATTCCTCCTTTTTGGGTGGGATTGGGGTGGTCAACGCATGGGGGAAAGTGTCGCATGGATGCCCGCGAGGCGCAGCGCGGCTGTCCGTCGCCTAAGATAGCCCCCATGAAGATCCAACTGCTTTCCGACTTGCATCTTGAAACCGATCCCACCTTTGTGGCACAACCGTTGCCGGGCGCCGACCTGCTCGTGCTGGCGGGCGACATCGGTTCGTACCGCCAGGGCTCACGGCTGGAACGCGACGACTTCGGCCTGGGCACCTATTCGCCGCGCCACGGCTGGCCCACACCTGTCCTGTACGTGCCGGGCAACCACGAGTACGACAACGTGGATTTCGACGAGACGCATGCGCGCCTGCAAGACCTGTGCCACGCGCTGGACATCCAGTGGCTGGAACGCGAGACCACCGTCATCGGCGGCGTGCGCTTCGTCGGCACGACCCTGTGGACGGACTTCGACGCGCTGGCCGCGCCGGACGACACGCTGGGTGAAGCGTTGAAAAAGCGAGCGAAGGCTTTCCGGGCGGCGGACTTCTATCTGGAAAAGGCCGAGATGCGCCGCCATGGCGCGCCCTTCATGGCTGAACAGATGCGAGAGCAGGGGCTGGCCTGTCAGGCGTGGCTGGACGCCGCCCTGCGTGTGCCCTTCGACGGCACGACGGTGGCCGTCACACACTTTGCGCCTACGTTGGCTAGCGCCGATCCGCGCTATGGCGTCACGCCCGGCACGGCGGGGTTTTGCAACGCGCTGGATGGATTGCTGCCGCTGGCCGACGTGTGGATTCACGGGCATCTGCATTGCGCGCAGGATTACGTGAAGGATGGCTGCCGGGTGATCGCGAATCCGCTGGGGTATGCGAAGAAGGGGGAACAGGCCGATTTTGACCCCGGAAAATTGTGGGAGTTGTGAACATCGTCCCCGGGACCCCGGCGGTGTCGATTAATGACCCTTCGGCGTGGTGAACCGTGCAAAAAAGCCGTATCGAATTTCTGTTCGTTGCACTTTCGCATCCGGCCCCACGTACACATCCACTCGGCTGAACGGTCCGTTTATTTCTACATCGTCCCACTTCTCCCTAACGACGCTGATTCCGGTCCAGTGGTCGGGCTTCTGGCGCCAATCTGCGAAATAACCGTTCGATTCGCCAGGATCAAGAGCGCCCCGTGAAAGGTACAAGTCGGTGCCGTAGATATATCCGATTGGCTCCTTTGCGGCAGCTGAATAATGAATTGCCACGACCGGCCGGCAGAAATACAAGAACAGGACGGTGGCGCACAACGCATAAAAGATTGCCCTGCAGCCCGGCCTCAATGATGATCTGGCTTTCATTCATCGCATCCTATCACGGCCGTTGGGTTCGTGTGCAGCGGGCTCGCAAGGCTGGCTTGGCTGCGTGAACCGCGCAAGAAAACCATGCCGGGTCTCCGTTCGCTGAATCGTTGCTCCGGGGCCGACGCAGACATCGATCCGGCTGAACGGCTGGCTAATCTCCAAAGCGTCTGCACTGTCGAACGGAAACGAGAGCAGATAATGCATATCAGCCCGAGGAAACATCGGAGTAGGCACCACTACCGTCTCCCCCGGGGCGAGCCCGCGCTTTATGGTCGAGTAGTCCACCATGAAGAAGAATCCGATCGAATCCGAAGCTTCTTGTGAATAGTGCAGCGCCACAACCGGCCTGCAATGAAACAGGAACAAGATCCACAAAAGCGGGGCCGCCACCAACGCAGTTGCAATTCGCTTGATCAAGCGCCTGCTCATGTCGGACCACTCCCGACGCACTTGTGCAGCCTTTTTGCGTTGTCCCGCCACGTGCCCCACGGAACGGGCACGGCACTAATTCTTTCTAGCAACGTGGCTACGGTCAGCGCGTGAGGTCCAACTTCATCACAAAGCTCTATTCCCAGCATGATTGAAATGTGGTCCGGCCGGTCGTCCGCGCTCGCGGGCCACGGGCCGTTCTCGGGATGATTCTGCTGTGTCAGCTTCGTCCAGCCATCGAACATGGCCTGTGCCAGGCCCGCACCATTTATCAGTTCGGCAGCGCTAAAGCCAAGTGCTACGCCAACATAGCCATAGTGGATGTTCGACCAGATGTCCAAGTAATAGTCGTGGTCGCCGTACTTCTGCCAACCCTTATTCAGATTTTGGCCGAGCATGCGCTTCAAGATCGGCTTGTGGTCCCAGGGTCGGTCCGGACCGACCCTCTCCGCCCACATGCCGTATGCAGCCGCCTTTCGTCCTGCTGCTGCGCCGTCAAAGTCTGGCGGCTCGCCCAGCCGTAAGTACCACGGCCGCCTCTGCCATTCGGCACGGGGCGCTTGGGGATTCGCACTGTTCGCGCGGAGAATCTTCCTTCCTTCAATGGAAAAAGGGTTGGTCTTCATTTCCTGAACAATGAATTCAGCCAGCGGGACTGCTGTGTCCGCATGATTGCAGGTGCTATTCCGCAGGCTATTAGGATGAAACTCAGCAGGTGCGGTGCCGCCCCTCGAACGGCTAAGTTCCGAGGGACTTGAATCGCTGAACGCGCGAGTCGCCCCGCCAGGGTCTGGATCCACCAGCGCAAACCCTTGGCTCGCAATCAGCGCAGCGCCGCAGGCGGTCTTCATTCCCTCGATGGCGACCAGGCTGTCGCCGACGGCGAAGCTGGGCACGCCCTCGATAATCGGGAACACCCCTTTGCATTTTGGGCAGTTCACCTTGTGGCCAAGGCCCGCTGCCGCTCGGCCGTCGATGTCGTAGGACGAAAACCCCTCCAACACCGTTCCGCCATGGGTTGTCTTGTCACCAACACGAATGATCGGGCGCGCTGTCATCATTGCTCCAGGCAATTACTGATGCGCGAAAGTCTGAGCGTCGTAGAAATCGACTTGAATCAGATAAACGCGAAAATTGCCTGACTCACTTTTCTCCCGTGATGCGACGCACGACTTGCCCCCCCCGCTTGAAACATGCGTGCCAGCGGCTGCATTACAGAACTTGCCCCTCGGAAATGAAAAAAGCCCACCGCTTTCGCAAGTGAGCTTTTCGGTTGTTGACCTCGAAGGAGATCAACCGCCTTCCATCAGGGCATCAACGGCTTCCCGTCCTGCCCTGCGCGCATCAAGGCGCCGGATTCGGATGACGCACGTGGATCTGGTTGATCGCGTCCAGCACCTCAGCCGACAACGTCACATCAACACTGTCGATGTTTTCCTTCAACTGCTCCAGCGACGTTGCGCCGATCAGATTGCTGGTGACGAACGGGCGTTGATTCACCCAAGCCAGCGCCAGATGCGTCGGCGAGATGCCATGCTTGCGCGCCAGTTCCACATATTCGCGCGTGGCGGCTTCGGCCTGGGGGTTGCTGTAGCGGGTGAAGCGCGTGTACACCGTCAGTCGGGCGCCGGCTGGCTTGGCGCCGTCCAGGTACTTGCCGCACAGCATGCCCATCGCCAGCGGCGAATACGCCAGCAAGCCCACGCCTTCATGGTGCGTGAATTCCGATAGGCCGATTTCGTACACGCGGTTCAGCAGGCTGTACGCGTTCTGGATCGACGCGATGCGCGGCAGGTCGGCGTTCTGGGCGTGGCGCAGGAATTGGCTGACGCCCCACGGGGTCTCGTTGGATACGCCCACGTGGCGCACCTTGCCGGCGCGCACGAAGTCCTGCAGGACCGACAGCGTCTCTTCGATCGGCACGGTGTGCTCGTCTTCGACCCACGGGTAGTTGAGCTGGCCGAACGTCGCGGTGGTGCGGTCGGGCCAATGCAGCTGATACAGGTCCAGATAATCCGTCTGCAAGCGCTTCAGGCTGGCGTCCAGGGCCGCGGTCAGATTCTTGCGGTCCAGGAAGGTCTTGCCGTCGCGGATGTGGCCGGGGCGCTTGGCATCGCGCACGGGGCCGGCCACTTTGCTGGCCAGCACGATGTCCTGGCGGCGGCCGGTCTTGGCCAGCCACGTGCCGATGTAGGTTTCGGTCAGCCCCTGGGTTTCGGGCTTGGGCGGCACGGGATACATCTCGGCCACGTCGACCAGGTTGACGCCGCGCTCCAGCGCGTAGTCCAGTTGCTGATGCGCGTCGGCTTCGGTGTTCTGCTCGCCCCAGGTCATGGTGCCCAGCCCGATCAGGCTGACATCCAGGTCGGTACGGCCGAGTTTGCGGTATTTCAAGTTCTGCTCCGTGCGGGTCTTGGGGTTAAGAAGCGACACCTTACTCCAAGATGTTGGCGTTTCGCTGACAGGATGGCCCGGCGTTCGGCCAGGCTTGCCGCCGCCGCGCAATCGGCATACGCTGATCCGCAAATCCGATCCGGGGGGAAAACGGCATGCTGCGGGAAGTTGACGAGGTCATCCTCTTTTTCGTCGTGCTCATCATTTTCCTGGGCGTCATCGAGGTCGGCTATCGCCTTGGCCGCCGCCTGCGCAAGCCGGCCGACGAGGCCGCCAAGACGCACATCACCGCACTGCAGACCGCGCTGCTCGGCCTGCTGGCCCTGCTGCTGGGGTTTACGTTTGCCATGTCGGTCACGCGGTTCGAGACGCGCAAGAACCTGGTGCTGGAAGAGGCCAACGCCATTGGCAACGCCTACTGGCGGTCGCAGCTCATTCCCACTGAGCACCGGCCGGTGGTGGCAAAGATGCTGCACGAATACACGTCGGCATCGCTGGATTACCACCTGGCCGACCAGGATTCGCCGCGTTTTGCCGCCGCCAACGCCACGGCACGCCGCATCGAACGCCAGATCCGGGCGGCGGTGGCGGCGCGGGCCGAGAATCCGCCGTCGATCTCCACGATCATGTTCATACAGGCCATCAACGAGATGGCGCAGATCAACGAGAAGCGGCGCGTCGCGCTGGAAAATCACGTGCCCGAGCCGGTGTACTACCTGCTGTTCATCGTGGCGGGCGGCTCGATGGGCTATATCGCGTACGGCACGGGCCTGTATGGACGGCGGCGGCCGATTTCCACCGGGATGTTTGCTGCGCTGATTGCCCTGGTGCTGACCTTCATCCTGGATATCGATCAGCCGGGCAGCGGCTTGATCCAGGTGGGCCAGGAAAGCATGGAGCGCATGCAGGCTACGCTTGCGCAGGAAATGCAGCAGTAGGACCGCGGGCGCTCACGAAACGCGTTTTACGGATACAGCTCCAGCACCTCGTCGCCCCGGTCGTCGAACGTGCCCGTCGATGTCCAGCCCAGGTGCCGGTAAAAGCCATACGAACGCACGGCGGGGTCGCTGGCGCATCCCAGGATCAGCCGCTGAAAGCCCAGCGCCTTCAGATCGCGCACGACCAGATTCAACAGCGTCTTGCCCGCGCCATGCCCCTCGAAGTCGGGCAGCAGCGCCAGGACGACGATCTCTCCGGCTTCGGTGTCTCCGAAACAGTACCCGGCGACCTTGCCGTCGACCGTGGCCACGTAGCCGGGCAGCGAGCCGTCCTGGACCGCCGCGGTCCATGATTCGAGCGTGACGCCGACCGCGGCGAGGTCCGCTGCGGAAAACGCGTTCTCGCGGGTCTTGCCCCGGATGTCGATGCAGGCCGCAACGTCTTCGCCGCGCGCGGGACGGTAGGTGAATTCCATGTTTCCTCAGTCAAAAAAACGCCGCAGGAACGGGGCGGTGACGCCCGCGTTGCCGCGGCTGACGGCTTCCGGGGTGCCGGCCGCGACGATAGCGCCGCCCTCTTCGCCGGCACCCGGTCCGACGTCCAGCATCCAGTCGCTGCCCGCGACGACGCGCAGGTCGTGTTCGACCACAACGACGGTATTGCCGGCATCCACGAGGCCGTGCAGCTGCGTCATCAACTTGTCCACATCCGCCGCGTGCAGGCCCGTGGTGGGCTCGTCCAGCACGTACAGCGTGTTGCCGCGCTGGCTGCGCTGCAGTTCGGTGGCCAGCTTGATGCGCTGGGCTTCGCCGCCAGACAGTTCGGTGGCGGGCTGGCCCAGGCGCAGATAGCCCAGGCCGATCTCGGCCAGCAGCGTCAAGGGGCGCGCCACCACCGCCTCGTCCTTGAAGAAATCGCGCGCTTCGTCCACCGTCATGTCCAGCACCTGGGCGATGTTGCGGCCATTCCACTCGACTTCGAGCGTCTTGGCGTTGTAGCGGCTGCCGTGACACGTGGGGCACGGCGCGTACACGCTGGGCATGAACAGCAGTTCGACGTGGACGAAGCCTTCGCCCTCGCAGGTCTCGCAGCGCCCTTGCGCGACGTTGAAGGAGAAGCGGCCCGCGCTGTAGCGCCGGGCGCGCGCGGCCTTGGTGTCGGCGAACAGCTTGCGCACGTGATCGAACAGGCCGGTGTAGGTGGCCAGATTGGAGCGCGGCGTGCGGCCGATGGGCTTCTGGTCCACGTTGACCAGCCTCTTGATGGCCTCTGCGCCCGCATGCAGCCGGCCCGTGGTGCGAGGCAGGTTGCCGGGCTGCGGCAGGTCGCTGTCGGATTCCTCGGCCGGCAGTTCCTGGCCCAGATGCTCGCCCACCAGTTCGACCAGCGCCTGGCTGACCAGGCTGGATTTGCCCGAGCCGGACACGCCCGTGACCGCCGTGAACGCGCCCAGCGGAAAGCGCGCGTCCACCCCATGCAGGTTGTTGCGATGAATGCCGCGCAGCTCCAGCCACCCGGCCGGTTCGCGCGGGCTGCGTCGACTGGCGGCGCGCGTGTCGAAGAGGTACTTGGCGGTGATCGATTCCTTCACCTTGCGCAAGCCGTCGGGCGGACCGCTGTACAGCACCTGCCCGCCGTGCTGGCCCGCGCCCGGTCCCACATCGACCAGCCAGTCGGCGCGGCGCAGCGTGTCCAGGTCGTGCTCCACGACAAACAGCGTGTTGCCGCCCGCTTTCAGCTCATCCAGCGCGCGGTGCAGCGCCTGGCCGTCCGCGGGGTGCAGGCCGGCCGACGGTTCGTCCAGCACATACACCACGCCGAACAGGTTGGAGCGGATCTGTGTGGCCAGCCGCAGGCGCTGCAACTCGCCGGGCGACAGCGTGGGCGTGGACCGGTCCATCGCCAGATAGCCCAGACCCAGCGCCTGCAGCGTGCCGATGCGCTCGACCAGATCATGTGCAATGCGCTGCGCGGCGATGCGCTTCTCGGGCGACAGGTCCGGCGTGCGCCGCACGTCGCTGCTGCCGGCATGCGACAGCCCGCCAGCCGCGACGCGCTTGGCGTTGGCACGCACGCCCGCGGCCTTGCTGCGCGTCGATCCAGACTGCGCCGCGTGTTCGTCGAACCGGCCCTCGGCGGCGGGCGCCAGGACCTCTGCGATGCGGGCAAGCGGCAATTGCGACAGGCTGCCGATGTCCAGGCCCGCGAACGTCACGGATAGCGCTTCCCGCTTCAGGCGCCGGCCGCCGCATTCCGGGCACGGCGCGCCGGTCATGAAGCGCGCCACGCGCTTTTTCATCATGGCGCTCTGCGTGGTGGCGAACGTGTGCATGACGTACCGGCGCGCGCCGGTGTAGGTGCCCATGTAGCTGGGCTCGGTCTTGCGGCGCAACGCCGCGCGCGTCTCGGCAGGCGTGAAGCCGGCGTAGACCGGCACCGTGGGCTGTTCGTCCGTGTAGAGAATCCAGTCGCGGTCCTTCTTGGGCAGGTCGCGCCACGGCTTGCCCACGTCGTAGCCCAGCGTCACCAGGATGTCGCGCAGGTTCTGGCCATGCCAGGCCGGCGGCCACGATGCGATCGCGCGCTCGCGGATGGACAGCGACGGGTCCGGCACCATGGATGCCTCGGTCACGTCGTACACGTAGCCCAGGCCGTGGCAATGCGGGCAGGCGCCCTGCGGCGTGTTGGGCGAGAAGTCCTCGGCGTACAGCATGGGCTGGCGGGCCGGATAGGTGCCGGCGCGCGAATACAGCATCCGCAGCATGCTCGACAACGTGGTGACGCTGCCGACCGTGGAGCGCACGTTCGGCGTGCCGCGCTGCTGCTGCAAGGCCACGGCGGGCGGCAGACCATCGATGGCGTCGACGTCGGGCACGCCCACCTGATCGATCAGGCGCCGGGCGTACGGCGACAGCGATTCCAGGTAGCGGCGCTGCGCTTCGGCGTACAGCGTGCCGAATGCAAGTGACGATTTGCCCGACCCGGACACGCCGGCGAACACCACCAGCGCATCGCGCGGGATGCTGACGTCCACGTTCTTCAGGTTGTGTTCCCGCGCGCCTCGCACGCGGATGCAGGCATCGGGGCCCGGCTTCGAAGGATTCTTGCGCTGGCTCATGGCTGAAATAGTAATGGACTGGACGGCGGATGCCTTCGCGGGCGTGGCCAACCGGGTGAGCGGCGCCTCATCCCATCGCAGGAGACCGCGCGCACTGATGCATCCATACCGTTGCAACGGGCGCCATCCCGACGCACGCGCGGCGCCGCGCATTGCCGTTGACGGCGCCATGGCGCTGCTTTAATTTCGCAACACGCGAAACGGCAGGGGCGGCGCAATGCGCCGCCTTTGTCGTGCGGCCGGCAGCATCGGCGCGACCGCGCTGCTTCCGACTGCCGGGCAGGCTGCATCCCTTGCGGCAGGACTTGATGACCACATTGCTGAGGGCAAGACATGGTGATCTCGATTTCCGTCCTGGTCGTGGGCGCGGGCCCTGCCGGCCTGTTGACCGCCGCCGAATTGCAGCGCCGCGGCGTTGACTGCCTGCTGATCGATGCGCACGAACGCCCGTTGGATTGGGACCGCGCGACCGTCGTGCATCCGCGCTCACTTGAAATCCTGGATACGCTGGGCATCATCGAACCCCTGCTGGCCGCGGGCGTGAAGCAGCGGCGCGCCCGCATTCACGCGGGCGGCAGCGAACTGGGCATCATCGACCTGGAACTGGCCGGCAGCCGCTATCCCTTCAACATCGGCATTTCGGAAGAAGTCACGGAGACGGTGCTGGGCGACCATCTGGCGCGGCTGGGCGGCAAGGTCACGCGCGCCACGAAGCTGGTGGGATTGCAGGAACAGGAAGACGGCGTGCTGGCCACCGTGGAGCGCGGCGGCAAGCTGTCGCAGGTGCTGGCGCAGTGGGTCGTCGGCTGCGACGGGCATCACAGCACCGTGCGGATGCTGACCGGTATCGAGCAGGACGGCCACGACATCAACCAGCCGTGGGCCGTGTTCGACGCCACCATCCCCGACTGGCCGGAGGCGTTCGAGGCGAATTACGCCTACCTGGATAAGATTCCGGTAATTCTGACCGCGCTACCCGGCGAGCGTTGGCGCGTCTACCTTCGCCCCAGCTCCGCAGAGTCGGACCTGGTCGAGGACGCGCTGTCCACGCTTCGGCGTTACCTGCCCGACGCCGGCTTTTACAACGTCTCGCACCCGGCGCGCTTCGAATGTCACACCAAGGTGGCGCGCGCGTTCCGGTCCGGCCGCGTGCTGCTGGCGGGCGACGCCGCGCACACATGCAGCCCGGCGCAGGGACATGGCATGAACACCGGCCTGCAGGATGCCTACAACCTGGGGTGGAAGCTGGCGCTGGTCTGCCAAGGACATTGTTCGCCCGCGCTGCTGGACAGCTATCACGCCGAGCGCCGGCCCGTGGCCGACATGGTGATGGCGTCGGGCGATGCCGCCGAAAGCGCGCAGATGGCGCAGGGCAACGCAGAGCGTCGCGCGCGCGATCTGGCGATCCGCGCGGCCTTCGGCAACCCCGAGGCGCGGCACCGCGAGGCCGTGTCGGAAGCCGAACTCGACATCGACTATGCCGGCTCACCCATCGTGATGGGTGACCGGCACGAGGCCATCTGGCCGGGCCAGCGGCTGCCGGACCATATCGACGTGCGGTTTTCCACCGGCGGCCGGGGCAAGCTGCACGAGTACGCCAAGCGGCGCGGGCACACCGTTTTGTTGATTGGCGGCCCCGGCACGGCGCAGCAGCCGCTGTCGGACCTGCGCCGCCAGCTGATGGCGCTGGCTGACGGCTACATCATCGAGGTGGTGGTGGCCCTGACCGCCAGCGACGGCGTGACCGACGTGGACGCGTACCTGGAGCCCGCCACGGCGGCCCGGATGGGCGTGGGCGACATGATGCTGCTGGCGGTGCGGGCGGACGGCCACGTCGGCCTGCGCGCCGAGCAGCGGCACGCCGAGACGCTGACGGCGTACATTGAACGCCTGCGGCAATCGGGACAGACGCCATGACCTAGGGAAATCCCCAGGTAAATCCGTGTCGATCCGGGTGCCGGCGGTTCGTCGTAGTCATGCCCCCACCCTCAAATCAAGGCGGACTACACCATGACTACCGGAACCGTACGACACCTGCGCGTCCTGCGCGCCTCCCCCGACCGCGTCTATCGCGCCTTTCTCGAACCCGACGCGGTCGCCAAGTGGCTTCCGCCCTATGGCTACACCTGCTCGGTCCAGGAACTGGACGCGCGCGTGGGCGGCAAGCACCGGATGGCCTTTCGCAACTTCGCCACCGGCCACCTGGAGCCGTTCGGCGGCGAATACCTGGATCTGGTGGAAGGCGAGAAGATCCGCTACACGGACCGCTTCAACGATCCCGCCCTGCCGGGCGAGATGACGACGACCATCAACCTGCGGCAGGTCTCGTGCGGCACGGAACTGACCATCGTGCAGGAGGGCATTCCCGAGGTCATCCCGACCGAGATGTGCTACCTGGGCTGGCAGGAATCGCTGCTGCAACTGGCCCGGCTGGTGGAAACCGATACGCCCGACGGCCCGGTGCGCGACTGAGGCCGCCGGCGCGAACGGCATCGACTCCGATACGTTTGTTCATCTTTTGACACCATCGGGTCGCGCGCAATGACCCGACTCCCTACAAAATGTGGCGCGCCCCAGCGGCGCTGCGCGGGCCGTAACATACCGGCCCGCGCGCATCCCACAAGAAGGAAGAATCGTGTCAAAAGTGTTTGCCCTGCTGCTCTGCGCCGCCCTGCCCGCCGCGGCATTGGCCGCCCCCGATACCGAGCCCCTGAAGCTGAACGCGGACAACAAGCTGTATTGCAACGCACAGACCGACTGGTGCGTGGGCATCAAGACGGACGGCGCGTTCAACGAAAACGGTCCCTTCGCGACCAGCAGGACCCTGCGCGCCGACTACCGGTTCTGGGACTCGCCCGACATTCCCGACTTCAAGGACTTCAAGGTCTGGCCGGAACTGATCCGCTTGAGCGAAGAGCGGGCGCTGGTCGGCGTGATCGGCCCGGCGGAGCCGGATTTCAAGGCGTCGACCCCGTTCTCGGGCGGCGGATTCGAACGCCGGGATCTGTATCTGTACGACGTCAATCTGGGCGAGCAGGCCGGCGCGAGCTTGGTGCTCGTCATGCCGTACACGGCCGATGCCTCCATCCGGGCGTGCTTCAACGAGGCGGACCAGGAAAAGCGCGCCGGGCAGTGCAGCGATGTCTATCAGTTCACGGCATCGTTGAAGGCCCTGCCGGGCAAGGAATTGCCGGATCTGCTGGTGAAGACGCAGGCCACCCGCTCGCCAGCCGGCGCCAGCCGTCTCGCGGATTCAAGCGCGCGGCCCGCCCTGACCAAGGCGCAGCTCGCGCCGCAGGCGGACAAGCAGTGCAGCTACACCGTCACCTACACATGGAATGCCGGCGACGCGACGTACCAGCCGGCCACGCCGCTGCCGGATTGCGCCGAGTTCCTGTCGGCGGATCCGGCTGCGAAGAAGTAGTCGGCGACGTGCTGCTGGCCGGTGTCAGACACCGGCCTTCACGCTTATTCCGCGTAGCCCGGATTGCGCCGGTCCAACCGGCGCAGCAGGCCCGGCCACGCCAGCTGGGCCTTGTGGGCGCGGTCAGCCGGCGACTCCACCGCCGCGCGGGCCAGGATGTCCGCGGGGATGTGGGTCAGTTCGCCGCCCGCCTGGGCGCGCACCTGCACCATGCAGGCCGCTTCCATCCGGTGCATGGCCTGAAAGGCCTCGGCCATGCTCTGACCCACGGTCAAGAGGCCGTGGTTGCGCAGGATGAGGTAGTTGTTGGCGCCCAGGTCGCGCACCAGGCGCGGCTGCTCGTCGGGATTGAGCGCCAGACCTTCGTAGTCGTGGTAGCTGAGCGAGCGCAGCACGATGAACGCGAACTGCGACAGCGGCAAGAGGCCCGCCTTCTGCGCCGAGACCGCCACGCCGTTGATCGAATGCGTATGCAGGACGCACATCGCATCCTTGCGCGCCGCATGGATACAGCTGTGGATGGTGAAGCCGGCCGGATTGATGTCGTATGCCGAGTCCATCACCTTGTTGCCGTGCAGGTCGATCTTGACCAGGCTGGACGCGGTGATCTCGTCGAACATCATCCCGTAGGGGTTGATGAGGAAATGCTCCGTGCCCGGCACCTTGGCGGTGATGTGCGTGAAGATCAGATCGTCCCACCCGAACAGCGCCACCAGCCGGTACAACGCCGCCAGGTCCTTGCGGACCTGCCATTCCGTTTCGCCGACCTGTTCGCGCACGCTGGCGCCCTGCTTGCCTGCCGTATCCATCCTGTCTCCGTATTGTTGGTGTCGGCCCCGAGCCGTTGCGCCGGGATCCGTCATGCACTGTATTCCTTTTCGCGCCCGGTGCGCACGGCGGCGTCGCGGCGGCGTCCGTCTGGTGAAACAGCCCGAGACCCATTAACCTGTGAGCCACGTCCGAGGAGACTCCGAGAATGCTGCCTGCACTTTACGGTCATCCCTTTTCGTCTTACACGCAGAAGACACTGATTGCGCTGTACGAAAACGCCACGCCGTTCGAGTTCCGCAGCATCGGGCCCGACACGCCCCAGCATGCCGCCGACTGGATCGAGCGCTGGCCGCTGCGCAAGTTTCCGCTGCTGGTCGACGGCGAACGCGACGTCGTTGAATCAAGCATCATCATCGAATACCTGCAACTGACCCACCCCGGCCCGGTCCGGCTGATTCCCGCCGACCCGATGGCCGCGCTGGACGTGCGCTTTCTGGACCGCTATTTCGACCTGCACGTCATGTACTGGATGCAGCACGCGGTGAACGGCGCGCTGACCGGCGATCCCGCCAAACGTGACGAAGCGCGGGCGCTGGCCGCGCAGAAGCTGGAACTGGCCTACGCCTGGATCGACGCGCAGCTTGCCACGCGCACATGGGCCGCGGGCGCGGACTTCACGCTGGCCGACTGCGCCGCCGCGCCCGCCTTGTTCTACGCCGACTGGACCCACCCGATCGCCGACGCCTATCCGCATCTGCGGGCCTATCGCGCGCGGCTGCTGGCGCGGCCGTCGTTCGCGCGGGCGGTCGACGAGGCCCGGCCCTACCGGACGCTCTTTCCGCTGGGCGCGCCCGACCGCGACTGACAGCCCCGTCCGTCTCGGCACCCACAATCATCGTCACCCGCGACCATCGCGCGGCAACGTGCGAGAATCCCCGCCATTCCCTCCCGGATGAGGACGCCCACCGTGCAGCAGACCTTGCCCCGCCACCTGCCTACCTTCCTGCGCTCGCACCTGGAGTCCCTATCCGGCGTCGGCCTCATGCTCGGCACGCTGTTCTTTGCCGCGGCGCTGACGCCCACCCTCATCCCCCGCACCCACGTCACGCAGGGCGTGCTTGCCGGCACTTGCCTTGCGGCGGGATATGGCCTGGGCGTGCTGTGGCATTGGCTGTGGGCCTACATGGAACTGCCCGAACCCCGCGGCCGGACGGCGCGCATCATCAATGCCGTCATCGGCCTGCTGTGCGTGTCCGTGGCGATCGTATTCCTGGGCCGCGCGGCCGAATGGCAGAACACCATCCGCGCGCTGATGCAGATGGAACCCGTGACCAGCGCACATCCCATCAAGGTCAGCCTGATCGCCCTCGCGACGTTTGCCGTGCTGCTGGCGCTGGCGCGGCTGTTCAAGCTGATCGCGCGCTATCTGACCCGGCAGGTGCGGCGTGTCGTACCGCGGCGTGTGGCCAACGTCACGGGCGCGGCCATCGCCCTTTTGATCTTCTGGCTGCTGGCGACCGACGTGTTCTTCCGCGGCGCGCTGCACGTGCTGGACGCCTCGTTCAAAGAATTCGACGCGCTGCTGGAACCCGAACGCCCGCAGCCGACTGCCGATAACAAGACCGGCGGTCCGGCGTCGCTGATCCGCTGGAATGAACTGGGCCGTGCGGGCCGCGAATACATCGCGTCGGGCCCGACAGCCAGCGAGATCACCACGCAGTCGGGACGCGAGGCGCTGGAACCCATCCGCGTCTATGTCGGCCTGCGCGGCGCGGCCACGCCGCAGGCCCGCGCGCAGCTTGCGCTGGACGAGATGAAACGCGTCGGCGCCTTCGACCGCTCGGTGCTGGTCGTCATCACGCCGACCGGCACGGGGTGGGTCGACCCCGCCGCCGCCGACTCGCTGGAATACCTGCTCAATGGCGACGTGGCCAGCGTGGCAATGCAGTATTCGTATCTGTCCAGCCCGCTGTCGCTGCTGGCGCAACCCGAATACGGCGCCGAGGCGGCGCGCGCCCTGTTCCAGGCGGTGTATGGCCACTGGACCACGCTGCCCAAGGACCGGCGGCCCCGGCTGTATCTGCATGGCCTGAGCCTGGGCGCCATGAACTCCGCCGGCTCGGCCGAACTGTTCGAGTTGATCGGCGATCCCATCCAGGGCGCGTTGTGGAGCGGCCCGCCGTTTGAGAGCCGGGTCTGGCGCAAGATCACGGACGCCCGCAATCCCGGCTCGCCCGCGTGGCTGCCCGAGCTGCGCGACGGCGCCTTCGTGCGCTTCATGAACCAGCACGGCTCGCCGGTGCCAGCCGACGCGCCGTGGGGGCCGATGCGTGTCGTCTACCTGCAATACGCCAGCGACCCGGTCACATTCTTCGACTATCGCGATCTGTACCGTCCGCCCGCGTGGATGAACGCACCGATGGGACCGGACGTGTCGCCCGAGCTGCGCTGGTATCCCGTGGTGACGATGTTGCAGCTGGCGCTGGACATGGCGGTGGGCACGGCGACGCCCATGGGCTATGGACACGTCTATGCGCCGCAGCATTATGTGGATGCATGGGTTGCGGTGACCGGCGTAACGGACTGGACGCCGGATGGACTTGAAGGCCTGAAGCGCTATCTGCTGGAACGCGCGCAGGCCGCGATGGAAGACGAGGACGGCGACGAAGGCGCTTATGAAGGACGCGGAGGTTAGGCGCGGCAGGCGCAGCTCATGAATCACCCATTGCAGTCATGAATCACCCAATGCAGGACCAATTGACGTCGTTCTTTTACGCGCACGATGACGTGTTGCGCAGCCGCAGCGTCAGCAGCCGGCTGCTCGCGGGCCACCTGAACGTGCCCGCGCCGCCGGCGCGTCTGCTGGCCGATTGGGATCGCGAGATCCGCACGCGGCTGCTGCTCGAACCCGGCGACGTCGAGCAGATGCCGCTGTCCCGCACCCGCGCGCGCTGGCCGGAATTCGGCGAGTGCGTGCAAGCCATGCGCGACTGGACGCGCGCGCAAGGGCTGGGCGATGTGCTGGGCGCCAGCGACATGGCGCTGATGGCCTGCCGCGGCGCGCGCTATCACCACGACGGCAGTCAATACGGCAGCGCGGCGTTCTGCAATCTGTTCCTGTCCGACGACAAGGGTCTGGACGTGCATTTTCCCGGCACCGGCCACCGCATTGCGCTCACACGCGGCGTGGCCATCGTCTTCGACACCTGCCAGCCGCACGCCGTGATTCGCCGGCATCAAAGCGGGTACGACGATGCGGACTTTGCCGATGACCAAGATCTGTCCCAACTCTTTCTGACCTGGGAGCTGCCGATCGAAGATCCGGCGGTTGCGCGGGCGCTTGGCATTGTCTTCGACGTCGACACCGGAACGGCGTCGCGGCTGGAAGAGGAACAGGTCTGGGCAGATGGCCGGCGCGTTGGCGTGGACCCCGGCGTTGGACAGTGGCGGTCAGCAGATTAAAGCCCTGATGCGTCGGGTATATTGACCGGCCCACGTCTCAGGGTCCACCACGCAGATGCCCTTTCCCATTGCACGCCCGCTTTCGATTCCGTTTGGCGCCTGGGCGCTGGCCCTGCTGCTGCACGCGCCCGGCGAGGCCAGCGCCGCCGAGCGCACCGTCTACACGGGCACGCTGCAAGGCGTGGGCGACATCGTGATGGAGCTGGACAGCGCGGCTGCCGATGGCGAGCTGACCGGACGCTACTTCTATCCCAAGAACGGCGTCGACATTCCGCTCAAAGGCACCGGCAAATCGCTGGCCGAGCCGCTGACGTACCAGGCCGCCAAACAGCCGGGCGCAAAGCCTGCCGCCACCTGGCAAGGCACGCTCGACGCGCAGGGCTATCGCGGGGTCTGGATCGACACGCGCACGGGCAAGCAGCGCAGCTTCACGCTCAAGCGTGTTGCGCAGTACGACGCCAGCGCGCTGACGCCCGATGACGGCATCGAGTTCGGCGTAGAGATCGACGCGGCCCGCGTGCCCTACGACACGCTCAAACTAGCGGGCCATGCCGAGCCCGTGGGCGACGACATCGGCAGCGCCACCGTGGCCTATCGCATGTGGCGCGATCCGCGCACGCAGTTCAGCTACCCGCGCCTGTCGCGGCATCCGGACAAAGCGGTCATGGCGCGCGTCAACCATCTGCTCGAACAGCGCCACTGGCGCATGAGCCACGCAGCACTGGCCTGCAAGGCCACGGCCTACACCAGCGACGGCCCGTCCGCGGGCACGCTGGGCAACTACGAGGAAGAGGTCGTCAACGTACCGTGGCTGTCCAGCGCGATGATGACCGTGACCGAGTCCGGCAGCCTGGACTGCGGCGGCGCGCATCCCAACAACCACTTCGATCCTTACACGCTGGACTTGCTACGCGGCGAAACCCTGGATTGGAATCGCGTGTTCGACGCCTACGAGCCGAACAACCGCGAACCGCGCCCCGCGCTGAAGGAACTTGCCGGCCAGGTACAGAAAACCCTGGCGGCGCGCGACGAGGCGGGCCTGACGGAAGACCGCTCCAAGGAAGGCTGCTGGGATCTTTGGCCCACGTATCTTGCGCTGGGCGCGAGCGCTCCGGGTGCGCTGAGCCTGTCGGTGTCGGGCGTGGGGCACGCGTCGGGCGTGTGTCTTGGCACGCTGGCGCAGGTGCCGTTCAGCGATCTGGCGGCTTATCTGAAGCCGGGCGGACAAGCGTACCTGGTGCAGGACTGACTACAGACAACATGCGTGCCGGCCGCCGAGCCGGCACGCGTTGCGCGCCACGTGAGCGCGCTGCCCCTACCGACTCAACGCCGGAAGCCGCCGCCCCGGAACCCGCCAAACCCGCCAAAGCTGCGCCCCTCCATCCCGCGGCCCTGCCAGCCGCCCTCCGCGCGCCCCTGCCAGCCGCCGTCGCTGCGGCCTTGCCAACCGCCCGCGGACTCGTTCATGCGGTTCTGCCAGCCTCCGCCATCCATGCCGCCCGGTTGCGTTGAATAATCGCGCGCCTGACGCTGTGCGTTCAGGTAATTGGACTGCGTGTTCGGCTGAACCGGCTGCCACCCCGACGACGTGTGTTGCTGCCAGCCGTTGTCGTTGTGCTCGTAGACGTTGCCGTTGTGGTCCGCATAGACGTTGCCGTTGTTCCACGCCGCGCCGCTGCCGGTGTTGCGGTTGTAGGTGGCGCCGCGCCGGTCGACGCTGTCGGCCCCCTGGCCCGCCGTGCCGGTCGCGCTGGCGGCGGAGTACGTGGTGCGGCCGGTGTCGGCGTTGGTGCGCACGTTCTGCCGGCCCGCGGCCCATTGGCCGTCGTCGTTCTCTACCGCGCCCGCGCGGCCCGCGCCCGATGCGCCCGTGACCGGATCGGTGTACGCGCCCCGGCGTCCGGCGGCGGCGTTGCCCGTGTACTCGTTGTAGGCCGCGCCGCGCGTGCCTTCAAACGCGGCGCCGGTTTGCGGGTTGTAGCCTTCGGCGTGGGCGCCCTGCCACTCGGTGCCCGTCCAGCCGTTCCAGCCGGCCGCGTGCGTGACCGTGCCGGAACCGCCCCAGGCGCCGTAGACGTCGACCTTGTTGACGTCCACGCCGCCCCAATAGGGCGCGCCATAGTACGGTCCCCAATACGGCGCCGCGCCGCCCCAGGCCTCGGCGGCGGCAAACCCGAAGGCAAAGCCCGCGGCCGAATCGAAGGCGGCGTTGTAGCCGTAGCTGGGCGGATAGCCGACCCAGGTGTTCTGCACGATCGTGGGCGGATAGGAATAGCCCGTGCCGTAGACGACGGTGCCGTCTGGCGCCACAACCACGCCCATGTAGCCGGGTGAATAGCCGAACACCACGCTTTGCGGCGTGGCGCCGTAGACCTGCACATAGGTCACGTAATGCAGCGGCGAGCTGGCGGGAATGGCGTAGATGGCCGCCGGAACATGGTCGGCCACGCGCCACGGTCCGGTTGGCGAGTCCGACACGAACCACACCGCGTTCGACAGCGCGTAATAGCGGCCTTCCGCCTGGATGACCGGCACTGGCGAGTTCGTCGCGTAGTGCAGGGTCGTGCCGTCGATGGGCCGCAGCACCGGCGCGCCGCCGGCGTATTCGACCTGCAGCTTGGCGGCGCTGCGCGACACCGTGGCGGTCTGCGGAATGGTGGATGCGATCACGGCTTCGCGCGCCTGCGGCGTGCCGGGCACAGACACCAGCACCCCGCCTTGCGGATCCCGCGGCGGAATGCGCGCGAAATCGCGCGGCAGATCCTTGCCCGGCACATACGACCATGGCCCTTCCAGCCGCGCGCCGCGGAACCAGCGGCCGGACACCAGCAGGTAGTAACGGTTGTCGCCCGGGTTCATGAACACGGCGTGGTCGGCGTTGGTGACCGACAGCAGCGAAGTCCCCGGCACCGGCCGCAGCTCGGCCTGGCCAATCGTGATCAGCAGTTCCGCGGGCACGGTCGACACTTCGATATCGGGCGCGCGGTGCGGCGCCTTGCCGTCGTGCGGCATCAACGGGTCCGCCGCCGGACCGCGGCGCGCGGCGTCTGCCGCCGCAAGCAGCGCGGGCGACGGTTGCGCCACGGTGCTCCACGGCCCGTTGATGTCGCCGGCTTCGTACCAGTGGCCCGCGGCCTGCAGGTACAACCGGCCGGCGTTGTCGCCCAGGATCAGCGCGCGGGTGTTGATGACGCGGCGCCATCCCTGCGTGTCGGGCAGTTGGGTCCACGCGGGTGCGCCATCCACCAGCACCAGGATCGCCGGCACCGTGCGGTAGATGATGCGCGGCGGCGTGTTGTTCACCGGCACGGTCTTGGCGGGCGGGTTGTTCTGCGACAGCGCATAGCTCAGTTGCAGCGCATCCAATGGCGTGACCACGCCGTTGGCGGGGATGCGGGCTTCGAGTTCGCTGCGCAGGCGCGCGGCCTCCTGCGGCGCGGTGGGCACCTGCACGCGTTCGACGCGGAGGTCTGACAGGCGCACCAGCCCGGCCGGCTTGTTCACGTCGGCGCGGGCGGAAAACTCGGCGACGCCGTAGGTCGGGCTGCCCTTGGCCGGTCCCACCGCCACCGCCATGCGGCCGGTGAGGCGGCCGGCGGTCCAGGTGTCGATCTGCGGTTGGTACAGCTCGACCCGCTTGCCGTCGGGTGCGGTGAAGCTACGCGGCCATTGCAGCGCGCGCGCGGCGGACGAGTCTTGTTGGCCGGCGCCCGGTTGCGCGGCAGCAGTCTGGGTCGCGGGGGCTGACGCAGGCTGGCCGGCATTCTGCGGCTGCGCCGCGGCGCCAAACGCCAGCGACGTTCCGGCCGCCAAGCCCAGGACGACGCGCGTCATACGCAGGCGTCGGGCGGCATCGCCGGAGGTGGCAGGCAAGCGGGAAAACCAGTCATGCAAATGCAGCATTCGGGACACGCAATTCATCTCACGCTCCTTGAGGTTCTGGCCGCCTGCCAAACCGGCTGGGGCGTTCCGCCGCCCGGATGATCGCGGGCGGCGCCGCTTCGGGTTATACGCCAGCGCGCCCCGGGGTTCAATTGCGGCAAGACCGGAGCTGACCGCCCCCTGAATAAGAAACAGATGGTTAACGCCGTTAAAAAGCTATTGATCGCATCAATCAGAACTTCTATAACTCGTTCCTACCAGGGCTTGCTGCTTTTGCCCGATTGCCTTTCCGCTGCAATCCAACTAGAGCGGCGCAACGCCCGCCACCCCGCGCAAGCCTCGCGCGAATCGCCAGCCTTCTCCTGCCCGTCTCCCGTGGCGCGCTGGCGGCTCTCTAAGCCTCTCCTGCGGCTAGGACACTGATCCCGACAGCCGTGTGAAGGAGCAGCTCATGGCCCTTACCCTGTCCCATCCCGGGGTTTATATCCAGGAAATTCCCAGCGGCGTTCGCACGATTGCCGGGGTCGCGACCTCGGTCGCCGCCTTTCTGGGCGCGGCCCCGCGCGGTCCCGTCAACAAGGCGGTCCGGATATTCAGTTTCTCCGACTATGAACGCGCCTTCGGCGGACTGGCCGACGATTCCGAGCTGGGCTATGCCGTGCGCCAGTTCTTCGTGAACGGCGGCACGGACGCCTGGGTCGTGCGCGTGGTCAAGGAGGCGTCGCCCGCGCAGCGCACCTTGCGCAGCGCAACCGCGGTGGACGTGCTGACAGTGCGGGCGCTGGACCCCGGCGTATCCGGCAACAGCATTCAGGTCCGCGTGGACCACGCCACCGCCGTGCCCTCCAGCACCTTCAACATCCAGTTCATCCGCGGCAGCGACGGGCGGGCGGAAAGCTACGCCAACGTCTCGTTGAACGCCAAGGATCCGCGCTATCTGCTGGATCTGGTGCAGGGCGTATCGCAGCTCGTTCGCCTGGAGCGGATGCTGTCGCAGGGCGCGCTGGATGCGCTGCCGGCGGGCACCAGCGTCAGCGGCACGCTGGGCGACGTGCAGACGCTGCTCGATGCGACGCACACGGATTTCCGCGTGGCCGTGAACGGGCTGGAACCCGTGGGCGTCAGCATCGCGTTGCCTGGCGACATTGCCGGCGGCACCGCGACGCAGCGTCTGACCGCGCTGGCGGCGGCAATCCAGACCAAGGTGCGGGCGCAGGCGCAGGGCCGGGCGGCGCTGGCGAACTTCACCGCCGCGCGTAACGGCAACACGCTGGTGATGACGTCCGGCGCGGGCGGCGAAAACGCCAGCGTCCGCGTGCTGCCGGGCGCGCGCAACAACGCCGCGGGCGTGCTGATGCTGGGGTCGCTGGCCGGTGGGGTCGAAACCGACGGCGCGGCCATCATCCGCCCCGCGCCCACGCCCGATGCGGCGACGCTGACCAGCGACGCCTTTGGCGCGACCGACCTGGACGCGCTGCCCGACGCCACGCACACCAGCCTGCGCATCACGCTGGATGGCCTTGGACCGGAACTGGTCAGTCTGGGTGACGCCACCGCTGCAGGCGGTTCGCTGGCCGCCAAACTGGAAGACGTGGCGGCGCGCCTTCAAGCCGCCGTGCGCGCGCTGCGGCCGGGCACGCCGGCCTTCCGCGACTTCACGGCGCGGGTGCAAGGCAGCACGCTGGTGCTGGCCAGCGGCTCGCGCGGCCTGGGCTCGACCATCGCGGTGGCGGCCGCGCCGGCCAACGACCTGGCCGCCTCGCTGCATTTGCTGACCGGCGCCGTCGCCTCGCCGCCCCCGGTCGATGCGCTACTGGAAGGCGGCACCGAAACGCCGTACGGGCCGGACGACGTCTATGCCGCGTTTATCGGCAGCCGCGCGCTGCGGCAAGGGCTGTATGCGCTGGAAGACGCCGACATCTTCAATCTGCTCTGCCTGCCGGCCATCACGCACAGCGGCGTGCTGGCCGATGCCGCGTCGTACTGCGAAGAGCGGCGCGCCTTCATGATCGTGGATGCCCCGCCCACCGCCACCGATCCGGCGGCGATGGTGGCGGTGGCCAACGGCACGGCGCTGCCCAAGTCCGATCACGCCGCCGTCTACTACCCGTGGACGTACGTGTCCGATCCGCTCAAGAACGGCAAGCCGCGTCTCGCGCCACCGTGCGGCACCGTCGCCGGCCTGTACGCGCGCACCGACGGCAACCGCGGCGTATGGAAGGCGCCCGCGGGCACCGACGCCAACCTGACCGGCGTCATCTCGCTGGCCGCGACGCTGACGGACGGCGAGAACGGCAGCCTGAATCCGCTGGGGGTCAACTGCCTGCGCACATTTCCGGTGTATGGCGCGGTGTGCTGGGGCGCGCGCACGCTGCGCGGCGCGGACCAGCTCACCTCGGAGTACAAGTACGTGCCGGTGCGGCGCCTGGCCCTCTACCTCGAAGAGTCGCTGTATCGCGGCACGCAGTGGGTGGTGTTCGAGCCCAACGACGAGCCGCTGTGGGCGCAGATCCGCCTGAACATCGGCGCGTTCATGAACACGCTGTTCCGGCAAGGCGCCTTCCAGGGCAGTTCGCCGCGCGAGGCCTATCTGGTCAAGTGCGACCGGGAAACCACCACGCAGGACGACATCAATCGCGGCGTGGTCAACATCCTGGTGGGGTTTGCGCCGCTCAAGCCCGCCGAGTTCGTCGTCATCAGCATCCAGCAACTGGCCGGCCAGATACAGGCCTGAGCCCGGCACGCCCCGGCGCCGCATGCGGCCCGGCGCGTTTGCCGACCACGGTTACCAGGAGATTGCCATGGCGCAGTTCACCGTCAATCCGCAGCGCTTCGACCCGTACAAGAACTTCAAATTCCGGGTGAAGTGGGATGGCCGCTACGTGGCGGGCGTCAGCAAGGTGTCGGCGCTCAAGCGCAGCACCGAAGTGGTCGAGCACCGCGAAGGAGGCGACCCGTCCAGCGGACGCAAATCGCCAGGCCGCAGCAAATTCGAGGCGGTGACGCTGGAACGCGGCGTCACGCACGACCGCGAATTTGAGCAGTGGGCCAACAAGGTGTGGAACTTTGGATCGGGCCTGGGCAGCGAGGTGTCGCTGAAGAACTTCCGCAAGGACCTCATCATCGAGGTCTACAACGAAGCCGGGCAGCTCGTCCTGGCCTACAAGGTATTCCGCTGCTGGGTGTCGGAGTACCAGGCGATTCCCGATCTGGATGCGAACGCCAACGCGGTCGCCATTCAGACCATCAAGCTGGAAAACGAAGGATGGGAACGCGACTACGAAGTCGCCGAGCCATCCGAACCGAGTTTCGTCGAGCCGGCTTGATGGAGCGCCGCGATGAACGCCCTGATCGAATCGCAGATTCTTGCGCTGTGGGAGGCGGGCCGTGACTGTCATCCGATAGACCGCGGCCTGCTCGCGCTTGCCGAGGCAATGCCTGGCGTGGATGTCGCGTCACGGCCGGTCGGATGGCGGAACCTGGCGCTGCTGCGCCTGCGGCAAGCCACGTTCGGGCCGCAACTGGCCGCTTGCGCCGATTGTCCGGCATGCGGCGCGGCGATGGCGTTCGACCTGGACGTGGCCACGCTGCTGGAATCGGTGTCCGCGCCGCCGGAACGCGCATCGGCCGAGCCGATGTTCGACGCGCATGGAGCGGCATGGCGTCTGCCCAGCAGCCGCGACCAGGCGCAGGCCGCGGTGGCCGCCGACAGCGACGCGGCGCTTGCGTTGCTGCTGCGTGCGTGCCGGGTTGACGCACCGCCCGACGCCGGCCTGCCGCAGGGTGCGGCGCTGGACGACATCGAAGCGCGCATGGAAGCGCTGGATCCCGCCGCCAACATCGAGCTGTCGTTGCGCTGCGCGGACTGCGCGCACGCGTGGACCGTGGCGCTGGACGCCGACGCCTGCGTGTGGGACGACATCAGTCTTTGCGCGCGGGGACTGCTGCGGGATGTACATCGTCTGGCGCGCGCCTACGGCTGGACCGAACCGCAGGTGCTGGCGCTGGGACCTGCCCGGCGCGCCGCGTATCTGGAACTGGCCGACAGCGAGGCGCTGCCATGAGCGGCTTCCTGCGCCAGCTTGCGAGCCGCAGCGTGGGTTCCGCACCGCGCCTGCGCAGCGCGCCGTCGCCGCGGGCCTTGGCGCTTGTCGGGACCGTCCCGCGTGATGCTTGGCGGGGAGAGGCGCAGGAGCTGCGAGCTGCGCAGGCGGCGCCGGACGCGCGCGTCCAGGCGGGCAGAGACGACGCGCGATCCAGCGCGGCCAGCTTCGCGCAGACGCCGTTGCACGCTGCGGATTCCGGTGGGATTGGTCAGACAGAATGGAACGTTGATGCGGCGGGCGCGAACGGGCCTGACGCGGCGCATGACACACGCCGGCATCGCACGCATTTCAGCGTGACAGGGCCGATCGCCGACGCGGACGTGCCCCCACGCAACCCGGCGCGAGGTGATCAAGAGGCGCCCTCGCCGGTTCGCCAATCGCGCGCGCTTCGGTCCATCGAGGCAGACAAACACGTCGCCGACGACCGGCAGACCCGCCACGCGGCCGTATCGCCAATCACGTCGCCCTTACCGGCAGATATGTCAGGCGCTCACGAAGTCACTGACAATGGCCGCCCTGCTGCCCCACGCGACGCGGCCTTTTCAGTCGAGGCTCGTGACCTTGCCGGCCCCCACGCACGCAACGCACGAAGCCGCGCCGCCGATGCGGCGTCCGTCTCCCGCCTTCCCGCGCAGCCGCCCTCTCCGCCCGACGTCCACATCACCATTGACCGCCTGGAAGTCGCCCCCCCGCCCCAACGCGCGGCGCCCGCCGCCCCGCGATCGTCCGCGCTGTCGCTGCGCGCCTACCTGACCGCCAGACGCGCGGGGCTGCCATGAGCAACGCGCTGGCGATCGCGGCGGTCACCGCCGTCATCAAGGACCTGCTCGACTCGGGCATGATCGACCACGCGGTCACGGACGCGCTTGGCGCGGGCGTCAAGGTGTCCGCGCTGGCGCCCGACGCGGTGTCGCTGGACAACCAGGAAGATCCGCAACTGAACCTCTTCCTGCATCAGGTCACGCCCAACGCCGCGTGGCGCAATGCCGCGCTGCCGTCGCGCGATCCGGCAGGCGATCGCATCGCGAATCCGCCGCTGGCCCTGGACCTGCACTATCTGCTGACCGCGTATGGCCGCGCCGAGCTGCAAGCGGAAGTGCTGCTGGGCTACGCGCTGCAATTGCTGCACGAATCGGCCGTGCTGCCGCGCGAGGCCGTGCGCCGCGCGCTGGATCCGGACGTGGTCGATGGCGCCATCCTGCCGACGGTTTACCAGAGCCTGCGCAGCGCGGACCTGGCCAGTCAGATCGAACTGTTGAAGATCACCCCGGCAGCGCTGGGCGCGGAAGAGATGTCGCGCCTGTGGTCCGCGCTGCAGGCGCATTACCGCCCGACCGCCGCGTTTCAGGTGTCGGTGGTGCTGATCGAATCCCGGCGGCCCGCACGCGGCGCCCTGCCCGTGCTGACACGCGGGGAAGCCATTCCCGGCACGCCGCGCGACCGGGGTGTGCTGGTGTTCCCCGGCCTGACGCCGCCGCTGCCCACGCTGCTATCGGTGCAACCCGCGGGCAGGCAGCCGGTTGCCGTGCCCGGCGGCGCCGTGACGTTACAGGGCCATCATCTGGATGGCCTGGCGCGCACGGTGACGCTGCGCCATTCGACGCTGGATGCCGAACGCAACGTGCCCGTCGAGGCAGGCACGGACGCGTGGTTGCGGCTGACGATGCCGTCGGACCTGCCGGTCGGCGTCTATCGCGTGCATGCCACGGTGCAGGCCAGCGATACCGGCTTGCGGCGCGACAGCAATCAGTTGGCGCTGGTGCTGGCGCCCGAGCCCGTGCTGCCACCGGCCGCCGCCACGCGAAACGCGGGCACGGTGCGCATCACGTTGGGCATCGCGCCGCCGCTGTTGCCCGGCCAGGCGGCCAGCCTGCTGCTGGGCGACCGCGAGCTGCCCGCTGAACCCGCCACCGCACCCGCCAGCGCGCTCATCTTCGAATGGCGCGACGCGCCACCCGCCGGCGCGCGCTTTCTGGTGCGGCTGCGGGTGGACGGCATTGAAAGCCCGCTGGTGGACCGCGAGGCGGTCCCCGTCCGCTATCTTGACCGCCAGATCGAGCTGCCATGAACGCGCGCGCGCCCACCGACTGGATCGAAGCCAACCAGCAACTGCTGGCCGCCGAGTTCACGCGGCTGCGCACAAGGCTGCGCAAGCCGGGCAGCCGGCCGCCGCGCCACGGCGCGCAGCAGCTTGCGCAGGCGCGCGCCGCGCTCCACGGCGACTCGGCCATCGACCAGTTGACCGCCACCTTCGGCCTGTCGGCGTTCGAGCGTGATCTGCTGCTGCTGTGCGCCGGCATCGAGATGGATGCGGTGCTGGCCGATCTGTGCGCCCACGCGAACGGCCGGACCGGCAGCCAGCGTCATGCCAGCTTCGCGCTGGCGCTGGCCGAGCTGGAAGGCGCGCATTGGAGCGCCCTGTCGCCGCAGCGTCCGCTGCGCCGCTGGCGCCTGCTGGACGTGGACGACACGGCGGACCTGAGCACCGCGCGCCTGCGCATCGACGAACGCGTGCTGCATTACCTGGCCGGCCTGAACGAGCCGGACGCGCGACTGCGCCCGCTATTGCGGCCGGCGCTGCCCCTGCCCCACACGGCGACCGCGCACGAAGCGGCGGCGAAACAGATCGCCGCGCAGGTCACCGCCGCGCAAGGCACGCCGCTGCCGGTGTTTGTGCTGGAAGGCGATGACCCCGGCGCGCAGGAAGACGTAGCGGCGCGCGCCGCGCATGCTGCGGGCCTCGCGTGCCTGGCGCTGCAGGCAGAAGACGTGCCGGCGGACGCCGCCGAGCGCAACGTCATGCTGACGCTCTGGCAGCGCGAGGCAGTGCTGCTGGGCGCCGCCCTGTTCATCGACGCCTCGGAGGGCCTGACGCCGGCGGCGCGGCATCTGGTGGAACAGGCCGGCGGGCTGTGCCTCGTGGGCGTGCGCGAACCCGTCACGCTGCGCGCGGCCTCGCGCCCGTGCGCCGTCTCCCGGCCGCAAGAGGCCGACCGCAGAACGCTGTGGAGGCAGGCGTTGGGGCCGCAAGCCGCCGCGCGCGTTGGCGATGCCGTGGACCAGGCGGCCAGCCAGTTCGGGCTGGACTCGCGGACCCTGCAGCGCACCGCCGCCGCGCTCGCCCCCGCCTTGCAGGAACCCGGCGCCGATCCGGCCGCCGTGCTGTGGCAGGGCTGCGCGCAGGCCAGCCGCCGCAAGCTGGACGGCTTGGCGCAGCGCCTGACGCCGGCCGCAGGCTGGGACGACCTGGTGCTGCCCGAGCCGCAACGCGCCGTGCTGCGCCAGATCGCCGCGCATCTGCGCCAGCGCTATCGGGTCCATCAAGACTGGGGGTTCGCGGCCGCGCAGTCGCGAGGCCTGGGTCTTGCCACCCTGTTCACCGGCGAAAGCGGCACGGGCAAGACGCTGGCCGCGGAGGTGCTGGCGCGCGAAACCGGGCTGGACCTGTACCGCATCGACCTGTCCGCCGTCGTCAGCAAGTACATCGGCGAGACCGAGAAGAATCTGCGGCGCCTCTTCGAAGCCGCGGAAGACGGCGGCGCGATCCTGCTGTTCGACGAGGCAGACGCGCTCTTTGGCAAGCGCTCGGAGGTCAAGGACAGCCACGACCGCTACGCCAACATCGAAATCAGCTATCTGCTGCAACGCATGGAGTCGTACCGGGGCCTCGCGGTGCTGACCACCAACCTGAAGTCCAACCTGGACAGCGCCTTTCTGCGGCGGCTGCGCTTTGTCGTGCAGTTTCCGTTTCCTGACCTGGAGCAGCGCGCGCGGATCTGGCGCGGCGTGTTCCCGGCCGCCACGCCGACCCGCGATCTCGACCCGCACCAACTGGCGCGCCTGAACCTGACGGGCGGCAGCATCCGCAACGTCGCGCTGAACGCGGCCTTTCTGGCCGCCGACGCCGGCTCCGAAGTCACCATGGCTCACGTGCTGCAAGCCGCGCACGCCGAAGCCGCCAAACGGGAGCGGCCACTGGCCGATGCCGAAACGAGGGGATGGCCATGAAATCCGCAATTCACCTGCATATCCGCGCGCTCAGCCTGCCGAGCCATGACGCGGCCCAACGCAATGCATTCGTTGCCGCGCTGGTCCACGAGCTGGTCCGGCGCGCGGCGCAGAACGGCGGCGCGGCCGCGGATTCCCATGCCGAAGAGGTGCGCACCGTGGCGGACGGCGCGCAACCGGCGCAGACGGGCACGCAAGCGGGCCGCGCCATCGCGGACACGTTTCATCTGAAGCATTGAGCCGAGCCATGAGAACGTCCTTGTTCACGCCTCGGCCGGACACGTCGCCACCGCGCTCGCGCCTGGTGATGCGGCGATGCGCCTGCGGGTGCGGCGGCAAGTCGAAATGCGCCGCCTCGTCGTCTGCCGGTCGTGCAAGGGCGGCCCTGCCCGATCAGGTCGAGGACGTGCTGCGTAGCGCGGGCCAGCCGCTGGCCTCAGCAGACCGGATGGAATTCGAGCGGCGCTACGGCCACGATTTCGGCCGCGTGCGCATCCACGCGGATGCGCGGGCCGCGGAATCGGCGCGCGCGCTGGATGCGCAGGCCTACACCGTCGGCCCGCACGTCGCCTTCGGTGCGGGCCGCTACGCGCCGGACACACGCCCGGGCCGCGACCTGCTGGCGCACGAGCTGGCGCACGTCGTGCAGCAGCAGGGGCGCTACCGTCCCGGGCTGCCGCTGGAACTGGGCCCGTCGCACTCGCCGCAGGAAGCGGAAGCCGACCGCGCCGCGCACAGCCTGTCACGGCCCACGGCGGCGCCGGGCCTGGCGCAGACCGTGCAGCGCGCCGGCATGGGCGACCTGCGCGTGGCCGAAGCCGAGGCACGCAAGTGCCCCGCCACGCACACCATGCCTGACGACGTGTATGACGCGGTCAACGAGGCCTGGTCCAAGTCCGGCCACGGCGGCGATACCGTGCAGGAACATGGCGGGCGCATCGTGTCCGACAAGGACGGCAAGCGCGTGATCCGCACCGGATCGGGCGGCGGCGGCAGCATCAGCCTGCCCGCCGAGGAAAAGGGCGACTACACGCTCGGCACCTTCCACACCCATCCCTACAGCAAGTCGGAGAAGTCGAAGCTCGGCGTGGCGTTTTCGGGCGGCGACGTGGCCAACTTCATGGCCGGCAATCAGGGCTGGGTGAAGTACGTGGGCGCCGGCAGCTGCAACTACGCGCTCAACATCCAGGACTACGAGGCCGTGTACGACTGCCGCAAGCGCAATGTCGACTTCAAGACCCGCTGGAACGACGCGTTCGCCGCCGCCACCGGCACGTTCCAGGCCAAGGTCGAGACCGCCGTGCGGGCCTCGGTCGACGGCTGCGGCATCTGCTTTTATCGCGCCTGCCGGCCGGACGACGCGAGCGCCGTGCCCAAGAACATGAACCTGATCTAGGAGCCGCCATGGAAGACTGGATTGGCAAGACCGTGGGCGAGGTGCTGGAACTGTGCCAGACGCGCTACGCCGACGTCACGATGGTCGACGAGCCGCCGGGCAAGTTGCGCGCCGTCGAACTGGACTGCGCGGCACGCGTGCCGGTGTCGCGCTTCGTGCTGGAGTTCGACTACCGCCCCGACCTCTTCAGCGCGGCTCGCCACTGGCCGGAAGCGCTGGTGGGCGCACAGCGCATCACCGCTGTGCGCAACGCCGCCGAACCGCAGGCCTTTCCATGAGCGGACCGCTTTCGCCCCGCCTGCTGCGCGGCGGCATCATTCTGATCGATCCGGCCAGCGGGGCGGTGCAGCGCGTGATATCGCTGCAATACAACCCCGAGACCCTGACGCGCTCGCTGCAGCCGCAGAGCGTGGACGACGGCGGCGCGGCAGGCGAACCGCTGCGCCTGAAAGGTCCGCCGTCCGAGACGATCCGGCTGGACGCCGAGCTGGACGCCACCGATCAGCTCGAATTTCCCGACGATCATCCCCAGGCGCGCGACACGGGCATCCATGCGCAGCTGGCCGCGCTGGAGACCATCGTCTACCCGGACAGCGCCGCGCTCATCCGCAACAACCAGATCGCCAACCTGGGCACGCTGGAAATCGCGCCCACGGTCGCGCCGCTGAGCCTGTTCGTGTGGAGCCGCGAGCGCGTGGTACCGGTGCGCGTGACGGACTTTTCGATTACCGAAGAGGCTTTCGACGCGCGCCTCAATCCCATCCGCGCAAAGGTGTCGCTGGGCCTGCGCGTGCTGCACGTGGGCGATCTGGGCTTTGGCGACAAGGGCGGCCATCTGTACCTGGTGTATCAGCAGCGCAAGGAACGGCTGGCCGCGCTGGCCGGTCTGGGCGACCTGGGTTCCGTCGGATTGGAGTCCCTGCCATGAGCGTGCAGCGCTTTCCTGCCAACAGCCGGTACTACGACGTGCCAACGGCCGAAATGCCCGGGCCGGACGGCCGTCCGCTCGTATACTTGCGCCGGCGCTTTTTGCCGGACCCGGCGGCGCTGACCGCGGTGGGCGAGGTCGCGGTCGCCCCAGGCGACCGGCTGGACCGGATTGCCGCTGCGGCGCTGGGCGATCCGCTGCAGTTCTGGCGCCTGGCGGACGGCAACGACGCGCCGCGTCCGGGCGCGCTGGAAATGCCCGGGCGCAGCCTGCGCGTGACGCTGCCCGCCGCGTTGGGTTCTCCCTTCGGTGGTGCCCCATTCGGAGGCAACGATGCTTAGCGGCGTGCACCTGACGCTGCTGGTCGGCCCTGGCCTGCCGGTGTCTGCGCCCCGCCCCATCATGGACGGCCTGGAGCGCGTCGACGTGTCGTCATCCGCGGACGGGCCGGGCGGATTCCAGCTCACGTTCTCCGTCAGCAACCGCTCGCCGCTGCATACGCTGCTGGTGATCGCTGGCGGCCAGGTGCCGTGGCTGCGCGTCATCCTGATCGCCACGCTGAACGGGCTGCCCACCGTGCTGATGGACGGGCTGGTCACGCGCCAGGAGATCACGGACGGCAACGCGCCCGGCCAGTCGCGGCTGACCGTCACCGGCGAGGACCTGACGGTGGCGATGGACAAGCAGGACATGAGCGGCCTGCCCTACCCGGCCATGCCGCCGCCCGCGCGGGTCGCCGCCATCATTGGCCGCTACGCGCTGTACGGGATGCTGCCGCTGGTCGTGCCGTCGCCCTTCACCGACGTGCCGATTCCGGTGGAACGCATTCCGCTGCACGAAGGCACGGACCTCGCCTATGTACGCCAGTTGGCGCGGGAAGTGGGCCACGTGTTCTACATCGAGCCCGGCCCGCTGCCCGGCGCCAACGTGGCGTACTGGGGACCGGAGATCCGGCTGGGACCGGTGCAGCCCGCGCTCAACCTGGGCATGGATGTGCACAGCAATGTCGAGTCGCTCTCGTTCGCGGTGAACCAGTCGGACGCCGCGCTGCCGGTCATCTTCATCCAGAATCCGCTGACCAAGTTTCCGATTCCGCTGCCCGTTCCCGACGTCAGCCTGACCAGTCCGCCGCTGGGCCTGCTGCCGCCGCTGGCCAAGGGGCTGACGCTGCTGAAAGACACCGCCAAGCTGTCGCCGGCCGCCGCGCTGGGCAAAGGTCTGGCCATGGCCGCCGGCACCACCGCCGACGCCGTGACCGCCGATGGATCGCTCAACGTGCTGCGTTACGGCCATGTGCTCAAGTCGCGCCAACTGGTCGGCGTGCGCGGCGCGGGGCTGGCGTTCGATGGCTTGTATTACGTCAAGCGCGTCGACAGCTCGCTGAAGGCCGGCGAATTCCGGCAGCAGTTCTCGCTGGCCCGCAACGGCCTGATCTCGACCCTGCCCCTGGTGCCGCCATGACAGAACCCCAACGCCACTACGGCAAATTCCGCGGCGTGGTGATCAACAACGTCGATCCCATGCAGATGGGCCGCATCCAGGTGCAGGTGCCCGACGTGTTGGGCCTGGGCGTCTCAAGCTGGGCGATGCCGTGCGTGCCGTTCGCCGGCCAGCAGAGCGGCGTGTTCGTCGTGCCGCAGGTCGGTGCGGGCGTATGGGTGGAGTTTGAACAGGGCAAGCCCGACTACCCGATCTGGGTCGGCGGATTCTGGGGATCGGCCGCCGAAGTCCCGGCGCTGGCGCTGACCGGGCTGCCCGTGTCGCCCAGCATCGTGCTGCAGACCGGCGGGCAGAACACATTGATGATTTCCGATCTGCCGGGCCCCACCGGCGGCATTCTGCTCAAGACCAAGACGGGCGCGATGATCTCGATCAGCGACGTGGGCATCACGCTGTCCAACGGCCAGGGCGCGACGGTGATGCTGGCCGGCCCGGCCGTCAACATCAACCAGGGCGCCCTGACGGTGACCTGAGGAGGCCAGAACATGCCCGGACCTCTGCTGCATCTCGGCGCCACCGTGCAGTGTTCGCACGGCGGCCAGGCCATCCCGACGTCGCCCAACCCGCGCGTGCTGCTGTCGGGCCAGCCGGCCGTGACCATCCTGTCGACGTATTCCATCGCGGGCTGCGCGTTTCCGCCGCCGCCGTCGGGCAACGGCCCGTGTGTCACCGGCATGTGGCTCGCCGGCGCAACGCGCGTGCTGATCGGCGGGATGCCGGCCGCGCTGCAGGCGGGCTCGTCGATCTGCATGCCCACCGGTACGCCGATGCTGGCATTGCAGGCGCAGGCGCGCGTCGTGGGCATGTAAGGACGCATCGCCATGGCCCTCCTGCGCTTTCCGTTCGAACCCGACGCGCGCGGCCGCAGCCGTAATGCCGACGACGCCGCTCATGTGCGCGACATGATCGAGCAAGTGCTGTTCACCGTACCGGGCGAGCGCGTGAACCGGCCGGACTTCGGCTGCGGGCTGCTGCAACTGGTGTTTGCACCCAACAGCGACACGCTGGCCGCCGCCGTGCAGATGAGCGTGCAAGGCGCATTGCAGCAATGGCTGGGCGAGCGCATCGCGGTGGAATCCGTCAACGTCGCGCACCGCGATGCGACCCTGCAGGTCGACGTGCAGTACGTGCTGCGCCAAGGCCAGCAACGGCGCCTGGCGCGCTTTACGCGGGACGTGCCATGAACCGCCAGTTCCGCAGCGCCAACCCGCGCCGGCTGCAACTGCTGCGCGCCCAGCAGCCGCCCGGCGACAACGGCATCGCCTTCGTGGAAATTGACGCGGCCGACCAGCGCACGGTGCGCGTGGTCTGCGCGCATCCGGTGTCCGGCATCGGCCGCGCCCACGTGCGCATCGAAGGCGGCGCGCGCATTCGCGGCATCGCACTGGCCGCGGACCCGGTGCTTTCCGGCAACGAGATCCGGCTGACCGTGGACAAGGCAGGCGACTTCTCGTGGTACACGCTCGCGCTCGTCAACCCTGCCGCCCCTGACGCGCCGGCGCCGGGCTTTGACCTGTGCCTGTCCACCATCGAGATCAACTTCAAGGCGGGGTGCCCGTCGGAGTTCGACTGCGCCGATACGCACACGTGCGATGCGCCCACGCCGGCAGAGCCGCTGCTTGATTACCTGGCCAAGGATTACGAGAGCTTCCGGCGGTTGATGCTGGACCGCCTGTCGCAGAGCATGCCCGACTTCACCGAGCGCAATCCCGCCGATTTCACCGTCGCGCTGGTGGAAACGCTGGCCTACGTGGCCGACCATCTTTCCTACGCGCAGGACGCCGCCGCCACCGAGGCCTATCTGGACACCGCGCGCCGCCGGACCTCGCTGCGGCGGCATGCGCGTCTGCTGGACTACCCGCTGCATGACGGCTGCAACGCGCGCGTGTTTGTCGCGATCGAAGCGAACGCGCAGGGTGACGGCAAGCTCATCCCGGCGGGCACGCCGCTATTGACCAGCACGCCCGAAGCCGCGCTTGCCGAGCCCGTGCGCCGCCGTGACGTGCTGGACGGGCTGCCCGCGGCCGGCATTGAAGTGTTCGAGACGCTGCACGACCTGACGCTGCATGCCGCGCACAGCCGCATCTTTCTGCATGATTTCGCCGATCCCGCCTACTGCCTGCCGCGCGGCCAGACGCAGGCGGCGCTGGTGAACGATCCGCCGCTGACGCTTGCCCCCGGCGACGTGCTGGTGTTCGAGGAAACCATCGACCCGTTGACGGGCCGCAGGGCCGACGCCGACCGCACGCATCGCGTGGCCGTGCGCCTGACCGAAACGCGCGCCGGCCGCGACGACCTGACCGGCACCGACCTGCTGCTGATCGCCTGGCATCCGGACGACGCGCTGCCGTTTCCGCTGTGCGTCAGCCGCGAGTTCGACGACGGCGGCGCGCTGGTCAAGCGGGCCGTGTCCGTCGCGCGCGGCAACGTCGTCCTGGCCGACCACGGCATGCAGCGCGACTGGACGCCGCTACTGCCGGACACGGCCACCGCGCGCGACGCGCCCGCCTCGCGGCCCTACCGCCCCCGCCTGCCGGACGCGGGCCTGGCCTGCGCCGAACCCTACCGGCATGACCTGGCCGTGTCCGCCCTGCTGCCCGCCGGTGCGGCGCTGGCGCAGGACCCGCGCCGCGCGCTGCCCAGCGGCATGTCGCTGCAGGCGGACGACGCCAATCAGCCCGGCGACGTGCCCGCCCCCGCCAGCCCGGCGTGGTCCCCCCAGCGCAGCCTGCTGGCCAGCGCCCGTGACGCGCGCGAGTTCGTGGTCGAAACGGAAACCGATGGCGCGGCCTGGCTGCGCTTTGGCGACAACCGCTACGGCGCCGCTCCCGTGGCCGGCGAACGCCTGCTGGCGCGCTACCGGCTGGGCGGTGGATCGGAGGGCAACGTGGGCGCCGAGGCCATCGGCGCGCTCGTCACCGACGATGCGGACCTGATGCTGGGCGTGGCGCGCGTGCGCAATCCGCTGCCCGCGCAGGGCGGCGCAGCGCCGGAACCGGCCGACGCCATCAAGCTCAACGCACCCGAGGCGTTCCGCGTGCAGGAACGCGCGGTCACGGCCGACGACTACGCGCGCCTGGCCGAACGCCATCCGCAGGTGCAGCGCGCGGCGGCCCGGTTGCGCTGGACGGGCAGTTGGCACACCGTGTTCCTGACCGTGGACCGGCGCGGCGGGCGCGAGGTGGACGCGCCCTTTCGCGCCACGCTGCGCGCCTTCATGGAGCGCTTCCGGCTGGCCGGACAGGACCTGGAATTCTCCGATCCCGTACACGTGCCGCTCGACATCCTGGTGCGCGTCTGCGCCGCGCCGGGCCACTTTGCCGCGGACGTCAAAGCGGCGCTGCGCGATGCCTTCACCGCGGGCCTGGACCGCGCGGGCCGGCCGGGCTTTTTTCATCCCGACCGCTACACCTTCGGCACGCCGCTGGCGCTGTCGGCGCTGATGCGGGCCGTCATGGCGGTGCCGGGCGTCGCGTCGGCGCGGGCCGAACGCTTCCAGCGCTGGGGCCGCGACCCCGCCGGCGAAATGGACACCGGCCGCCTGCTGATTGCGCCGCTGGAAGTGCTGCGCGCCGACGGCGACCCGAACTTTCCCGAGAACGGCCGCATCGACTTCATTGTGGAGGGCGGATCATGACAACCCCCGCCGATTGCGGCTGCTGCGCCGGCCAGCCTGCGCTGACGCCATCAGACCTGGACAACCCGCCGGGCCAGCCCGCCTTGCGCCTGCGCATCGGCACGCATGGCCGGTTTCTGGCCAGCCTGACAGCCGACCTGGCGCGATCGCCGGCGCTGGCCGCGCTGACCACACGCGACCGTGACGACCCGGTCATCGCCTTGTTCGACGCGTGGGCTGCGGTGCTGGACGTGCTGGCGTTCTATCAGGAGCGCATCGGCAACGAGGGCTATCTGCGGACCGCGACCGAGCGCCGGTCGGTGCAATCGCTGGCACGGGCCATCGGCTACGAACTGCGGCCCGGTGTGGCGGCAACGACGTGGCTGGCGTTTTCGATGGAAACCGCGCCCGGTGCGCCGCTGCGCGCGCGCATCGAGCCGTGGACGCGCGCGCAAAGCGTGCCCGCGCAGGATGAACGCGCGCAGACGTTCGAAACCCTGCAGGCGGTCGAGGCGCGCGCCGCCTGGAACGCGCTGGAACTGGCGTGGCTGGAACCGGCGCCGCCGCGCTTTGGCGCCCGCACGCTGTGCCTGGCCGGGGCGGCCACGCGCCTCAAAGCCGGCGACGCCGTGCTGATCGTCGGCGACGAACGTGTGCGCGACCCCGGCAACGAAAACTGGGACTTCCGCCGCCTGACGCAGGTTCGCGAGTATGTGCCAGGCCCCGGCGAAGACGGCGCGCCCGCCTACACGCTGATCTCGCTGGAACGCGGCCTGGGCAGCGCGGCCCCGCACGTGCAGCCTGCGCGCCGCAATCCGCGCTGCTACGCGCTGCGCGCGCAGGCGCGGCTGTTCGGCTACAACGCGCCCGACTGGCGCGCCATGCCCGCCACACTGCGCGCGGCCTATCTGGGCATGGCCGACGACGCCAAGCCGTCCTTCAGCCAGTTCCCCCAATGGCCGGGCTACACGCTGGCCGACATCTCCGATCCGCCGGGCGCCAGCGGCGCGGGGTCCGGCCTGTACGGCGAGTATTACCGCGGCCGCACCTTCAGCGAGCGGGTGATGACGCGCACCGATCCGCAGCTGGATTTCCGGTGGGCGGCCGGCGGTCCCGGCGACGGCATGCCCGCGGACAACTTCTGCGTGCGCTGGACCGGCTGGGTGCGCGGGCCGGGCAGCGGCAGCTACACCTTCCACGTCACGGCCGACGACGGCGTGCGGCTGTGGGTGGACGGCAACCTGCTCATCGACCAGTGGCGCGAGCAATCGCCTACCGAGTACAGCGCCAGCGCCAGGCTCACGGCAGGCCGCAAGCACGACATCCGCATCGACTACTACGAGGCCAGCGGCGACGCCACCCTTGCGCTCGCGTGGTCCGGACCGGGCCTGGCGCGCCAGACGATATCCGCCGCCAGCCTGTTCCCCGCCGACGTGCACGGCGTGCACCTGGACGCCGTCTATCCGAAATGGGTGACGGGCGGCTGGGCCGTGCTGTCCATGCCGGGGTATGAAGAGCTCTACCGCATTGCCGACGCCGGCCCCGACGCGCGCACCGGCTTTGCGCTGGCCGGGCCGACCACCCGCCTGGCCTTGCGCGGCGAGCGCCTGCGCGAACAGTTCAACGACGCCGTGCGCGAGACCACCGCCTATGGCGAATCCGATGCGCTGGACTGGGGCGTGCGCCCCGCGTCCGGCCTGACGCAGGGCCACGCGCTGGTGCTGGCGTCGTACGAACCCGACCTGCCGCCAGACCGCGTGCTGGCGGTGTCGGGGCTGATCCTGGACGAGGCCGACGCCGCGAACATCGCGCCACGCGACCGGCTGTTGCGCGGCGACGCGCTGGCCAACGTGCGCGTGGCGCGCGACCGCGCCAGCGCGGATCTGGAATTCGAGGACGGCGCGCGCGCTACGGTCACGCTGGCTGAAGCCAGCGACATCGTCCGCATCCAGCGCAACGACAGCGCTGGCGGCCGCACGTCGCTGCACTTGGACGCCGATCTGGCGCACGCCTATCTGCCCGCCACGGTGCGCATCAACGCCAACGTCGCGCCGGCCAGCCACGGCGACAGCCGGCAGATGCGCATCCAGCCCGAGGTGCTGGGCAGCGGCGCCGGCAACCGGGCGTTCCAGCGCTTCACGCTGCAGCAAAAGCCGCTGACCCTCGTGCCCGCGCCCACGGCGAGCGGCGCAGCGAGCAGTTTGGAAGTTCGCGTGGATGGCCTGCTGTGGACCGAAGCGCCGCGCATCACGGAACTGGCGCCGGACGATCGCGCCTATCTGCTGCGGCTGGACGACAGCGGCGGCGCCACGGTGCAGTTCGGCGACGGCCTGCACGGCGCGCGGCTGCCGTCGGGGTCGGGCAATGTGGAGGCGCGCTATCGCGTCGGCCTGGGCCGCGAAGGCAACGTCGCGCGCGGTCAACTGAATGTGCTGCTTACGCGCGCGCCCGGCGTCAAGGCGGTCGTCAATCCGGCAGCCGCCACCGGCGGCGTGGATCCCGAAGCCGGCGACGCTGCCCGCCGCAATGCGCCGCTGCGCGTGCGCACGCTGGACCGCATCGTCTCGCTGCGCGACTTCGAGGATTTTTCCGCCGCGTTCACCGGCATCGGCAAGTCGCAGGCGGTGTGGCTGTGGGATGGGGAACAACGGCTCGTGCATCTGACCGTCGCCGGCGAGGATGGCGCCGCACTGGATCCTGCCGGCGCGCTGTATCGCAATCTGCTCGCGGCCATCGATGGGGCGCGGCCGCCCTACCAGCCGCTGCGGGTGGCGCCGTGCCGCTATCTGGATTTCGGCGTGCGGGCCGGTCTGGGCATCGATCCCCGTTACGAGACGCCCAAGGTATTGCAGGCGGCCCGCGCCCGCGTGCTGGAGGCCTTTGGCTTTGCCGCGCGCGCATTCGGTCAGCCTGTGCACGGCGCGGAAGTCTTGGCCGTGCTGCAAGGCGTGCCGGGCGTGCAGTGGGTGGATCTGGATTCGCTGGTGCTGGATGGGGGGCTGAATATTGGGCTGAACCCGGGGCCGGGCACGGGACTGAGCGCGGGGTTGTCCAGCTTCACCGCGCGGCGCAGCAACGGGCCCGGCGCCACGCTGCCGGCGCGCACCGCGCGGTGGCAGCAAGGCAGCCTGCAACCGGCCGAACTGCTGCGCCCTGACCCGGCGAACATCTTGCTCACGGAGCGCACATGAACACCCGCCTGGATGCCGATGCGCTGATGGCCCTGCTACCGGCCTTCTACCGTGAACGCGACGCCGCGGCCGGCGGCCCGCTGCGCGCGCTGCTGGACGTGCTGGCGCGCCAGGGCGCGCTGGTGGACGCCGACGTGGACCGGCTCTACGACAACTGGTTCATCGAGACCTGCGACGACTGGGTGGTGCCGTACCTGGGCGATCTGCTCGGCGTGCGCGCGCTGTACCCTGTCGGCGCCGCCTTCTCGCCCCGCGCGCTGGTCGCCAACACGCTGCGGCTGCGCCGCCGCAAGGGCACCGCACTGGTGCTGGAAGAACTGGCCGCCGACGCCACGGGCTGGCGCAGCCGCGTGTCCGAGTGCTTTGAACGCGTCGCCACCACCCAGCACGTCAACCATCCGCGCCCGCACGCGCTGCGCACACCGGATCTGCGCGATTCCCGCGCAATGGAACGCGTTGACGGTCCTTTTGGCGCCGAGCTGCACACGGCCGATGTGCGCGCACTGCCGGCCGGGCGCTACAACCTGCCCAACGTCGCGCTGTTCCTGTGGCGGCTGCAGTCTTACACCGTCCAGCGCGGCGACGCCGCCCCCGCCACGACGCGCGATGGCTTCTACACCATCGATCCGCTGGGCCGCGACCAGCCGCTGTTCAACCGGCCCCGCACGGAGACCGACATCGACCACCTGGCCGAGCCGGTCAACGTGCCCGAACCGCTGTCCTGGCGCGATCTGCACGCCGAACTGCAAGCGCGCCGCCAGGCGCTGACCGACGGCGACGCGCCGCCGCAAGGGGGCTTTGCCGAGAGCGGCGGCGGCCCGGTCGTGCAGGTGTGGCTGGACGGACAGGCCGTGCCGCCCGAGCATCTGGTCATCTGCAACCTGGCGCCCATCCCCGGCGTTTCCCCCGAGGACTGGCGCCGGCCCGACGCGTCGCTGCTGGTCAAGGCGCGCAAGCCCGGGCGGCCGGACCGCAGCTTCCCTGTTGCGGGCGGCGTGCTGGTGGGCCTGGACCCGCACCGCGGACGCCTTGCGCTGCCGCCCGGCGTCACCGCGCAATCGGTGCAGGTGCGTTTTGCGTATGGCTTTCCCGGCGACATGGGCGCGGGTCCGTACGACCGCAGCGCCCCGGTTGGCGATGACGCGGACGCGGCGTCCGAAGACAACTTCGACATCGAACTGCGCGTGCCCTCGGCGGCCACGCCCACGCTGGCGGCGGCGCTGGCCGCGGTGCAGGCAGGCCAGCGGGTGCGCATCGTTCTGGACCACGACGGCACCGAAGCCATCGCGCCGGACCTCGTGCTGCCCGACACGCATCTGTCGATCGAGGCGGCCCCGCTGCGCCGGCCCGTGCTGCGGGGCGACTGGCGGCTGCGCGGCAACGCCAGCACGCGCGTGCGGCTAGACGGGCTGCTGGTGGATGGCCGCCTGCGGCTGGAAGGCGCATTGCGTGCCGTGGCGCTGCGGCACTGCACGCTGGCGCCCGCGCGTGGCGGCGTGCGCCACAGCGGCGCAGCGCCGGAACTTGAATTGAGCCTTACGCGCTGCATCAGCGGGCCGGTGCGCTGCGCGACGCCGCTTGCCGCCGTCGAGATCGAGGCGTGCCTGATCGATGCGCAAGGCAGCGCGGCTGCCGCGGTCGACGTGGACGACAGCGCCCTGCGCGTGCTGGCGAGCACGCTGTTCGGGCGCGTGGCGGCCGGGCGGCTCGACGCGTCCAACACGCTGTTCGGCGGCCCGCTCGCCATCAACCGCCGCCAGGAAGGCTGCGTGCGCTATTGCCACGTGCCCATGCCGTCAGTCACGCCCCGGCGCTACCGCTGCCAGCCGGACCTGGCCATGCAGGACCTGGGCGCCGCAGCCGCAAAGCGCGCGGCGGCGCGCGTGGCCCCCTCGTTTACCTCCACGCAGTTCGGATCGCCGTCCTACGGCCAACTGGCGCGCGGCTGCGCGCTCGAGATCCGCGAAGGCGCGGACAACGGCGCCGAAATGGGCGCCTGGAATTTCCTGCTGCAAGCCCAGCGCGAAGCCAACCTGCGGCAGGCGCTGGACGAGTATCTGCGCTTCGGACTCGAAGCGGGATTGATCCCCGTGAACTGAGCCCCCTGTCTTCGGGAACAACACCATGAAAGCCGATCTCAGCCGCCTCACCTTCGACCCCGCCCGGCGCTACCGGGCCGTCCGCATGCAGCAGGGCCGCGTGCAGATGGATTCGGACTGGAACGAGCAGCAGGACATCCTGAACCGCCGCATCGAAACCGAGACGGCGGACACGGTCGGCCGGGTGGGCGTGCCGCTGGCCGCGCCGGGCTTTGCGTTGGCGCCTGCCGGCAAAGACCTGTCGCTGTCGGCAGGCCGCCTGTATCTGGACGGCCTGTTGTGCGAAAACCCGCAGCCCGCCGCCGTGGCCAAGCAGCCCGACATGCCGCCGACGGCATCGCCCGTGCTGCCGGCTGGCGCGTCCGTCCTGCCGCTGCCGCCGCCCGCCCTCACGCCGGCCGACATCGACGGCGTGGTTGTCTTCGGATCGAGCGGGCAGACCGCGCCGCCGCCCGAGGGCATGTACCTGGCCTATCTGGAAGCGTGGCAGCGCCACCTGTGCACGCTCGACCTGCCTGCCGGCGACACCAGCATGCGCGAGGTCGCGCTGGGCGGCCCCGACACCGCCACCCGCGAAAAGACGGTGTGGCAGGTCAAGCTGATGCAGGTCGGCGCGCCCGACGCCGCCCTCACCTGCCTGTCGGCGCTGCCGGCATGGGATGCGCTGATCGCCCCGCCCGATGCGCGCATGGCCGCGCGCGCCGAAGCCAGCGTGCCGCCCAAGACGCCGTGCCAGTTGCCGCCCGACGCCGGCTATCGTCTGCTGGAAAACCATCTCTACCGCATCGAGATCCATCAGGACGGCGCGGGCGCGGGCAAGGCGCGCTACAAGTGGTCGCGCGAAAACGGCAGCATCCTGTCGCGTGTGGTGCGCTGGCTGGACGACCCCGTGGTCAACGAATTTGAAGTTGCCAGCATCGGCCGCGACGACGTGCTGGCCATCACCGCGGGCTGCTGGGTCGAATTTCTGGATGACACGCACGAACTGCTGGGACAGCCGGGGCCGCTGGCGCAGGTGGTGCGCACCGACGGCAACACGGTCACCATCGATCCGGCCAGCCTGATCGGCCATCCCCTGGATGCGGCGCGCTTTCCATCCAATCCGCGCGTGCGCCGTTGGGACGGCGTCGCGGAAATCACGCCCGCGCCCATCAACAGCGCCAACGCCGGCTGGGTGGAGCTGGAACAGGACGGCGTCGAGATCAAGTTTTCCCCAGGCCGCCTGCGCGTGGGCGACTACTGGCTGATTCCCGCGCGCACCGCCACCGCCTCCATCGAATGGCCGCAACTGCCCGACGGCAAGCCCGCCTTCAACGCGCCCGCCGGGATCCTGCGGGCGTTTGCGCGGCTGGCCTTGCTGCGCTGGCAGGGCGGCGCGTGGACCGCCATCAGCGATTGCCGCCCGCTCTTTCCCGCGTTGACGGAACTGACTCAGCTTTACTACGCGGGCGGCGACGGGCAGAGCGTCAAGCCCAATCCCGCCATGACGCCGGATGTCGTGCCGCTGCCTTCCGAGTTGCGCGCGGGTGTGGCCAACGGCAGCCTGCCGGTGGCGGGCGCCGTCGTGCGCTTTACGGTGGACGCCGGCCGCCTGCCCAATGGCACGGCCACGCAGGACGTGGCGACCGGCGCTGACGGCGTCGCGTCCATCGCCTGGTCCCTTGCCTGCGATGCCGCCCGCCCCGTGCAACGCGCCACGGCGCAACTGCTGCGCGCGGGCCAGCCCGCGCCCGACCGCTACCTGCCGCTGCGCTACACGGCGATGCTGGCGCTGGCATCCGAGGTGGCCTACGACCCGCGCAACTGCGCGGACCTGCTTGCGGAGCAGGCCTATTCGGTGCAGGAAGCCTTGGACGCCCTGTGCCGTCGCACCCACGGCGGCGGCTGCTGCCTTACCGTTGGCCCGGCGGGCGATTTCCCGACGCTGGACAACGCGCTGCGCACGCTCATCGGACAGGACCGCATGGACATCTGCCTGTGCCTGACGCCCGGCGAACACAAGCTGGACGATGACCTCATCCTCAAGGGGCCGCGCGTGCGCCTGATGCTGCATGGGTGCGGCCCGGCCAGCCGGCTGATGCTGGATGAACGCATGTTCAGCCTGGACGGCTTTGCCAGCGTTTCCATTGCCGACCTGGTGATCACGCGGCGCGGCCAGCCGGCGGCAATCGCTTTCAACCAGTGCGCCGACCTGCGGCTGTCGCGCGTCGATTGCGCGGGGCCGGCCGGACCCGGCAACAGCCTGGTGCGTGTCGACGGCAGCCGCCGCGTACACATCGAGACCTGCCGTCTTTATGCCGCCGGCCGCGGCAACGCCGAACGCCTCGACCAGCTCTTCACCCGCGCCCCGGCGCTGTCCGCGTTAAAGCGCGCGCTTTCTCCCGATGCGGTGCTGGACGATGACGACGATCGCGCCGCCTCGGCGCTGTCCCGCCAGCCCCTGGATGCGCGCAAGGCGATGACCACGGAGATCGCCGCGCTGCTGCGCGCGGGCGCCGCGGGCAACGCGTTGACCATGACGCCGCGCATCCAGTCGGCGCTGACGACGCTGGCCACGCAGCTTGGCCGCGAAACGCCAGCGGCCAAGCGCCTGCGCCCCGCCATCGCCGCGCTTGCCGCCGCGCTGCTGGCCGATCCGATGTCGTGCGCGCTGGCGCTGCTGGACAACGACGCCGACACCACTGTGCGCGACAACCGACTGCGCGGCGGCATCGCGCTCTTTGCGGAATCAGGAGATTTTCCGGAACTGACGACGGATCAGTTGAAGCTGTTGGGCGGCGGCATCCGCACGGGCAAGATGGTGCCCGAAGGCGACGGCACGCTGACGCTGCAAAGCAACCACCTTTCCAGCCTGCGGCTCGGCGCCGAAGCGGCGCGCGCCATGCTGACCATCATCCAGACGGGCGGCGGATTCGCCGCGTGGCGCTGCCTGCGCGCCGCCGACAACGCGCTGGAGGCCTACAGCCACTTCCCGGCATTCGACGCCGCCATGACCGGCAACAACCTGCTGACCAACGGCGACGCGGGCGCCCTCATCGCCACGCAGGCCAAGGTGATCGGCAACTTCGCGCACAACGATTTCCGGTTGTTTGTGTCGGGCGCGAATCCGGAAGTGCTGGCGAACGGCGGGTTGAATGTCGTGACGGTGTGATCCCGCGGCCATCACCACTGCATCGACGCGCCGATCCCGGCCGTGGGCCCGCCCGAGGCCATGCCCACGCCGGCCTTGAGCTTGACGCGGTCGTTCACACGTGCCGACGCGCCCACTGCAACGGCCTGGTAGCCGCGATACGTGGCCGCGCCGACGCCCAGCGCAAACCGCTTGCCCGGATCTACTTCCGGCACCATGGTCAGCGCCGTGGTAGCTGCAATGCCCGAATAGGCGTTGCGCGCAACGTCGTCGATGGCGCGGTTGGTCTGGTCGATGCGATTGTCCAGGCGCGCGAGTCCTTCACGGTTGCGTTGCACGCCGGTATCCAGCGAGCCAAGCGCATCGCCGACGTTGTAATACGTCTGGCCGTCGAGCTGATACGCCGGTCCGGTGACCGCGCCCGTAGCCGTATCGATATGCGCGCCGCCGCCCAGGCCGGCCACCACCGGGTTGAGTTGACCCACAGTTACGGCATCGGTGTTTTGCGTGCCCGCGGCCACGTTGATCACCTGGCGCTCGGCGCCTTGCGCACCCACCGAGACCGAATTGGCGCGGTCAGCCACGGAGCCCGCACCCAGCGCCACGCCGTTGGCCGCCGTCGCCGAGGCGTTGGCGCCGATGGCCACGCCGTTGGACGCGGTAACGGTGGCGTTGGCTCCGACCGCCGTGCCCATCGTGCCCGTGCCCGCCGCGGCGTTGTCGCTGCCGTCGCCCGCGCCGTCGACGCTAACGTAGGCGTTGGCGGCGTTCATCTGGCCGACCTGTTGCGAAAGGACGTAGAGCTGGCTGCCATTGACAGCGTCCGTGCTGGTTGCCGAGATGACGCCGCTGGCGACGCCCGTGACGGTGCGCGTACCGTCCGTGCCCGCCATGTCGATCACGTTGCCCCCCGAGGATGCCGCCACGGTGATGGCGCCGGTGATCGCATCCTGCCGGACCAGACCGACGGTACCGTTGTTGAGGTTGGTGGTCAGCGTGTTCAGGTTGGCCGTGTTCTGCGCGACAGTGGCGCCCAACGTCGTGATGGCCGTGCTGTTGGCCTGCACTTGCAGATTGGTCGCGTAAAGCTGCGATCCATTCACCGCGTCCAGGCTGATGGACGACAACACGCCCGCGCCCACCTGAGTGATCTGGTTTCCGTTCATGTAGAGGCTGTTCAGCATGTGGATGCCGTTTTCGCCCTTCAATTCCAGCGTGCCATCGTCATACCCGGTCACCCTGGCTGACGAGAGGGGCAATCCTGATGCCAGGCCGGTGCTCGCGGCGTTGTTCAGGGAAAAGGCCTCGCCGAGCGCAGAGCAGTTAAGGGTGGTGTTGGGTGAGGGATGGGCGTTGACGATGATCCCGTTTGCCGCGGTGGGGTCGCATAGCTGCAATTCCCCGTTGGCGCGGGCAGCGGGCGCCAATGCCAGGCTTCCGGCGCCGACCAAAAGAACGCCTGCGGCAGAAGCGGCGAGGCGCTTGCTGCTACAGGCGACGCGCCAGCGGGCGGCGCAGCGCGCGCCTCTTTGAAAGATTTTGGTTGCATTGCAGAAAGACGAAAGGACGTGGTTCATGGCATATCCACCGAGCGCGAAGGCGCAGACGTTATCGAAGAATTCATCTCAAAAAAATCCTTAACCATTTGATCGATAAGGATTTTTCTTTCAATCTACTGACCCCCGAATACCCGAACCATCAAAAATTTCTTATATTTGGACGTTCAAATACGACATAGATCAACAAGCGCCAAAGCCACCGCGTCGCATGAGAGAACGCCCTTGGCGCCGATCGGCAAGCGCGACAGCATCCGACACGCAAATGACAGGTTAGGGCCACTACAATGCGTCTGCTGCATCGCAGCATTCCGCAATTCTCTTCGTAGTTTCCATGTCCCATTCCGTTTCCTCGCAGCACCGGCCCGCCCTGGTGCTGCTGGCGCTTGCCGTTGGCAGCTTCGCGATCGGCACCACCGAATTCGCGACGATGAGCCTGCTTCCCTACTTCTCACAGTCGCTGGGCATCGATGCCCCCACCGCCGGCCATGTGATCAGCGCGTACGCGTTGGGCGTCGTGGTCGGCGCGCCCATCCTTGCCGTGCTGGGCGCCCGCATGCCGCGCCGCCGGCTGCTGATTGCGCTGATGGGGCTGTTCGCCATCGGCAACGGCCTGAGCGCGATCGCGCCCAATTACCACTGGATGCTGTTTTTCCGGTTCCTCAGCGGCCTGCCGCACGGCGCCTACTTCGGCATCGCGTCGCTCGTGGCCAGTTCGATGGTGCCGGCCAACCGGCGCACCGTGGCCGTGGGCCGCGTGTTCCTCGGCCTGACCGTCGCCACCATCGTCGGCGTGCCGCTGGCCAACTGGCTGGGCCAGGTCATCGGCTGGCGCTGGAGCTTCGGCCTGGTGTCGCTGCTGGCGGTGCTGACCATGCTGAGCGTGCGCGCCTATGCCCCGGACACGGCCGCCGATCCGCACGCCAGCCCGCTGCGCGAGCTGAGCGCACTGGGCCGCGGCCAAGTGTGGATCACACTGGCCATCGGCGCGGTCGGGTTCGGCGGGCTGTTCTCCATTTACACCTACCTGGCGGACACGCTGACCGCCGTCACGCAGGTCTCTCCCGCCACGGTGCCGCTGGTGCTGAGCGCCTTCGGCGTCGGCCTGACGGTGGGCAACATGGTCGTGCCGGTGTTTGCCGATCGAGCCGTCATGCGCACGGCGGGCCTGTTGCTGTTGTGGTCGGCCGTGGTGCTGGCCCTGTTTCCGTTCATGGCCCACAACGTGTGGCTGATCACGTTGAACGTTTTCCTCGTGGGCGTGGGCGGCGCGCTGGGCACGGTGCTGCAGACGCGCCTGATGGACGTGTCGGGGGACGCGCAGGGGCTGGCCGCGGCGCTCAACCATTCCGCGTTCAACACCGCCAACGCGCTCGGGCCGTTCCTGGGCGGACTCGCGATTGCCGCCGGGTTCGGGTGGACGTCGACCGGCTGGGTCGGCAGCCTGCTCGCCATCGCCAGCATGCCGTTGTGGCTGTGGGCGGTGATGCTGGAACGCCGGACGCGCTCGGCGCGGGCGGACAAGCTGGTGGTCAGCACCGAATCGGCCCGCTGAACCAATAGAGGACGCCTTCATGGCGTCCTCTATTCAGGGTCCGTTCGGACGTCCCCATTTATCGCATTGCAAAACGTCGGCCCGATGCCACACCGGACAAGCGCCTATTGCAGCCCGCGGCCGCGCCGCAGCTATACTTTCCGCACTCTTTACCACCCACAAGACGCGCTGCACCTCCAACATGCAGCGCTTTTTTTATGCCCGTTTTTACTGCCCTGCTGCGCCCGCTGTGCCAGGCGCTTTGCTGCCTGGCCGCAGCCCTCTTCTCCACCCACGCCTTGGCCGCGCCACCGACGCTGGCCGAATGCCACGGCATCAAGGATTTGGCCTTTGTTGCCCACCTGGATGACGATCTGCTCTTCATGAATCCGGACGTCGCCTCGAACATCGAGGCCGGCGGCTGCGTGCGCCTGGTCTACCTAACCGCCAGCGACGCCGGCGAAGGCGAAGGCTACATGCTGGGTCGCGAGCGGGGCGTGCGCGCCGCTTACGCCTACATGGCGCATCAGCCCGACGCATGGAAGGAAGACACCGGCATCGTCGCGGGCCGCCAGATTGCGCGCTTCACGCTGACCGGCAACCCGCGCGTGCAGCTGTGGCACATGCGCCTGAAGGATCCGTGGCTGGGCAAGGGCTGGGGCAGCCTGACGCCGCTGAGCCGCACGGAGTCCGAACCCAACCAGAGCGTGGACACGCTGGGCCCGCACGCCGAGGTCTACACGCGCGAGCAGCTTGTGGACACGCTGGCCGAAATGATCCGCCAGTACGGCCCCACCACCGTCCGGCACCTGGACGACACGATCAGCGTGCCATACACCCAGCTGTGCTGGCGCTGCGCCGGCCACGGCCACCCCGACCACATCGCCAGCGCCCGGCTGGCGCGCGAAGCCATGCTGCGGGCGCCCGGCAACTATGCCGAAACCGGCTATATCGATTACCCCAGCCAGGAACGCGCCACCAATCTGGCCGAGTCGGAAATCGCCAGCAAGTCGGTGATCTTCCAGCACTACGCCTGGAACGACTACCACTATTGCGCCGGCCCCAAGGGCTGCCAGGAACCCGCCGGGCCTGCAGCCGCGTGGGTGCAGCGCGCCTACTACGTATCCCGGCACGACGTTGCCCCGCAGGTTTACCCCGACGGACGCGGCGGACTCGTCGTGTTTGCCGCGGGCGAGACCAACGCCGCCGTGAACAGCTGGGATTCCGGCGAAAAGCGCTGGCACAGCCTGGGCGGCCGGACCACCGGCCCCGTGGTGTCGTTTGCCCACGCCGACGGCACGGCCGGCCTGATGGCGCGCGACCCGCTGGGCGGCGTCTGGGCCAACAAACAGCGCCATGACGGCACCTGGCAGGGGTGGCAGGCGCTGGGCGGCCTGCGCGTCACGCAGATCCCCGCCGTCGCGCCGCGCGGCGAGGCCGCCGCCGTCGCGCTGGGCTATGACGGCGTGCTGCACTGGATCACGCCGTCCGGCATCGACGGCAGCTGGAGCACCTGGCAGGCGCTGCCGCCGCTGGAAGGCGCCTCGGGCTCACCGGCCGCCGCGCGCGGTTCGGATGGACGTTACGTCGTGTTTGCGATCGCCGCCAAAGGCGAACTCTTCTATACCCGCCAGCTCCCGGCCGCCAAGGGCCAACGGTCGGAATGGCAAGGCTGGCGCCGCGTCGCCGCGCCGGAAGCGGCCGGCGGACTGGCCGCCATCCGCAACCACGAAGACCGCGTCGAGCTTTACTTCCGCCAGCGCGCCAACAACCACCTGACCAAGCTGGTCGAAGCCGGCGACACCACCGACCTGAACATGGACTGGAGCGCGCCGGCCGACTTGGGCGTGCCCTACATCGGCCGCCCCGCCATCCACGCCGACAACGCCGGCAACGTCGTGCTCGCGATCCTGGAGCGCGCGGGCGGACAGCTCTGGCTGCTTGAACACGGCAAGCTTGGCAAGCTGGACGCCGAAGCCGCATCGCCACCCGCCATCAGCCTGGTCGACGGCACGCTGTATCTGGTTGCACGCGCCGCCGGCGCACCGCAGCGCTATCAGGTGCTGTCGCGCCAACGTGGCGTCTGGGCTGCCAACCTGACGCTGGACGGCGTTCCGGCCAGCGGCGGCGGTCCGTTCACGGCCGTGGCCGCACGGCCTGCCGATCTGCCCAATCTGGGCGCCGCCAGCGCAAACAAGGCCGTCGTGGTCCGGCCATCCACGGCTGAACCGGCTGCGCTGACGGTCGAGCGCATGCCCGCCCAGACCTCGCGCGTCGCGACGCCGACTCGCGTGCAATGACAAGGCCGCCCGCCGACGGCGGGCATGCCGCTTGCTGACCTCCGGGGCGTCTCAACCCGGAGGAAAGAAACATGTCAGACGACCTGAGCAAACGCGGTCCCCAGGACCGTTCCCGGATCAACGTCAACGAAACGCATGAGCTGCGCTACTGGACCCAGGAGCTCGGCGTCAGCGAAACCCAACTGCGCGACGCCGTGAAGGCGGTCGGGCCGTCGGCTACAGCCGTGCGCGAACATCTCCGGAAGTGAACTCAGACAGGCCCCGCTTGCGGGGCTTGTCATTGCGTACGCCTCTTCCAAATCGCTCAAGACGCCATCCTGTCGCAGATCTCGGCGCAATCGCGGCAGACGCGCGCGCAGTCGGACATGCCTTCCATGCCCTCGCAGCTGGCCGCGCAGTCGTCGCAGATCGCAGCACAGGCGCCGCAGATGACCTTGTGGTTTTCCACGCCCACCAGCATTGCGTGCGCTGCGGTGCGGCAGATTTCGCTGCAGCCCATCATCAGCCGGAAGTGGTGCGGTTCGACATGCTCGCCCCCCGCCTCCAGGCAATGATTCATCGCGGTCTTTACGCACGTGCGATAGCAGGTCAGACAGCTATCGATACAGCGTTCCATCTCATTCGTTTCGGCAATCATGTCGGCTCCTTGTGCGGTGACAGTCCTTGCCGGTCAGCACATGGCGTTCCTGTCTGAATGCGCGAAGCCCTCTGGCGCAAGCTCCGCGGCGCGCCTCCTGCGTGCCCGTTGCACCGTCCCGTCCTCTTGCCTAGCGATGCCGCTTGCGCGCCAGGAACGGCGCCATGCACCGGCGCGGCTCGTCGGTGGTGAACGCCTCACCGAAGGCCTCGACGCTGAGGTCCAGCCCCGCCTGGATCGACGATTCCGCCCAGTAGCGCAGCAAGGCCTTCTGCGACCGCACGGCGCGCGGGCCGCTGTCGGCAATCGGCGCCACGGTCCGTTCGACCAGCGCGTCCAGCTCGCCCGGCTCGCATAGGAACTCCAGAAAGCCCCAATCCCGCGCCTGCGCCGCATCCACCGTTTCGCCGGTAAGCAGCAGCCAGTTCGTCCGGCCCTGGCCGATCAGCGCAGGCAACAGCAGCGCATGGATCACCGAGGGAATCCCGACGCGCACCTCTGGCATGCCAAAAACGCCATCCGCCGACCCCAGCCGGATGTCGCAGGCGGCCGCCAGTTCCATGCCGGCGCCCAGGCAAAAGCCCGGCAGTCGGGCAATCGTCGGCACGGGAATGTCCGCCACCGCATCGCAGAGGTCGCGCAGCCGCGTGATGAAGGCGCGTGCGCCGGGCGGGTCCAGTTCGGCCATTTCGTGAATATTGGCCCCGCCCACGAAGGCCTTCTCGCCCGTCCCGCGGATCACCACGGCGCGAGCGTCATCCTGCGCCGCGATCCAGCGCGCCGCCTCGGTCAGGCTCAGTGTGACGGCCGACGCCAGGATGTTCAGGCTCTTGGCATCGTGGATCTGCAGGGTATAGACGCCGCGTGCGTCGCGCGTCACGACGGCATGGGTGAATTCAGGAATGGGCGCAGTCATGAAGTCTCCGGGTTTTTTTGGCGGGTAGCCGCCGATGCTAACGGCCGGGTCCGGACACGACAACCCATGGCCTGCTCGAACCGATCGAATACGGCCTCGCCTTCCAGTGGCCGCGAAACGCGTTCCTCTCGTACACTTGCCGCATGCTACGCATCGACAATCTCAGCAAGCGCTACGGCGACTACATCGTGTTCCAGGGACTGACGCATACCTTTGCGCCAGGCTGCGTGGCGCTGTGCGAAGAAGACAGCACCGGCAAGTCCAGCCTGCTGAACATCATCGCCGGCGCCCTCGCGCCGGACAGCGGCGACGTGCACATCGACGGCCACTCGCTGCGCGACGCGCCGCAAGTTGCGCAGTCCCGCCTGGCCTGGGTGCCGGACAATTGCATGGCGTTTCCCGAGCAAACGGGACGCGGCCTGCTGGAACAGGCAGCCCAAGCCAAAGGCGTGACGCTGGACGACTCGATATGGGAACTGGCCCGCCAGCTTGGTCTTGAGCCGCATCTGGACAAGCGTTTCGAGCAGATGTCCACCGGTACGCGGCGCAAGGTCTACCTGACCGCCGCGGCGCTGGGCAATCCGGCGGTCGTCGTGGCCGACGGCCCCAGCAATGGGCTGGACGCGCAGGCGCGCGGCGTGCTGGCAGACGTGTTCAAGCGCTGGGCGCAAGACCGCGTCGTGCTGTTTGCCAGCCACGACCCTGAGCTGGTGCAGGCCTGCGGCGCCACCACCGTCAACGTGGCCGACCTGAGCTGACCCCACTGCGGGGCACGTCGTTCAAAACCGGATCGTCAGCCCCGCGATCGGCCCCTGCAACACCACGTCGTACTTGAAGCCGTTGCGTTCGTAGTCCACGCCCATCGCGCGGTATCCCACTGTGGCCGACACCGACTTGTTGAAGTTGTAGCCCACACCAAGCCCCAGGTCCCAGTCGGCCTGCGCGCCCCCTGCCCCGATCATGCCCCAGCCCGTCAGATAGGCCTTGGAATGAAAGTTGTAGGTGCCGCGAACGCCCACCATGGCGTCTACCCACGTCGCGCTGTCGCTGTGCTTTGTGCCCCGTGTCAGCGGGCCATTGAACCTGATGCTGTTGTCCACCGACCAGACCCGCAGGCCGCCCACCACGTCCAGGCTGTGCTCTGACCGGTCCAGCACGGAATAGCCCGCGCCGATCATGCCCGTGAACGACTCGTTCTTCACGTCCGCGCTGTCGGCCAGAATTCCCCGCGGCGTGTCGCCTTGCGCGCCGACCTTCACGTACAGCAGGTCGCCAAAGATGCTGTACCGGCCTTTGCGCGCATCGCCCATCAGCATGGCCGCGAAATCCAGGTTGTCGAGGATTTTGTCGAAGCTCGCATCGACATCGACGGGCGGCAGCCGCCGATGCGTGATCTTCCCGGACAGCGCCGGCGCCCATAAATACGGCGACACCGAAAACTTCCATTCGTCGGAAACTGCTGCGTCGACGGCGGGTGCCGTCTGCGGCTCGGCCGCGATTGCGGTTCCGACATGCAGCGCCGCGCAAGCCGCACAGGCAAAGACGTGCATTTCCATCGCGTATCCTCCGGCCCGAAGGCATATGCAGACAGGCGGGCCGCACCCCGGAAGGATCCGGGGCGCGCCCTGCCGCCATGACCGCGTCAGCTCACGCGCCGCACCGGCGGCACCGTCCACGAGCCATTGATGATGGAAGGATCGCTTTCGTTCGGCCAATACAGACGCATCATCAGAATGAACCGGCCCTTGGGGGCCGGCAGCCAGTTCGACTCCATCTCCGGACCCGGCGATTCGTTCTGGATCAGCAGATCAATCGATCCATCGGGCTTGCGCTTGAGCGGCTGGCGCTCGCTGATGGAATAGCGGTTCAGCGGGTTATCGACGAAGAAGTAGTTCTGGTCATACATGGTCAGCGACCAAAACCCCGACACCGGCGGCGTCAGCCCCTTGCGGAAGGTCAGCACGTACTTTTCCGAGCCGTTGTATTCGCGAAGGATCGCCCCATTGGAGGACCGCAACGAGGTCGGATAGACGGCGTCCTGCGGACGGTTCGCGCCCAACCCGATCGCGGTGACCAAGGCGCGCTGCAGATAGTTCGTGCCGTAGATCCCCGTCTTGGTCGTGAAGCCCCAGCCGTCGATGTGCTGGATGTCGCCATCGGTCGATCGGAAGTGCGCCATGATGCGCGCGAACCCGGTCTCGGGCACCCGCTTGGCAAAATCGGCGGGCAGTTTCGACTTGTCGAAATCCTGGCCCGGCACGATGCCGATCGTCGCCAGTTTCTCGACCATGGGCGCGTCGGCCACCGTCGGCGGATTGCGCTTGAGCAGTTGCGCGAACAGCGAAAAATACTCGGTCGCATCCATGTTGTTGACCTGGTCGCGCACCGGCGTCTTCATGTCGATCGCTGAATCGACCTTGCCCTGCGGCGCCTTCCAGTCCTTGCCCCAGCCACTCAGCGGCGCAAGCTTCACCTGGTCCTGCAGCTTGTGCACCTCGGCGTAGTCTTCGGGCGTGCCCGTGCAATAGATGCGGCCCAGCAGCCAGACAATGCTTGTCGGCGACTTGTACTGCTTCATGCCCTGCGGCACCGTTCCTTCCCAGCCCGGCCCCGTCACGATGAAGGTCTGCGCGCCCGTGCCCGTCGTGCGCTTGCCGGGCACGTCGAACACGGTCGTCCAGCCGTCCAGCAGCGGAAACAGCGCGTAGCGGCCGTTCAGGTCGGGCAGGCTGACGACCCAGGGTTCGTCGCCCACATCAAAAAACGCCGTGGTGTACAGCGTGTCGGCGTTTGGCGCCGTCACGTCGCGGAACTTGGCGTCCGGGTACTGGCGCAACTTGATGAGCTGGCCCATCGGCGCGCGTGTGCCCTTGGGTTCGGCGACGTTGGTGATCACCCGGCGGGTCATCTCCATGGTCACCAGCGGGTAGGCGTAGATGTAGGCGTCGGTGGCCAGGACGAAACGGTCATCGGCTTCAGGCAGATTGGCGACCAGCCCTTCCGAGGCGGCGGCCGAGGCCCGGAAGGCCGGCCCGAGCGATCCTGCAGCCAGCAGGGCCAATCCCCCTGCGTTCAGTTTGCGGCGAGTTAGCTTCATTGTTGTCGCTCCTAATGGATGTGTTTGGCGAAGTTCACTGAGGGGACTTCTAACATGCACGACGTTCTTTTCCGAGCTAAAGCGCATTCGGTTTTGATGTGGCGGGGCACGCTCCGTTTATCGAGTTCGGAAAGACTGCGGGAAACTGCGGCAACGCGCCGTTAGCCCGGTCAGCAAGCTGCCCGGTACGGCACGAATTGGGAATGAGGGGATGCGCGCGGGTGCGCTAAAGGAAGGGACTGGACGGCGGACTTCCATGCATAAGCTCCGTGACTGAGACAGAGGAAACGCACCACTGAAAGACTTCGGCTACCGACCATCCATTCGGCCTTTCCGCACGGCGGTTTGGCCTTGTTCAATCTATTCGCAGTCATTCGACCGCTCAAGTAGCCGGAAAGATTACGCCCATAGGACATTGGTAGCAATCATGCATTCGCACTGATGCGTTCATCACTATTTCGACGCTTTTATTCGGGGCCAAATGGTCATCCGGCCGCAAGCAGGTTAGGTTTACTCCTGAATCACCCGGTTCAAAGGAGCGATGCCATGCACACGCACTACAAGAAGCGATCGACCGAACTGGTCGCGATCGGGTCAGACGGCACCACGTACATCATCGAGCGCCGCAGCAAGGCACTCCCCTGCGACGACGGGGAACAAGCCTTCTTCTATTGCTGCGTGCAGGATGGCCGGCCGGTATCGTGGTTGGGCGAAAGCCGCTATGCGCTTCCCGACGGCACGGAGCTTCGCGCCATCGCGTGCCGGCTCGCGGACGCGCCGCCCACGCAGTAGGCAACGGTTCGGGCGGGTTACCCGCGGCGATCCTCCCTCGGCTCGCACTCCGCGCGGCGCCGCGACACAACGCGCGACCGCCGCTTCTTCCACCAGATCACCACACCGGTCACGCTCAGCATCGCGACCACCAGCCCCAGCCCGGCCACGGCGACGCGGCCGGCAAGGCCGCCGATCTGGCCGCTGTGCAGCGGAAACTGCATTTGCGTGAAGACGTCGGCCGCGGTGCCGCGGCCGGGTTGCGTGACACCCACCAGCGCGCGGCAACGTCAGGTAAACGCCCACAAAGCTGTCCACCAGCCAGATCAGCGCGATGCCGCCCATGAACCACCATCCCCACAAGCCCGGCACATACAGGCTGTGATGGATCTGCAGCATGAAGGGCACGAAGCTTTCGGCCTGCAAGCAACAGGCGCGGCGCGCGCGCCTGCCCTGGATCTCGCCGGTGCCGGGATCGACGTACACCTCGTCATAGCCCAGCGGCGGACGTCCCGCCCGCGCCGACACGAACGCCAGCGCCGTGCGGCCTGGCGTGCCATCGTGCGTCACGTAGTCGACACGCAGCGCGGGATCCGATGCCTCGATGCGCGCCGCCAGCGCATCAAAGCCCAGCGGCGGCGCAGTGGAACGCGCCTGGTGAAAACCGGGATTGAGCCACGCGTCGATGTCGTGGCCAAACGCCAGGATGCTGCCGGTCAGCCCCGCCACCGTCAGGAACAGCGCGGTCAGCAACCCGGCGTAGCGGTGCAGCCGGACCCAGGTCTGGCGCTCGCCCAGCCAATGCCGGCCTGCGGCCATCAGAAGTCGACGCTGGCCGACAACATGTACGTGCGCGGCGCGGCGGACGTGACCATCTGGTACGCGGGCGACGAATCCCAGTAGCGGCGGTTGAACACGTTCTCCACAGCCGCCCGGAACACCACGTTGCGGTCCGCGATGCGGGTCGCGTAGCGGGCGCCCACGTCGAAACGCGTCCAGGCCGGCACGGTAGCGTTGTTATCGGCGTCCCAGGGAATCGAAGACGTGTAGATCATGCGCGCCGTCGCGGTCAGGCCGGGCACCTGCGCGATGTCGTATTCCGCGCCCAGCTTGACCGACCACGTCGGCACGCCAGACGCCTTGGCGCCGTTGAATTCACCGCCCGGGGTTTCGGTCAGGATGGCACGCGTCCACGCCAAGCCGCCCAGCAGCCGCAGGCCGCGCGCGGCCTCGCCGGCCACCGACAGCTCCAGCCCGCGATTGCGCTGCTCGCCCGCCAGGCGATACACGTTGTCCGCGCCCAGGAACCCGCTGGGCCGCTTGATCTGGAAGGCGCTCAGGGACGTGAAGAACGTGCCCCAGTCCATCTTGGCGCCCACTTCAAACTGCTTGGATACGAACGGTTCGAACACCTCTCCCGCGTTCACCGCGGTGGCCGGCGCCACGGCGCCCTGCGCCAGCGCCTCGACGTAGTTGGTGTAGAGGGAAAGCCTGTCGGTCGGCTTGACGACGAGGCCCACTGCCGGCGTGTTGGCGCTGCGGGTGTAGTTGGACTGCCACGCGCCGGTATTCCAGACATAGGAATTCACGTCGATCTTCTGATGGCGCACGCCCAGCGTCAGCAGCACGCGCTCGTCCAGCATCGACAACGTGTCGGTGATGGCATAGCTGCGCAACGTCATGTCGTTCTGCGGCACCATCGTGCCGTCCAGGCTGAAGTTGTCGGGCTCGGACAGGCTGGTCGGATGATAGATGTTGCTGAACTCGTTCCACGACGACTGCGGCTGATAGCCGCTGACCTTCGAGTCATAGTCGGTCACCGCCAGCACAGCGCTGTGCTTGATGGGGCCGGTGTCGAACTGGATGCGCGTGTTCAGCTCGCCGCTGCGCGTCTTGTTGCGTTCCTTCAGCCCGAACGCCGTGAAATCCAGGTCGCCGGCGTCGTTGATGATGACGCCCCACGGCGAGTTGGCCTTGCGCGTCGTCTCGGCCAGACCGAACGCGCCGCCGATGCTCCAGTTGCGGGTCAGGTCGTACTCGGCGCGCACCATGGCGAACGCATAATCCTTGTCCTGGTACGACCATGACGGATACGGATTGATGTCGCCGCGCGGCGCCGACGGCGGAAACGCGGTCGTGACGAAATAATTGTTCCGCGCGCCGCTGACCTTCTGGTTGCTGGCGCCCAGATCCGCGCTGGCGCGCAGCCGGTCACCACGGTAGTCCAGCCCCAGCGTCACGTTCGAGGCGCGCGGCTTCTCGTTGTCGACCGACCCTTCTCCGTCGCGATAGGCCGCGTTCAGCCGCACGCCAAATTTGTTGTCCTGGCCGAAGCGCCGGCCGATGTCCACGTTGGCGCCCAGGTTGGCGTCGCCCACATAGCTGGTCGTAAAACGCGTCAGCGGCGTGTCGTCCGCCCGCTTGGGCACCAGGTTGATCGCGCCGCCCGCCGTGCCGCGCGGCGCGCTGCCGTTGAGCAGCGTGCTCGGCCCCTTGAGGACTTCGATGCGCTCCAAGCCTTCAAGCTGCACGCCTTCGGAATTGGCGATGCCGTACAGGCCGTTGAAACCGATCTCCGCGCGGTTGACGACAAAGCCGCGGATATTGAAATTGTCGAAAAACCACGGCCCCGCACTGACGACGCCGGGATCGTTCGCCATCACGTCCGCCAGGCTGCGCGCCTGCTGGTTCAACACCAGTTCCGACGTGTACGCCGTCACGTTGAATGGCGTGCTCATCATGTCCACATTGCCCAGCATGCCCAACCGCGCGCCGCGCGCGATCTGGCCGCCCGCGTAGACCGGCGGCATTTCATCCGGCTTGTTCTCGCTGGCGCCCGTCACGGTGACGGCGGGCAATTGGGGCACCGGCGGATTGGCGCCGGACGACTGCGCGAAGGCGGAGGAGCCGAAAGCGGTGGGCGCGCCCAGGGCGGCGGACAAGGCGATCGCGAGCTTGCGGCGACGGGCGGGGACAGGCATGCAGTGCTCCAGGTTCTGTACGAAGGACGGCGGGCGCGGCGGACGTTCGACGGGTCGACCTGTCGATGCGTCGTCGCTCGAGGAATGCGCTTGGGTGATGCTGTCAACGCTGGTTTTTATTGTCGTTATGCGCCGGCCCGCCGGCGTACCGAAACGTTCCGCCGAAGCCGAAACGCCCGCTGCATTGGTACGTAGACCGGAGATCCGCACGAACGGCGTGACCGCCCGCACAGATGTGTCCGAGTATAACTAAGAATCAAACTCATTCAATATGAAATTTTCGCGATTCGCTTATGCGCGAAAACGGATGCCCTGCGGTGCCACGGCACTTGGCCAGCGGCCCGCAGCTTGTGGACCGATCCGGCCTACTTCCGGTTGCCCAGCGACAGCGGCACGCCCCACACCGGATCCTGCATGCCCTGCTTGCCCAACGGCGTGATCTGCATCGGCTTGAGCTTGGCCAGCAGCTCCCGCTGCGCGTCGGTCAGGTTCGTGCGCTGCGCGAAGTACTTCTGCGCGAAGTCCATCGGCGCCGGCCACGTGTGCACCGTGAAGTCCTCCAGCGGGCATTCGATCATCTTCGGATCGACTGCGCGGCACGCGGACTGCTTGAATTTGTAGCTGGGCGTCCTCATGTGCATGCGCTGGCTCAGCACCAGGTCGCCGCCCTTGAGCGTGAAGCTGGCCAGCGCCAGCTTGGGCACCACGCGCGACTGCACCTTGATGGCGGGGATGTCGCGCGACGTGGTGTCTTCGTAATAACCGGCACGCGATCCGGGCGTGGTCTCGGTGACCTGCTGCTCGCCCCAGGCCACGCAGGCGCCCGATGCGCGGTGCACGGCCGTGCAGACCTTTTCGGTTCGAGTCTGGCTGCCCGTCGTGCCTTCGTGCCAGTTGGTCTCTTTGTAGAACTCGCGATACAGCTCCGGCGACAGATAGGTGGTGCCGTTGGCGCCACGGCCCGAGCCCACCGCGCCGGCGCGCGCGCCGATGTCGTCCAGCTTGGCATTGAGTTTGTAGTCGTCCCCGCCCGTCAGCAGGTACTTGCCGGGCGGCAGGATGTGGACCTCGAAGGCCTTGAACAGGTACGTCGTGTCCTTGTCGCGTTGCAGCGAGTTGTTCTGGAACTTGCGCCCGAACGTGATGCGCGGATCGGGCTCGAACATCCAGACGGTATTGCCGGTCCACGTCGTCATCTTCATGGCGTCCTTCAACGTGGCGTGCGGCATCAGGTCCGCGACCAGCACCACCGCCATGCCGTCCTTCATCGCCTCGCCGATCAGATCGACCAATTGCCCATAACGCTTGTCGTCCGCGGTGCCCGCGCCGTTCGAATCCGGGATCGTGACGCAGCCCGACAGGGTCAGGGCGAGCATCAGGGCAGAAAGAGCAAGTCGCGGGCGCGGCAGGGACATGGGATCGATCCTCGGTGGAAATGGGCTGGAACAATGTGCGCGCATCCTACCGGGTTGCATACGGATCGCAACATCTGGATTGGCAGCTGAAACACATGGTCGCAGGCCAGACGATGCATCTTGGCGAGACTACGGGGCGTGCGTGCCCCGCCCGTCGTAAAACGTTGTTGCGAATGTTTCGCCTCCCTGGGCGGGGACTGGATACCCCACCGGCTTGTCCGCCATCAATGCGTACTGCGGCGAAAGCCGCGCCACCGTGGCCCGGTTCGTTACACTCGCGCTCTTTGCAGCCGAGCGGCGCCCGCCCGGGCGCCGGCCACAGAAGTCCCGATGACAAACACAAGAAAGCGGCTGACGGCAATTGCGTGCCTGTTCACCGCATTGCTGGGCGCCTGCACCGGCAAAGGCCCGATACGCGACGTCGAACGCACGATCACGGACCACTACGGCGCCGACCTGCACATCGTCAGCATGCGTCCGCTGCGACCGTCCGCGCCGCAGGCCCGCTGGAACGGCGTATACGGCATCTACCTGCAGGACCGCATCGACACCGAGCAATTCATGGTGCGGCTGGGACCGGACGAGGGGCTGGCCACGCTGACCGGCCGCATCGACGCCGCGCGCCAGGAAAAAGACCGGCACGTGGCGCGGCAAAAGGCGGCGTTGGCCCAATTGCAGGCGCTGGGTCTGCAGGGCGACGCGTTCTCGTTGCAGGCGACGTCCATCTACGGCAGCGCACGCTGGAGGGTGGCGGTCTTTGCGGATATGGATGCGTTGCGCCAGGACGGCGCCATGCTGGACGACGCGGCGTGGCGGGCGCTGGGCCGCATTGCGCACGCCGGTCTTGCCCCGGAACCGACGATCAGCCTGCTCCCCGCAGCGCAACGCGCCGAGTATCGGGCAGTGCTCGACAAGGGCTATCACGGGCGGCGTACGAATTCGCCTTCGCCACCGGCAAGCTGCAGCTACGCCGCCTGCCGGGGTGATGGCGACAGGCTTTAATTGTCAGCGCGCACGAATAGCGCAAGACGATTCCAGTAATCGACCCCGAGCAGCAAGCGGTCACCCAGCGGCTTGAGGACGAAGTCCCCGCCCTGGTTGTGCTGCATCTTGATCAGGCCGCCTTCGCGGCGCGCCTTCATGGTCAGCGATCCGTCGTCCTTGACCACGCCATCCGCCCCGAAGACCAGCTTGCGCAACGTGCCGATCGGACGCTTGAAGGTGCCCTGCGGCAGTTGTGCCGGCGCGGCCTGCGCCAACGCCTCGGCGGTCAGCGGCGCCAGGCTGTCGGCCAGCGTGCACGCATCAGGACTGGCGATCGGCGCCGCGCACGCATGTTGCAGCATCGGCCGGGCATCCAGATATCGGCCCGCGGTCCAGGCTTCTTCGGCCGCCAGCGTGCACGTGCTGGCGGAGATGCCCTTCAGGCACGCGGCCTGCAGCGTCTTATGCGCCGCCTCGCCCAGCGGCGCGGGCTGGCCGCCTTCGCCGGGTTCCTGCCCGCCGGCTTCGCGCCAGGCGTCCGGCAGTTTCTTGCACACGAACGGCAGGCCGCTCGCGCACATGCTTTCCAGCTCCTTGACGGACGTCTCGTTGTACGCGTCCAGACATTCCATCAAACCGGCCTTCCAGCACAGCGGCCAGACCTTGGTCTGCGGCAGTTCCGTGGGCGCGGCGCACGGGGCGGGCGTCTTCAGCACGTAGACCTGTTCAAAGCCCACGTCGATCGACTTGCCGTCCGGGGCAAGCTTGTATTCATCGTCCAGGCCGAGGTCCAGGTTATAGAAGCCCAGCTTGCCGTTTTCGATTTTGTAGTAAAGCAGCTCGGGACCGTTCAGCGCACTCTTGCGGATGAGGTTGGAACTCAGCACCCGCATCTGGCCCCTTCCGCCGTCGTACTCGTAAAGTCCGCACTGAAGCGGCGCGGAAGACTGCGCGTGCGCGGCCGGCGCAAGCAGCGTCGCCAGCAGAAGAACAGGCAACAGCGCGCAAAGACGATGGAGCGATTGCGCGATGCGGCTGCGCAAGCGGGAATGACGGTACATGAGTGATCAAGCCTTTTAATGATTCGAGACGCGCGGCATGGCCGCGCACCGGGCGGTCTGCGCCCGCCGGCATTCTAAATAGGCTTGATGTCACGCCGGCGAAAAACGGCCGGACTGTTTGATCTGTGTTGAACGAAACCCGCTTATGTCCCCGGCAATGCGCGCGGCAGGTCGGTTCCGTAATCGTCTTGGGCATACACCATCGCCGGCACGCGCGATACGAGGCGGCCGCCCTGCTCCCACAACGATTCAACCCAATCGGCCGCCACGTCGGCGATCGCGTCCTGCACGCAGAACGCCGGCTCGCTGGAGAACATGGGCACCGGCGGCTCCAACCCCGTTTCGCCGTGCACGACGTCAAAGAGATCGCGGTACCCTTCGATGGCCTTGTTCAGCACATACAGATCCGGCCCTTCCAGGCCGATCACCACCGAAAAAGTCCCCTCGCCGCCCTGGTCGGGAAAGATGCCGAACTGGATTTCGCGCGCCTTCTCGGGCAATCGCGCGAACATGCCGGCCAGCGTGCGCAAAGCGGCCGCCGTGTGCGCGTCCAGGATGCGGCGCAGCGCGTCTTGATAGTCGTGTTTTGTCATCGCGCCAGCATAGCGCACGGCGGCATCGCATCACGCGTCGGACGGCATCTGCGCCAACAGCTTGTCCAGTGTCACGGGATAATCCCGCACGCGCACGCCGGTCGCGTTGTACACCGCATTGGCAATCGCCGCCGCCACGCCGCACAGCCCCAGTTCTCCGACGCCCTTGGCTTTCATGGGCGATGACACCGGATCGTCTTCGGCCAGAAAGATGACCTCCTGGCGCGGAATGTCGGCATGGACGGGGACCTCGTAGCTTGCCAGGTCGTGATTCACGAAGAATCCCGCGCGATGGTCAACCGCCAGCTCCTCCATCAATGCCGCGCCCACACCCATGGTCATCGCGCCAATGACCTGGCTGCGCGCCGTTTTGGGATTGAGGATGCGGCCTGCGGCGCAGACCGCCAGCATGCGGCGCACGCGGGTCTCGCCGGTGGCGGCGTCCACGGCCACTTCCACGAAGTGCGCGCCGAACGTGGACTGCTGGAATTTCTTGTCCAGGTCGCCGAACTCGATGGCGTCTTCACCAATGAGCTCGCCGCCCGACACCGCGCGCGTCAGGGGCGCGCTGCGCCCGCTGGCATCCGTGACCGCGCCGTTGGCGAATACCGCGCCCTGCGCGTCGAATCCCAATCGCTCCACGATCAGCGTCCGCAGTTTTTCGCAGGCGGCATACACGCCCGCCGTGGAACTGTTCGCGCCCCACTGCCCGCCCGAGCCTGCGGATACGGGAAAGGCCGAATCGCCTAGCCGCACCACCACGCGGGACAGCGGCACGCCCAGCATCTCGGCGGCGGTCTGCGCAATGATGGTGTAGCTGCCCGTTCCGATGTCGGTCATGTCGGTCTCGACGATGACGCGCCCCGCCGCATCCAGCCGCACGCGCGCGGCCGACTTGGTCACCAGGTTGTTGCGAAAGGCGCTGGCCACGCCCAGCCCGATGAGCCAACGCCCTTCGCGCCGCGCGCCGGGCTTGGGATCGCGTTTATCCCAGCCGAAATGCCGGGCGCCCGTCTGCAGGCATTCGACGAAACGCCGCTGGGAGAACGGCCGCGACGGATCGGTGGGATCCACCTGCGTGTCGTTGAGCACGCGAAATTGCACGGGGTCCATGTCCAGCGCCTGCGCCATCTCGTCGATGGCAATTTCCAGCGCCATCATGCCGGGCGCCTCGCCGGGTGCGCGCATCGCATTGCCCTCGGGCAGATCCAGCGTCATCAGGTTCAGCGCGGTGCGCTGGTTGGCGCCGGCGTACAGCAGTTTGGTCTGCTGCACGGCCTCTTCGGGCTGGCCGTCCGGCAGGTCGCCGGACCAGCTCTCGTGCGAGATCGCCGTCAGCTTGCCGTCGCGCCCCGCGCCCAACCGGATGCGCTGGATCGTGGCGGGTCGGTGCGTCGTGTTGTTGATGATCAGCGGACGCGGCAACGCCACCTTGACCGGCCTGCCGGCCGCTCGGGCGCCCAGCGCCGCCAGCAACGCGTCCGCCCGCACGAACAGCTTGCCGCCGAAGCCGCCGCCGATGTAAGGCGAGATCAGGCGCACATTCTCCTTGGGAATGCCCAGCGTCCGGGCCACATCGGACCGCCCCCAGGCGATCATCTGGTTGGACGTCCATATCGTGAGCTTGTCGCCTTTCCAGACTGCAAGCGAGGCGTGCGGCTCCATCATCGCGTGGGATTGGTCGGGCGTGGTGTAGGTGTGATCCACCGTGACCGGCGCCGCGGCGAACGCAGCGTCGAAGTCGCCCGCGTCCGTCTTCGGGATGTGCTTTCCGGCGTCGCCGTGGTCCCGCTTCTGCGCAGCCAGGTCGAAGGCGCCCTCGCGCCGAACGTACTGTACGCGAATCAGTTTGGCGGCCGCGCGGGCCTGCTCGAACGTATTGGCCACCACCAACGCAATCGCCTGGTGATAGTGCTGGATGTCCGGACCGCCCAGCAGCGTGGCCGTATTCATCTTGCCCTTGCCCAGCTTGCCGGCATTCTGCGCAGTCACGATGGCCAGTACACCCGGCGCCCGGCTCGCAAGCTCGGTATCGATGGCCGTGATGGCGCCCTTGGCAATCCCCGCGCCCACCACGTAGCCGACCGCGGGATTCGGCGCGATGTCGTGGTGCTCGTACGCGTAAGGGGCCTGGCCGCTGGTCTTGAGCGGTCCATCGATGCGATCGACGGGCTGGCCCACGACCTTGAGCTGATCGATCGGGTTCTGTGTCGCGGGAGTATCGAATTTCATGAGTTCACGCCCTCGCTTCCATCAAGACCGAACCGAGCGCGCGGCGCGCCAGCGTCAGCTTGAAACCGTTATCCGGCGTCGGCTTGGCGCCGGACAGCAGCGCATCGGTCACGCGCGCCGCGCCGTCCGGCAAATACGCTTCCGCCGCTTCGCTGCGCCAGGGCTGCGGCGCCACGCCGCCCAGCGCCACCCTGCCGGTGCCATCGTCTTGCACGACGGCGGCCACCGCCACCAGCGCGAAGGCGAACGACGCGCGGTCGCGCACCTTGCGGTAGAGGTGTTTGCCGCCCAACGGTTTGGGCAGCACCACCGCGGTGATCAGTTCGCCGGCCGCCAGATGGGTCTCGATGTGCGGCGTGCCTTCCGGCAGGCGATAGAAATCGGCAATGGGAATCACACGCCGCGTGGCGTCGGGCCGAACCGTCTCGATCTTCGCGTCCAGCAGGCGCATGGCCACAGCCATGTCGCTGGGATGCGTGGCGATGCAGGCGTCGCTGGCGCCGATCACCGCCAACTGGCGCGACACGCCGCCGATTGCGGAACAGCCGCTGCCGGGCACGCGCTTGTTGCAGGGTTGGTTGGTGTCGTAGAAATACGGGCAGCGCGTGCGTTGCAGCAGATTGCCGGCGGTCGTGGCGCGGTTGCGGATCTGTCCCGACGCGCCAGCCAGCAGCGCGCGCGCCAGCACCGCATAATCACGCCGCACCACGTCGTGGGCGGCAAGGTCCGCATTGCGCACCACGGCGCCGATGCGCAGCCCGCCATCGTCCGTGGGTTCGATGCGGTCCAGACCCAGGCCGTTGACGTCGACCAGGTGGACGGGCGTTTCGACTTCAATCTTCATCAGGTCCAGCAGATTGGTGCCGCCTGCAATGAACCGCGTGCGCGGCTCGCGTGCCGCGCTGGCAGCAGCTTCGGCATCGGTGCCGGGACGCTCGTACGTGAACGATCTCATGCCTTGCCCTCCGCGACGTCTTCGATGGCGTCCAGGATGTTGGAATACGCCCCGCAACGGCAGATGTTGCCGCTCATGCGTTCGCGGATCTCCTCGGGCGTCAGCAACGGGCGCTCGGTCAACGAGCCGGTGACATGGCTGGGCATCCCGCTTGCGGCCTCGTCCAGCATGCCGACCGCAGAGCAGATCTGCCCCGGCGTGCAGTAACCGCACTGGTATCCGTCATGCTTGACGAACGCGGCCTGCAGCGGATGCAGCGCGCCCGGCGTGCCCAACCCCTCGATGGTCGTGATCTGCTGGCCGTCGTGCATGACGGCCAGCGTCAGACAGGCATTGATCCGCCTGCCATCCAGCAGCACCGTACAGGCGCCGCATTGGCCATGATCGCAGCCCTTCTTGGTGCCGGTCATGTGCAGGTGCTCGCGCAGCGCGTCCAGCAGGCTGGTGCGCACATCCAGCGCCAATTCATGCGTGCGGCCGTTCACGTGCAGCGTGACCGTGGTGGTCAGGTTGTGCGCCGGCGCGGCGCTTTGGGCTGCGGACATGGTTGTTGTCCCGAGTGCGGTGGCTGAAGCGGCGCCCGCCTTGAGCAGATTGCGCCGCGAAATCTTGATATCGATGGAATTTTCCAAGGCTGGAACTCCTTTGAGCATTCGGCGGGCCGCAGCTCGCCATCAGCGCGCGCTATCAGCAAACCGTGTTCCTGGCGGCGCCGCCCACGGCACGCCGGGGGCCGCGCTGCGTCTCGCGTGAAAACGGGGCGGATTTCCCGATAAGATCGTCGTCAATCGATGATAGCGACGGGAACCGCCCGGCCGCCACGCCCGTTTGACAAGAAAATGTTCGATCTCGAAACCAATCCGGACAGCGCCGCGCGCATTCGCTGCGTGGGCATCCTGCTAGCTGCCGGACACGGGCGGCGCTTTGCCAGCGCGGCCGCGGGGCAGGACAAGCTGCTGGCGCGCCTTGCAGACGGCACACCTGTAGTCATGGCGGCCGCGTCGTCCCTGCTGGCCGCGGCGGCCGGCGTCGTGGCGGTCGTCCGCGCGGACAACGACTGCGTCGCGGCACTCCTGGCGCAAGCCGGATGCGAGGTGGTCACGATAGGCCCTTACGCCGATGGCACGAACGGTGGCATGGGCGACAGTCTTGCAGCGGCCGCACGGCACGTCATGCGCACCGCAAGCCCGGACGTGCAATCCTGCCTTGTCGCGCTTGGCGACATGCCCTGGATCCGCGCGGATACCTTCCTGCGCGTTGCAGAAGCGGCAAAGGAGCATCCCATCGTCGCGCCGACATGGCAGGGCCAGCGCGGCCACCCGGTCGCGTTTCAGCGATCGATCTGGCCGGCGCTTGCGGCGCTGGCGGGAGATGTGGGCGCACGTTCCGTATTGGCCCGTCATGGTGTGACCGAGCTGGCGGTCGATGATGCGGGCGTATGCGCCGATGTGGATACACCGGATGATCTGTCCACCGCTGGATGCGGTGGACAGTCTGCGCCGCCCTAGGCGGGCGTCGCGTCGCCGCGCGGCCGCGCGATCACCGCCGCGCCTGCCGACGCCGCCCGCCGCGGCAGGGCCACGCGGAAACTCGTCACGTCGTCGCGCGAGTCCGCGCTGATGCAGCCGCCATGCGACACCACGATCTGCTGCGCAATGAAAAGGCCCAAGCCCAGTCCGTGGTGACCGCCGGGCCGCCGCGCGCCGCTGCGGAATGGGTTGAACAGATGGGGCAGCAGCTCCGGAGGAATGGTGCCGCCATTGGATACGGTGACGACAACCTCGTTGGCGTCCTCGCCATTGACCTCGACGCGCACCGGGGCGGTCTTGCTGCCATGGTGCAAGGCGTTGCCCACCAGGTTGGCGATCACCTGCGAAATGCGCTGGCCGTCCCATGCGCCGGCCGCGTCGCCACGGCAGTGCGACGCCACCTGGCGATCGGGAAAGCCCGTGCGCACCTCGTCCAGCGTGCGCTCGACCAGCGCTCCCATGTTCAGTTCCGAGGGCGCCAGCGTCAGCCCGCCCGCCTGGCGAATACGCGTCACATCCAGCAGGTCTTCGATCAGGCACGACATGCGCTCACTGCTTTGCAGCATGCGCCGCGCCAGGCTTGACACACGTTCGTCGTCGCCCTGGCGCTGCAGCACGGTGGCGCCCATGATGATGGCCTGCAAGGGCGTGCGCAGATCGTGGCTCAGCACGGCCATGAACATTTCGTTGACCCGCAGCGCTTCGGTGCGCTCTTCGAGTTGCTGCGCCAGTGCACGCTTGCGCTCGTGCAATTCGAAGAACACGTTGGCCTTCGTGCGCAGCATGTACGGGTCGACGGGCTTGTACAGAAAGTCCACCGCGCCGCTCTCGTAGCCGCGAAACTGCCAGTTCTGTTCGCGCGAGCCCGCGGTGATGAAGATCAGCGGAATGTGGCGTGTGCGCTCGCTGCCGCGGATCAGCTCGGCCAGTTCGAAGCCGTTCATGTCGGGCATCTGCACGTCCAGCAGCGCCAGCGCGACGTCGCCGTGGCGCAGCAGCAGTTCCAGCGCCTGCGGGCCAGACTGGGCCTTCAGCACCTCGACACGGTCGCTGGCCAGCAGCGCCTCGAGCGCAATCAGATTCTCCGGAACGTCGTCGACCAGCAGGCACTTGATGCGGTCGTCGCGGGATGGGGCTGATGTCAGGATCATGGTGTCAATGCGTTTGGGTTTCAGGGCAGCCGCCTTGTGGGCAACTGCGCGAACACGGCGGCAATCTCGTCGGGCGTCAGCGCCCTTGCCGCCGGAACCAGCGTCAGGGCGGCGTCGGGCATCGTGGGTACCGCTGCCGACGCCGGCGCCTGCACCAGCGCGTGGCCGCCGGCGCCATGGATGGCGGCCAGGCCTTCGGCCCCATCCTCATTCGCGCCGGACAGCAGCACGCCAAGCAGCCGCTCGCCATAGCAATCGGCGGCGGACTGGAACAGCACGTCGATGGACGGCCGTGAAAAATGCACCGGCGGGTCGATCGACAGCGCCAGGCGCGGCCCCCGGTCCACCAGCAGGTGGTAGCCGGGCGGCCCGAAATACACGTGCCCAGGCTGGATCGGTTGCTGGTCCTGCGCTTCCTGCACGGGCAAGGCGCAGCGATAGCTGAAGATGTCGCTCAGCAGGCTACGGCGGTCGGACGGCAGGTGCAGGACCACGATCACGCTCGCCTGACGGCCTGCGGGTAGCGCCGGTAGCAGAACGCTCAGGGCGTCGATAGCGCCCGACGAGCCGCCGATGACGATTGCGTCCCAGGCGTCCGAAGCGTCCACGGACAGATCCGGCCCGCGCGTGGTCACAGGTCGGCCCTTTTACGGTAGATGCGGTCGGCCATCACGAATTCGTCAAAGCCGTCGGCCTGCGCCGTGAATCGCACCGACTCCTTGGACCCCAGGCCCAGGAATCCGCGGTGGACCAGCGCATCGTGAAAGAGGCCCAGCGCCCGGTCCTGCAGGTCGCGCTCGAAGTAGATGAGCACGTTGCGGCACGACACCAGATGCACCTCGGCAAACACGCTGTCGGTCGACAGGCTGTGATCGGAGAACACCATGTGCTCGCGCAGCGTCTTGTCGAACACCACCCGGCCATACCGCGCCGTGTAATAGTGCGACAACGAATTGCGCCCGCCGGCCTGCGCATGGTTGGCCGTGAACGCCGCTGCGCGCTCCAGGTCGAAAACGCCCTGCTCGGCCGCGCGCAGTGCGTGCGGATTGATGTCGGTGGCGTAGATCAGCGCGCGGTCCAGCAGCCCTTCCTCGTGCAGCAGAATAGCCAGCGAATAGACTTCCTCGCCCGTGCTGCACCCGGCCACCCACACCTTGATCGAGGGATAGGTGCGCAGGATCGGCACCACCTCGTTACGCAGCGCCAGGAAATAGCTGGGGTCACGGAACATGTCGCTGACCTGCACCGTCAGGTATTGCAGCAGGCCCGTGAACACGGCGGGCTCGTGCAACACGCGGTCCTGAAGCTGCGACAGCGTCTTGCAGTCGAACTCGCTCAGCGCGGTGCGCAGGCGGCGTTTCAGCGAAGCCTGCGCATACTCCCGGAAGTCGTAGTGGTAGCGGTGATAGATCGCATCGAGCAGCAATCGCTGCTCGATGTCTTCGATGTTCGCCTTGTTTTGATTAGGCATGGGCGTGATCGCTGTGTCGTGGCCGGGTCGGGCTTACTTGCGCATCCAGACGCGCACCAGCGACAGCAGGCGCTCGACGTCTAGCGGCTTGGCGATGTAGTCGTTGGCGCCGGCGGCCAGGCATTTTTCCTGGTCGTCCTTCATGGCCTTGGCCGTCAGGGCAATGATGGGCAGACGGCGCCACTCGGGCCGCGCGCGGATCTCGCGCATGGCCGTATAGCCGTCCATCTCCGGCATCATGATGTCCATCAGCACCAGGTCCACCGCTCGGTGGCCGTTGACGCCGGCGCGGCCCAGCGCATCCAGCGCCTCGCGACCGTTGCGCGCGATCTCGACGTGCAGGCCAGTGGGTTCCAGGATGCTGGACAGCGCAAACACGTTGCGCACGTCGTCTTCCACCACCAGCACCGTGCGGCCTTCCAGCGTCGTGTCGCGGCTGCGCGCCAGCTCCAGCATCTGGCGCTGCTGCGGCGGCAACTCGGCTTCCACCTGGTGCAGGAACAGCGTCACTTCGTCCAGCAGGCGCTCGGGCGAACGCGCGTCCTTGATGATGATCGACTTGGAGAAGCGGCGCAGCTGCTGCTCTTCGTCGCGCGACAGCGCGCGGCCGGTGTACACGATCACGGGCGGGAACGACACGCTTTCCTGATCGGCCATCTCGCGCAGGAGTTCGTAGCCGCTCATGTCGGGCAGGTTCAGGTCCATCACCACGCAGTCATAGGTGGTGTCGCGCAGCAGCGCCAGCGCGTCGCCGGCATTGGCGGCCAGCACGATCTCGACGTCGTCGCGCGCCAGCAGTTCGCGCACGCTGTCGCGCTGGCGGTCGTCGTCCTCGACGACCAGCACGCGGCGCACGTTCTGCGTGAACTTCGCTTCCAGGCGGTGTAGCGCGTGAACCAGTTCCTCGCGCTTGACCGGCTTGAGCGCATAGCCCACCGCGCCTCGCACCAGCGCCTCTTGTGCGTAATCGGCCACCGACACGATGTGCACCGGGATGTGCCGGGTGTTCGGGTTGCGCTTGAGCTGATCCAGCACGCCCAGACCGGAAAAGTCAGGCAGGTTGACGTCCAGCACGATGGCATCGGGACGCCGCTGCGACGCCAGCGCCAGGCCTTCCGTCGCGGTGTGCGCGGCCAGGCAGCCAAAGCCCATCTCGTGCGCCAGATCGGCCAGGATGCCCGCAAAGCGTTCGTCGTCCTCGATGACGAGGATGGTTCGGGCAAAGGTCTCGCCCGGCTCCTGCTCAATTGGCTCGGCTGACTGGGCCAGCGCCGCCGGTTCGGCAGGCTCGGTGCGCGCGGCGGGCGGGGCGGCGACTGCGCCAGCCGGGCCTGCCAGCGTGGTAGGCGCCTCGGCGCCCTCGCGCGGCGCTGGGGCGGTCGACACGACCAGCATGTTCATCGGCAGCAGCAGCGTGAACACGCTGCCCTGCCCCGGCGTGCTGACCAGCGACAGCGAACCGCCCAGCAGCTTGGCCAGATCCCGCGAAATCGACAGACCCAGCCCGGTGCCGCCATGCTTGCGGTGCGTGCTGCCGTCGGCCTGGCGGAAGGCCTCGAAAATCAGTTCGTGCTGGTCGGGAGCCACGCCAATCCCGGTGTCGTGCACCGCAAACGACAGCATGCGGCCCGGCGCCCGCGTCACGCGCAGCGCGACGAACCCCTGCTCGGTGAACTTGATGGCGTTGGACAGCAGGTTCTTGAGCACCTGGCCCAGCCGCTGCGGATCGGTCCGCAGGGTGTCCGGCACGTCGCGCGCAATGTCCAGCTCCAGCGCCAGGCCCTTTTCCTGGGCCAGCGGCCGCAGCGGTTCCAGCAGCCGCTGCAGCGCCGGGGTGACGGCCAGGTCTTCGATCTCAACCGTCGCCTGGCCCGCCTCGATCTTGGCCAGGTCCAGGATGTCGTTGATCAGCGCCAGCAGATCGCGCCCCGCCGCGTTGATGGTCTGCGCGTACTTCACCTGTTCGGCCGTCAGGTTGCCCGTCTTGTTGTCGGACAGCAGCTTGGCCAGGATCAGCGTGGAATTGAGCGGCGTGCGCAGCTCGTGGCTCATGTTGGCCAGGAATTCGCTCTTGTATTGGCTGGCCTGCGTCAGCAGGCGGGCCTTGTCGGTCAGCGCGCTCTGCACCCGCAGCAACTGCTCGGTCTGCGATTCCAGATTGAGGTTGGTCTGCTCCAGCTCGGTCTGCTGCAGTTCCATGCGCGCCTGCGATTCCTGCAGGATGCGGCTCTGCTGCTCCAGTTCTTCATTGCTGACACGCAGCTCTTCCTGCTGGGTCTGCAGCTCTTCGGACTGGCGCTGCGTTTCCGCCAGCAGCGATTCCAGCCGCGACCGGTCCATGCCGGCACGGATGGCGGACGCCAGCATTTCGGACGCTCCTTCCAGCAAGCTGCGTTCGCCCTCGCTGACCGGATGGTTGAAGCCCAGCTCGATCACGGCGTACACGCGCTCGTATTGCATGGCGGGTGCGATCACCAGTTCGACCGGATTCGAGCGGCCCGTGGCGGACGAGACTTCGAGGTGGCCGGCGGGCACGTTGCGCACGTGCAGCAGCTTGCGCGATACGGCCGCCTGGCCGACCAGGCCCTGCGCCGTGGAAATCTTCTGGGGCAGCCTTTCCGGCGGCACCGCGTAGCCGCCGAACAGCTCGAGGTCGTCACCGTTGACCACATAACCCGCGCCGACGCTGGCGTTCAGGTATTCGGCCAGATAGTCCAGGGCGCGCCTGCCGATCTCGTCCAGGCGCTGGTCGCCCCGCAGCCGCATGCTCAGGCCCGACAGGCCCGTCGTCACCCAGGCCTGGCGCGCCTTGACGCGATACTCGCGGATGGTCATGAGCGCCGAGGCAAAGATCAAGACCAGGAGCACCAGGGCGCCGCCCCAGGAATAGTAGGTGGAGGTCGTGGCCGCATCGCTCCAGGCGTCGCGCTCCTGCTCGACGCGGCGCATCTGTGACGTATAGAGGTCGCCGACGAGATCGCGCAGCCGGTCCATCGCCTCCTTGCCCGAATCGGTCCGCACCACCGCCAGGGCGCCTTCGACGTCGCCCGCTCGGCGCATCTCGATGGTGTTGTTCAACTCGGTAAGCTTTTGCTTCGTAATGCCCGCGATGTCATTGGCAATCCGGCGCTGCGTGGCGTCCTGTTGCGAGAACTCCTGCACGACGGCCAGGCGCTGCTCGATGAGCGGCACCGAGCGCACATACGGTTCAAGATAGGCCGGGTCGCCCGTCAGCAGGTAACCCCTTTGGCCGATCTCGGCGTCTTTCAGGGCCGAATTGAACAGGCTGAGCTGACGCAGCGACTCGGTCGCGCGGTCCATGGACTGGACGGCACGCGCTCGGGTGTCCGCCGAGCGTACGTTGACGAAGGCGATGACCAGCGTGGCTACTGCGGCCAGGATGAATCCGGCCATCAAAGTGCGGGGAAAGGCCAGACGACTGGCCGGCTGCGGCGATTTCAGCATGAGATCGATTTACCAATTCAGGGAAAGCGCGCGGATTGCGCTAGGCAAGATTGCGAGGAATTATAGGGACGGAGAAGCCTCCGGACCATCCTGCGCACTGGCGAACTATACAGGTATGTGCGCAGCTGGGTTGCGTATGGATACAACTACTACACCAACGCGGCCCTGCCATGCCCTAGGATTCGGCTTCCCGATCTGCCGGCCGCCTTTCCGTGCGCCTGCCGCCTTTGCTGGCACGCCCTCGACCCACCCCGCCTGAACCCGGGGACAGCCGGCCGCGCAGACAACCGAATTCCTGCCCACCGTGGCACCGAAAAAAATGACGAAGATTCTTTTGGTGGACGACCAACCCACGTTGGTCGCCCTGATGAGCGAGTTCCTGAGCAGCGAAGGCTATGACGTCACGACGCATACCGACGGCCTGACCGCGCTGCAGCAGATGATCGCCCTACGCCCCGACCTGGTCATCACCGATCTGTCCATGCCCGGCATGGACGGCGCCGCCCTCCTGACCGCCATGCGGGATAACGCCTATCTGCATGAAACGCCGGTGCTGGTGCTGAGCGGCCGTCCGGAACACGAGATCCTGGAAGCGTGCGCGGGCCGCGCCGTGTTGATGCGCAAACCGGCCAGCCCGGAGGAAGTACTGAAGGCCGTTCGCCGCCTGACCCAGAAATCCCAGCCGCAGCCGCGCCATCGTTCGAACACTGGCGCAATGCCGGCGTCGCTCAGCCGCTTGGGCGGCGCGGGCCAGGAATGCCTGGCTCACGCAGCGTAGCGTTCTCCGAAGCGGCGTGTCGAACAATCCAGCCTCACGCCACGGCCGATTTGTGCATCCTTACGCGTAGCGCAGGAAAGGCCACCGCAGATGCCATTGCTTCGCTTGCCAACGCTCGTCCAGTATTGACCGCTTTTCAGTCTTGAAGCGCGGCGTCATCCGAATCACTCCCGCAAACAGATCATCCAGGCCGTATGGCGCCAGGACCTGGATACGCCCGTCGCGCTCAAGGCGAACTGCCACGGCCGTTGCAGTTTCCGGCCACTGCGTCAGCGCGTCGATTGTCGAAAGGTAGGGACGGTCGTGATTGCGGCGGTGCATATGCGCCTGGTTCTTTACGGACCACGGATAACCCGGCGCAATACTTCCCAGTCGCCTTTCAAGCTGAATATCATCAGCGTAGCTTTCGGCACCGCCGCCAAACCATACGACGTCAATGTCGTTTAGCGGTGTCGGCGACGCAAACCCGGCCAACGAATCCCACACCAGATTGCGCACGAACCCGGCGCCGATCCAGCAATCGGTCAAATCAAGATCGCGCACTGCCTCCAGCGCACACATGCGCGCAGCGTCTGCCATCACCATCGACTCTAGAACTCGTCGCTTTGTCATGCGCGTGGATGTTACTCCGGGGTGACAGACTGAATGCCACGCAGAAAGCGGGCAAAGACCGGGTTGCATCCATACATCGAACGGGCCAAAGCCGGCATTATTCCGCGTCCGATCGGACAAGTGCCATCGATGGCAGCCCCCAAACCTCTGAACAATCAGATCGTTCACCCCGAAGAATAGTTTTTGTCTGATATCCAGCGGCAGGGACGTGTGGAGTAATGGAGGCGCATTTCATGCGCGTCCGTCGCTATTCCTGTTCGCGATGGACGCGTTCCTATTGGCGGCCTTGAATCAGCGCGCAGAGGAATCCATCCATGTCAAAGTCAACGGCCGGCGGCGCGACGTCGGCGCCGGCCTGCTGCCCACGCATCCCAATCCTTCCGATCCGATATGCGATTGTTCCGAATGCGGATGGGGCACCGCTATATCGGTATGCCGAGTCCGGCTTCAAGCTGGAGGCAACCTTCCAGCGGCTGCAGCTTTCCTCCTATACCTTGCGCGCGCTTCGCCCGGGATACGTCTACGTGTTCATGAAAGGCCCCAAGGGCGAATCGCTCGTCATCCATGAACACGATGGTGAGGGCCATTATCAGAAGTTGACATACACGGGGCTGGAGGACTACGACAAGAAGAACAAGTACAAAACAGGTGCGCGCATGGGATGGGTGTGGGCAGACACCAGCCCCGACACCGCCAAGGAGGTATGGATCGGCTACAGCACACATCTGTGGACCAATGCCATGACGGCCCGGATTACCAAGGATCCTGAAGCGCGCCAGCTTCACATGCGCGCTTTGGACATGGTGGAACTGACCTCCGGCGTCAAATCACCCTCTGGCCAGGCCCACTTACTTCCGGCCAACACCCTGACTGAATGGGTGGAAGACTTCAAGCCCCGAGAGCAGCGCCTGCCGCTGAAATGGAGTTGTCATGCGAGCGAAAATGAACTGTCGGTCGCCACATTTATCGCCCAAGGCAGCCATTACCGTTTCACGCAGCCGCGCGTGCCTGCGGTGGTCGCACTCAATGACGCCGAGGGGATCAGCCTCGATTTGGGTTTGATCGCCGCTGCGTACCAGCATCAGATTACGGATTTGAAACGCAGGCCTGATCAGCGTGCTGAAGGTGCAAGTCCCCATCACTTGCCCGACTGTCTAAGCTTGGACGTCGACCAAATCCACTTGGCAAGTTCAGAGTTTCATCACAAGAATCTGACCGCATTCTTGCTGACCGAGTCGCTGAAGTCCATGTTCCGCGCTTCTGGACAAGACGCCGCGAAGATCGCATCAGCAAGACACGAGTGGCATCGCAATCAGCGAACCAATCGACCCATACCGTCGCTAGAACAACTCGAATACGAAGTTCTGACGGACGAGAGAATTTCCCCGTCCGGTGCGCGGCTGGCCAAAACAATCGACACCGCGTTGTACTTCGACTTCCTGAGGCAACGAAAAGAGGCTGATGCGCAGCTAAAGGTGATGATGCATGAATTGAACAAGGCGTGTGCGGATCATGACTGTTGGCTATCGACGGCGGAATCCATAAATATGTCGGACCCTAGGAGTTTGGCCGCCGCCTTTAGCGCCTTCGATCGGGACAACCGTCAATCTGCGGCAGCGTTAGAACTGTCCATTACGTTGATGATGCGGAGCATGACGCAATCGCTCTCTTTCAGCGACGATGGAGACGCCAGGTACGAACGGCTAGAAAAATGGTGTGATGACCCAGGAAGCCCCCTCTATGTATCTCTGGCCGCATACAACCCTTTTAAAGAAAAGGCAGATGCAGTTGGAACCATACTTGGAGCCGCAGACTCCATCATCTCCGAACTTGCCCTTAAATTTCCAGCGATCAAGGGCGTTACCGATCTGACAGCCCAAACGGTTACCACGGTCGTGCTTAAGCGGCTCAAGGGGAAAACCCGTTGGGATGCGAGCCGCAACCTTCGCGAGCAAGTTCACGCGGCAGCGCGGGAGGCCAATATGGAAAAGATTTTGGGACTATTGGCTGGTCGCTACGATACAACTAAAACAACAACCGCAGGAAGTCTCGTTTCCCAGGACGTAGATGATTTCCTGAAAAAGGGGATGGAGGAAGTCAACCGTACAAGCCGTATCAAAGTTGAGGGTAACAGGACCGTAGTGATTGAGCGCACTCAGACGGTCACGGCAAAGCCCACGCTTAGATCTTTAAGCGCCACAGCCACGGGAGCTGGCTTTAACATTGGCATGGTCTACTTCAATATTATCAATCTTGGGTATGCACTAAAGACGTTGGAAAGAGAGTACTCACATGGGAACGCCACCAATTTTGCGTCAGCAATATTAGGGGTGATAGGTTCGCTGAGTGTAGCAGTGCTGGGAACTCGAACCACATACATCGCATTAATGGCACGAATGGGCTACCGGATTCCCGGACTTGGGTTTTCCATCGCACTAAATAGTTTCATATCGTCGAAGTTGTACGGCAGGCTTATCGTGGGTCCGGGCATATTTCTGGGTTTAATCACCGACATACAGAAAGGCCACCAGCTTAAAAAAGGAGGCAACCAGATAGCCGCAAACTACACCTACGCCGGAGGAATATCCGTAGCGATGGGCACCGGTGCGATCGCGAAAAGTAGTGCGATTGCCTCTGCGATCTATGCTGCGACTTCAACCGCGGGAGCATCTGCGCCGGTTCCAGTTCTTGGCTGGATTGCAGCGGCAGTCATTCTCACGGGCACAGCCCTCATCGTCGGCGGCATGTGGCTCCATTCTCGAGCCGCCGCACAAGCCTTCTCTCCGATGGAGCTTTGGGCTGCACGGTGCCAGTTTGGAAACCTAAAAAATGATGGTAAAGAGCGATCGGGGATTCCGCTTGATGGAGACCGCAGGCTCCCAAGATATAAAGAATTGATATCGGAAACTAAGGATTGGTATCAAGCATCGTTCGCTCCAATCCTGCTTGACTCCGATCAAGCCGAGTCGATCGGTTTGGAAGGCATGGAAAGCGAGTGGCGTGATAGGTGGTTTGCTGAAGATGAGGTCGAGTTCGTTGTGCTTCTACCCGGCTTTATCCAGGGACAGAGCACGTGGAAAGGTGCGCTTGTGAGTAACACTCATGGCGAAATAAATGGGCCGACGTCAAGTATTGGAAGACCTAAGATTACGGTACACAGCCAAAAGCCAGAGTGCATCGAGACTGCTGCCGGTTTGGTATTGCGTCACCATGTAAAAGGTGAAAAGTTCGACGGCATGTTCATGACCGTCGATTACAAACCCAACCAGGGGCTGGATGAAACGGCGGTCGTCGGCGCCTCGTTCAGTTTGAGCGATTGAGCACTAATTATGGCAACAGATTGGATTTGGACGTGCAAGGATGGTGCTGGCGTTCAGCCAGCAATTGGCGACCAGCTTGTCAGTATCGATAACGCCTATCTACGTATACGAAACCCATGGACTGTGGAATCTGCATCGTCGGGAAAGCAGTATGCTGCGGGATTAGTCGCGACACTTATTGGGCTCACAACCTATTTAACTGCCGCCCTCACTGGGCAAGCAATGTTCGATTATGTGTTAATTCTGTGTATTTTCCTGATTGCGCTTTTCTTCTTTTTGATGCTCAAGCTCAGCGTTAGCTTTATTAAAAAAAGATCGGACATAATATTTTCCAGGCTCGATAAGCGCGTCAGCTACAGCGATCGTGGGAGGGTGATATCCGGCGCATGGACCTCTGCCATTGGAGGCATGGTGTCGAAATCAGAATTCACGGGAGCAGGAGTGATCGTGACGCATTCGCTAATAATTAAAATGCCGATCAAATCAATTAAGCCCGAGATGAAAGGGAAAAGACTGGAATCACTATTTGTATCCACCGAAAGTAACCAACCGATCGACCCGCGCGTGTTGTATGTCGCTCAAGTATGGGAGTTCATCCGATTATTCATGGATGAAGGTCCCAACAAATTACCCAAACCCGCAGAATCCAACTGGTGGCTTGCTCCCGACCACCGTATTTATCTGACACCCGCCGAAGCCTGGCGCCGTTACGTTCCTTGGCGCAATGGCCAACCGAATGAAGCGCAAGGAAAAAACAACTGGCTATTGCCTCTGTGGCTGTTGCTCTTCCCTTACAACATGTTCTGCGCGCTGTGCTGGTATGTGGCTTGTCGGGTACTGAAGGTCCAAGCCGCACAACCGCCCATACCGACGGCGAGGGCATGACCTCACCCCACATGCCCCCCCGCCACATACATCACCTGCCCCGTGATGTACGACGCCTCCGGCGCCGCCATGAAGCAGATCGCTGACGCGACCTCTTCCATGCTGCCCATGCGATGCATGGGCGTGCCGGCCAGGCAGTCCGTGTACATCTCGCCTTGCCAGATGCGGTCCTGATCCGAGGGGGCTTCGGTGTTGCGCGGAATGGCGCGCACGCCGTTGTCCAGGGCGCCCGGCGCCACGCAATTGACGCGCACGCCGGATTCGGCCAGTTCGAGCGCCATGCAGACGGTGGCCGCGTGGACGCCGCCCTTGGATGCCGAATACGGCACGCGGTAGATGCCGCGCGTGGCGTTTGAGCCGACGTTGACGATGACGCCCCGGCCTTGCTTTTTCATTACCGGGATCACCTCGCGGCACGACCACAGCGTCGGCCAGAGCGAACGGGTGACCTCCCGCTGCATCTCGTCCGGCGTGTACTCCCAGAACGGTTTCATCCAGATCGTGCCGCCCACGTTGTGGACCGACACGTCGATACGGCCGTGCGTGTCCAGCGTGTACTGCACCATCCGCTGTGCACCGGCGTGGGTTTCGAGGTCGGCGTCGATGAACGACGCCTGTCCGTCCTCCTCGCGGATCTCGCGGGCCACGGCCTCGCCCAGTTCGGCGGCGCGGTCGACCAGCACGACCGCAGCGCCTTCGGATGCCAGGCGTTTGGCGGTGGCGCGTCCGACGCCCTGAGCCGCGCCGGTGACCAGCGCGATCTGATTTTCAAAGCGATTCATGCAAGCTCCCGGTCAATGTGCGAGCGACAGCTCGCCCGGCACGGGTCGCGACGACTTGTTGTCCACAGCCAGCACGGCGAGCAGCGCCCCCGCCAGCGGAACAGCCAACACCATGAAGAAGCCCGACGGGCCGAACCAGCCGAGGAAGCTGCCGCCGATGGCCGAGCCGATGATGGCGCCGGCGCGGCCCACGCCGATGGACCAGCCCGTCGCCGTGGCGCGCAGTGCGGTCGGATACGCACCGATGACCAGGTAGTTCAGCGCCAGCTGCTGGCCGCCGATGCCCAGGCCCGCCGCGCCGATCAGGATGAACACGAGCGTCCAGTCCGTTCCCGCGTAGCCCAGCCCCAGCGACACCGCGATGCCCAGCGCGAACATGGCGATCAGCAGCGTGCGGGTCGACACGCGCGGCATCAGGTACGACAGCGGGAAGGCGCACACGATGAACACGAGATTCACGGTGAACGTGCCCATCGGCGCCTGGTCGGCCGGCAGACCCGCGGCCTTCAGCACCGTAGGCAGCCACGACAGCAGCATGAACCACGCCACCCAGTTCAGCAGATACACGGACCAGATCGCCAGCGTCTTGCGGGCATAACCGTCGGTGAACAGCGCCTTGACGCTGGCGCGGATGGTCGCGTCTTCCGGCACCGTGAACCGCACGCCGGCCGGTAGCGGCTGGCGCGAGATCTTCGCGAGGATGCGGGCGACATATCCCTGGCCCGCCGTGTCACCGCGCATCGCCTTGAATTGCAGGGACTCGGGCAGCAGCACCATCAGCGCCGCCAACAGCAACAGCGGCGCGACGCCGCCCACGATGAAGATGCCTTGCCATCCGATCACGGGCAGCATGCGCGCGGCCAACAGGCCGCCCAGCATGGCGCCCGCGGGCAGACCCAGCAACACGCCGGTGATCACCACGCCACGATGGCGTGCCGGCGCGTATTCCGCCGCCAGCGCCAGCACGATGGGCGTGCAACCGCCCATGCCCAGCCCGGCGATGAACCGGAGCGCCAGAATCTGCCACGTCTCCGTGGCGGCGGCCGTCAACAGCGTCGCCAGCCCGAAGACGGCCACACCGATCAGCGCGGCGGGACGGCGGCCGATACGGTCGCCCACCAGGCCCAACGTCATGGCGCCCACCGTCATGCCGACGATGCCGGCGGTCAGGGTCGCGGGCCCGGTGAACGCCATTGCCTGCGTGTCGAAGCCATCAAACAAAGCGATCAGAAAGCACAGGATCAGGACGCGCCATTGAAAGGCGCCCATCCGTTCCTGATCGATCAGGCTCGGAATGGAGATTGTTTAGGCCATGAGAGTCTCCCCGGGCTCGTGCGGAGCCCGTTATCGGTATGGGTATGAGTGTCGGATGGCGGCATCGCGCGGTGGCGATGCCTGCCGGGTTCAGGCCCGGGCGGAGGCGCGCAGGCGATTGACGATCTGGTTGTCCTTGCCTTGCAGCAGGCCCGTCAGCACGACGTCGAATTCGATTTCCTTGTACGCGTCGGCTTTCAGGCCCAGTTCGGCGCCGCCCGTCTTGTCGGTCACCGGCGGGATCAGCGCTTCGCGGGTGGCGTAAGCGAAATCGTCCCAGATGAGGGGATCGCCCTCGATGTTGAATTGCGTCGTCAGCTTGCGGTGCTGGTCGGCGCTGATAAAAAGGTGCACGTGCGCCGGGCGGTTGCCGTGGCGGCCCAGCGCGTCCAGCAGCTGCTGGGTGGCGCCTTGCGGCGGACAGCCGTAGCCGACGGGCATCAGCGTGCGGAACTCATATTTGCCATCCGAGTCGGTACGGACCGCGCCGCGCAGGTTGAAGTCGGTCTGCGCGCCCGTCGGGTCGAAGTGCGAATAGAAACCCTTGGAGTTCGCGTGCCAGCACTCCACCACCGCATTGGCCAGCGGCGCGCCGTTGGTATCGCGCACGACGCCGCGGATCACCAGGGGGCCGGCGTCCGCATCCGGATCGAGATCGATGCGGGCAACGCCGTCCTGCACGGGCGTGCCAGCGACATACAGCGGGCCTTCGATGGTGCGCGGCGTGCCGCCGTCCAGGCCGGCCAGCTTGTCCTCGTGGTCCATGCGCACGTCCAGGAATTTCTCAAGGCCCAGCCCGGCGGCCAGCAGCGCGGCCTCGCCGTCGCGGCCCAGCTGATTCAGGTAGTTGACGCCGGCCCACACCTCGTCGGGCGTGATGTCCAGGTCGTCGATGGCCTTGAAAAGATCGCTCAACAGGCGGTTCAGGATCTGCTTGAAGCGCGGGTTGCCCTCGCTGCCTGCAATGTTGGTCGCGGCCTTCAGCAGGTCTTGCACTTCCGGGGTGTTGAATACGTCGAGGCTCATGTCTGTCTCCAGGGTTTGTCTATTGGTATGGGTCGGGAAATGCGGCGTTGCATGCCGCCGCATCGCCAGGTTTTCTCAATGGCTTTTGTTCGTGACCTTGACCAGCCCGTCGCGCGTGAAGCGCTTGACGCGGGCGTCGTCCAGCTCGATGCCGAGCCCCGGTCCGGCAGGCACGGTCAATTCGAAGTTGCTGTAGTCCAGCGGCTGCGTAAGGATTTCCTCGGTGATCAGCAAGGGGCCGAACAGCTCCGTGCCCCATTGCAGATGCGCGAAGCTGGCAAACAGGTGGGCCGACGCGACCGTGCTGACCGCAGCTTCCAGCATCGTGCCGCCGTAGAGTTCGATGCCCGCCGCGTCCGCGATCGCCGCCACGCGCTGCGCCGCAAAAAGGCCGCCGTTCTGCTCGATCTTGATGGCGAAGACATCCGCACCGTGCTGGCGCGCGATCTCGAACGCGGTGTCCGGGCCTTGCAAGACCTCGTCGGCCATCAACGCCACCGGGAACCGGCGCATCAACCGCGCCAGCGCCGCAGCGCTGGCCACGGGCTGCTCCACCAGCTCGCAACCGGCCTCTGCCAATGCGGGAATCGCCCACGCCGCCTGCGTTTCACTCCACGCCATGTTCACGTCGACGCGCACCGCGCCGCGGTCGCCCACCGCGCGCTTGATGGCGGCCACGTGGGCGATATCGACCTTCGGATCACGGGCGCCGATTTTCAGCTTGAAGATGCGGTGGCGGCGCTCTTGCAGCATCTGCTCGGCCTCGGCAATGTCCCGATCCGTGTCGCCCGACGCCAGCGTCCACGCCACGGGCACGCGATCCCGGCGCCGGCCGCCCAGCAGTTCGCTGACCGGCACGCCCAGGCGCTTGCCGTGCGCATCCAGCAGCGCGGTTTCCAGCGCGCTCTTGGCAAAGTGGTTCACTTTGACCAGCTTGCCCACGTGCGCCATCAGTGCCTGCACGCGGGTAGCGTCCTGGCCGATCATGGCGGGCGCGAAATACGTGTCGATCGACAGCTTCATGGCCTCGGGGCTTTCCGGACCGTAAGCCATGCCGGCGATGGTGGTGCCCTCGCCAATGCCCACCACGCCGTCGCTGCAATACACCTTCACCAGCATCAGCGTCTGGCCATACATCGTGGCCACCGACAGCTTGTGCGGACGGATGGTGGGTAGGTCGACGAGACAGGTTTCGATGCGTTCGATGGTGGCTGCAGACATGGACGGCGTTGGATAAGGGATGGTCACGAGGCGTTTATAGAACCCGGCGACTTTTCGCGTCCAATACTTTGGGAATCCGAATTGATACCTTTAAAGCATAAATAATCTACGAATGCACTGGGGGTCGCCAGGAATTCTCAATACTTTAGGGGTCTGACCGATTTGAAGCGGGTCGACATATCGACACGCGGATCATGTGCGACCAATCCGTACCCCGTGGGCGCGCACACGCCGCTACCGCAGATGCGCTTCGTGCAGATCCAGCAGCCGCCCCTGCTCCCGCGCCAGCGAATCTGAGATGCGGTGCGTACGAGCCAGATGAAAAACCGCCTCGCGGGAAGCGGCAATGGCTTCCAGCCTCAGTTCGCGCTCGATGGCGATCTGCCTGCCCAGGCGTTCGGTATCGGCCACGTCCGCCGCCTCGCCGGACTGCCGCCGCAACGCGCCGCTCAGGTTCTCCGCCACCTCCAGACACAGCGCGGCGTTTTCCGGATTCTCCACGCCCCGGCGCCTTGCGCCGGCCGCAACGCTGTCGAGCGCCGCACGCAGCATGGCGTCCTGCGCCAGCGATGCCTCGCGCTCGGTGCGGCTGTTCGGCGCAAAGTGCAATCCGCGCATCAAGGGGGGCAGGGCCACGCTGGCCAGCAATAACGAAAACACGATGACCATGGCCGCCAGCGACACCGCCAGATCGCGCGCCGGAAACGGCGCGCCGCTGTCCAGCGCAAAGGGAAGCGTCATCACCCCGGCCAGCGTCACCGCGCCGCGCACGCCCGCCACGGAGACGGCCAGGATCACGCGCGCGCCGACCTCGGGCGGCTCGGCGCCACGGCGGCGGGCCGCCATCGCGCTCAGCTTCAGCGACACGGTCACCCACAGCAGCCGGCACAGCACCAGGCCCAGGCAGACGGCCAGTCCATAGACGGGCAACCACCATAGGGATTGGCCGCCTGCCTCTTTCGCGGCGCTTGCCAGGCCGGCGAAGATCGTGGGGAACTGCTCGCCCAGCAACACGAAGATCATGCCGTTCAGCGTGAACTGCACCGTGTTCCACACGGCCCTGCGCTCCATGCGAGTCGCCGCGAGTGCGCGGCCCGACAGTTCGGAATAGCTCATCATGACGCCGGCCGATACCGCGGCCAGGATGCCCGAAGCGTTGACGTGCTCGGCCACGAAGTAGACGAAGAAAGGCGTCAGCAGGCTGAGCAGCACCTCGGACCCCGGCTCTTCGCCCACCCGGCGCGTGTAGATGGTCCGCAATTGCATGATCAGCCACGTCAGCCCGGCGCCGATCGACAGGCCGGCAATGGCAACCCAGAAGAACGACATTGTGGCCTGCGCCAGCGAGAACGTGCCGGTCGCCGCCGCCGCAACGGCAAAGCGAAACGCCACCAAGCCACTGGCGTCATTGAACAGCGCCTCGCCTTCCAGGATGGCCATCATGCGGCGCGGGATATGGACGCGCCGGGAAATCGCTTCGACCGCCACCGGGTCCGTCGGCGACACGATGGCCGCGATGGCGAACGCCACGGGCAACGGGACGTCGGGAATCATCCAGTGGATCAGGTATCCCACGCCGATCACCGTCAGGATCACCAAGCCGAACGCGAGCTGGATGATGGAGGAGGACTCGCGCAGGACCGCCAGCTTCGATATGCGCCATCCGTCCAGGAAAAGCAGAGGCGGCAGGAACAACAGGAAGAAGATCTCGGGTTCGATCAGCACGCCACGCTGGAACACGGCCGCGATCACGAAACCCAGACCGATCTGCACGAAAGGTAGCGGAACGGCCAACGGCAACATCCGGACCAGCACGCCGCTGAACAGGACGGCGACCAGCATCGCCATGACTACGGTGAAAGTCCCCAATGCAAACCCCTGAACGTCGATCCGCGGGCGAATGCCCGCGGTGCGACGTTACCTTGGCTCCTGGGGGCGTGCAATCAATTCGCCGTGATCTTGCCCACTTCGATCACCTTCTTCCAGCGGGCAAATTCCTCGGCCTGGAACTTGGTGAATTCGGCCGGCGTGTTGCCGACGACTTCAAAGCCCAGCTCCAGCAGGCGCGGTTTGACCGACGGGTCGTTCAGCGCGTCGACAATGCCGGCGCGCAGCTTGTCACGGATGTCGGCGGGCATGCCCTTGGGACCTGCGAACGCCTGCCACGACGTCACCGTCACGCCCTTCAGGCCCAGCTCTTCCATCGTGGGCACGTCGGGCAGCAGCGGCGATCGCTTCGCGCTCGTCACCGCGATGGCGCGCAGTTTCCCGGACTGGATATGCGTGAGGCAGGTGTTGATGTTGCTGAAGCTGGCGTCGACCTGCCCGCCCAGCAGATCCACGATGGCCGGCGCGCCGCCCTTGTACGGCACGTGCGTGGCCTGCGTGCCGGTCTCCTGCCAGAACAGTTCGGCGGTCAGGTGGTCCGAGGTGCCGTTGCCGGCCGACGCGAACGTCATGCGGCCCGGGTTGGACTTCAGGTAATCCAGCACGCCCTTCATGTCGCGAAGCTGCGAATTCGCGTTGACCACCAGCACGTTCGGCGCCTGCACGGCCACCGTGATGTATTCAAAATCCTTGAGTGCGTTGTAGCCCGGCTCCTTGACCAGATGCGGGCCGATCACGAAGGGACCCAGCGACGACACCAGCACCGTGTAGCCGTCGGGCGCGGCGCGCTTGGCCTGGCCCGCGCCCAGCGTGCCGCCCGCACCCGGCTTGTTCTCGATCACGAAGGTGCCGCCGAACTTGTCCTGCAGCTTGGGAGCCACCGTCCGGGCGATCAGGTCGGTTGAACCGCCCGGCGGAAACGGCACGAGCATCGTGACGGGTTTGGCGGGCCAGTTCTGCGCCTGGGCCGACGCCGAGACGGCCAGGCCAAGCGCGAGCGTGGTGAACCATTTTTTCATGCGAGTCTCCTCTGGGTTGGCGTCTGTCGCGCCGTTGGTCGTGCATGACGTCCCGCCGCAAGACGGTGGGACCGGAAAGGGTTCAGGCCCGCTTGCCGACTTCGACCGTGTCGCGCGTCCACGCGCGCGCCTGATCGCTGAGCGAGATGCCCAGGCCCGGCCGGGTCGGCACCAGCATGCGGCCGTCGCGGATCTCGAGCCGCTCGTTGAACAGCGGTTCCAGCCAGTCGAAATGCTCGACCCACGGTTCGGTCGGATACGCGGCGGCCAGGTGCACGTGCAGTTCCATCGCGAAGTGCGGCGCCAGCATCGCGCCGGCCTGTTCCGCCTGCGACAGGATCTTCAGGAACGGCGTGATGCCGCCCACGCGCGGGGCGTCGGGCTGCACGTAATCGGCGGCGCGGTGGCGGATCAGCTCGCTGTGTTCGGCCGCGCTGGTCAGCATCTCGCCGGTGGCGATCGGCGTGTCGAACTGCGCGGCAAGCGCGGCGTGGCCTTCATGGTCGTAGGCGTCCAGCGGCTCTTCGATCCACACCAGGTTGAACTGTTCAAAGATGCGGCACATGCGCTGCGCGGTCGGGCGGTCCCACTGCTGATTGGCGTCGACCATCAGCGGCACGTCGTCGCCCAGATGCTTGCGCACGGCCTCGACACGCCGGATGTCCAGTTGCCGGTCGGGCTGGCCGACCTTCAACTTGATGCCGCCAATGCCGCGTTCGCGCGACGCGCTGGCGTTGACCAGCAGTTGTTCCAGCGGCGTGTGCAGGAACCCGCCCGACGTGTTGTAGCAAGCAACCGAATCGCGATAGGCGCCCAGCAGCTTGGCGAGCGGCAGGTTGGCGCGCCGGGCCTTCAGGTCGTACAGCGCCACGTCGAAGGCGGCGATGGCCTGGGTCGACAGGCCGCTGCGGCCCACGGACGCGCCGGCCCAGCACAGCTTGGTCCAGAGCCGGCCGATGTCGCTGGGGTCTTCGCCGATCAGGACGGGCGCGATTTCCTTGGCGTGGGCGAACTGCCCTGGGCCGCCGGCGCGCTTGGAGTAGCTCAGGCCAATGCCCTCGTCGCCGTTTTCGGTCTGCACTTCGACAAACAGCATGGCGACTTCGGTCATGGGCTTCTGGCGGCCGGTCAGCACCTTGGCGTCGCTGATCGGGGTGGCCAGCGGCAGGTAGCACGACGAGATGCGCAACCAGTCGATACGGTCGGCGTTGGAAGTGTCGGTCATGAGAATTCTCCGGGTGTCTGGAACGGGTCCTGCGAGGAAGACGGTGGCGCATGGACAACGTTGTCATTTGCGGCCAAATAAAAAGCGCCGATGTGCGGAGCCTGGCTGGCGGCAGGATTGAAACGTTGCAGCTGACGTTCATGATAACGTTGTCCAAAATTCGCGGCAAGCCAGCGCGCGATCCGTACAAACCCGTGCTTCCCGGTGCCATGAAACCCAAATCCATCACCCTGCATGACGTCGCCCGCGCGGCCGGCGTGTCGCTCATCACCGCCTCGCGCGCGCTCGGCAATCCGGGCCGCGTGTCGGAGGCCACGATCGCGCGCGTGCAGCAGGCCGTCGCGGAGACGGGATACATCCCCAATTTGCTGGCGGGCGGCCTGAAGTCCCGGCGCAGCCGCACCGTAGCGGCCTTGGTGCCGATCATCTCGGTCCCGCAGTTCCTGCCCACCATCGAAGCCCTGACCGCCGAACTTGATCGCGAAGGCTACCAGCTCATCCTCGGGCAAATGGGCTATGACCGCGGCCGCGAAGAAGCGTTGCTCAACGCCATGGCGGGCCGGCGCGTCGACGGCGTGGTCGTTGCCGGCCTGTTGAGCGACATCCCCGCCGCGCACCGCCTGCGGGAGATCGGCATCCCGGTGGTCGAAACTTGGGACCTGACCGAACGCCCGCTCGACATGCTGGTCGGCTTTTCACATCGGCAGGTGGGCAAAGCCGTTGCCGAGTTCTTTCTATCTAAGGGATGGCGCAACGTAGGGCTGGCCACCGGAGACGACCAGCGCGCCGCCGTGCGCCGCGCGGGCTTTCTGGAAACCCTGGGCCATGATGTGCCCACGGCGGTGGTTCCGGCGCCCAGCAACGTGGCGTCGGGCCGGCGTGCCGCGGCCGAACTCTTCGACAAATCGCCCGGCCTGCAGGCGATCTTCTGTAGCGCCGACGCGCTGGCCGAAGGCGTGCTGACCGAGGCGCGCGTGCGTGGCCTGAGCGTGCCGCAGGATTTGGCGGTCTGTGGTTTCGGCGGGGCCGACTTCGCCGCGCACCTGGCGCCGTCGCTGACCACCGTGCAGATCGACGGCGCGGACATCGGCGCCCAGGCCGCGCGCGTGCTGATGGCGCGATGCCGGGGCGAGACCCCGCCGGAGCCTGTCATTGATGTGGGATTCCGGATCGTCGAGCGCGAATCGACGGGCGCCTGTGCGGCAACTTAGCCAGACACCTGGCTGAACGCTGGCCGCCACGGGCGGTTGTCAGACCGCGCCGCCGGTAGGAAAATCCCGCCGAGCCGCGTGCGTCCGACAGCGCGCCCCCGAAGCGCCCTGCCGCCTCAGAAGGAACCGCCCGTGAAGGATGATGTTGGCCAATACCAGACTCACCCCGTCACCCTCCTCCAACCCGACCCGTCGTCGGACTGGCTCTATCACTGCGCCATGAGCCTGCTCAGGCTGCCCGCGGACGATGCGATCTCGGAGCAGCTTGCCTACATGGGCGAAACCTCGGACATCGACCGCGCCTGGATGATCGAGTACCGCCCCGACATGCTGCGGCTGCGCAATACCCACGAATGGTGCCGCGGCCAGACCGAGCCCTTCGTCGCCCAACTGCAGGACGTGCCGACCACGCTGATCGCCTGGCTGCACCGGTTCATGGTCAAGGGGCAGGCGGTCGCCATCCACGACGTCAACGACCTGCCCCGCACCGCGCGCGCCATCCAGGCCGAATTCCAGCGCCAGGGCAACAAGAGCGTGCTCAGCGTGCCGGTGTCCCTTGACGGCAAGCTGCAAGGCATCATCGGTTTCGACACCACCGTCCGGCATCGCCACTGGACCGCCGGCGAGGTCGGCGCGCTGTACCAATGCGCCAACCTGATCGGCCAGGCCAAGTACGGCAGCGGCCGCCCGCGGGCGCCGCTGGGCAATCCCGCCGCATCGGTCGTCTACCTGAGCATGCGCGGCGTCGTCCGGGGCGTTCAGCCGGAAGCCATCGTCGGCGTGCGCTCGGCCGGCAACTACAGCGAGATCTGGCTGGACGACGGCTCGATGGTGCTGGACTCGCGCGCGCTCGGCGTCTGGTCGACCCTCCTGCCCGAGAAGACGTTCTTTCGCGTGCACCGCACAGCGATTGCAAACGCGTTGCATGTCATGGACGTGGACCGCAGAAGCGTTGACCGATGGCAGATCCGGATGCGCGCCGTGGACGACACGTGGCCAGTGTCCCGCTCGTACCGCAAGCCGCTGCGCGAACGCATGGGGATCTGAGCCGGGGCTGCCCGGGCCAAGCCGGCCAATATGCCATTCATCACGCCGGGATGTTGTTTCGTCCTGACGCTGGCGGCTGCGCACCGGGATTTTGGGATCATCGCGGCATGCGCAGGGACACCCGTTCCTCGCCCCCTTCAGTGAGATCCGCATGCTGACGCCCCGCCTTCTCCCGCGCATCCCCGTACTTGCCTTGAGCGCCGCCTGCGCGCTGGGCGCAGGCCACGCCCAGGCCGCCGACCTGGCCTTGCAGGATGCCGTGTCCATGGCCGGCATGCAGATGTATCTGAACGGCGGCGCGCCGGGCCTGATCATCGCGGCGGTCCGCGGCAATGACGTGGTGGTCCAGGGCTATGGCGAAACCGCGCCGGGCAGCGGCGTCGAACCCGACGGCAAATCGATCTTCCGAATCGCGTCGGTGTCCAAGGTGTTTGCGGGCGACGTGCTGGCGTCGCTGGCCGCCAAGGGCAAGCTCACGCTGACCGATCCCCTGTCGAAGTACGCGCCCGACAATGCCAAGGTCGATGCCAACGGCCGTCCGATCACATTGCTGGACCTGGCGACGCATTCCGCCGGCCTGCCGCGCGAACTGCCCGACCCGGACGCCAAGCCCTCCGACAATCCGTTCGCCGTCTTCGACCGGGACTATTACTGGAAGTGGATGGGCAGCCACAAGCCCGCCTACGTGCCCGGCACCACCACGCTGTATTCCAACCTGGGCTATGGCCTGCTGGGCGACGCGCTGGCCAAGGCCGGCGGCGCGGACTATTCGACCGTGCTTGCCAACGAGGTCTTCAAGCCCGCCGGCATGACCGACGCCACCAACGTGCTGAACGACGCACAGAAAAAGCGCCTGATGACGGGCCTGGATCCCTTCGACAAGCCCGACCCCAATGCGGTGGCGCCCGACATCATGTATGCCAGCGCCGGCGTCTACGCCACGGCCGACGACATGGTGCGCTGGATGCGCTGGCATCTTGATGGCGCTAAGCAGGCCCGCGAGAACGCCCTGCTGGCGCACACGATGTGGCTGCCCTACGACGGGCTCAAATCCGTCGTGGGCACGGAGGTCACGGACGCCGACGGCATGGGACTGGGCTGGGTGGTGACGCTACCGCGCAACGGCTCGCCGTTCCTGCTGGGCAAGAGCGGCGGCATTGGCGGCTTCATGTCGTACGTGGTGCTGTCGCCCAACCGCGACCTGGGCGTGTTCGTCGTCGCCAGCCGCGTGAATTTCGGGATGTTCAACAACATCCATGCGCAGGTGCGCGAACTGGCGGCTGAGCTGGCGCGGTGAAGCGACTGCATCGTGCGTTGCGCCAGACCGCGGCGGCGGCGCTGCTTGCCGTGGCCGCGCACGGCGCGTCGGCGCAAGAGGCAAGAGACATTTTCAAGACCGAGATCTTTCTCACGCCCTACAGCGACCTGGCCGATGGCGACGAATCGTATCCGCGCCTGAACGGCAGGTTCCTCCTGATGACCGGCTACACCGGCTTTTTTGGCGTGCACGACGACAACGGCCAGCTTCCGCGCTCGCACTGGAGCAGTGTGCAGCCAACCGCCGAGGCCGCGCTGGTGCTGCAACTGACGCGCGAATTTTCGATCCGCACCAAGGCCACGTTCAACTCGTCCACCAACGACACCAAGGACAATGCGTTTTCCGACCTGGGCGTGAACCTGGACAACCTGTTCGCCGCCTACACCGCCGACAACTACGCGCTGTACGGCGGCAAGATGGACCTGGGCTTTGGCGACGCCTGGCACGTCGTGGACGGCCTGTATTCGGGCTTCAACGAGAACTCGGAATTCCGCGGCTCGATCGGCGTGGGCGGACGCTACACGCTGGATACGTCGGGCCGCGGCACGCACTCCGTGGCCGCCCTGCTGTTCAAGCGCGACAACACCGCCATGAACCGCAGGTTCAGCCTGGACGGCGGCCTGCTCGGCCCCGACGAGCCGCCGCTGTTCAGCGACCAGCTCAAGTCTTTCATCCTTTCGTACGACTTCCGCGATCTACCCGGACTGGCGGGCATATCGGGCGGCGTGGACGCGGGCCGGCTGCACCTGGATCCGAACCAGGGCGAAAGTGCCAACACGGTATCGGCCCGGCTGAGCTACGACACGCCGCTGGATGACGGATGGCACCTGAACTGGTTCAACGAGGCTACCTATTCCAGCGCCTTTCGCGGTGCGCCGGTTTCCAACGGCAATGGCGTAACCTCGGTGTCGTTGTCTCGAGACCGCTGGCAGGTCACCGCGACGGCCGCCGTGCGCAAGCTGACCGGCGGCGGCCAGACGCTGGCCCGGCATGGCCTGCTGGACAGTACGGATTGGGGAGTATCGGGCGCAGTCACCTACGTCACGCCCGTGGGGTTGATCGTGCAGGCCGGGATCACGCATCAGCGCGACCAGGCCCTGCGCCTCAACCAGGGCGTCTTTCGCATCGCTTACCAAGCAGGATTCTGAGGCCAACATGCACAGCACAACCACGCGCATCACCGCAACGATCGTTCTTGCCCTGGGCGGCGTCACGTCAGCCTGGTCGCAACCCGTGCCGATCACCCCCGCCGACTACCCGCCGGCGGACGCCGTCACGATTCCTGCCGGCAGCCGCGAACGCGCCGTGCAGGGCCTGCCCGGCATCATCAAGGACATCATGCAACGCAGCCAGGTGCCGGGCCTGGCCGTCGCGGTCGTCATCGACGGCAAGACCGTGCTGACGCAAGGCTTCGGCACACGCGAGGTCGGCAAGGACGCGCCGGTGGATGCCAATACCGTGTTCCAGATCGCGTCCATCTCCAAATCGCTGTCGGCGACCGTGACCGCCATCGAGATCACGCAGCGCAAGGCCACGTGGGACGACCCCGTGTCGCGTCATCTTCCGGGCTTTGCGCTCAGCAACGCCTATGTGTCCGAGCACGCCACCATCGGCGATTTCTTTGCGCACCGCACCGGGCTGCCGCCCACGGCGGGCGACGATCTGGAAGACCTGGGCTTTTCCCGCAACGAGGTCATCTCCCGCCTGCGCCTGTTGCCGCTCACCCCCTTCCGCACGTCGTATCACTACGCCAACTTCAGCACGACGATCGGCGCAGAGGCCATCGCCAAGGTCGCGGGGCGCCCGTGGGAGCAACTGGCCGACGAACAGCTTTTCAAGCCGCTGGGCATGGCATCGACCAGTTACCGCTACGCCGACTTCGAGTCGCACGGCAACCGCGCCTTGCTGCACGCCTACCAGAATGGCCGCTTCGTGCAGGTAGGCAAGCGCAACGCCGATGCGCAGGCGCCCGCGGGCGGCGTGTCCTCCACGGTGGTGGATCTGGCCCAGTGGCTGAAACTGCTGCTGGCGGATGGCCAACACCAGGGCAAGCCACTGGCCGCTCCCGGCGCGCTGCTGCCCGCCCTGTCGCCGCAGGCCTTCAGCGCCCCCGCGCCAGATCTGAATACGCGGTCCGGCTTCTATGGCTTTGGTTTCAACGTCAACACGGAAACCGGCGGACGCCCTGCCATGGGGCATTCCGGCGCCTTCCTGGTGGGCACGGGCACCACCTTCCGCATCGTGCCCTCCGCCGGCATCGGCATCGTCGTGCTGACCAATGGCGCGCCGGTCGGCGCGGCGGAAGCCGTGGTGGCCACGTTCACCGACACGGCGCTGTACGGCAAGTCCACACGCGACTGGTATGCGGCATACAACGGCGCCATGAAGAAGTTGTTCGAACCGCAGGCGGACCTGACCGGCAAGCCCGATCCCGCCAAGCCCGCCGCACCCAAGGCGTTGTCGCAGTACACCGGCACGTTCGACAACCCCTACTACGGCCCCGCGCGGATCGAGGAAGCCTACGGCGCGCTGACGCTGGTGCTGGGACCGAAGGACATGCGCTTTCCCGTGCGCCATTGGGACGGCGACACGTTCGCGTTTTCTCCGGCCGGCGAAGCCGAGATGCTGGCCTCGCGGGCGTCCATCGTCTTCAAGATGGCAAACGGGCAGGCCCAGGGCTTTGACATCAAGTACTACGACGACAGCGGGTTGGGGCACTGGAACCGCAAATAGCGGCCGCCAGCAGATTCCCATCAGTCCCCGGTTCGGGCTACAGTGCTCGTTCCTCGGAATCCCGGAAGAATTGAGCATGGCCGACGACAGCACGCTTCTCAACGACAACGCGGTGTACAGGACTTTGCTGGAATCGACCAAGGCGATTCCCTGGAAGATCGACTGGGCCACGATGAAATTCGCCTACATCGGCCCCCAGATCGAAGCGCTGCTGGGCTGGCGCACCGATAGCTGGGTCACCGTCGAGGACTGGGCCATGCGCATGCATCCCGAAGATCGCGAGTACGTGGTGAATTTCTGCGTCTCGCAATCCCAGGCCGGCGTCGACCACGAGGCCGACTACCGCGCGCTGACCAAGGACAACGGTTACGTGTGGATCCGCGACGTGGTGCACGTGGTGCGCACGGAAAGCGGCGAGCCCGAGGCCCTGATCGGCTTCATGTTCGACATTACCGAGCGCAAGAAGACCGAAGAAAAGCTGCTCAGCCTGCAGAAAGAACTTGAGGTGCTGTCTTTCAAGGACGGCCTGACCAACATCGCCAACCGGCGGCGCTTCGACAGCAGTTTCGAACTGGAATGGGAGCGCGCCCGCAGCGAACGCCAGCCCTTGTCGGTATTGCTCTTCGACGTCGACTTCTTCAAGCAATACAACGACCTGTATGGCCACACCCAGGGCGACAAATGCCTGATCGAAATCGCCGAGACGCTGAGCCTGGCGCTGGATGGTCCGCGCGATCTGGTTGCGCGCTACGGCGGTGAAGAATTCGTTGTGCTGCTGCCCGAAGCCGATGCAGAGGTGGCGCGGAAGGTGGCGGAACGTTGCCAGCGCCAGTTGCAGAAGAAAGCCATCGTGCACGCGCTGTCGCCGCATGGCAGACGCGTCACGGTGAGCGTCGGTGCGGGCACCGTGATTCCCGAAGGGCCCGTCACGCGCGCGGATTTCATCAAGGCCGTGGACCAGCAGTTGTATCTGGCCAAGGCCAACGGGCGCAACCGCATCGAACATGTGCAGGTGGCCCCATAGCGCACGCGGAGAAGGCGGCCCGCTGAGCCGCCAGCCTGGAAAATCCCGCATATCGGAACTGCCGGCGGCGCAACCGCGCCGATCCGGCTTTTTCACCCGTAATTCCCCGTATTGCACCGCAACATGATGTGCTGTAGTGCCCGGGTGGAGGGCGCATTCCGCGCCCCCGTCGCGTGCCCATCATGTCCAAACTCAGAAATCTCTCTCTCCGGAGCAGCCTGACCGCACTGGTGCTGTTCTTCATCGTGATGCTGGTGGCCGTTGGCGCCATCGCCATGCAGCAGCTCTGGAGCATCAGCCAGAAGCAGCGCGCCATGTACACGGAAACCGTCATGCCGCTGCGCGTCGTCGTCGACGCCGCCCGCCAAGGCGCCACGCATTTCCGGCGCATGTATGTCTATATCTGGAACACCGATCCGCAAGGCCGCCAGAACGAACTTCGTCTGAACGAAGAATCCGAAAAATCCGTATTGCAGGCGCGTGACCGTCTGCAGCAGGAGCAGGACCCTGCCCTGCGAGACCTCGGCGGCAAGCTGGCCGACACCTGGACCCGCTACAAGGCGGCCGTCAACGACGTGAAGGGCCTTGCCGACCGCAACGATCCGACCGCGATGACCGTCCTGCACAAGGACTCGGCCGCGCTGCATGTCGCCGCGCGCAACATCCTGATGGAAGCCGCCAAGCGCCAGGAAGAACTGGCCCGCCTTGACACCGAAGACGCCGCCGCCGCAGTCGAACGCACGTTCTGGACGCTGACCGCGCTGATCGTGCTGTGCGCGTTGATCGGCAGCATCCTGGGTCTGAGCCTGGTGCGCTCCGTCATGCGCCGTCTGGGCGGCGAGCCCGCCTACGCCGCGCAGATCGCCCAGGAAGTCGCCAAGGGCAATCTGGCCGTGCGCGTGCAACGCCGCGAAGGCGACCAGACCAGCGTGCTGGCCAACATGGACGCCATGCGCGCCAACCTGGCGCAACTGGTGAGCCAGGTGCGCCAGTCCAGCGAATCCATCGCCACAGGCGCCACGCAGATCTCGTCCGGCAATGCCGACCTCAGCCAGCGCACCGAAGAACAGGCCGCCAACGTCGAAGAGACCGCGGCCTCGATGGAAGAGATGAATGCCGCGGTGAAGCAGAACCTGGAATCCGTGCAAATGGCCGGCAGCCTGGCCGGCTCGGCCAGCGCAGCCGCCGCACGCGGCGGCGAAGTGGTCGGGAACGTGGTCAGCACCATGGACGCCATCTCCGCCAGCTCGCGCAAGATCGTCGACATCATCGCCGTCATCGACTCCATTGCATTCCAGACCAACATCCTCGCGCTGAACGCCGCCGTTGAAGCGGCCCGCGCGGGCGAACAAGGCCGCGGCTTTGCGGTCGTGGCGAGCGAAGTGCGCGCACTGGCCCAACGCAGCGCCAGCGCCGCCAAGGAAATCAAGCAACTGATCAGCGACAGCGTCGGCAACGTTGAAGCCGGCTCGAACCTGGTCGGCGAAGCCGGCAGCACCATGAACGACATCGTGACGCAGGTGCGCCGCGTTGCCGACCTGATCGCCGAGATCGGCGCCGCTGCGCACGAGCAGGGACAAGGCATCTCGCAAGTGGGCGATGCCATCAACCAGCTCGACCAGACCACGCAGCAGAACGCCGCCCTGGTGGAAGAATCGGCCGCCGCTGCGCATAGCTTGAATTCGCAGGCGGCGACGCTGGTGAAGTTGGTCAGTGTGTTCCGTCTTGCCGAGGATGATGCGCCGCGTTTTGTAGCGCAGCCGCAGGTTGCTCAGGTGCGGGAGGTGCAGTCTGTAGCAGCCCAGCCCGCAAAGCCGCAACGCACGCTGGCCAAGCCGGCGTCTTCACGTGCGGCCGCTGGCAAGCCGGCAGAGACTCGCCGCGCCGACGCCAAGCCCGCGCCGCAAGCGAAAGCGCCGCTGCGCGTGCCGGGCGACAACAAGCCCGCGCAGTCGAATGATGAGTGGGAGAGTTTCTGATCGGTAGGCGGTGACACCGCGCGCAGGATCGGCGCAAGCCGATCCTGCGCGTTCACCAGGCACCAGCGTGGATTCGCAATGCCAGAGCGCGTATCCCCACGTTGCAAATCGAAGCGCTCTCGCCCGCCCCCTCACCTATGCTGACCTCTCCGGCCCACGCGGCCGCCTTTTCGAGGAGCAGCGTATGTTGGACCACATCGAGATTCACGTCAGCGACTTCGCACGCAGCCGGGCTTTCTAGCTGAGCGCGCTCGCGGCGGTAGGTTATGTGCCGCGCAAGGGGTTGGCGACGGGCATGGGCTTTGGCGTTGGCGAGGCCGACGACGCGGGCGACCCGGGCGGCGAGTTCTGGATTCATGAGGGCACGCCCAGTACGCCGCGCGTGCATGTGGCGTTCCGCGCGCGCAGCCGTGATGAGGTCGACGCCTTTCATCGCGCGGCGCTGGCGGCCGGCGGGCGCGACAACGGCCCGCCGGGGTTACGGCCGAAATATCATCCGCATTACTACGGCGCCTTCATCCTGGACCCCGACGGCTACAACGTCGAGGCGGTGTACCACCGCCCTGTCTGACGCCCTACGCGTGTCCCCATCGGGTTCAAGGCTGGCCGGGCGGGCGCACGCCCAGCGCGCGCATCCACGGGTTGTCCGGCAGGCCCTGAATGGGCGCCATGCCGGGCATCGGAAAACCGACCGGATTAAGGGCGGCGTCCTGCAGCACCTTGGCCCACTCGCGCGGGTCGATCGGTTCGCCCATGCGCGCGCGCACGTCCAGCAGGTCCATCGCCGCGCGCCGGTGCCCGGCCTCGGCGGCATCGCGGAACAGGCGTTCGGCCACGGCGTAGTTCTTGGGTACGCCCCGGCCCATGCCGGTCAGCTCGCCCAGATACGTCTGCGCGGGCGCGAAGCCTTGATCCGCGGCGCGTTGATACCAGCGGGCGGCGACGGGGTAGTTCTGTTGCACGTGCTCGCCGTTCTCGGCGATCAGCCCCAAGGTGGTCATGGCGACCACATCACCCGCCTTGGCGCGCGCCTGCAACGACGCCAGCCGGGGCTCGTCCACATACTGTGCGCCGCGTTCGATTTCGTATTCCCAGGCGCTCATGCGGGCCTTGATCAGATCGCGGCCAAGCGTGGGGGACGGGCCTCTGCCCTGCGCCGTCTGACCGCCGGATGCCCCCGGCGTTGCGGGCGTCTGGCCGTCCGCCAGCGTGGTGAACGTGACGGTGCCGACCAGGCTGCTGGCGTAGTGCGGAATCTGCCGGTAGGAGGTAGCCACCTGCACGTCGGCGGTCAATTGCTTGAAGAAGGTCTCCACCGGCGCGGAACCGGGCAGCGTGCGCAGTCCTTGCGCGAAGTAGTACGCGTAGGGGCTGTGGCGGGGGCCGTCGTTGCCGAAGCCGTCTTCGGCCGTGGCGCCGGGCTGCGTGGAGAAGGCGATAAGCTCCCCGCCCGCAGGAACGGCATGCACCAGTCCCGCGCCGGGCGTGCCCCGCGTCAGGTTGGTGCGGCAGGCGTCCAGCACCATCAGGCGCGCGCGGACATTGGCCCGCCGCAGCGCTTGCGACACGCGCTTGAGGCTCAGCGAACTTTGCTGCGCCGTGCGGATGCGCACCTCGCCCAGCGGCAGCGGCAGGTCCACGCCGAACAGATAGTTCACGTCGTCCACCGCAACAGCGTGTCCGGCGAAGTACATCAGCGCCAGATCTCCGCCCGTGGCGCGAAGGGCGAAGTCGTCGACGGCGGCTTCCATCTGCGCCGTGGTCAGGTCCGTGAGCAGGGTCACATCGACCTGGCGCTGGCGCAGCGAGTCGGCGATGAGGCGGGCGTCGTTGACCGGGTTGACCAGCGCGTTTGCGGGAACGGCGTAGCGCGCGTTGCCGATCACCAGCGCGTAGCGGCGCTTGGCGGGCGTGGCTTGGGGGTCGGCTTGGGGTTCAGCTTGCGCCTTGGCATCCGATTCGGCCTTGCGATCCGTCGCCGCTGCGGAAGGCTCGTCGTCCGGCGCTGGCGCAGGCGTGGTCGGCTGGGGTGCCGGCGCGCCCGAGCGGGCCGGCTCCTCGTCCATCATGTTCCGGTTGTTCAGCCCCCGCGCATTCGCACCCGCCGCGAGCACGGCGCCAGCGTGCCCGCCGCAAAGCCCCGCGCCGACCAGCGCGGCCAGCAAGCGCCGCCGCATCAGAGTTTGCGGCCGCGCATCCGGCATGCTGGCAAGGGCAGGTTCTTTGTTGGGCTTCATACAGAATTGGGGGCCTGACTTTTGTTCGGGAGGGACTGGACGTTATCTCGGGCTTGCGCCGGGCCTTACGGTTTGGGGCACGCGCCCGCTGGCGCCGCCGTGATTGACAGCGCGCCCAGCGCCGTCGCGGCATCGCGCAGCGACGACTCACGCGCAGCGGCCAGGACGTATCGCCCGTCCGCATCAGGCCCGTCGACGATGGACACCGCGTACTGGGACAAGGTATTGCGCAACTGCCGCGCCGTCAGGGCATCGGGAAGATCGACCACCAACCGCGGACAAGATGCACCGCCGCGCGTCAGGACGTCGTCGGACAGGACAACCGCGGGACCTTGCACCGGCGCCTGCTGGATCACTACGACGGACAGCATGATCGCGAGCGCCCAGCCCAGCGGCATCAACGGGCTGGCGGGCGTAGGCCACAGCCATTGCCACAAGCGCCGCACGCGCGATACCGGCGCGTGCGAAGACACCGGCGCGCGCGCAGATGCAGGTTCCGACGATGACGCACGCGCAGACTTGGCAGAAGCAGGCTCAGATGCGGACGCAGATTCGGCAGGCGCCCGCGCAGGCGCCGCCTCCACGCCCTGCCCCAGCGCACGCAAGAAAGCCGCATCGCGCTCCCCCTGCCCAATCTCGTTATGCGCAAGCTGGCGCGCCTCGGCAAGACTTCGCCACGCCTCCAGTTCCTCCCGCAATGCGGGATCCCTCGCGAGATCGGCTTCGAAGGCCCGGCGGGCATCGGCGTCCAGCTCGCCGGACAAATACGACAGCACTCGGTCTTCAGCCATCATCAGTCCATCCCCTTGCGGGTGCATTCCGTCACCAGCTTGCGCGCGGCGTGCAGGCGGCTCTTCACGGTGGGCACGTGCAGGTCCTGCTGCCGGGCGATCTGTTCCATCGGCATGTCGTCCAGGTACAGGAACATGGTGGTTTTCAGCGTGTCGCTGAGTTTGTTCAGGCAGTCGCGCATGCGCTTGACGACCGACAGGTGCTCGTACGCCTGCGCGGGGTCGGCAAAGGGCGAGGCATCCGCCACATCCCGCGCGTCGTCAAACGCCGTGTCGTCCCGATCGCCGCCGTCGTCGGGACCCGCCCACTGCACCTCGTGCCGCGTGCGGCGGTGATACTGGATCAGCTCGTGCAGCGATCCGCGGTACAGGTAGCCGCCCAGCTTGCTGACGGCCAGTTCATGCGCCGTCCATCCGCCCTCGGGCTGGCCGTGCAGCAGGACCTCGTCCTTGAAACTGCGCGTCTGCAGGAACTTCATGAGCGCGTTGTTGAACGCGTCCACCACACCTTCGGGCGGCGTGTTGAAGAACTTTCTGCGCAGTTTCAGCGTGATGTGCTGCTCGGCCTTGTTCCGGAACGCCAGCGCGTAGCGCGGGTCGGCATGCATGATGCGCAACAGCGCGTCGACGTTGTCGATGACGTAGCGCTTGGATTCGAGCGTGTTCATGATTCAGGTTCTTGGGGCTGCGGCACCTTAGCTGCGCAGGGGCGGAAAATCAAGCGCGGCGGCGCAGCGCGGCGACCCCGCGGACAGTGAAGGCCAGCGCGATGGCGACAGACAGATAGAAGCCGAACCCGAACGACAGGCCGCTCCACAGGTTGGACGCCATGTCGCCCGCCAGGCTGCGGCCGGCGCGCGAACTGCCCATGAAACCCGACAACTGGCGCGTCGCACTCATGAACTCCTGCACCTGCGAGACCACGCCAGCCAACGCGATGATCCACAACGCCAGCGGCGCAAAGTAGCCCAGGCGCGCCGCGCGATGGTCCAGCAGCGAAGGCAGCAACTGCCCCACGACGGCCAGCAGCCACAACACGGCATAGAATCCCGCGCCGGCCCCCTGCCCTGCCATCGCCCCCTGCACGCTGCCGCCATTCTGCAAGCGCAGGAGGTCGTAGAAGCTCAGACTGACGCCCGATCCCATCATGCGCACGGAGACCACCGCGAAAAGCGTGGTGCCCAGAAGAAACAGCAACGCGCCCGCCGCGTCGCCCCGGTTGACGCGCTGAACCGCAATGGCTGCCCACCGGGTTGCGTGGGTCTTTGCCTGCGTCAGTACGTCTTGTGCTTTGTCCTGCATGGTGTTTCCTTTTTTGCGTGAGGCGGATGCCGGTAATGACCCCTACGCGCCACAGCGCAAAAGGTTCGATTTTTTTTTCGCCCTTTTTTCGGCCAATTGATTTGCCGGGTTCGGTTTATCCTTCGACGCTAAATTTTTTCGAACCTTTTTCAAGACGGCGCGTAGCAAGGGTCATGGGCTCGTCTTTTTTCCCACTTACCACCAACGGAGCGTTGAATCATGTCCACCCCCACCCCGCTGTCCACCCTGTACCAGACCGTGGTGCAAGAAGAACTGGGCCTCGTCGCCAGCTTTGACGAGCAAGGCGATGTGGTCTTCAAGCATCCCGACATGGGCATCATGTATTTCAGCCTGAGCGATTCGGACCCGGAATTCCTGCGTCTGGTCTACCCCGCCTTCGTGCAGGCAGATGAACTGAACCTGACGCGCGGCCAGTTCCTTGAAGTCATCAACGTCGTGAACAACCGCTGCAAGGCCATCAAGCTGACGCTGCCGCAAGAGGACGCCGATCGCCCCGCGCGCGTGTCGGCCTCGGTGGAAAGCTTCGTGGCCGCGCCCGACACGCTGCCCGACATCGCCCTGCTGCGCGCCACCGTGGCCCGCACCGTGTCCGCCATCCGCAATGGCGTGCACGAACTGGTGAAACTGTCGATGGAACTGAAGCAGGCCGCCAACTGACGCGCCAAACCCGCGCCTGGTTTGCGACGACGCACAGCGCGACGCGCCCGGCGCAATTGAAACAAGTCTGGTCCTGCGCTGTAACTTTGCGATACATTGCAGGGCTTTGACGAAAAAGGCGCCCGTGTGGCGCCCGGTTTTCCGCCTTCCCATGATGTCATTGCGCCTGCACGTATCCCGTTCGTTGATCCTTCGACTTGCGGCCAGCTTCCTCTTGCTGGCGGGCCTGTCCGCCTGCGCCGTCAAGACCAATTCGCGGGGCAACTACGTGTTCGGCGTGGACACCGCCGCCCTGTTCGGCACCGAGATCGGCCAGTTCCCGCTGCAGGACGGCGGACTGGGCACCTTGCGCCGTGAAGGCAAGAACTTCTCGGTGAAGCTATCAGGCAACCAGCGCGTGGTGCCCCTGAACAATGTTGAGTCCGCACGCATCGCCCGGACCGAAAACATTGGCCCGCGCACCGTGGTCGTCATCGAGACCCAGCGCCGCAACTGCGATTACCGCTATACCGTGCTGGCCATCGAGGGGTCCGACGTGTTGTCGTGGGACGTGGGCAATTGCCGTGACCGGCCCGTCGTGCTGGTCCAGGACGACCGCAGCGCGCTGACGTTCGACTTTCCCAAGGGCTCGGCGATCGAGCGCTTTGTTTACACGCAGGATGGCCGGATGCGCCGCGGCAACGTCAAGAGCGTCGCGGGCTTGAATCCGCGCGCCAAGCCGTTTGCCGACGAGTCGCTGTATCCGCCCGGGTACATGGATTCGATCCGGCTGCATGGCGTCTATCCGCCGCCCGCCGCGCCGGCCGCGCGATCGGGCAAGGCGGCTAAGCCGGCCAGCGGCGGCCGCCGTTCGCCACCCAATGCGCCCGCCGCGGTGCAGACACAGACGGCCGGCAGTGACACATCCGCTGGCCGCGTGGTGCCGCCGCCCCCGCAGCGCGTGTCCACGGGCGACGCGCCCGCAACACCCCGCGCGGGCGCGGCATCGCGCACACCCGCCAAGCTGGACCTGCCCGAAGAGGAAATCACCTCGACCCGTCTGGACCTGAGGGATTGATCGTGCGCCAGGCCCAGATTCGCCAGATTTTGTTCCTGATCGTCCTGACGGTCATCTACCTCAGTTTTGAACTCGGCTTCAACGCCCGGTTGCTCGATGTGGTGGGCAGCCGCGCCACGCCGCACGATATCGAGGAACTGGAGTTCTTCGGCCGCACCCTGTCCGGCATCGCTGCCGCGCTGGTGGTGTTGCAGCTGATGCTGACCCGGCGGCTTGCCACCGGCGGCCGGCCGTCGTATCTGAAGATCGCCGTGGCCTGCGTCGTGACCGCGCTGCTCGTCTTCAGCGCCATCAAGATGATGGTGAACGTGCTGGTCGACTCGCGCGACGGCGAATTCCGCCGCATTGCCACCAACGCCGGCCTGCTACAACGCTCGCTGGTACAGGGCGACCTGCATCTGGACGGGCTGGTGGACGACGGCATCTACGCGCGGCCCGAGGGCAAGGCGTTCCTGGCGGTGTTCCAGGTGCTGCTGACCAACATCGACAATCTGGACGAAAAGGTCGAGCCCAAAAAGCGCCAGGTCATCCGCACCGACCTGCAGCGCCAGATGAAGACCTTCACCTTCGATGACCGCGAAGTCCGCATGACGTCCCCGGGCATCCGCGGTTATCACCAGGTCTACACCAGCGTGATGCAGTCCGTGGCCGAGCGTTGGAAGAAATACGCCGGCGTGCCTGTCCCGTCGGACATCGGCCTGGCGCGCGAACAGGATCGCGCGTGGGGTGACTACCGCCGTAACCTGTCGCGCCGTGGCTGGACGCCCGACAGCGTGCCGGCCCGCTACCAAGGCCGTGTGGTGCAGGACGTGCGCAAGCGCATTCCCGTGCCGGCCGGCTGGCAGCCGCACGACCGCGCCACCTTCAATGAAGCGGTCGCGCAGCAATATTGGAAGACCATGCGCAGCCGCACCGTGCATGTCGAGGGCGATGCCATTCCGCCCGGTCTGTCGTACGAAGACTTCGTGGCGCGCCCCGGCGTGCAGAAGCTGCTGCGGCAGACCTTGATGGTGCCGGCCACCATGAGCGTTGCGCCCAATTACACCGACGCCGCCAGCTTCAAGCGGCTGTACGACGGCATGCTGGACCGGGCCGTGGACGAAGCCATGCCGCGCTTTTCCGCCAGCAGCGCGGACTTTGCGCGCGGCGGCCAGCATCAACAGCTGGGCCAGGACGCCGCGCGCGCGGCCATCGTGCCGCCGGTTGCGCTGCTGTTCTCGCTGCTGGGTGCGGTGGGCCACTTCGGCAAGCTGCTTTACCTGATCGTCAAACTCGTCGTCTGGCTGCGCACGCCCGCCGGCCAGCAGCCGGGGCGCACCGCCACGCGCGCGGCGGGTCTGGCGCTGGTGCTGACGCTGGCCTGCGTCTGGACGGCGTTCTCGTTCATGCAGAACGGCGTGACGCAAAGTGAACTCTTCCAGCAGATGTCGCGCGTGGAAGGCGGGCGCGATGACGAGTCGATCGGTCAGGCGCTGCGGCGCCGCGTGCTGGCCAACGTGGCGCACGTGATCGTCGTGGGCCAGGCCTACACCTATCCTTTCAACGAAGCCGTGCGCACGACGGTGCTGGGCGGCTTCCGGTTCGGATACCACGGCGATGCGGGCTAGCCGTCTGATAGCCGCGCTGCTGGCCGCCGCCCTGCCCTGGTCCGGCGCCAGCGCCGCGTGCCTGGGCATGCAGGTGCATGCGCACCGCGGCGCGCCCGCGCTGCCCGAGAACTCGTTGGCCTCGATTCGCGCGGTCTACGCCGGCGCGTGGGATGGCGTCGAAATCGACATGCAGCGCCTGAAGGACGGCGTCTGGGTGCTGCACCACGACCTGCTGACCGGCAGGACGGTAAGCGGCGTCGGACGCCGCGCCGTGCTGCAACTGTCCAGCGACCAATGGCGCGACGCCAAGTTGACGGGTGCCGGCGGCGGAGCGCCCCCGCCCTTCCTTAATGATGCGCTGCGCGTCGCCGCCGCTCAGCCCGCCAAGACCTTCAATGCGGAACTGAAGGTCGTCTACCGCGACTGCGCGCCGGTGTCCAAGCTGGTCGCCGGCATGAAGACCGCGCTGCCGCACGGCAACTGGATGATCACGTCCGCCTTCCCCGAGGCGCTGCGCTGCGTGCGCGGCACCGACCGACAGGGCTATCTGGGCCTGATCGTTTTCGACCCGCGCCACGCGGATTCCCTGGGCGCAAGCCCGCTCGGCAAGTATGTGTCGCAGCGCGCCACCGCGCCCAAGCTGACGCGCCAGTGGCTGGCCAATCTGGCCGCCACCGTCGGCGCGCCCGTGGGCGTGCATGTGGATGCCCTGACGCTGTCCGCCAACCCGCAACTGCTGCGCGACGCCGCCGCGCAATCCGTGCGCGTCTTCGTGTACGCGGTGGGCGGCGATGCGGCGCTGGCGCAGCAACTGCGCGCCACGAAGCAACGCGAAGGCTATCTGCCGTCCGGCGTCATCATCGACGGCGATGCGCAGGCGTTCTGCCGGGCGGTGGGCGGATAGCGTCAATAGGCGGGCGGCTTCGCCTCGCGTCCGGCCGAGGCCGCCTGCGCCAGCGCGCGCGTGATGATGCTGGTCGACACGTTGGCGAAATAGCGCGCGCCCATGGCCCCGTACTTTTCCTCGTCCTGCGGCGTCAGCGCGATGATCCCTGAGCACTTGCCTGCCCCGGCGATCGCGCGCAGCCCGGCCTCGATGGCGCGTTGCACGGGTTCGGCATTCCAGTCGCTGCCGTGGCCCATTGCGTGCGCCAGATCGTTGGGGCCGATGAACACTGCATCCACGCCGTCCACGGCCGCAATCTCGCCCGCCGCCGCAATGGCCTCGGGCGTTTCGATCATGGCGATGAAGCCGATGCCGTCATTGCTGCGCTGCGTGTGCCCGGCGCCGCCGAATGCCCCGTAACCCGCGGCGCGTGTGCTGAAGGCGCTGCCGCGGCGGCCCACTGGCGGATAGTGGATCATGCCGGCGAGGCGCCGCGCCTGCTCGGCGCTTTCCACCATGGGCACCTGCACGGCGCTTGCGCCCATGTCCAGGATGCGCGGCAGGTCCTGCTCGAAGCAGCGGACGATGGGCACGATGCCCGTGGCGCGTGCGGCGCGCAGCATGTGCTCGGTCATGCCGAAATCGGCACTGCCGTGCTCGTTGTCAAGGATGATGAAATCGAAGCCGGCATACGCACACATCTCGACGATGGCCGGGCTGGGCAATCCGTTGAACAGGCCGCGCAGCGGCTTGCCAGTGCGCAGCATGTCCGGCAGACGGCCGTCCAGCGGGAAGCGGGGATCGGTCATGCAAGTCTCCTGTGTCGGGGCGGGGTCAGTCGGCCTGGATGCCGGCGTCCTTGATCACCTTGCCCCACTTTTCGATTTCGCTGCGTTGGAACTGCGAAAACTCCGCCGAGCCGCGGCCGTCGGGCGCCACGCCCAGCGTCAGCAGCTTGGCGCACACGTCGGGGGTGTTGACGATGGCCGCAATCTCGCGTCCCAGGCGCTCCACCACCGGCGCGGGCGTGCCCGCCGGCGCAAAGATGCCTTGCCACGACTGCATCGCAAAGCCCGGCAACCCCAGGTCGGCCAGCGGCTTGACACCCGGCAGATCCGCCAGCGGCGCGGCCGATGTAACGCCCAGCACTTTCACCCGCTTGGCATCAATCATCGGACGCGCGGCCGCGACCGTTTCAAACACCATGTCGATCTGTCCGCCGATCAGGTCCACCATCGACTGCGATCCGCCTTTGTAGACGATCTGGCGCAGGCGCGTATCCGAAATCGATTGAAAGAGCTGCCCCGACAGATGCTGCGACGTGCCCGCGCCGGCCGTGCCGTACGTCAGCCCGTCCGGATCAGCGCGGGCGGCGTCGATCACCTGTTGCACCGTGTTGAACGGGCTGTCTGCCCGCACCACCAATGCGTTGCTGACCATGCCCACCAAGCTGACGGGCGTGAAGTCCTTGACCGGGTCATAGCCCAGCGACTTGATGAAGAACGGATTGACGGCATGCGTGGTGATGGTGCCGCCCACGATGGTGTAGCCATCGGGCTCGGCGCGCGCCACCTGTTGTGTGCCCACAATGCCGGAAACGCCCGGCTTGTTCTCGACGATGACCGACTGCCCGAGACGAGCGCTCAACTGCTCGGCCATCAGGCGCGCGACGCCGTCGGACACGCCGCCCGGCGAGAACGGCACGATGTATCGGATGTTCTTGGTCGGCCAGGCGGGCTCGCCGCCCTGGGCGTGGGCCAAGCCGGCGGTCAACCCGATGGCCGCGACGGCGGTCAGGGTGCGTACAAAAATGCTGCGCATGCGTTTGTCTCCTGGAGTCGATGAGCGCGGTCTGTGCGCGCTTTCATGGGGTAGTGCCGGAAAAAGGGGAATAGCGAATCTTCAGGGCCCCGCCCGGACCGTCGCGCGTTCAACCAGGCAGCAGGGAATGACGATGTCGCGCGGCCGCAGCTCGGCCTGCATCTGTTCGCGCAGCAGGGCGACGGTGGCGTCCACCATGGGTTCGACCTGCTGACGCACGGTGGTCAGGCGATACGCGCCCCAGGCAGCCTGCGGCACGTCGTCAAAGCCCACGACGGCCACGTCCTCCGGCACGCGCAGGCCCAGTTCCTGACGCAGCACGTCAAGCGCCGCAATCGCCATGTGGTCGTTGCCGGCAAACAGCGCGTCCGGCGGGTCGGCGGCAAACATTCGGCGAACCGCAGCCTGCGCCAGATCGAAGTCGTAGTGGCCCACTTCGCGGCAGGCGATGTCGTGGCCGAGTTCGGTCAACGCGTCCCGATAGCCCCGTTCGCGTTCGATGCTGGTCGACGAATCCTCCAGCCCCGCCAGAAATCCAAAGCGCCGGTAGCCGCGGTCCACCAGCAGTCGCGCCACCAGTTGGCCGCCCGCATAGTTGTCGGACGTGACCGAGCTGCTGGCGTGACGTGCCAGGCCGCCCAGGATGGACACCCGATTGAACTGCACCACCGGCACGCCGACTTCTGCGCAACTGCGCGCCACGTTGGACGACAGCATGGCGGAGGCCATGACGATGCCGTCGACCTGGTATTGCAGGATCTCGGCCAGCACGCCGTCGGCCGCCTCGTCCACCTCGGCGATGAACATCAGCACGTGATAGCCCTCTTTCTGCAGCTTTTGCGACAGCCGCTCGATCACCAGCGGATAAAACTGGTTTTCCAGATAGCTCATCACCAATGCGACGATGCGGCTGCGGCGGGTGATCAGGCTGCGTGCCAGCGCGTTGGGCCGATAGCCCAGTTTCTGGGCGGCCGCCAGCACCTTGCGACGTGTCTCTTCGGACACGCTGGCGCCGGGCGTGAACGTGCGGCTGACGGCGGACTGCGACACTTGCGCCAGATCCGCCACGTCCTGCGCGCGGGGCGCGGTCCTCATGCCGCGGTCCATCCTGCGTCCAGCATCAGCGCGCTGCCCGTCATCAGACTGGACGCGTCGCTGGCCAGGAACACGATGGCGCCCATCATTTCGTCCAGACGGCCGACGCGGCCCAGCGCGTTGCGCGCGCAGACCCACTCCCGGAAGCCGGGCTGCTCCAGCATGCCCGCCGTCATGGGCGTTTCGATGAAGGTCGGGCACACGGTGTTCACGCGGATGTTGGCCGCGCCCAACTCCCACGCCAAGGCACGCGTCATGCCTTCCAGCGCGTGCTTGCTGGCGCAATACAGCGTGCGCCGCGGACTGCCCACGTGCCCCATCTGTGACGACACATTCACGATGGACCCTGCACGGCCTTCCTGCAGCAGGCGGCGTGCCACGGCCCGGCTGGTATAGAAAGCCGCCTTCACGTTCAGGTCCAGCACGGCGTCGATGTCCTCGTCGGACTGCTCGACGAGCGGCCTGGGACGATTCATGCCCGCGTTGTTGACCAGGATGTCAAAGGGCTCGGCGCGCGCGACCGCCTGATCCACGGCGGCGGAATCCGTCACGTCCAGCACCAGCGGCGCACATCCGATGCCTTCGGCCCGCAAGGCTTCGCACACTTGCGCCAGTTCCGGCTCGCGCCGGGCCGCCACCGTCACATGCGCGCCCGCGCGGCCCAGCGCGGCGGCCGCCGCCAGTCCGATGCCGCCGCTGCCGCCCGTCACCAGGGCGCGGCGTCCGTCCAGGCGGAAGTCCGGTCCTTTGGGCAGCGCAATCATGCCTGGGCCTCCACCGGCCGATACCACGGCAGGTCGGGGCGATTGCCATAGCGGCGCACGCGGATGTTGGCCTGTTCGCCGTGGCCCGCAAAATTCTCCATGTGGCACAGGCGCGAGCAATACTCGCCCATCGCCGCGCTGGCCTCGTCCGTCAGCACGCGCTGATAGGTGCAGGTCTTGAGGAACTTGCCCACCCACAGGCCGCCGGTGTAGCGGGCGTTGCGGTTCGTCGGCAGCGTGTGGTTGGTGCCGATCACCTTGTCGCCAAAGCTGACGTTGGTGCGCGGTCCCAGAAACAGCGCGCCGTAGTTCGTCATCCGGTTCAGGAAGTAATCGGGATCGCGCGTCATGACCTGCACGTGCTCGAACGCCAGTTCATCGGCCACCTGCAGCATTTCCTCGTCGCTGTCGCAGACGATGACCTCGCCGCAATCGGCCCACGCCTTGGCCGCGATGCCGGCCGTCGGCAGTATCGAAAGCTGGCGCTCGACTTCGGCCAGCGTGTCGCGCGCCAGTTGTTCGCTGGTGGTCAGCAGCACCGCGGGGGACGTGGGGCCGTGTTCCGCCTGGCCCAGCAGGTCGACGGCGCACAGCTCGCCATCCACGCTGTCGTCGGCGATCACCAGCGTCTCGGTCGGTCCCGCAAACAGGTCGATGCCCACCCGGCCATACAACTGCCGCTTGGCCTCCGCCACGAACATGTTGCCCGGGCCGACCAGCATGTCCACCGGCGCCACGCTGGGCGTGCCCACCGCCATCGCCACCACGGCCTGCACGCCGCCCAGCACCAGGATCTCGTCGGCGCCCGCCATGTCCATCGCGGTCACGATGGCCGGATGCGGCTTGCCCTGATACGGCGGCGCCGTGGACACGATGCGCTTCACGCCCGCCACCTTGGCGGTCAGGACGCTCATGTGCGCCGAGGCCAGCAGCGGATACTTGCCGCCCGGGATGTAGCAGCCCACCGCGTTCATCGGCACGTGCTTGTGGCCCAGGACCACGCCGGGATAAGTCTCCACTTCCACGTCGCGCATCGAGTCGCGCTGGATCTGCGCAAAGTTGCGGACCTGGCTCTGGGCAAAAGCGATGTCCTCGATCTCGCGCGCCGACAACTGCTTGCGCGCCGCCTCGATCTCGGCGCGTGACAGCCGGAAGTCCGCCGGGTCCCAGTTGTCGAACTTGCGGCTGTAATCGCGCACGGCGTCGTCGCCACGGGTTTCGATGTCGCGAATGATGTCTTCGACGGTGGCGCGCACCTTGGCGTCGTCGTCGGTCTTGACGGCGGCGGTCCGGCCGCGCTTCAGATAACGGATCATGGTCTCGGGTCCTGCAAGCGTTGAAAGTTCATCGATGGAGGGCACTTTCAAATCCTTGCATACGTATGCAAATAGGGAGAAACCCGGAGATCGCGTACACGCCGACCTTCGCTTCCCCTCGCGCGGGATCGCGGCGCCATCGCGAATGCGCTGCCAGGCTGCTGACAGCCGGGCGCCGAGCGCTTTCGCTACACTCACGGGATTCCGCATCGATGACCGCCGGGCCGGCCCACGCGCAAACGCGAGGCGGACGGCAAGCGGCCGTGCTCACGTCCTCCCCTCATGTCGCATCCCGAATCGTTCAATCTGAAGCAGATCGCCGTGCCGGCGTTCGGCCCGTCGCTGCTATATGGCATCAGCAACGGCGCCATCCTTCCCGTGATCGCGCTCACCGCGCGGGAACAAGGCGCGTCGTTTGCGGCCGCCGGTCTCATCGCCGCGCTCATCGGCGTCGGCTCGCTGCTCTCCAACATTCCGTCCGCGCTGATCACTGAACGCTTCGGCGAAAAGCGCGCGATGGCCGGCGCCGCGCTGTTGAGCGTGGCTGGTCTGCTGCTGGTGATCGGCGTGCCGCATCTCTGGGTGCTGGCGCTGGCCATGCTGATGCAGGGCTGCGCGCAATCGGTGTTCCAGCTGGCGCGCCAAAGCTACATGATCGAGGTCGTGCCGTTGACGTACCGTGCGCGCGCCCTGTCCACGCTGGGCGGCACAACCCGCATCGGCACCTTCATCGGCCCCTTCGCGGGCGCGGCGCTGATTCACTTCATGGGGCTGGACGGCGCGTACTGGATTGCCGTCTGCGCCATGCTCGGCGCGGGCTTCATCGCCATCAAGGCGCCCGACATCGAACCCTCGCACGCCAAGGCCGCAGGCGCGCCGCGCGCACGCATCGGCGAAGTCGCGCGCGACCATCGCGGCGTGTACGCCACGCTGGGCGTCGGCGTGATGCTGATCAGCGCGCTGCGCGCGTCGCGCCAGGTGGTGATACCGCTGTGGGCAGACCATCTTGGGCTGGACGCCACCACCACGTCGCTCGTTTACGGCCTGGTCGCGGCGGTCGACATGTCGGTGTTCTATCCCGCGGGCAAGGTGATGGATCAGCGTGGCCGGTTGTGGGTGGCGCTGCCGTGCACGCTGCTGATGGGCTTGAGCTTGATGGCGATCCCGCTGACAGGCGGCGTGACGAGCTTCATCCTGGTGTCGCTGCTACTGGGCTTTGGCAACGGCATCGGGTCCGGCATCGTGATGACGCTGGGCGCGGATGCCGCGCCGCCCGGCGCGCGCACGCAGTTTCTGGGCATCTGGCGTTTCATGGCCGATCTGGGTGCGAGCGGCGGGCCGGTGGCGCTGTCGGCGCTGACGGCCTTGTTGTCGCTGGGTGGCGCGTCGTTTGGCGTGGGAACGTTGGGGCTGGTGGCGGCGGGGGTGTTTTGGCGGTGGCTGCCGCGGCGGGCGTCGGCATAGCGCCCGCCTTCGCTGGCAAGATGTGCTGGTCCGCCAGGCACCCAGAGCGCGCGATTTTCGCGGACACTGACCAGCTCCCCGCTCAATGTCCGCTCGTCGACGCCATCAATCCAGCGTTGAAAGCCGGCGCGGCCTCGCCAGCCAGCGATACATTGATGCAAGCTGGCAGACCGCTGTCGGCGGCTCCTTTCAGCGCGTAGGCCAGACTATCCACGTCGTGTGCCGCAAACCCCGCGCCGCCCAGCGCAGTCGCCACGTCGTGATACCGCGCGGTCGGTGAAAGCTCGCAGCCGATCAGCCGCTGCGGACCATAGGTACGCATCTGGATCAGATGTTCGGCGTTCCAGCGCAGGTCGTTGCCGATCACCGCAATGACCGCCGCGCCTTCGCGCACCGCCGTATCCAGCTCCATCAAATGAAACCCGGCGGTGCCGTCGCCCATCATGACGACCACCGTGGCTTCGGGCCGTGCGATCTTCGCGGCGATCGCGTAGCAGACACCTGCCCCGATCGCGCCGGACATGCCGTTGATGATGCGTACCGGCGCCTGGCAGAATGCCTGCGCCCACTGGCCGAACTCGCCGCCGTCGCAGATCAGGATCGGATCCGGCGCGGACGTCAGGAATGCCTGCACGGTCTCGCACAGCGCGCGCGGGCCCAGCGCGCCCTCGACAGGCGCGGACGGCGCCTTGATCGTCCGGCTGCGCAGCGCGTCATCCACCTGTTTTTGCCACGCCAGACGTTCAGCCGAAGCTTGCGCCGCCCGTATCGCGGCTAGCGCCGCAACCGGGTCGGCTTGCAACGCCAACACCAGACGCTCGCCGAGAAGACGGCCCGCGCGTTCCAGCATGGCGGGATCCGGGTCGATCACCGCGACGCGTGCATTGTCGCCAAGCGCGCCCGTGCCGCCGAATCCCAGCGTGAAGTCCAGGCACTTTCCCGCCAGAACGATCAGATCCGCGCTTGGCATGATGCCGGCCAACGCGCCCAGCGAAGGATCCTTCAGCCCGCGCGGGCTTTCCATCGGAATGATGCGCAGGCCAAGCGTGGCTTGCGCAGCCGCGCGGGCGGAACGGCCGTGCGATCGCGCGCTTGTCGGTCCCGCCAATACCAGCGGGCGGCGGGCGGCATTCAACAGTTCAGCCAATTGACCCACATGCGCCGCATCCGGCGCGACAGCCAGCCGATCTGCGGGCGCCTCGGGCAGATCCGCGATGCCCGATTCGGCCGTCAGCAGATCAAACGGAAGCGCCACGTGGACAGGGCCGCGACGAGGCGCAAGCGCCTGCGTCATGGCATCTTCAAGCGCGGGGCAAAGTTCTGCCGCGGACTGCGGACGCACCGACAACTTGGTCAACGGCCGCGTGATGGCGACCTGGTCCAGCTCCTGGAACGCACCCGAGCCGTCCTCCGACACCGACGAATCGCCCGAGATAAGCAGAACCGGGCTTTCCGCCTGTAAGGCCGAGTACAGCGGCGCGAGGCCATTGGTCAGGCCCGGCGCCGCCGTAACCATCGCCACGCCGAGCTCGCCCGTGACCTGCGACCACGCATCGGCCATGAAGACGGCGGCCGCTTCGTGCCGCACGTGGACGATGCGAATGCCGGCGTCGATGCACGCGTCGTAGAGCGGCATGATCTGATTGCCGGACAGGCTGAAGATGGTGGTGACGCCCCGTCGGCGCAGCGAGCGAATGATCAGTTCAGAACCCAGCACGTAAGTCTCCTTGAGATTGCGTTTAGGACTTATGCCACCGACAGCGCTTGCGACAGCGCATGCTTGACGAATCGCGCGCCGCCGCTCATGCCTTTTCCCTGCGGCCATACCAGGCTGAGCGAAAGCGTTCTTCCTGCATTCAGGGGAACCGGGACCAAACCCAGGCGACGGGCATATTCCCCCGTCACGCTCTCCAGCACCGCCGGACCGCACCCTGCATCCGTCAGCGCGCACGCCGCGGAGAACTGCATCACTTCAATCGCGGGGCGGCAAGACAGGCCAGCCTCCTCCAGCACCTGCGCCGTCAGCGCGCCGACCGGAAGGTGCCGGCTGTGGCCGATGAACCGTTCCGACGCCAGCATATCTACGGTGATCGCCGGCAGCGACGCCCACGACGGTCCTGGCCTCGGCATGGACTTCACGCCGGAACAGTTCGAACCTTGGACGGTGCGGCACTGGCGCATCGAACCCTGACGCGCCGCCTGCACGCCCCCAATCAAAACCAGAACAGGAGACAACATGCACAACCTCAATGGCAACCGCGCACGGCTGTCGCGCCGCCGCTTTTGCGCAATGCTTGCGGCGCTGGCCCTGCCAGCCGCATTCGCGGCCCCCGTACATGCCGCCGACGCGTGGCCCAGCCAGCCGATCACGCTGATCGTGCCGTTTCCACCAGGCGGCACCACCGACGTCACGGGGCGGATCCTGGCTCGCGCGCTGTCCACGCAGCTCGGCCAGTCGGTCATCGTGGAAAACCGTGCGGGCGCCAGCGGCAATATCGGTTCGGCATTTGTCGCCCGCGCCAAACCGGACGGCTATACCCTGCTGATGTCCGGCGTGGGTACCCACGCGGCCAACGCTGCCCTGTACGCGTTCATGCCGTACGACCCGCTCAAGGACTTCACCCACATCAGCAGCATTACCTCCAGTCCGAACGTCATTGCCGTGAACCCCGAGTTTCCGGCCAAGACGCTCGCGGAACTGGCTAGCTTGCTTCGCCAATCGCCGGACAAATACAACTACGCCAGCCCGGGCGCCGGATCTTCCGGCAACCTTGCCTTCGAACTCCTGAAACAACGGGCCGACCTGAAGGTGCAACACATCCCCTACAAGGGCGCCTCGCAGGCGGTGACCGATGTCATCGGCGGGCAGGTTCCCATCCTGGTCATGGTCGCTGACACCCTGGAGCCGCATGTCCGCGCAGGCAAGCTGCGCGTGCTGGCCTCGACCGGCGCCTCAAGAAGCCTGCTCTTTCCCGATCTGCCAACCGTCGCCGAATCCGGCTTTCCGGATTTCGACGCCGTGTCGTGGACGGGGCTGTCCGCGCCGGCCGGCCTGCCGGATGCCATACGCGACCGGCTGGCGCAGGCCACCCGGGCCGCATTGACCGACCCGGAAGTGGTCAAGCCGCTGAAGGCCACCGGCAACGCCGTCACCTTGCGCAGCCCGCAGGATTTCACCGCGTTCATTACCGGCGAGGTTCAGAAATGGGCAACGGTCGCCAAAGCCGCGGGGTTGAAGATGGACTGATGTGATCCGCGGGAAGTCCTGCCGGGCGCCGGCTGTCGTCTGAGCGCACCGGCGTCAGGCTCCACCTCCGCAAGTTCAAACGCAAAGATGCAGTAGCAGATCGAAATCGTCGTCACGGTGCCGTATCAGTACCGACTCAGCGGGCCGCCTTCAGCAGCGTGCGCACTTCCTCCCGCCGGCCCTCGTCAGCCACTTCGCGACCGGGCCGGGGCGGCGCTTTCAACGCCTTTTCCAGATAAGGAACCGCCTCCGACTTGCGGTTCCGGTACACCAGGTAATCCGGCCTGGCCTTTTCTCCCTCGGAGATCTCGATCGACGACCAGGGGCCGGGCGTCGCGCCCGAAGTGTTGCCGCGGCTGGGCGACCGGTTTCTGCGCGCCGCCGGCAACGAGGAAGCCGGCAGCGGCTTGGGCGTCTCCATCGCCCGCCGCATCGCGCACGCGCACGGGATGCGCATTGCCTTTGCCATGCGCGATGCGGAAAGCGACTTCGGCCCGGGCTTGCGGGTCACGATACGCCGCGGCGCGTAGATGGCAACCCCGCCCGAAGGCACTAGAATCTGCGCTTCACGTTTCCCTTCAGGCCGCCCTGAGCGGCCGCCGCCGGCCTCACCATGCCCCCCAAGCCCGCACCGCCCGCGCCGACGACCGGCGAGCTGCTTTCCCTGCCCGAAGCCCTGCGACAGGCTCACGCCCACTGGAGCGCCGGGCAGGCGGCCCAGGCAGAAATCCTGTGCCGGCGCATTCTGGCCGCGTCGCCGGGACAGGCGGAAGCCTCCCATCTGCTGGGCCTGATCGCGCATACGCATGGCCAGCCGGCACTGGCGCTTGAACTGCTCAAACAGGCATGCCGGGCAGACGCCGCGCCCGCGGTCTACTTTGGCAACCTGGCCGAAGTCTGCCGTCAGCAGGGCCTGCTCGCGGAGGGCGAGGCCGCCGCGCGCGAAGCCACGAAACGTGACCCCGGCTTGGTCATGGCGTGGAACAACCTGGGGATCATTCTGCAGGAAGAGGGCCGCTCGGCCGAAAGCGTCAATTGTCTTGAGCGGGTGGTGGAACTTCAGCCGCACAGCCCGGAAGCGCTCAACAACCTCGGCAATGCGTACGTGGGCGTGAATCGCCTGGACGAGGCGCGCCGGTTGTACGTCCAGGCGCTCACCTTGCGGAGCGACTACGCCGAAGGACACAGCAACCTCGCCTTCGTGCTGGGTGAACTGGGTGACTACGATGCGGCGGCAGACGCGGCGCATCGCGCCATCGCGTGCAACCCGCGCCTGATAAACGCCTACATCAATCTCGCGGGCATCGAAGCGGCGCGGTCGCGTCCTCGCGAAGCGCTGCAGTGGACCGAGGCGCTGTTGACCTTCGCGCCAACCCACCCGCAGGCGCTCGAACTTCGCACGCGCCTGCGGACGGCATGCGGCGCGCAGGCTGCAACAGCCGAAGCACCGGCGGCTTCAACAGACGCGGCGTCCGCCGGGGCGCTCCCGGCCGCAACAACCGCCCCAGCCGCAGCGCAGGCGCAAGACGTGGACGACTTGGCTCACCGCGTCCGCGCGCTGCTGACTGAGCGACAGCACGCCGAAGCCGAGCGTCTGCTGCGCGAGAACATGGACCCCCGCGGCGCGCCCGCCGCACTATGGCGGCTTCTCGGCCTGACGGTGAAATTTCAAGGGCGCGTGCAGGAAGCCGTTGACATTCAGACGATGCTCGCCACAGCCATGCCGGGCGACCTGTCCGCTCGCTTCGACCTGGCTGAAACGCTCTTGCTGCAAGGGGATTTCGACCGCGGCTGGCCGGAATACCGTTGGCGCTACAGCCTTTCCCATACCGCCGCCATGGACCGCAAGGTGCAGCGGCCGCGCTGGGACGGCAGCCGCATCGCGGGTCAGACGCTGCTCATTCATGACGAACAGGGCTATGGCGACACGCTGCAATTCATGCGACTGATCGACGCGGCCCGGACCCGCAGCGGCGCGCGTGTCGTGCTGGAAGTCCATGCCGACCTGCTGCCCTTCGCCCGGCGCCTCGTCGGCGAGGACGCCTTCCCGCGCGGCCAGATCCCCCCGCCATTCGACCAGCACTGCGAACTGATGTCCCTGCCCATGGCGATCGGCCTGCGCATGACCGACCTGCCGTGCCAGGTTGGCTACCTGTCGGCCGACGCGGACCGCGTGGAGAAATGGCGGCAGCGGCTGGCCGGCTTGCCGCGCCCTTGGGTGGCGCTGGCCTGGGCAGGCAGGCCCACGCATTCGAACGATGCCAACCGGTCTCTTGCCTTGGCGGACTTGGCGCCGCTGGCCGTGCCCGGCATTACGTATCTGGCCATCCAGAAGGGGCCGGCGGCTGCACAGGCGGCCGAGGCGCCGCCCGGCATGAACCTCGTGCCGCTGGACGCGGAGATCGCCGATTTCGAGGACACGGCAGCCATCCTGTCCCTGGCCGACCTGCTCATCTCCGTGGACTCCTCGCCGGTGCATCTGGCGGGCGGGCTCAATCGCCCCGCCTGGGTGATGCTCCCCTTCCTGCCCGACTGGCGCTGGTTGTTGCATCGGTCCGACACACCTTGGTATCCGTCGCTGCGCCTGTTCCGCCAGCCCGCTCCGGGCGATTGGAAGACGGTCCTGCACGACGTCGGGCAGGCGCTGGCAAAGCGCTTTCCGGGGTCCGAGGCCTGACCCGCAGGGTTCAGTCGCTGGCCGGGCCGGAGCGCGGACCGCGCCAAGCGAAGTTTAGGCCTGTATTTCGCCCTTATTGCGCGTTTTGAAGATGAGCCTTCGCCGGTAATGTGCGGGGTGAGATCGTGCGCCCACAGAACGGCCGCCAGTCCGACCCCACACTGCCGCCTACCGCGTGGATTCCCCTGCTTCTCCGGTTGCCGCCAGATATCCCATGACATCGCCCCAGCCGGGAGCCTGCCTTGAAGCTGAAACACCAAAAAAAACGTATCAACTCCATTCACATGGCATCCGCGCGGGCCGGCTGGACGGCGATCCCTGCCCGGTCGACGCAAATTCTATCGGGTGTTTCCCTCGTGGCCGCCAGCCTGCTTCCCGGCATGGTCCATGCCGCGCCGTGCGTCGCGCTTAACGACGCGAGCAACTCGACCGTCACAGGCCCCGTCAATTGCAACGATTGGACGCTAGGCAACATTACGATCACCGGCAATGGACGCCTTTCCGGCGAAAACATCGGTTTGCACGCCGCCATCGCCGCCCCTGGCGCCTCACTGGCGAACTCCGGCACCATCGATGGCGCACTGGCGGGCCTGCAGAACGACGGCGTTCTGGCTCAGGTGCAAACCAATGGCTTGATCAGGTCCAACGGAACGGGCGTCACCGTGGCCGGCATTCGGAATACAGGGTCCGGAAGCATCACCAGCGTGGTCAACAATACGGGCGGCTCCATCGCCGGCGCACGTGCCGGCATTTTCAATGAAGGCAGCATCGCCACGATCAGCAATGCCGGGATGATCAACAGCAACAGTTCCTCCGGCGGGACGATTGCAGCCATCTGGAACGATGGCGGAACGATCGGCAACCTGACCAACACCGGCACCTTGCAAAGCGCCGACATGGGCGGTGTCCTCGAGGGATTTGGAGTGGCCACCGAAAACGGGACCATCCAAACATTGGAAAATAGCGGGACCATTGCCGGCATGGTGGGCGTGCTGGTGCAGGAAGGCGGCCGGGTGGGCGCGCTGACCAATTCGGGGACCATCTCGGGCGACAGCGCAGGCATCTCCCTGGAGAACAGCACGGCCGGCGCCATCACCAACACAGGCCTGATCGTGGGCGCGCCCGGCAGTGCCATGGGTGGGACGATCGGTACCGGCATTTACCTTTCCCGCTCCAGCTTCGTGAACCTGCTCGACAATAGCGGCACCATCACCGGTGGCAGAGCGGCGATCCAGATCGACGGCAACAGCTCGATCAGTACGATCACCAACAGCGGTCTCATCGCGGGCGACCTGACCTCCACCAGCAGCGGCTACCTCGGCATCGCGGGCGGCAGCGGCAACGTCGTCGGCACCCTCACCGGCACGAGCGGCGGCCTGGGCGTGGCCGACAAAGGCCTCATCACGGTGACGGGCGCAAACCTGATGTTTTGGCGCGGCAACCTGCTGCTGAACGACGACATCAACGTGGCGGGCCGTTCCGTCATCAACTACGGCGCGAACCTTCAGATCAACAATCCCATCACCGTCACGGGCAACTACTCCCAGACCGGCGGTGGACTGGCCTTCAAAGTCGTCGACACCAGCAGCTACGGCTACATGGATGTGAACGGCTCGGCAGCCATCAGCGGCGCCGCGATCAGCCTGGCCGGCACCGGGTTGGCGTTCGGTCAATCCTATACCGTCGTGCGTCCGACAGGTTCCAGCACCTACGGCAACAACACGGCCTTCGTCTCCGTCAACAATGGCCTGCTCGCACGACTGAGCAATGTGAACGGCGCGCTGACCGTGACGCTCCTCCCCGACCCCAGCACCCACTACTGGGACGGCGCCAACACCGTGCCGGACGGCACAATTGCCGGCGGCTCCGGCACCTGGACGGCGAACGGCACAAACTGGACCACGACCGACGGCACCACCAACTACGAGCTCGACCAGACCTATGTACGCCCCGTGTTCGGCGGGAAGGCGGGTACGGTGACGGTCGATGGCAGCCAAGGTGCAATCGCGGTAAACGGCATGCAGTTCTCCACGGACGGCTACCGCGTCACCGGCGACGACATCGGGTTGGCGGCGGCCTCCTCGGCCATTGAAGTCGATGGCAATGCCACCGCCATCATCGATTCCAGACTGACCGGGACCGGCGCGCTGGCCAAGACCGGCAGCGGCATGCTGATCCTGAACGGCGTGAACACCTACTCGGGCGGCACCTCGGTGTCGGCGGGCACGCTGGAAATCGGCGATGCCGCCCATCCCACCGCCAGCATCCTGGGCGACGTTGCCGTCGGCACCGCCGGCACGCTGCGCGGACATGGCTCGATCGGCGGCAATGTGACCAACGACGGCATCGTGCGTCCCGGCGGCTCCATCGGCACGCTGACGGTCCTGGGCAACTACACGCAGTCCCCCACCGGCACGCTGTTCATCGACGTCAGCCCCACCTCCGCTTCGCAACTGAAGGTGGGCGGCACCGCCACCCTGGCCGGCACGCTGAACGTGCTGTACGGCCCCGGCACCTACAGCCCCACGTCCTTCCGCATCGTCGACGCGGCAAACGTCACGGGGCGGTTCGCTTCCGTCACGAGCAACGCGCCGGCCGAACTGGCGCAGAGCGTGCAGAACCTGGCCGACGGCAGCACCCTCGACCTGGCCGCCAGTGGCACTGACGGCGGCGGGCCGGTCATCATTGCCCCCACCAACGCCTCGATCTTCGGCGCTGTCGCCTCGGCCGCCATCCGCGAAGGCCAGCGTGTGAACGACACGCTGCTCGCGCGACTGGGTCAGGACTGCGCCGACGCCGCGACGGCCGCCAATTGCGCGCGCCCGGGCCGCCAGGCGTGGGCCCAGATCGTCTCCAATACCGCGAACGTGCGGGGCAACGATGAGGCCTCCAGCTACAAGGATCGCCATTACGGCTTTCTGGCCGGCCTGGATCAGCAGGTTGGCGCATGGACGCTGGGCGTCGCGGGAGGCTACAGCCACGTCGATGTGACCGAAGACGCCGCAACCGGCAAGATCGACACCCTGCGCATCGCGGGCTACGGCAGCCGCCGCGTGGGCGCGGTCACCATCGCCGCGACGGTCGGCGCCGCCTACGACTTCCTCCAGACGCGCCGGTCCTTCCCCGGCCCGGGCAAAGCGCGGGACGATTCGGACGGCCAGGAGATCACGGCCGGCCTGCAAGCCAGCCTGCCGCTGGCTGTGGGTCCCGTCACGATCACGCCGCGTCTCGGCCTGCGCTATCAATACCTGCATACCGACCGCTTCAGCGAAACGGGGCCGACCAGCCAGAACCTGGATGTCGGCGCTCAAGACTTCAACAGCTTGCAGCCGTATGCGCAACTCGCTGTGGGCCTGCCCTTCAGCATGAAATCGGACAAACCTGCCCTCGTCGAAGCCCGCGTCGGTTACGCCTACGAAACCCTCGACACCAACCGCGCGTTCCGCGCAACGGCGGGCGATGGCACCGGTTTCACGCTGCCCGGCGTGGCGCCTTCGCGCGGCATGTTCTCGGCAGGCCTGGGCCTGACGCTGCCCGTCAGCAAGGCGATGGACCTGACCGCCAGCTACGACCGTCTGTTCGACACCGGCAACGTGTCGGGGCAGACGTTCCAGCTGCAAGCGGCGTACCGGTTCTAAAGCGCGGCAGCATTCGCGCTTTCAGCCGCGGTAAGCAACAAGGCCCACGCAATTGCGTGGGCCTTTTCTTTGAACTCAGCCAAGCACCTGCTTCGCCGTCCGCCGGCTCCGCCGGCGATACCACCACGTCAGCCCCGCCCAGACCAGCGCCCACGCACCCAGGATCGCCGCATAGAAGGGCCAGAAGATAAAGGTGGAAACGTCCTCCCACCCTGACGCCGTACGCTTCAACCCGATGGGCGCGCTGACTTCCAGTTCGATCTGTTCGCCCTGAAGCGCCGGCCCGGCTTCTTCCACTGTGAAGGTCAGATTGGATGTCCCCTTCGCCAGCATCGGAAAGCCCGGCGCGGTTTCAAGCTGCGTGCCGTCGGCAAAGCTTTCAGGCCACAGCTTGCGATAGAAATGCGTGGCGCTGGCGCCGCTGCGCGGCGCCGCGCTCACCACGACGTCCAGCCCCTTGCCATCGCGCACGCGGATTCGCACCGGTTCTCCGGGGTTGATGATGCGCGGCGTCGCGTCCGGCGCGACGATTCGCGTTGCGGAATCACCCAATTCAGGCCGGTCGCGGCCCATCGGACCGCCAAATCGCGCTTCCATCCACAGCGGCGCTTCGCGGATGCGGTAGATCTCGGCGCGCGCTGTCTGGCCGGGCGTCAGCGTGATGGGCGTCAGCGTCGCATCGGCCGACGGTATGTATCGCGCCATGCCCACCGCAAACCACGCCATGACGGCCCGCCAAAGCACCCAACCCACCGTCAACGACATCTTGAAGAACGTGCGCCACATATCGACTCTTCCCGGATTTGCGAGCGTCAGAGCGTACCTGATTTACCGGGGACAGTCTGACGCGCAATCGGACGACGCATGCTCGCAAACCAGATCGGCCTCCACAACAGAAGCCGATTTACGATATGTTATAACATCTCAATTTAGCGCCGACATCAAAAACCTGCCTTGACGGCAACCGACCCGACATCATGAAAGCAGACACGCTCCTCACCGCCCAACCCAAACTGCCCGTCACCGTGCTGTCGGGTTTTCTGGGCGCCGGCAAGACGACCTTGCTCAATCACATCCTGAACAACCGCGAAGGCCGGCGGGTGGCCGTGATCGTCAACGACATGTCGGATGTCAACATCGACGCATCCCTCGTGCGCGAAGGCGGCGCCGAGCTGTCGCGCACCGACGAAAAGCTCGTGGAGATGAGCAACGGCTGTATCTGTTGCACGCTGCGCGAAGACCTTCTTGTTGAAGTGGACCGGCTTGCCAAGGAAGGCCGCTTCGATCAGCTGGTGATCGAATCGACCGGCATCTCCGAACCCTTGCCCGTGGCCGAAACCTTCACCTTCGAAGGCGAAGACGGACGCAGCCTCGCCGAAGTTGCCCGACTGGACACGATGGTCACCGTTGTCGACGCCTTCAACTTCCTGCGCGACTACGGTTCTCAGGACAGCCTGCGAGCGCGTGGCGAATCGATGGGCGACGAAGACGAGCGCACCGTCGTCGACCTGCTGATCGACCAGATCGAATTCTGCGACGTCATTCTGCTGAACAAGGTGGACCTGGTCTCAACCGAAGAACGCGAGCGGCTGATGGCCATCATGCGCAAGTTCAATCCCCGCGCCCGCATCGAGATCACCGAATTCGGCAAGGTTGCGCTGGACCGCGTGCTGAACACGGGCCTGTTCGACTTCGACGAAGCCTCCAAAGCGCCGGGCTGGCTGCAGGAACTGCGCGGCCAGCACACGCCTGAGACCGAGGAGTACGGGATCCGCAGTTTCGTCTACCGGGCGCGCCGCCCGTTCCATCCCGAACGCTTCTTCGCCTTCGTCGAAGGCGAGTGGCCGGGCGTCGTGCGTTCCAAGGGCTACTTCTGGCTGGCCAGCCATCCCGAGATGGCCGGCTCGTGGTCACAGGCAGGCGCGGTCGCGCGCCACGGCGCGGCGGGCTACTGGTGGGCCGCCATGCCGCCGGAGCGCTGGCCCGAGGATCCCGAGTACGTCGCCATCATCCGCAAGAACTGGGACGAAGGCGTGGGCGACGCACGCCAGGAACTCGTGTTGATCGGCATGGACATGGACGAGGCGGCCCTGCGCGCGCGCTTTGACGCCTGTCTGCTGACCGACGAGGAAATGGCGCAAGGCCCGCAAGCCTGGAAGACCTTGCCCAACCCGTTTCCGGACTGGTCCTGAGACCCAAAACGAATCCCCGCGCGCCGAACCGGGCGGGGATATGTATAAAGCGATTCCGAGCATCATTGTGGACACCGTACTTCCCGACGTTTCGACAACCGAGCATTCCCCCAGCCTGAGCGCGCTGGAATGGGTAGGCATGCAGGGCATCGATCTGCCCATCATGCTTGCCGAGTCCGGCTATCGGCATGCGCTGCATGCCCGCGCCGATGCCCAGGTGGACCTTCCCGCCCGGCACGTCAAGGGCATCCACATGTCGCGGCTATACCGGGAACTGGACCACCTTGCCGACCCGCATGACCTCACGCCCCACGTGCTGCGCGCCGGATCCAGGCCGCCTTGCGTGGCCGCTTTTCGCACGTGCGAACCCATGTCTGCCACATGGAAAGCCTGCATCCGCACGACGCCGTCGCGTGGGCCCGCGAGCAGAGCGACGAGCCGCAATGACCTGGGCGCCTCATCCCTTCCCGCCGCCGCAGATAGCTCGGCACGCGACGGGCTCACGCAATGACCCGGATGCCATGAACCCGCCCTGTTGACACGCTTACCTGTTTAAAGGAACCCATCATGAAAGTGCTTGCCTCCCTGAAGGATGCCAAGACGCGCCACCGCGACTGCCAGGTCGTGCGCCGCCGCGGACGAATCTACGTCATCTGCAAATCGAACCCGCGCTTCAAGGCTCGCCAAGGCGGCGCAAAGAACAGGAACGCGTAATGCATCGCGTGGATGTTGCGGTGGTCGGCGGACACGCTGCCGCCGCTGGAACCGAACCCGTTGTTTGAATTGACGCTGGAACCGGCCACCGGCTCGCCCACCGGCAAGCCGACTGGCCCCATCCAGTTCATCGGGCGAGCGGTAAAGGTGGTAGGACTTGAAAATTCTTGTGACAGGGCTGAATGACTTTGTAGCGTGTTAAGCAAATGGAGGGCATATCATGCGTCCCCTTCATTGCAACCCGTCACAGGAAACAAAGATGTATATGCCGCGCCCCTTGCGCCTGTCCGCCGTTCTGCTCGTCACGCTGGCGCTTGCCGCGTGCGGCGACGATAGCGCCAAGCCGGAAGCGAAAGCGCCCGAGGCCAGCACCGCCCAGGCGGAAATCCTCAAATACAACCAATACGTGGATACCGCCAACAGCATCTCCACGACGTTCGCGCAGGCGCTTGACCGCTACGAGGCCTACGCTGTCCCGGCGCTCAAGAGCAGCAAGCCGCTCAAGGATTTCGTCATCAGCAATGACACGACCATCCTGCGCACCAAGGAGAAACTCGACCGCGCGCTGGCGCTGCCCACACCCATCGCCGAGATCGACGCACCGGCCAAGGCTTTCTCGGACGCGCTGGGCAAGCTGGCGCCGCTGAGCAATGAACTGCAGAACTATTCGGCCGCCAAGACCTTCCTGTCGGACAACGGCGCATTGGCGCGCGAGAAAAGCCCGGCCTACGTCGCGGCGCTGACGGAAGTCGTGAAGGCGGAAGACAGCTTCTACCGCGGCATCTCCGTCAAGGACACAGCCAACACCAAGGCAGCCTTCGAGAAGGCCAAGAAGGACACGGTCGCCTACTACCGTGCCGGCATGGTCTATTACGGCAAGTCCACGATGGACAAGGCGGTGGGCGTGTTCGAGGGCAAGGGCCTGGGCGCCGACCAGGAGGCGTTCAAGCAGCAGTTGGACAAGATGAATGAAATGGCGCTGGGTTTTGACAAGAAGACGCGCGAGGCCGACCCCAAGGGCTGCAGCGGCATGATGATGAACGTCAACGGCTTCCTGGCTTCGGGCCGCAAGATCCTGGAGCACACCGACAATGGCCGCTACAAGGAAGACGCGGCGCGCACCGGCGCGTTCAAGATGATGCGCCCCACGATCGAAAACGACGCCAACGACTTGCGCCAAAACTTCAACAACCTGATCTCCGACTTGAACGTCGGCCGTTGCTGATCGCGTCGCCCCAAGCGCGGATTGCGCGCTGTGCCGTATGATTTCGACGATCAAGCCTGAGATATCCGCATGGCACGCACGCGTCATCCCTCGCTCGCGCATTGGGGCGCCTTCACGGCGATCACCGAAGCCGGCCGCCTGGTCGGCTGCGAGCCTTTTGGTCCGGATCCGGCTCCCTCGCCCATGCTGGATTCCATTCCCGAGATGGTGCATTCGCCATTGCGCGTGCGCCGTCCGTCGGTGCGGCGCGGCTGGCTGGAGGGCCGCCGCGACCGCGAAGGCGACGACTACATTGAAATTCCGTGGTACCGCGCGCTCGACCTCGTGTCTGGCGAGCTGGCGCGCGTGCGCGCCAAGCATGGCGCGGCCGGCGTGTTTGGCGGCTCGTACGGCTGGTCTTCGGCCGGCCGGGTCCACCACGCGCGCAGCCTGATCCGCCGGTTCCTGTTTCTGGGCGGCGGCTGCGTCGATCAGATCGGCAACTACAGCTGGGGCGCGGCGCAATTTCTCCTGCCGTATGTCATCGGCACCACCTCGCCCGTCAGTGGCGATGTGACGGATTGGGATAGCGTGCTGGAACACACCCGGGTGCTGATCGCCTTTGGCGGCATACCCGTCAAGAACAGCCAGGTGACGTCGGGCGGCGCCGGTCTGCACAACCTGCCCGGCTGGTTGGGCGAGGCACAGCGCCGCGGCATCAAACTGGTGGTGATCAGCCCGAGCCGGGCCGACATCCCCGCCGAGATGACCGCTGAGTGGCTGCCGATACGGCCCAACACCGACACGGCGTTGATGCTGGGCATGGCGCACACCCTGCTGACCGAGAACCTCCACGACGCGGCATTCCTGGCCAGCCATTGCACCGGCTTCGAGAAGTGGGCTGCGTATCTGCGCGGCGATACCGACGGCCAGCCCAAGAATGCGGCGTGGGCCTCGGCGATCACCGGCATTCCGGCGGCGCGTATTGCGGCGCTGGCGCGCGAGGCCGCGCAACAGCGCAGCCTGTTGACCGCCGCCTGGGCCTTGCAGCGTGCACAGCATGGCGAGCAGCCGTATTGGGCCGTGATCGGGCTGGCGGCCATGCTGGGCCAGATCGGCTTGCCGGGCGGCGGCTTTGCCTTTGGGCATGCCTCGTTGAACGGCATCGGCCAGCCGCGCCGCCAGGTGCCCGGGCCGGAGGTCCCGGTGCCCAGGAATCCCTCGGGCCTCGCCATTCCCGTCGCGCGCATCGCCGACATGCTGCTGGCGCCCGGCACGGCATATGAGTTCAACGGCGGGCGGCATGTCTACCCGGACGTGAAGCTCATCTACTGGGCCGGCGGCAATCCCTTTCATCATCATCAGGACCAGAATCGCCTGCGGCAGGCCTGGAACAAGCCTGAGACCGTGATCGTGCATGAGTCCTTCTGGACGCCCTTGGCCCGGCGCGCGGATATCGTGCTGCCCGCCACGACGGCGCTGGAGCGCGAGGATGTCGGCGGGTCTTCACATGATCCCTACGTGTTCGCCATGCATCGCGCGGTCGAGCCGCAGGGCGAGGCGCGAAACGATTTCGATATCTTTGCCGAGCTGGCGCGGCGCGCGGGGTTTGGCGAAGCATTCACGGCGGGGCGCGATGTCCCGGGCTGGTGCCGGCATGTCTATGACGGCATGCGGGCGGGATGCCAGGCGCGAGGGGTCGCGCTGCCCGACTTCGACACCTTCTGGGCGCAAGGACATGCCGAAGTGCCGCCGCCGGAAGCGCCTTATGTGCTGTTTGAGCGCTTCCGGCAGGATCCGGCCGCCAACCCGCTGTACACGACGTCCGGCCGGATCGAGCTGTATTCCGAAGTCGTGGCGGGTTATGGCTATGACGATTGCCCCGGCTATCCGGCCTGGCTGCCTCCGACGGAATGGTTGGGCGCGCCAGCGGCGAAACAATGGCCGCTGCATCTGCTGACCAATCAACCGCGTACCCGGTTGCACAGCCAGTTGGACCCGGCCAGCCTGTCACGCGCCGGTAAGGTGTCCGGTCACGAACCCATTGCGATCCATCCGCTGGATGCCGCCGAGCGTGGCATCGGCAATGGCGATGTGCTGCGGGTATTCAACGACCGTGGCGCCTGTCTGGCGGGCGCGGTGCTGGACGAAGGGCTGTCGCGTGGGGTGGTGATCATGGCGACGGGCGCCTGGTCGGACCCCGACGGCGAGCTGGACAGGCACGGCAATCCGAACGCACTCACGGCGGACATCGGCACCTCGCGGCTGACGCAGGGGCCCAGCGCGCAGACCGCACTGGTGCAGGTGGAAAAGCATGTGGGCGAGCCGGTGCGGCATCGGGCGTGGGAGCTGCCCGTGTTGTTGTCGGGAGCGGCGTAGTACCTCGATGGGCCGTTAGGGACGGATCGCAACCGTATACTTCGCGTTCTTCGAAGCCTATCGGAAGCTCATCGCATGTCTTACACGCCCGGCGATATCTACGTCACGTTCAACCGCCGCCTGCAGGCCTACACCGCCTCGCAGATCACGCATGTGAAGGGCGACGGCGCGGGCGCCGAGATCGCCGTGCTGAGCCTGGACTGGGTGGGCAGCGCGTTGCCCGGCGACGCCGACATCGCCGCGATGCGGCCGGCGCACTTCGACTTCTACTTCTGGCGCGACCGCGTGGACCATACGTGGATCAGCGGGCCGGTACCCACGCACGCCAAGCACGTGGGCTGGCGCGAGCCGCTCGTGACCGAGGAGTCACGCTCGTATTCCGGCGGCTGGTCCAGTGGCGACATGCTCTACAACCAGCGCCGCTGGAACGCGATCGACGCCGGCGTCCGTGCGCGATTCAAAGCGGCCGCCCACGCGGATACGCCCGATAACACCGTAGTGCTGGAGCAACCGGGCCGCACGATCACGCGCGCCATGCGCGGCCTGGACAGCGCGGCGCTGCTCGCCGCGCCGTCGCTCGCGACGTTCGACGACATGCCCTTGCTGATCAAGCTGCACGTGGATGCGCCCGTGCCCGGGCTGATCGAATGGGCCCGCACGAAGCCGATTCTCAGCGAACTGGAATACGCCAGTTTCGGCGAGCCGGTCGTCGACCTGCGCGGCACCTCGTTCGGGCGGGTCGCGATTGACGTGACCGGCGTGCGCGAACTCTATTTGAATGACGGGCTGAACACGCTGTCGCTGCGCGGTGAAGTGCATCCCGACCTGGTCGTGCACGCCGAAGACGACGGCATGTGGTTGCGGCTGGAACGCGAAAACGCCATCTGGTCCGGCGCCGGATTGACGCGCCTTGGCGCGATCTCGCTGCGCGGCATGAAGACGCTGGACTGCGCCGAGGTCGCGCGACTCTTTCCGCACCTGCATTCGCTGTATGTATGGGGCGCCCCCGGCGTGGCCACCGGCATCGAGCAGCTGGCGGCCCTGCGCGAGCTGGCGATGATCCTGATCAACGACGTGTTCCCGCCTGCCGAGAGCCGCCTGCCCGGGCCGGACGCCTGGCCCAAGCTGCAATCGCTCTGGCTCACGAGCATGCCCGCTGAGATCCTGGCGCAGGCCAAGAAGGACTACAAGAAAGCCGCAACGGCAGGTCTGGATCTGGAAGTCAGCAAGCCCCGCAAGCCCGAATGGCTGGCCGCGAACCTGGACAATCCGTTTCGCGAATGGGACGGCAGCGAGCACATCACGGCCGCCCAGGCCAAGAAAGCCGCCGCGTTGTACCGCAAGACCCGCGCCGACGCCCTGAAGGCCGCCGCGACCCACGCCGCGGATGCGCAAGCGCTGATGGCGACCCTGTCCGAGATCGTTCGGACATATACCGAAGGCTTCAACGCGCTCGACCGGCGCACCGGCTTCATCGAAACCGTGGAACGCGATCAGATCTACGTGGCGCTGATGGGCATCCTGGATGCCGTCCAGGCCAAGCTCATCGAGGACGCGGGTGAAGGCGCGGCCGTGCTGGATCGCGATGCGCTGGATCGTGCGGTGGATGAGGTGCGGGACTTTTAAGTGCGGCACGCTCATCCTTGTGCGATCTACTGTTCCTTCAACCCCAACGATTTCATCAGCGGCGCGAACAGCTTCTTCTCTTCCTGCACGCGCGCGGCATAATCGGCCGCGCTCAGCGGTATTGCTTCGGCGCCCGCATCCAGAAAGCGCTTCTGGATGTCCGGCCGCGCAAGCACTTTATTGAGTTCGGCGTTCATGCGCTCGACCACATCATCTCGGGTGCCCGAGGCGGCATACACGCCGAACAGGCTGTCCGCGAAAACCCCGTCGATGCCGACCTCGGAGAACGTTCGAATGTCGGGCGCCACGGCAGCGCGCTGCCGGCTTGCCACCGCCAGCACTTTCAACTTGCCCGCTTGCACCATGGGAAAGACCGTCGCAGGGCCAAACGCGAAGTCGATCTGGCCCGCTGCCAGGTCTTGTATCGCCGGCGCCACGCCGCGATACGGCGCATGGGTAGCTTGCATGCCCGTCGCCTGCTTGAGCAGTTCGCCGGCCAGATGCGGCGTCGTGCCGTTGCCGGCCGAACCGTAATTGAACGGATCGGGCCGCTTGCGCGCGAATTCCACGAACTCCTCGAGCGTATTGACGCCGAGCGAGGACCGGACAAACAGGAACAACTGGCTGTTGGCCAGCAAGCCAACCGGCCGCAAATCCTGCTGCGGATCGAACGGCATGTTGGCGAACATCAGCGGGTTGACCGACTCGGTCGTCGAGGGATTGAGCAGGAAGGTGTGGTTGTCCTTTCCGTTGCGCACCACCTCGGCGCCCGCCACGTTGCCGCCCGCACCGCCACGGTTCTCCACGATGACGGTCTGCTTGAAGGCCTCGGCCAAGTGCGGTTGCACGGTGCGCGCCAGCACATCGACCAGCCCGCCTGGCGCCAGTCCCACGACCAGGCGCACAGGTTTGGTGGGCCAGGCCTGAGAAGGCGCTTGCGCATGGCTACCCGTCGTCCAGCCAGTCAGCGCCAGCATCATCACGGCCAGACAACGTCTACGCAGCAGCATGCGATTCTCCAGATGGGGCGTCACCCCGCAATGTCGCGCACGGTGCGTCACGTGCCGCACCACGGTGAGCCGCCTTCATGCCTTATCGGCGGCGGCCCTGCATCCGCCGCCCATTCTTCACAAAAGTTTAAGCATAAAGAATCCCGGAATAACCCTAATTCCCCGGGTAAGAGTGAGGCGCCTCGTGGTCCTGCTGTTCACTGAATTCAACCTTCTGAGCGGACGTGGGCGCAATGTCACGGTATGGCGCGCGTGCTCGCATATACGCCATCGGGCTGCACTTCATCTCCGTGCGAAACGCAAAGATGAACGACGACGTGGAACCATAGCCGAGTTCCAAAGCAGTCCCCGTTACGTCGAGACCACTCTCCAATAGTTCGATGGCTCTGAACAACTTCAGCCGGCGCCGCCAGTCGCGCAGCGTCAACCCGGTTTCCGCAAGGAATTTTCTGGCCAGCGTCCGCCCGGACATCCCCAACTCCCTGCCCCAATCATCCGGGCTTCTTTGATCGGCCGGCCGGTTGTACAAGGCTTCGCAAATGGTCAATAGCGGGCCGCTCGCCGGCCACGCCAGCACCAGTGAAATCGGGGCGGCACGGCACAGTTGGTCGAGCACCAACCGATATATCCGACCGAAATATTCGTCTTCGTCCGAGCGCCCTTGAATTGCCGCCGCCTCAACGATCAACGCTTTCAACAACGCAGACACGCCAAAGACTGCCACCCCGCCCTCGGAAAGCGTTTCTCCGGGATGGTCGGCAAGCCACAGGCTGCGGTACTCGGCGCCGAGAAAAGAACCGACGCTATGGACTGTCCCGGACGGAATCCAGGCGGCCTGGTTTGGGGAGATGGCGAAAGAATGGTCGTCTGCCGTGACCATGAGGACGCCGGAGACGGCATATACGACCTGGTGCCATTCATGCGTATGCGCGGCAAAGTAATCCCGCGCGCCAATGGACTGCACCCTCATGGTCATTGGCGCCGGCGGCCGGACGTCGGCGGGGGCCGTAATGGCTTTCCATTGCATGAGCGCGTTCATATGTCGCCGATTCTATATAACTTGGCAATCTGTCGATAGATCGCCTACGTAACTTTGCGTTGTAATGCCAGCTCACCTAGCCCGTCCCCCACCGTTCACCGCAATGACACAAAGTAGCGCCTCCCCAGGGCATGATCGCCCCGCCGTTCTGCCCGAGGGCGTTCAACAAGGCAATATCTGGCGACTGACCACCGCCCAAGCCCTGGCGGGCGCAAATTCGGTGGTGGTCTATGCAACCGGCTCCATCGTTGGCAACATGCTTGCCCCGACGCCCATGCTCGCGACCCTGCCGATTTCCATCTTTGTCGTCGGCATGGCGACGTGCACGCTGCCGATGGGCGCCGTCGCCAGGCGCCACGGCCGGCGTGCGGCATTTCTGCTGGGCACCGGAGCTGGCGTGCTCACCGGCCTGCTGGCGATGCTGGCGGTCATGATCGGAAGTTTCTGGCTGTTCAGCCTGGCCACGTTCTTTGGCGGTGTCTATGCGGCAGTCGTCCTGTCCTTCCGCTTCGCCGCCGCGGACGGCGTGGAACCCAAGCGACGGGCGCGCGCGCTATCCCTGGTCATGGCGGGTGGCGTCGCCGCCGGGGTCGTCGGGCCACAACTCGTCACCTGGACGATGAACCTGTGGCCACCGCACATGTTTGCCGCCACGTTTCTGGCGCAAGCGGCGGTTGCAGCGATTTCCGCGTTCATTCTTCTCGGCGTCAGATTGCCCGCGCCCACTGCCGCGGAGGTCGCGGGCGGACGCCCGCTTTCCGAGATTGCGCTGCAACCGCGGTTCATCGCCGCAGTGATCGCTGGCGCGGTCTCATACATGCTCATGAACTTCCTCATGACGGCCGCACCGCTGGCAATGCACATCTGCGGCCACTCGCAGGAGTCCGCCAACCTGGGACTGCAGTGGCATGTCATTGCCATGTACGCGCCCAGTTTCTTCACCGGCAGACTGATCTCCCGCTTTGGTGCGGGACGGATCGCAACCATGGGCCTCGTGTTGATTGGCGTGGCGGCTGCGGTAGGTCTCGGCGGTATCGACGTCATGCATTTCTGGTGGTCACTGATCCTGCTCGGCGTGGGATGGAACTTCGGGTTTCTGGGCGCATCCGCGCTGGTGCTGGAATGCCATCGGCCCGAGGAAAAGACACGCGTCCAGTCCCTCAACGACTTCATCGTCTTCGGCCTGATGGCCATCGGTTCCTTTTCATCGGGGGGCTTGCTGTCGGCTTTCGGCTGGAACACGGTGCTGTGGGTGTCATTCATTCCGCTGGCGCTGTCCGTCGCCGCCCTTGGCGTTGCCATGCGGAGAAAGGCCGTCGCACTGAGCCGGTGAAGCCACATGCCACAAGCAATTCGCGCCTGACTGGCGCGAGCTGACATTCGAACGCGGCCCCCGGTTGACGCCCGCCTACTCGGCGGCGAGCGACAGCTCATGCACCAAACCGGCCTCGAGCTGCCGCGCCACACGCCCCAGCCCGCGGTTCAGCGGCCACACGATGTCCAGATCAAGCCCGCCTTCCACATCGACGGGCACGACAATCAGCCCGTGTCGCCGCGCATACAGGCCGCTCATGCTATCCAGGATGGCCACGCCCAGGCCCCGCTCCGCGAAAGCGCAGGCGGCCGAGTACTGATTCACTTCGATCACCGGCAGAAACGGCAAGCGCTCCTGCTCGAACTGCCGCGCCGTCAGCGCCCCCACCTGCAAGTGCCGGCTGAGTGAGATGTAGGGGATGTCCGCCAGGTCGGCCAACGCAAGACGGTGTCGATCCGCCAGCGCGTGGCCTGCCGGCATCACGGCCTGCAGGCTCAGCCGCGCCAGCGTGCGCTGGCCCACGTTCGGCAGCGCCGCAGAACCGATCACGATGCCGATATCGATGCGCTGATCGGCCGCCAGCCCCGCCACGCCCAGCGTCATGTCCGTGCGCACGCTGACGCGCACACCGGCCTCGCGAGCCTGCAACCAGGCCATCGCGCCAGGCAGAATGCTCGCGCCCACCGCCGCCACCGCCCCGACGTCGAGCCGCGCATGCGCCCCGCCCCGCATGCTGGCCGCCACCCGTTCGGCGTTGTCCATCGCCGCCAAGGCATGGACGATCTCCGGCAGCAGCATGCGTGCCTCGGCGGTCAGCGCCAGCCGGCGCTTGTCGCGGTTGAACAGGGCAAAGCCCAGCTTGTCTTCCAACGACTTCAGCATCGCGCTCGCCGCCGGCTGCGACATCCCGGTGGCGGCCGCCGCCAAGGTGACGGAGCCAGTGCGCCCCACCGCTTCGAAAAGCGCCATTTCGCGTTTGTTCATGTGAACCTCGGTGCTCATACACATTCATGTATGAAATGACTCAATTTATATATTTGACTATATCAACTGGCGCATCGGACACTGGCTCCAACATCACAACAGCCGGCCCGGCCTGGATGCGGCGCACGGCAATACAGCGAGGAGACACCGATGCAAACGAAACCTGGGGCACACCCTCGCAGGCTGCTGGCTAGCCTGTTCGCGCCGCTGCTGGGAAGCGCTTTGCTGGCTTGCGCAGCACCCGCGCTGTCCGAGACCCCGGCGGGCGGCACGATCCGGATCGTCGTCGGTGCGCCGCCGGGAGGCGCGCCCGACACCGTGGCCCGCATCGTCGCGCAGCACATGCAGGTGGGCGGGCGCGCCGTGATGGTCGAAAACAAGAACGGCGCCGCCTCCATGATCGCGGCGGCCTACGTGGCCCGCGCGCGGCCCGATGGCAACACCCTGCTGCTCGCCAGCCAGACGACCGTCGCCGTCGCGCCCACGCTGCAGAACGTGACAACGTTCGACCCGATGAAGGACTTCACCGGCGTGGCACTGGTGGGCAGTGCGCCGCAAGTGCTGCTGGCCGGGCCGAAGCTGCGCGCCAACTCCGTCCAGGAGCTCATCGCCCAGGCCAAGGCCGCGCCGGGCGAGATCGATTTCTGCTCGGGCGGCATCGGCACCTCGCCCTACATGGCGGCCGTGCTGTTCGCCCAGACCGCGGGCATCGAATTGCACAGCATCCCGTTTGCGGGCGAACAAGCCTGCATCACCGAAATGCTGGCGGGCCGGTTGCCGTTCATGTTCGCCAACGCCTCGACGGCCCTGCCGTACATGAAGGACCAGCGCCTGCGCGCCCTGGCCGTGACGACCAAGGCGCGCGTTGACTTCGCGCCCCAGTTGCCGACCACAGCAGAGGCGGGCCTGAAGGACTATGAGGTCGCGACGTGGCTCGGCCTGCTTGCGCCTGCCGCCACGCCCCCAGACGTCGTCAACGCGCTGAACGCGGAAGTGCGTCGTGTGCTTCGCCTGCCGGATGTGCGCGAGAAGCTGGAGGCGCAAGGGTACGCGCTGTCGGACGACAGCCCGGCGGCCTTCACCCGCTATTACCAGGCGGATCGCGACAAATGGGTGCGGCTGATCCAGACCGCCGGCATCAAGCAGAACCCCTGAGCGCGGCCGCGTGCCCGCCCTTCCTCACCCTAGGTTTCCCGAGCATCCCATGAGCCGTACGCAGCCCGACTTTTCTTCCGACGACCCGCGCACCGTGCTGGGCGTCCGTCACAGCCCGGTAACCGGCGCGATACCGCCAGGCGCCTGCGATTGCCATGTGCATATCTTCGGTCCCTTCGACCGCTATCCGCTGGCCGAGAACCGCGTGTTCATGCCAGGGCTCGCGTCAACCGACGACTTGCTTGCGCTGCACGCGGCGCTTGGCGTTGACCGCGCAGTGGTCGTGCAGGCCAGCCCGCAAGGCACCGACAACCGCTGCATGACCGATGCGCTTGCCACCCTGAATGCGGCAGGCCATGCGTCGCGCGGCGTCGCGGTCCTGGCGCCCGATATCTCGCGCGATGGCCTGCGCGCGCTGCACGCGGCGGGCGTGAGAGGCGCTCGCGTCAACTTGCAGTCGTTCGGCCAGCACGACCCAGCTATCGCGCGCGATGCGCTGTCGCGCACCGCCGAACAGGTGGCCGACCTGGGCTGGCACGTGCAGATCTACACCACGCTGCCGGTCGTCACCGCGCTCGCCCCCGCGCTGCGCGACTGCCCCGTGCCCGTCGTGATCGATCATTTCGCGCTGGCGAGCGCCGTGGCCGGCACAGGCCAGCCCGGCTTCGATGCGCTGCTGGAGATGGTGGCGACGGGCAATGTGTACGTGAAGCTGTCTGCGCCGTATCGCCTCACGGTCTGGCAGGACGGCCGCCCGCCCATCGAGGCGCGCGAGATCGCACGTGCCCTGATCGATACGCGGCTTGATCGCATGCTGTGGGGCACAGACTGGCCCCATTCGGGGGCCTGGCCCGGCGTGGCGCGCACGCGCGATCGCAGCGAACCGCTGCATCCCATCGACGATGGCGAACAACTGTCGGCCTTCTGCGCGTGGGTGAACGAGACGGAGAAGCAGGCGATCCTGGTCGATAACGCGGCGCGGCTTTACGACTTTTGAGGACGGCGCCAGGCAACATTTGGCGCGGGTCGTCTTCGATCTGGCTGGGCCCTGCGTGTATTGCACCCGGCCGAAGTCACGCATGCCCGACATGTAAACCTTGTCGAACAGGTTGTTGACGTTGGCGCCAATCATCAGATTCCGATCGCCCTGATATCGGGCCATCAAGTCCATCATCCGGAATGGCGGCTGCTTCAGCTTGCCCGCCACGGCCTTGCTCTGCCAACGCGCGGCGGCGGTTTTTTTTTCCGCAGGAATGCTGAATTCGTTTTCGACGAAGACGGAGATGCCATGCCTGAACGCGCGATTATTCGAAAAGGGGATAAAAGCTCGCATGGCGGGACGGTTGCTGAAGGCCTTCCCACCGCGATGCTATTCGGAAGGGAAATCGCCTTGGTGGGCCACAAGGTCGTATGCCCGAAATGCAACGGCGCCTTTCCGATCCTGCCAGATCCGGGCCGCAATCATTCCTTCATGGGCCACGACACCGCCGTAGAAGGAATGCGTACCGCATGCGGAGCAATATTGATTGCTTCGCAGATGATGGCTCGCATCAGTGAGGCTGAAGGCCTGTCTGCCTCCCAACCGGAGACAACCCCACAGAGCGAAACCCTCTGCCAGGAATGCTTGGAGTCGGCAGCACGCACTGCCGCAACGACTGTGGCGCGAGGGTGACGCAGTGACGGCTCAAGTCGAGGAATACCTGCGCTCGCGACAACAGAAAATAGCCTTTCCCCTGCGGTTATATGGTCTGGTGGACGGGTTGCTATATCGAGACCATGCAGGTGGGTCTCCCTTGTCACGGTCCTCCTCCCGCATTGCACTGTTTTACGGCACGCCCGATGAAGCGTTGGCCCATGCCGGCCCTTGGTTGCTAGATTGCTCAGCCGATCACGACAGCTACTTGCCCGCGCTGCATCGGATGGACAACAGCGCGACGGGATGCATCTGGATTGTCAGCGCTTACGCGCCTGAAGACTTGGCGGCAGCGTTACGCGCCCGACTAAATGTGCGCATGCCCAGCGGCGCCATCGCACTATTGCGTTATTACGATGCGAGAATCACGAGCGATATCATCGCGCTACTGACTCCCGTCCAACTAGCTGCCTTTTTTGCACCTGTCCTGGACTGGCTGATTCAACGGGACGGGATACTTACCAGGATTTACCAGAGCCATGGAACTTGAACTCTCAATGGAGCAAGTCGCAGGCCTATGCGCAATTGACGCAAAAGGCTTTGTTCAGGCCATCGAGAAAGATATCGTTCGAGACTATCCTGGTCTTGCCCAGGCGGGCTTGACCGAGCGGCTCGCCGCCGCCTTGACACGATCGCGAGCCATCGGGATTGATGAAGATGTGAATTTGGTTCACTTTCTAAGAACGGAAGCACTGGCGCCGAGTTTTTACAAGCAACCGGGGTTCTGCCGCTGGATGGAAAAGCCTGGCCGTTCGGCCGATCAGCGATTTCATGACTTCCTGCAAGTGATCCACTGGAAATTGCGACACGAAACTCGCCAGCAACAAGCGGAGTAGATCAAGATGCCGGGCCCCTTGGCTTTCCCAATTGCAGGTTGGATAGCAGAAGCTATTGCCGCGGCGACGGCCAGAGCAGCCGCGAGTGCTGCGACGACAGCAGTACTGGGTGGAGTGGCTACCCTGCCTGGCGACACGCCACGCGAGAACAGCGAAGCCAAGCCTACCGATCGTGCGTTACCCCGGACTGAAGAGCCTTGCAAGAAGTGCCCACCGGATTTGGGGATGAAGGTCAGGCGCAGGCATGGAGTGAATTGGAACGCCTATCGATACCAAGCCAGAGTATCGGGATTCGCCTATGACGCCGAATATTGCCAATGGAGCGACGAATGGAACTGGGAGGACACGTACTTTGACGGATTCGTATCCGCAGAGTGCTTACTCCAGGAAACCAAGGGAAACTATGACCAATTCCTGGACGGTTCCATTCGGGGCTCGGAAGATTTTTTTCGAGGTTTTGATGCCATGGAACGGCAAGCGATCATGCAAGGGACGCAAGTGCGGGCGCATCCACCAACCAAGCTGAAGTGGTATTTCCAAACTCACCTTACCCATCAGAGGATGGCTGTCCTGCTAGCGCAATTGGGCGCTCTATCAGAAACCAGACCATAAGGCAGATATGAATATCTCCGCAATGTTCCGCGATGAGAGGCTCGCGTCACGAGATTTTGAAGAAATTCTTGAACGTGAATTCAAAATCGCTTCAGCACTCGCGACGCATAGTCCTTCCATGGCTGCGGCCAATTGGCTGCTCAAGGGAGACAGCGTCGAGGAAGCGAACCTCTACAGGGTATTTGAATCAGACGGCAAAGCGACGCCCGCTGCGCTGGCAGTTCTGAACGAGGAGTTCCGCGGAGACAAAGGAACGTTCTCGTTCGTCGCAATCTGGAATGGCCGGAGGGTCAAAGGTGAAGGAGGGTCAATGGTCTGCCACGTCGGACCGAAAGTTCTTCCTGACAGAATCGACCTGCGGATCGGCGACCCCGCGTGCTTCAGCAGACCAAAAGATCTGGTGGCCACGCTCCAAGTCGTCATCGAGGAATTTCACCCCCTATTTATCGAGGTGTTCCCAGAAGGTTATTTTCCGCTGCGAGTTTTCACGGACAAGCCCGGCGTGGGCTGGATGCTCTACCTTCCCCAAGTGATCACCGCTCAACAGGTTCCGGAAGCTCAGGCGCTGATTCCCTTTCCTGCTGCCGGAAAGGAGCAGACCGGCACGGTCATCGTCAGCGTGGCAGACGAAGTGTTTTCGATTGACAACCCCAAGCATGTCGAATTGGCAAACCGCATTGAAATGCGCCTGGTGGATCAAGACTTGTTGCCGCGCTACGCCGACCTGTGATTCCTGATGCCGTCGGACGGATGGCCGAGCGATTACCCCCGCGATGATACCTACAAGGAGCAGCTGAAGCCGCATGCGGCAGGGACGGCGGCGCCTGCGAATGCATCAAGCCTGCGGAAACCGCACCGTCACGCCCAACCCTTGCCCTTCGAGTCCGGCGCCCACCTCGACCGTGGCGCCATGCAGGCGCGCGATGCGCGCGACGAGCGACAGACCGATGCCGCTGCCGTGGCCGATGGCATTGGGGTCGCGGTAGAAGCGGTCAAGAATGCGCGGCCGTGACGCTTCGGATACGCCGGGGCCGTTATCCGATACCGCCACCACCACCTCGTTTGCGGCGCCGTCGTGGCGGCAACTGAGGACGATACGCCCGCCCGGGCCGCTGTAGCGCAACGCGTTGTCGAGCAAATTTCGCAGCAGAATGCCAAGGCTGTCGAGATGGCCGCGCACTGGGCTAGGCGCGAGATCCGTGTGCAGAATCTGTCCGCGCTGTTCGGCCCTCGACTCGTAGTCACGCGCGACCGCCGCGCCCACGGCCGCGAGATCGATGCGCACGGCCGCGTCCAGCAGGCCGGCGGCCTCCATGCGGGCCATGTCGAGCAACTGCTCAGACATGCGGGCGCTGCGCTGCGTGGCCTCGAAGATCTGGCGCACGGTGGCGCGAATCTCCTCGGGATGGTCGCTGCGCAACGCGTTTTCGGCCTGCACCGTAAGCACTGCCAGCGGCGTGCGCAGCTCGTGCGCCGCATCCTGCAGAAAGCGGCGTTCGTTTTCGATGGAGGCTTCGGCACGCGCGAGCTGCTGATTGAGCGCGCCGACGAGCGGCTGGATCTCGTCGGGCATGCCTGCGTCGGGCAGTGGCTCCAGGTCGAGCGGCCGACGATTGCGCAAGGCGGTGGAAAGCCGCAGCACAGGCGCGAAGGTGGCGTACGTAATGGCCCACGACACCGCGGCGAGCAGCACGAACAGCGCGCTCATGAGGGCCAGCGCGGTACGCAGCCGCTCGCGCAGCTCGTTGCGCAACTGCCAGGTGGCCTTGCCGACTTGCACCTGGATGCGACCTTCGGCGTCGCTGATCGCATAGGTGCGCCATTCCGTTCCCTCGACCATGGCGGAGGCGAGGCCGTCCAGGCCGGATGGGACGAGCGGTGTCTTGGGTGAATTGGGCGAGGCCAGCAGACGGCGGCCATCATCGAGCGCGTAGGCCTGGATCGCCACGTCGGTCTGGTCGGGCGCCATGCGCAACTGATCCGGGATGGTGTAGCCATCCGGCAGACCGGTGAGCTCGAGCCCGCGGGGCAGCGATAGCAGCGCGGTCTGGCCCACGCTTTGCAGGTTGTAGTCCCACTCGCCGGTGCGCTCGCGCGTCATGTCGGCGCGGTACCAGGCCAGCATCGCCACACAGAAAACCAGCAGTACGGCCAGAATGCCCGCCTGCAGCCGCATTCGCAGCGAGCGGTGAGATGACCACCCGATCATGGCGCGTCGGTCCGGATGCGGTAGCCGTAGCCGTGCACGGTTTCTATGCAGTCCTCGCCTAACTTTCGGCGCAACTGGTGCACGTAGACGGCGACCGTGTTGCTGCTGGTGGCCGCGCTGTCGCCATACACCGCGAGCTCGAGCGCGGCACGCGAGAGCGCCTTTCCGGCGCGCTCCATCAAGGGCTGCAACGTGCGGTATTCCTGCGTGCTGAGCGAGACGGGCTCTCCATTGAGCGTGACCTGATGATTGGCGGGGTCCATCACGATCGCGCCACATTGCAACACGGGCGCGACCCGACCGGAGCTACGCCGTAACACCGCGCGCAGCCGCGCCAGCAGTTCGTCGATCTGAAATGGCTTGACGAGATAGTCGTCGGCGCCGGCGTCGAGCCCGGCGATGCGCTCGCTCAGCCGGTCACGTGCCGTCATGATGATGACCGGCGTCACGTCGTAGCGCGACCGCATTTTCGCAAGCACGCCCATGCCCGAGCCGCCGGGCAGGCCCAAGTCGAGCAGCACTAGGTCGAAGTCCTGGCCTATCAGCGCAAGCTGCGCCGCACCGGCATCGCGTGCGAGCGTTACGCCGGCGCCGTCACGCCGCAGGGCCACGGCCAGCGCATCGGCGAGCATGGCGTCGTCTTCGACGAGCAGAATCCGCATGGGGGGCCTTAATGGAAGTGGCGGGCAAGCGCCGCAGTATGCGGCACGGCGCTTTAAGAACTTTTTAATCGCAGGTCCGAAGCGCGAGAACGGCATGCGTGCGTCAGCTATTCGGAGCGGGCCATGGCCATAGCGCTTTCAGCGGCACGCTGCCGCCTGGCATCCAGGCCCAAACAGAAAATTCCTTGCTTTGGCCGTTCTTAAAAAATTCCTAAACGCGCTTCGTCATCATAACGGCCCGATATGGCGGCCGGACGCGCCGCCGTTGGAATCGACAGGAGCCATCATGCTTGGATCAATGTGGTCGCGCGGTGCGGCCGGGCTGGCGCTGCTCGCCGGCGCAGCAGGGGCGAATGCCCAGAGCAATAATTTCATCGGACTGGGCGTGGCTGTCGTGCCGGTCTACGAAGGTTCGCGCGACTATCGCGCCGTGCCGCGGCCGCTGATCAATTATTCGTCAGGCCCGTTCTTCATTTCGCCGCGCGCCGGTCTCCCGGCCATGGGCCTGCGCACCAGCCTCGCCACCGACCTCGAGGCCGGAATTTTCCTGGGCATGGACCTGGGCCGCGATTCCGATGACGCCGATCGCACCAAAGGCATGCGCGATATCGATTTCCATGCGTCGTATGGGGCTTACATCGAATGGACACCGGGCCGCTACGCGCTGGGCGCCGCGTACCGCCAGGCCGCCAAGAGCGGGTACGGCGGCACGCTGGAACTGCGCGCCTCGTATGCCGTGCTGCAGACCGAGCGCCAGCAGTTGCGCCTGGGCGTAAGCACGCAATGGGCCAACAGCGATGCCATGCAGACCTGGTTTGGCGTAAGCGCCCGCGATGCTGCGAACAGCCGGGAAGGATTACCGCAATACTCGGCCTCTTCAGGCTTCAAATCGGCCGCCGTGGCCGCCAGCTGGAACTACAGTCTGACCAAGGACTGGAACCTGATGAGCACGCTGGGCGTGAACACAGTGTTCGGCGATGCGCGTGACAGCCCGCTCAACGAGCGCAAGGCAAACGTGTTTGGAAGCGTGGGCGTGGCCTACCGCTTCTGAGTGGTCGGGGCGGCCTGCATGGCGCATGGAGAACGTGGGCCATGTGGGCCGTGTGGGCCGTGTGGGGGCCGCCCCGAGAAGCCTCACGGCCCTACTTATCCTTTTTCTCGACGACGGAACATCCCTCGAAATTGAAGCTTGCAGGGTCTTTCAGCACGTTGAAATAAGGGCTCAGAGGATTATCGGGAAAGATTCGCGCATACGTAACCGATATGTGCCCCAAATAGACCTCCCTGAAGGCCTCGCATCTGAAATCTCGAATCGAGATACCACCAGCGTCATCAGCCGTCGCGGCTGTCACCTTCTTATACGTGAATCTCTGGCCGAAAAACGTACTGCTTCCCGGCGTCAATCCCTCGTTTTGAGTGACTCGCCATCTCCAGTTGCGAAAAGGCTCGTAGCTGATGCGATAAGGCGCCCCGTATACGGATTCACTGCTCGCATCGAATAGGTGAATGTGCATTCGCGAGGGCCAGAATACATTTAGCAGTACGACAGAGAGCACAACCGCGCCCCAAGCGAGCCACCTCTTGCCACCAAGCAACATGATGAACCAGCCTCCGAGCGCCACCTGGAGTCCAAGCAAATTCAGCCACGGCGGAATCTCGTTATCGCTCCAGGGCCGGTATGTGACGTTATAGAAACCAGCCAGGTTGGCGACGACGGACAGCAACGCTCCAACGACACCAATGCGACTTGCCAACCGCACGGTTTTAATACTGGGTGGAAACAACACAATAAATTAGCCTCCGGGTTTGAGCTTCAGTTGCAGTATTCGCCGTTGCAAATATCGGAGACCGCCAACTCACTCCCGAGAAAGCCAACTCACCTGCCACATCCGCGATGCGGCAACGATATAGAGATCGATTGCGCATTCGAATCAGACGGGTTCGAAACTCGTTATCAAGCAGGAGCGCGGGTGGCATGCGTGGCACATCCGTCCGGCGGCGAGCGCGGGGGATTGAAATGCCCGCCCTTTTCGACGCCGCCACCACCGATGCTGTCGCCCTGAGCGCATTACCCCCGCGCTGGCCCAAATATGTAACAGCGCCCCACCCCCCCTTGAACCTCAGAACATCATCCCTATAATTAGCACTCGACTCCGGTGAGTGCTAACGCCTCCCGGGCAACCGACCACCTCTTTCATTTAGTTAACAGGAGTTCCTCATGGCCTTGCGTCCCCTGGGCGATCGCGTGATCGTCAAACGCCTCGAAAACGAGCGCAAGACTGCCTCGGGCATCGTCATCCCCGACAGCGCCGCTGAAAAGCCCGACCAGGGTGAAGTCGTGGCCGTCGGCCCCGGCAAGAAGACCGAAGACGGCAAGATCCTGCCGGTCGACCTGAAGGCTGGTGACAAGGTTCTGTTCGGCAAGTACGCCGGCCAGTCCGTGAAGGTTGATGGCGAAGAACTGCTCGTCATCCGCGAGGACGAAATCCTCGCCGTGGTTCAGTAAATCTCCCGCCTCAAACGAATTTTCGAAGGAAGCTAAGAAATGGCTGCCAAGCAAGTATTGTTCGGTGATGACGCTCGCGTGCGCATCGTCCGTGGCGTGAACGTTCTCGCCAACGCTGTCAAGACCACCCTGGGCCCCAAGGGTCGCAACGTCGTGCTGGAGCGCTCGTTCGGCGCCCCGACCGTGACCAAGGACGGCGTGTCCGTCGCCAAGGAAATCGAACTGAAGGACAAGTTCGAAAACATCGGCGCCCAACTCGTCAAGGACGTCGCGTCCAAGACCTCCGACAACGCCGGTGACGGCACCACGACCGCCACCGTGCTGGCCCAGGCCATCGTTCAGGAAGGCCTGAAGTACGTTGCCGCCGGTTTCAACCCGATCGACCTGAAGCGCGGCATCGACAAGGCTGTCGCCGCCGCCGTCGCCGAACTGCAAAAGCAATCCAAGCCGGTCACGACCAGCAAGGAAATCGCCCAAGTCGGTTCCATCTCGGCCAACAGCGACACCTCCATCGGCCAGATCATCGCTGACGCGATGGACAAGGTCGGCAAGGAAGGCGTCATCACCGTCGAAGACGGCAAGTCGCTGGAAAACGAGCTGGACGTCGTCGAAGGCATGCAATTCGACCGCGGCTACCTGTCGCCCTACTTCATCAACAACCCGGACAAGCAAGTTGCCGTCCTGGACGACCCGTTCGTCCTGATCTTCGACAAGAAGATCAGCAACATCCGCGACCTGCTGCCCGTGCTGGAACAAGTTGCCAAGTCGAGCCGTCCCCTGCTGATCATCGCGGAAGACGTCGAAGGCGAAGCGCTGGCCACCCTGGTTGTGAACAACATCCGTGGCATCCTGAAGACCACCGCCGTCAAGGCCCCGGGCTTCGGCGACCGCCGCAAGGCCATGCTGGAAGACATCGCCATCCTGACGGGCGGCACGGTGATCTCCGAAGAAACCGGCATGTCGCTGGAAAAGGCTGGTCTGGCTGAACTGGGCCAAGCCAAGCGCATCGAAGTTGGCAAGGAAAACACCACGATCATCGACGGCGCTGGCGACAGCAAGTCCATCGAAGCCCGCGTCAAGCAAGTGCGCGTGCAGATCGAAGAAGCCACGTCCGACTACGACCGTGAAAAGCTGCAAGAACGCGTGGCCAAGCTGGCCGGCGGTGTTGCCGTGATTCGCGTTGGCGCTGCCACCGAAGTCGAAATGAAGGAAAAGAAGGCTCGCGTCGAAGACGCCCTGCACGCCACCCGCGCTGCAGTGGAAGAAGGCGTTGTGGCTGGTGGCGGCGTTGCGCTGCTGCGCGCCAAGCAAGCCATCGCTGACCTGAAGGGCGACACGCCTGACCAGAACGCCGGCATCAAGCTGATCCTGCGCGCTGTGGAAGAGCCCCTGCGCACCATCGTCACGAACGCCGGCGAAGAAGCCAGCGTCGTGGTCAGCAACGTGCTGGGCGGCAAGGGCAACTACGGCTACAACGCCGCGACCGGCGAGTACACCGACCTGGTCGAGCAAGGCGTGCTGGATCCCACCAAGGTGACCCGCACCGCCCTGCAAAACGCTGCCTCCGTCGCCAGCCTGCTGCTGACGGCCGAAGCCGCCGTTGTTGAACTGGCTGAAGACAAGCCCGCTGCTCCGGCCATGCCCGGCGGCATGGGCGGCATGGGCGGCATGGACTTCTAAGTCCCGCTGTTCTTGCAAGGCCTCCCCGGCTTCGGCCGGGGAATGCAGTATCCGAAAAACCCCCGGTCCTTCGCCCCGGGGGTTTTTCTTTTTTGCGCACCGAAATGGCGCCCGATACTTTGCGTGTTGTTTCAGTAGCGGCAAATATCCCGGCGTTTGAAAACGTTTGCCAACAATCTGACCGTATCTGGGGCTTGTACGCGTCCCTACAATGAATGCTCGCCCTACCGAGACATTGCGCCATGCGACTGCCCAGAACCGTTCTGCAAGTACTGCGACCCTCACAGATGGGCGGTTTGCTGATGGACTCAGCCAAGCAATGGTCCAGCCATCGCGCGTCCAGCAAGGGCGCCGCGCTGGCGCTGTACATGGTGTTTTCGCTGGCCCCGATGCTGCTGCTGGTGATTGCTGTGGCGGGCGCTTTCTTTGGCGAAGAAGCCGTGCGTTCCGAACTGTTTGCGCAGTTGCGCGACCTGATCGGCGAGCGCGGCGCCGAGGTGATCCAGACGGTACTTGCCAGTGCGCACGAATCCGGCAGCGGCTGGATTGCGGCCATGGTATCGATTGGCGTGCTGATCTTCAGCGCCACCACCGCCTTTGCGGAATTGCAGGCCAGCCTGGATGAGTTGTGGGAAGTGCAGGCCAACCAGAAGAGCGGCATTAAAGGGCTGGTGCGAAGCCGCCTGCTGTCGTTCGGTCTGGTGCTGGTGCTGGCGCTGTTCCTGCTGGTGTCGTTGACCGTGAACGCCGCGCTCGCTGCTGCGCGCGGCATCTATGGCTCGCTCTGGGCCAATTCGACCTTCTCGATCGTGGCGGAGTGGGCGTCCAACCTGTTTTCGTTTTCGGTCGTGGCGGCGCTGTTCGCCGTGATCTTCAAGCTGCTGCCCAGCGCCAGGATTTCGTGGCCGGACGTCATCCCGGGCGCCGTCGTGACGGCCGCGCTGTTCCTGCTGGGCAAGTGGGGCATCGGGCTGTACTTGAGCCGAGGCGCAGCAGTGTCCGCTTACGGCGCCGCGGGTTCGCTGATCGCGCTGCTGCTGTGGATCTGGTATTCCGCGCAAATCTTCTTCTTTGGCGCCGTGTTCACGCGCCAGTTTGCGTTGCGATTTGGGAAGGTGGAACGGCCGCGGGCTATGACGGCACAGATGCCGCCGCAATCTTCTGCGGAGCCCAGCTCGCAAATGCCCCTGGCAGCGAAATCGGCTATGCAGGCGCCCCGGGAAGATACATGACCCCTCATGGGTGAGGACGACACTGAAATGTGCTCGCCGCTTCGACCCGCGATCTTCAATCGCGGGGCAGGCGCAGCGCCACTACGCCTGGCGCGTCGCCGGCAGCGCGACGCCCAGCCGGCTGCTCCAGGCCTGCATCTCGTCCCACAGCGCGGGCGGCACGGGCAGACCTAGCTGTTGCCGTTCCCGCTCGTGGTCGGCCTCCGGATCACCGGGCATGCGGGGCGCGCCGGGCGCCTGTGACAGCTCGACCGCCATCCCCGCCACCACCGCGGCCAGCGCCGCGCCCCCGGCAAAGCGCGCCGGGTCAATGACGATGAAGAACGCGCCCAGTTCGCGCGGCTGGTCCAGCGCCTCGTACATCGACGAGATGTGCGGGCCGAACGGATTGCCGTTCAGCGGTCCGCACAGCAGCTCGACCATCATCGCAAGGCCATAACCCTTGTAGCCGTATTCCTCGCCGCCCAGCGGTCGCAGGGCGCGTGCGGCCTGCGCGTCGGTGCAGTCCGCGCCGTTCTCGTCCAGCGCCACACCCGCCGGCAACGCGACACCGTCGCGCCGGGCATTCATGACGCGATTCCAAGGAATGGCGGTCGTGGCCATGTCCAGGCATAGCGGCGCGCCGTCCGCACGCGGAAAGGCCAGCGAGATGGGATTGGTGCCGAAGAAGGCTGCACGCCCGCCATAGGGCGCGGCGATCGAATCCGAATGCGTGAAGGCAATGCCGATCAAGCCCTGCCGGGCCGCCGCACGGCTGTACAGCCCGATCGCCCCGCAGTGCGAGGAATCGCTGACGCCGACCGCCGCCACGCCGGCCTCACGGGCCATCTCGATGGCCAACGCATTGGCCCGATGCGCCACCACGATGCCCTGCCCCCGGCCGCCATGCACCTGCGCAGTTCCCGGCCCCGTGCGCGCGATGCGGACGTCGGGCCGGGCCAGGATCGAGCCGTGCGCCACGCGATTCAGGTAATGCGGCAGCCGCGCGATGCCGTGCGAATCGATGCCCCACAGGCTGGTCTGCGCCAGGCTGTGCGCCAGGCACCGCGCGTCGTCGGCGGAAAAGTCCTGCGCCAGCAGGCACACCTCGGCCCAGCGTTCCCAATCATCGGCGGTCACGCGGCTGTCGGCGTCCATGCGGGTCTCCTAGGTGGCTGCCTTCACGGCGTGGAGGACGCCGTGTTCGCGCAGCGCTTCAAGATGCTTGGTCAGGCACTCAACGAACACGGCCGAATCGCCCAGGTCGCCGAACACGGGTTTGAAGCGCGCCAGCACCGTTGCGCGCCGCTGCGCCGCCTGCGACGGCTTGGCGGCGTGCGCGGCGACCTCGGCGCGCGATAGCAGGCGGTCCAGCCGTGCCGCGATCGGATCCTGAATGGCGTAAACGCCGCCCTGCTCGTCTTCGCCGCGCAGGTAGTTCAGCCACGCGGCCACCGCCAGGCACAGGCGATCGATGCCGTGGCCGGCGCGCAGGCGGTCGCGGATCGTGTCCAGCAGGCGTTGGGGCAGCTTTTGCGATCCGTCCATGACGATCTGCGCCAGCGGATGCGGCAGCGCCGGATTGGAAATCCGGTTCAGGAAGCGCAGACGGTATTCGACCAGCCCCGCCTCGGGAATGCCGCGCAGGGTGGGCGCGATCTCCTCGCGCATCATGGCCTCGATGAAGGCGCGCAGCGCCGGGGTGTTGGCGGCGTCGGCCATGGTGTGCAGGCCCAGGGTCGCGCCCAGGTAGGCCAGCGCCGAATGCGGCCCGCTGACCATGCGCAGCTTCAGCCGTTCATAGGGCGCCGCGTTGCTCACGAAGGTCGCACCGCCCTGGGCGTCCCACGCCGGACGGCCGGCGGCGAACTTGTCTTCGATGACCCAGTTCAGGTAGGGCTCGCCCAGCACGGGCCAGGCGTCCTCGACGCCCAGGCGGCCGGCGATCCGCTGGCGGTCCTGATCTTCGGTGGCCGGCACGATGCGGTCGACCATGGAATTCGGGAACGTGCAATTGCGGTCGATCCAGTCGGCCAGCGTCACGTCCACCCGCAGCGCAAACGCCAGCACCAGGCTGCGCAGCGTATCGCCGTTGCCGCGCAGGTTGTCGCATGACATCAGCGTGATCGGCGGCAGGCCGCGCTCGCGGCGCAAGGCCAGACCGTGCACCAGGATGCCGATGGTGCTGCGGGGCCGGATGGGGTCTTCCAGGTCGTGCAGGATGTCGGGATCGTCCCAGCGCAGGTGGCCGGTAGCGGGTTCGTGGCTGTAGCCCTTTTCCGTCACGGTCAGGCTGACGATGCGGGTCTGCGGGTACGCGATGCGTTCGAGGACCGCGTTCGGGTCTTCGTCGGCCACCATCACGCGCAGCACGGAACCGACGATGCGCAGGTGTTCCCGGTCCTGCCCGTCCGGGCCGGCGTCGCGCACGGCAAGGGTATACAGGCCGTCCTGCGGCGTCAGCGCATCGCGCGTGGCGGGATGGCGCAGGGACACGCCCAAAATGCCCCAGCTCAGGTCGCCGCTGGCCTGCATGGCCTGGTCCGTGACCACCGCCTGATGCGCCCGGTGAAAGGCGCCCAGTCCCAGATGGACGATGCCCGGCGTCAGCCGGCTGCGGTCGTAGCTGGGCTTTTCCACGTCGGCGGGCAGACGCGGCAATGACTCGGAATTCAGACGTTCAAGCATTTTTGCGCAATGTCTAAAAGGGGCGACGCCAGGGTATAGCACGCCCCGAGCCGTCTTCGCTACATCACCGCGCCAAGTTGCCACGGAACGAATTCGTTTTGCCCGTAGCCATGCGTCTCGCTGCGGGTGCGACGGCCCGACGCCGTCTGCAGCATGAGCCGAAAAATTCGCTCGCCCATCTGCGCCACGCTCTGCGCGCCGTCGACCACTTCGCCGCAATTGATGTCGATGTCGTCGGCCTGGCGCTGCCACAACGCCGTGTTGGTGGACAGCTTGAGCGATGGTGCGGGCGCGCAGCCATAGGCAGACCCGCGGCCGGTCGTAAAGCAGATCAGGTTGGCGCCCCCGGCCACCTGACCGGTGGCCGAGACCGGGTCGTAGCCCGGCGTGTCCATGAAGACCAGCCCGCGTGTGTGCACGGGCTCGGCGTACTCATAGACGTCAGTGAGGTTGGTCGTGCCGCTCTTGGCGATGGCGCCCAGCGATTTTTCCAGGATGGTGGTCAAGCCGCCCGCCTTGTTGCCGGCCGAGGGGTTGTTGTCCATCTCGGCGTCGTTGCGGGCGCAGTAGTCTTCCCACCAGCGCACGCGCGCCAGCAGCTTGTCCGCCACGGCGGGGGTCTGCGCCCGGCGCGTCAACAGGTGTTCGCCACCGTAGATCTCAGGCGTCTCGGACAGGATCGCCGTGCCGCCGTGGCGCACCAGCAGGTCCACCGCCGCACCCAGCGCCGGGTTGGCGCTGATGCCCGAATAGCCGTCCGACCCGCCGCATTGCAGGCCCACAGTCAAATGGCTGGCGGGCACGGCCTGGCGCTCGACACGGTTGGCCTGCTCCAGCATGCGTTCGACCAGTTCGATCCCGCGCGCCACCGTCTTGCGCGTGCCGCCCGTGTCCTGGATGTTGAACGTGTGCAGCATGCCGCTTTCGCGCAGGTGCTCCTGTTCCATCAGCCCGCCGATCTGGTTGGTCTCGCAGCCCAGCCCCACGACCATCAGCCCGCCAAAGTTGGCATGCCGCGCGTAGCCGCCCAGCGTGCGCCGCAGCACGCGCAGCGGTTCGCCGTCGCTGCCGGTGGCACAGCCCGCGCCGTGCGTCAGCGCCACGACGCCGTCCACGTTCGGACAGGCGGCCAACGCCTCGGGCCGGATGTCGCGGCGGAAGTGGTCGGCGATGGCGCGGGCCACCGTGGCCGAGCAGTTCACGCTGGTCAGGATGCCGATGTAGTTGCGGGTGGCGATGCGGCCGTCGGCGCGCACGATGCCGTCAAACATGGCCGGCGCGTCCACAAAGTCCGTCGGATGCGCATCCTGCCCGACCGCGTAGTCACGCTCGAAATCCGAGAACTCCAGGTTCTGCGTGTGGACGTGCTGACCGGGCGCGATGGCCTGCCGCGCCACGCCGATGATCTGGTTGTAGCGGCGCACCGGCTCGCCGGCCGCGATGGCGCGCACCGCCACCTTGTGGCCGGGCGGCACCAGCCCCACGACCGTCACGCCCTCGCCTTCCAGCCGCGTGCCGCTGACTAGCTGGCGCCGGGCGATCACCACGTTGTCCGCCGGGTGGATGCGTATGACTGCGGTATCGGTCTGCGACATGAGGACTCCGGAAGGCAAGAGGGCGAAGCGGATCAGCCGTCGATCAGCGCGGGATCCCAGGCGTGGACGCGCTGGCGCTGTTCACCCAGGCCGGCGATGCCCAGTTTCATCTCGTCGCCCGCCTTCAGGTAGACGGGCGCAGGCTTCTGGCCCATGCCCACGCCGGGCGGCGTGCCGGTGCTGATGAGGTCTCCCGGATACAGCGTCATGAAGCGGCTGACGTACGACACCAGTTGCGCGACGCCGAACACCATGGTGCGGGTACTGCCGTTCTGATAGCGCTTGCCGTTGACCTCCAGCCACATCTCCAGGTCCTGCGGATTCGGGATTTCATCGGCCGTCGCCAACCACGGGCCGATGGGGCCGAACGTGTCGCAGCCCTTGCCCTTGTCCCAGGTGCCGCCGCGTTCGATCTGGTATTCGCGCTCGGACACGTCGTTGACCACGCAGTAGCCGGCCACGTGCTTCATGGCGTCGGCCTCGCTGACATAGCGGGCCTTCTCGCCGATCACCACGCCCAGTTCGACCTCCCAGTCGGTCTTGACCGAATCCTGCGGCAGCACGACCGCATCGTTGCAGCCCACCACGGCCGACGTCGTCTTCATGAAGATGACGGGCTCGGCCGGCACCGGCAGGCCGGACTCGGCGGCGTGATCCGCGTAGTTCAGGCCGATGCAGATGAACTTGCCCATGCCGCTCCACGGCGGCGCCACGCGGCCCGGTTGCGACACCAGGGGCAGCGATGCCGGATCCAGCGCGCGCAGTTCCGCCAGCTTGGCGGGCACGAGCGTCTGGGCGGTGATGTCGGCAATGACGGACGACAGGTCGCGGACCTGGCCCTGGGCGTCGATCAGCGCGGGCTTTTCTGCGCCCTTGGCGCCATATCGCATCAGTTTCATAGCGGTTTCCTTGTTGCTGGAAAAAGAGGAGTCAGTTGGACCAGCCGCCGTCGATCACTTGCGCGGTGCCGGTGGTGAAGGCGGATTCGTCGCTGGCAAGATACACCGCCAGCGCGGCGATCTCTTCGGCGCGGCCGATGCGGCCCATCGGCTGGCGCGCGGTGAAGGCGGCCTCGACCGCCGCGACAGGCTGGCCGCTGGCCAGCGCCTGCGCCTCGATGCGCTGGCGCAAGGACGGCGACTCGACCGTGCCCGGGCAGATCGCGTTGCAGCGGATGCCCTGGCCCACGTAGTCGGCGGCGACCGCCTTGGTCAGGCCGATGACGGCCGCCTTGGTGGCGCCGTAGGCGCAGCGGTTGGGCGCGCCCTTGATGCTGCCGGCCACGGATGCCATGTTGACGATGGACCCCGAGCCGCGCGCCAGCATCGCCGGCAGGCAGGCGCGGATCAGCAGATACATCGAGCGCACATTCAGGTTGAACGAAAAATCCCAGGCGTCTTCGTCGCAGTCCAGAATGGTGCCGGCGTGCACGAAGCCAGCGCCATTGAACAGCACATCGACCGCCCCCGCGTCCTGCGCCAGCGCGCGCACCGCGCGCGCATCGGTCACGTCCAGCACCTGCGTGCGGCAGCCGGACAGGGTTTCCAGCGCGGCCCCGTTCAGGTCCACGGCCAGCACGTCGGCGCCCTCATTCGCGTAGGCCATTGCCACGGCGCGGCCAATACCCTGCCCGGCGGCGGTGACGATGGCGGTCTTGCCTTGCAGTCTTCCTGACATGTTCGCGGTTCCTTATTTGCCGGCCATGCCCATCGCGGTGGGCAGCCACAGGGTGATCTGGGGGACGTAGGTGATGGCGATCAGGGCCACGAACAGCGGCACCAGCCACGGCAGGATGGCCATCGTGGTGCGCTCGACCGACAGCTTGGCCACCCGCGCCAGCACGAACAGCACCATGCCCATGGGCGGATGCAGCAGGCCGATCATCAGGTTCAGCGTCATGATGAGCCCGAAGTGGATCGGATCGATGCCCAGTTTCAGCACGATGGGCAGCAGGATCGGCACCAGGATGGTGATGGCCGCAATGGTGTCGATGAAGCACCCGACGATCAGGATCAGGATGTTCGCCATCAGCAGGAACACCCACTTGTTTTGCGTCACGCTCAGGATCGCGTCCGTCAGCGCCTGCGCCGCTTGCGTGGTGGTCAGCAGCCATGCAAACACCGACGCGGCCGTCACGATGAACAGGACGGACGCGGTGGTCTCGATGGTGTCGAACGAGGCCTTGGCGAGTGTCTTGAACGTCATGGAGCGATAGCGCACCAGCCCCAGGAACAGCGCCCAGATCACGGCGGCCACCGCGGCTTCCGTGGGCGTGAACCAGCCCAGCGTCATGCCGCCGATCAGGATCACCGGCGCCATCAGCGCCATGACCGCCGAGAAGTTGAACTTCCAGTCCAGCAGCAGCAAGGCCGCGAACGAGATGCCGGTGGCGATGTTGGGCGATACGCCCGCCAGCGTCATCAGCCAGATCGACAGCGGAAACGCCAGCACGATCAGCACTTCCAGCCCCGCGCCGCCCAGCCGCTTCCAGTTAAACGCCACGTCGCCGCCCCAGTTGTTGCGGCGCGCGTAGTAGGCGACGGTGAGCATCATCAGGATGGTCAGCACCAGGCCGGGGATCAGGCCTGCCAGAAACAGCGACCCGATCGACACGTTGGCCATCATGCCGTAGATGACGAACGGCAGCGACGGCGGAATGATGGGACCCAGCGTGGCCGACGCGGCCGTCACCCCGACCGCGAATTCGGTCTGGTAGCCGTGGTCCTTCATGGCCTTGATCTCGATGGTGCCCAGGCCGGCAGCGTCGGCGATGGCGGTGCCCGACATGCCCGCAAACACCACCGAGCCGATGATGTTCACCTGCCCCAGCCCGCCACGCATCCAGCCGACCAGCGCCACCGCGAAGTTGTAGATGCGGCCCGTGATGCCGGCGATGTTCATCAGGTTGCCGGCCAGGATGAAGAACGGCACGGCCAGCAGCGGAAACGACTCGACGCCCGCGATCATGCGTTGGGCAATGACGACGTCCGGCACGCTGCCGGAGATCAGGATGAACAGCAGGGACGCGCCCGCCATCGAGACCGCCACCGGCAGTCCCATGATCATCAACAGCAGAAAGCTTCCTATCAGGGTGCCCATGTATCGCTCCTGGCAAGGCACTGCGGATTGGGGGAGGTTCTGTCCAGCGATTCAGTGCAGCGATTCAATCCAACGACTCATAGGCCGCGGGATTCTCCAGGATCGAATAGCCCTGCCGCCAGTTCTGCCAAGACACCTGCAACGACCGCAGGAACATCATGGCGAAACCGGCCAGCGCCACCCAGTACACGAAGGCCTTGTTCCAGAACAGCGTTGTCATGGGCTCGTCGCCCACCAGCACGATGTAGCGGTACGTCAGCCACACCGCATAGCCAAAAAAGGCCGTGCGCAGGATGTCGATCAGCGTGGACAGCAAGCGGCCGGCGGGCTTGGGCAGGTAGCGGTAAAGAAAGTCCACCTGGATGTGGCGGCACGCGCGCACGCACATCGCCGATCCCAGGAACACCACGCCGATCAGGCAGTACACCGCCAGCTCCTCGGTCCAGGCGTACGAATCGTTCAGCACGTAGCGCGAAAAGAACTGCAGGAAGACCAATAGCGCCATCGCCCAGAACATCGCCAGACAGATCCAGTCTTCCGGCTGGTAGCCGGCCAGGCTGACGTCGTGATGATCGGCTTCCTCGAAACTCTGGACGATCTCGTCCACCGAGGAGACGTGATGCGGGCCGGGCGGCTGTTCCGGCGGATGGCTGACGGCCGCCATCGGCGCGGCCTTCGCGTTGGAGTGCATGGAATTCCCCTCGTGCGGGATCGGTCAAGCTATCGCGTCAGGCGATTGCCGGAAGCGATGCGGTCAGGCGATGCATTCAGGCGCTGCATTCAGGCGCAGCATTCAGGCGCAGCATTCAGGCGCAGCGGGCCGCGGCAACGGCCCGCCCGCCGTGGTTCACTTCACCGCCTGGATTTTTTCCCAGTCCGACTTCTCGTAGCCGTACTGCTTGAACGGCACCTTCTCCAGCACGATATTGCGGAAGTCGTCGATATTGACCTCGGCCACCGTCAGGCCACGCTGCTTGAACACGTCGACCATCTTCTTCTCGGACGCCGCCACCTCGGCCGACGCCTTTTCCGCGGCCTGCTGCGCGACTTCCGCAAAGATCTTCTTGTCTTCGTCCGACAGGCTCTTCCAGAGCTTGCCGGAGATCACCGTGTTCAGGTGATCGACGATGTGGCCCGTGAGGATGATGTTCTTCTGCACTTCGTAGAACTTCTTGGCCTCGATCGTGGTCAGGGGATTTTCCTGCGCCTCGACCGTGCCGTTCTGCAGGGCCAGGTAAACCTCGGCAAACGCAATGGGCGCGGTGTTGGCGCCACAGGCACGCGGCATGGCCAGGTACGCGGCCACGTCCGGCACGCGGATCTTCAGGCCCTTCATCTCGCTGCACTTGGTGAACGGCTTGTTGGACGTCGTCTGGCGCGTGCCGTAATACGTGGTCGCGACGATGTGGTTGCCGCTCTTTTCGTCGTAGCCCCGCGTGAGCTCTTTGTAGATGTCGCTCTTGGTGTAGGCGATCAGGTGCTCGGGGCTGCGGAACGTGTAGGGATAGTAGGTGACGCCGATGCGCGGAAAACTCTTGGCCGCGAAGCTGGACCCGGAAATGATCATGTCCACCGTGCCGAGCGTCAGGCCCTGGTTGATGTCGTTTTCCTTGCCCAGTTGCGAGGCCGGATAGACATCGATGTGATAGCGGCCGTTGGTGCGCTTCTCGATTTCCTGGGCGGCCCACACCGACGAGGTATGGAACGGTTCGGAAGTCTCGTACACGTGCGCCCACTTCAGTTTCGTCTGCGCCAGTGCAGAGCCGCTGACGGCTAGCGCGACGGCGGCAAACAGCACTTTGATAGCGTTGCTCGGCTTCATGTTGTCTCCTCTCTTTGAGGTGGCGGGCTCGGCGGCCACGCGTCATGTTTTACATATGGAGTTCACCTACTGGAGCTGCACCTTCGTACTGCGACTGCGATCTGCCATCGGCGCCCGTAAAGGGCGCCGGCAGCCATTGCTATTCAGCGCGCAACGCTTCGGCCGCGCCGGGCCAGCTGGCCATCAGGCGGTCGTACGAGCAGGAAAGATGGTCACGCATGGCGGCCCGCGCGCCCTGTTCGTCACCGGCCGCGATGGCGTCGATGACGCGGCGGTGTTCGGTGATGGCGACGGCCCAGCTGTCGGAATTCTCGAAGTAATCGCCCAGCTTCACGGAAAGCGGGTTGTGGCGTTCGTCGAAGAGTTCGCCCACGACGCGCACCAGCACGGCGTTGTTGGCCATTTCGGCCACGCGCAGGTGAAACAGCCGGTCGCCGCGGATGGGCACGCTGCCGGCCCGTGCCTCGTCTTCCATGGCGTCGACGGCTTCGCGCAGGCCCTCCACCAGCGCGGGCACCGGATTTAGTGCGGCCTGGGCGGCCAGTTCGCTTTCGATGGTGCGGCGGGCGCGGATGGTTTCAAGGGGGCTTTCGGCGGTGAGGCTGGCGCGCGGTGCGACGCCCGGGCTTTGCACGTACACGCCCGAACCCATGCGCACTTCCACCCAGCCTTCGACCTCCAGCGCGATCAGCGCCTCGCGCACCGACGGCCGCGACACGCCCAGCTTCAGCGCCAGGTCGCGCTCGGGCGGCAGCCGCGCACCGGCCGGAAACTCGCCGGCCTCGATCAGCAGGCGAAGCTGATCGGCGATCTGGCGATACAGGCGGCGAGGTTCGATGGTCTGAATCGGCATGAGGAAGACAGCTCGATGACAGGACGAAACGGTAAAGTGGCCTTACCAATTGACCAGAATCCTGCGCCTGCTGCCGTTGGGTCACAATTAGGGTTTGCCCATAGGCACGCGGTGTGCCACGCGGGCAACCCTTATCTGTTAAAAAGCGGCCACCACGGCTTTCTTCCGATTCCATGACCCACGATCCGCAACACTCGCCCTTCAAGAGCACCGGCGGCGCGCGCCGCATCCTCAATGCGCTGCGCTATTCCTGGCAGGGCCTGAAGGCGGCCGTCAAATACGAGGCGGCCTTCCGGCAGGAACTGGCCCTGGCCGTGCTGATGATTCCGGCGGCGTTCTTTCTGGGCCGCACCACGGTCGAAGTGTTCTTCCTGGTGGGCGTGGTGGTCATGGTGCTGGCGGCTGAACTGCTCAATTCCGCCATCGAAGCGCTTGCCGATGCGCTGTCCGTCGAACGCCATCCCCTTCTGGGGCGGGCCAAGGACCTGGGCAGCGCAGCGGTGATGCTGCTGCTTATATTTGCCGGAACGGTCTGGGTGGGGGTGGCCATCAGCCGTTTCGTCATGCATTGACACGGGTTCGCACCGCGACGGGGATGCGACTCTATTTATACTGGGAGCCATGATGCCTCAATCGACGTCAGCACCCTCCAAGCGCATCGTCATCGTCGGCGGTGGCGCAGGCGGCCTCGAACTGGCCGCCAAACTGGGCCGTACACACGGCCGCGAACACATCACCCTGGTCGACAGCCGCCCATTCCATATCTGGAAGCCTTCGCTGCATGAAGCGGCGGCGGGCACGCTGGACATCCACCAGGAAGGCCTTTCGTACCTGATGCTGGCTCACCTGGACGGCTTCTCGTTCACCCAGGGCCGCCTTGAAAGCATCGACCGCGAACGCCGGTTGATCACGGTGGACGCCGTCAACGACGCGCAAGGCCAGGAAGTCCTGCCGCGCCGCGAACTGGCGTACGACACGCTGGTGCTGGCGCTGGGCAGCACGTCCAATTTCTTCAACACGCCCGGCGCGGCTGAACATGCGGTCACGCTGGACACCACCGAAAACGCCGAGCAATTCCGCCTGACCATGCTCAAGGCCATGGCGCTGGTGGACCAGGCCAAGGTGCGCAATCCGTCCGCGCGCCTGGACCTGGTGATCGTCGGCGGCGGCGCCACCGGCGTGGAACTGGCGGTGGAACTGACCGAAGCCAGCCACGTCGTCAGCGCCTATGGCCTGCCGAACTTCCGCGCGGATCGCGATCTGGCGATCACGCTGGTCGAAGGCGCGCCGCGCATCCTGTCCGCGCTGCCCGAAAAGATTTCGGTCGCGGCGACCAAACGCCTGACCGAACTGGGCATCCGCGTCGAGACCTCCTGCCGGGTGTCCGAGGTAACGGACAACACCGTGCGCACCGCCGACGGCCGCGAGTTTCCGGCGCAGTTGTGCATGTGGGCTGCGGGCATCAAGGGTCCGGCGCTCTTGGCCGACCTGGGACTGCCGCTGAACAAGCTGGGGCAGATCGAAGTCAACGAGCGGCTCGAAACGCCCGACCCGCACATCGTGGCGCTGGGCGATTGCTGCGCGGCGCCGTGGCGCGACGGCCGCACCGTGCCGGCCCGCGCGCAGGCCGCGCACCAGCAGGCCGACTACCTGGCCAAGAAACTGACGGCCCGGCTGCGCAACAACCCCGAGCCCACCGAGCCTTATGTCTACCAGGATCACGGGTCGCTGGTGTCGCTGGGCCAGGACGCCGGCGTAGGCAGCCTGATGGGCAAGCTGGCCGGACGGGGACTGTTCGTAAGCGGTACACTGGCGCGCCTGATGTACATGAGCCTGCACCTGATGCACCACCGCGCGGTGCTGGGCGCCTCGCGTACCGTCTCCCTCGCCCTGGCCCGCCTGCTGATGCGGCGTACGCGCCCGCGGGTCAAACTGCACTGAATCCCATGAATTTCCTGCAAAAACTCGAACACGCCTGGACCACCAGCAACTCGCTCCTGCAAGTCGGGCTGGATCCCGACCCGCAGCGCTTCCCGCGCGAATTGCAGGACAAGCCGGACGCCATCTTCCAGTTCTGCCGCGACATCGTCGACGCCACCGCGCCGTATGCCTGCAGCTTCAAGCCGCAGATCGCGTATTTTGCCGCGCACCGTGCCGAAGATCAGCTCGAAGCGCTGTGCCAGCACATCCGCGACAAGCACCCGGACCTGCCCATCGTGCTGGACGCCAAGCGTGGCGACATCGGCTCCACCGCGGAAAACTACGCCCGCGAAGCCTACGAGCGCTACCAGGCGCACGCGCTGACCGTCAGCCCGTACATGGGCCTGGACTCGGTGGAACCTTACCTGGCGTGGCGCGATCGCGGTGTGATCGTCCTGTGCCGCACGTCCAATCCCGGCGGCTCGGACCTGCAATTCCTGAAGATGGACAATGGCGAGCCGCTGTACCTGCACGTCGCGGGCCTGGTGGCCGACAAATGGAATGCCAACGGCCAATGCGGCCTGGTGGTGGGTGCGACGTTCCCGAATGAACTGGCCGCCGTGCGTCAGCGCATCGGCGACGCCCTGCCCCTGCTGGTGCCGGGCATCGGCGCACAAGGCGGCGACATCACCGCCACCGTGAACGCCGGCGCCAACGCGGCGCGCAACGGCATGATGATCAACTCGTCGCGCGCCATCATCTACGCCAGCGGCGGCGACGATTGGCGCGAGGCCTCCGCTGAAGCCGCCAAGGGCCTGCGCGACGCGATCAACGCGGTCCGCTGATTCGTCAGAAGCGGCAAAAGCCGCTGAACGGTGCGTAAAAGCACGGTGCAGCGGCTTTTTTCATTTCAGCGCCGGAAATTTCTGCGCTGGCTTTTTAGCGCCAGGATTCTGCGCCGGTAAAACCGGCGCGGGATTTCAGCGCCGGTTGATCGGCACGCCGGCAAATTCCAGCACCGCCCGCAGCGCGAACTCCACCGCCGCCTGGCGCACCTGCCCCCGGTCGCCCTGGAACACATGCGTCACCGCGCGGCTGCTGATGCCGTCGCCCACCCGCATGGCAAAGCCGAAGCACACCATGCCCACCGGTTTGCCCGGCGTCGCGCCGCCCGGACCGGCGATGCCGGTGGTCGACATCGCGACGTGCGCATTGGGCACGGCCAGCAGCACGCCGTTGGCCATTTCCAGCGCGATGGGTTCGCTGACCGCGCCAAAGTGATGCAGCGTTTCAGGCGACACCTCCAGTTCGGTAACCTTGGCGTCGTTGCTGTAAGTGACGAAGCCGCGCTCGAACCATTCGCTGGAACCGGCCACCGCGGTAATAGCGCCGGCCAACAGGCCGCCGGTGCAGGATTCGGCGGTGCCCAGCATCCACCCCTGCTGCCGCAGCACGTCGCCCAATCGTTCGGACAGGCCGAGTATCGTCGCTTCCGACAACTGCGCGGCCGACAGATTGGTCCGCGCGCCTTCAAGCTGATCGTTCATCCCAAGACTCCTGTGCGGGCCACCAGCGCCATCACCAGCAAGGCGTAGCCGGCAGCCACGATATCGTCCCACATGACTCCGAAGCCGCCCTTGATATGGGCGTCGAAGAACTTGATGGGTGGCGGCTTGACGATGTCGAACGTGCGGAACAGCACGAACGCCAGCGCCTGCGACAACCAACCGGCCGGCGTCAGCCACAGCACCAGCCAGAACGCCACCATCTCATCCCAGACCATTCCGACATGATCCGGCTGCTGGAGTTCTCGGCCGACGCGATGGCAGGCCCAGCATCCGTAGAGAAATGCCAGGGCCAGAAACACGCCGATGGCCAGGTCCGACGCCGCAGGCGCCGCCGCCACCCAGATGCCCCAAGCAAGCAGCGTGCCCCACGTACCGGAGGCAGGTCGGATCAGTCCGCTGCCAAAGCCGAACGCGATCAGCCGGCCGGGATCACGGCAGACCCAGGACACGGCCGGGTACGCGGCCCGGCTGCGATCGCGCATGGAGGTGGAGTGCTTATCAGTGGAAGACATGGGAGTTGGGTCAGAACGACAGGAGGCCGCGGATCAGTCCGCGGGAAAGTGATCGAAGCCGGCGGGCAGGTCCGCCAGCGGCTGGCCTTGCGCATCGACGACGGTCATGCCGGGCTGCGGCAAAATCTCGCCCACGCGGGTCACCCGGGAGCCGGCAGAGGCGGCGGCCGCCAGCACCGCTTCGCGCCGAGACGCTGGCGCGGTGAAACACAGTTGGTAGACGTCGCCCCCGCCCAGCAGCGCGCGTTGCAGCGGTGCGGCATCCAGGCCCGACAGCGCCGGCGCCATGGGCAAGTCCGCAAACCGCAGGCAGGCGCCCGCGCGGCTGGCGGCCAGGATGTGGCCCAGGTCCTGCAACAGGCCGTCGGACAGATCGATCGCCGCATTCGCGATGCCGCGCAGCGCAAGGCCCAGCGCCACTTGCGGCTCGGGCCACTCGAGCGCGCCACGGGTAGCGGCCAGCAGTGCCGCGTCGGCCGGATACTGCCCATCCAGCAGCCGATAGGCCACGTCGGCCGCGCCCAGTTCGCCGGAAACCCAGATGTCGTCGCCGCCTCGCGCGCCGTCGCGGCGCAGCGCCTGTCCAGCCGGCACCGAGCCGAACACCGTCACGCTGATCGCCAGATCGTGCGCGCTGCGCGTGGTGTCGCCGCCAATCAGCGGGCAGCCATGGGCCGCCGCCAACGCGTGAAAGCCCTCGGCAAACGCCGCCAGCCACGGCTCACGCAAGTGGGGCAACGCCAGGCCCAGCACGCAGCCAATCGGGCGCGCGCCCATGGCAGCCAAGTCGGACAGATTCACCGCCAGCGCCTTGTGGCCCAGCGCTTTGGGATCAACATCGGGAAAGAAATGCCGGCCTTCCAGCAGCAGATCCGTGCTGGTGGCCACCTGTTCACCGGGCGGAACAGGAAACAGCGCGCAGTCGTCGCCAACACCTAACAGGTCGGCCGGCGCGGCACGCGTGAAGTAGCGCGCAATCAGATCAAATTCAGACGCCACCGCGCCTCCTAAGCGGCGTTCAAGAATCGCCGTCGACTTCTAACGGGTGCCCCGCAGCGGGGCCGCGCGGATCCGGGCTCCGCCGGTCCGCAGCGGCGCCCCCTGGGGGGAAGCGCGAAGCGCTGCGGGGGGGGACTCCGCCCCCCTATCGGCGTTGTTGCGCCGCGGCCTGGACTTCGTGCGCGCGAACGTCGGCGGCAAGCTTGTCGAGCACGCCGTTGACGAACTTGAAGCCGTCGGTGCCGCCAAACGACTTGGCAAGTTCCACGGCCTCGTTGATGGCGACCTTGTACGGGACTTCGACGTGATGAATCAGTTCGAAGCTACCGATCAGCAGGATGCCATGCTCAACGGGCGACAACTCGGCCAGCGGGCGGTCGACGTAGGGCGTGAAGCGTTCGCGCAGGGTGGGCGCTTCGCGCAGCACGCCGTGCAGCAAGGTCTTGAACCATTGCGCGTCGGCCTCGGAGAAGTCCTCCGTGTCGCGCAGATGGGCGTCGATCTCGCCGGCGTCCTGCGTGCCTTCGCCGCCGCGCAGCAGCCACGCGTACACGCCCTGCAGCGCGAATTCGCGCGCACGGCGGCGCGCGCTGCGCGCGTTGGCGCGGGCCTGCGCCGCGCTATCAGCGCTGGTCGTCGTCTTCTTCGTCGTCAAAATCTTCGTCCTCGTCGTCTTCGTCTTCGTCTTCTTCCTCGGGTTCCAGCGCTGCCACCAGATTGGCCATTTCGACGGCCACCTGGGCGCAGTCGCGGCCCTTGCCGGCCGCGCGGGCCTGCGCCTGCTCGTCGGTGTCGACGGTCAGCACGCCGTTCGCGACGGGGACGCCGGTTTCGAGGGAGATACGGGTGATTGCCGTGGCCATTTCATTGCTGACCACTTCAAAGTGATAGGTTTCGCCGCGGATGACCGCGCCCAGCGCGATCAGGGCGTCGAACTCGAACGTTTCGGCCATGTGGGACAGGGCCACGCCCAGTTCCAGGGCGCCGGGCACGGTGGCGACCATGACGTCGCGCTCGTCCACGCCCAGTTCGGCCAGTTCCTTCAGGCACGCTTCGAGTTCGGCCTGGCCGATTTCTTCATTGAAGCGGGCGCGTACGATGCCGATGTGCAGCCCTTCGCCGTTCAGGTCGGGGGTAAGGATGTAAGGGTTCATGTGTCGGCCTTCAGTGTGTTGCGGGAGTGTTCTGCGGGTCGCAATCGTAACCCGTAATGGTGAGCGAGAAGCCCGCCATGCTGGGCATCTTGCGCGGCCGGGCCAGGAGCCTCATTTGCCCCACGTTCAGGTCGCGCAGAATCTGGGCGCCGATCCCGTAGGTGCGCAGACCGAAGCGGTCGGCGTTCGCAGGATTGGCCTGCGCCATCGGGTCGTTCCAACCTGCAATCTGGCCAAACAGATGTTCCGTGGAAGACTGGCAGTTCATCAGCACCAGCACGCCGGCCGGGGCGGCGGCGATGGCCTCGAGCGCCTGGGCCACGCCCCAGCTATGCGGGCTGGCGCCGGTATCCAGCACATCCAGCACGGACGCCGGCTCGTGCACGCGCACCAGCGTCTCGGCGTCGGGAGTCACATTACCATGCACCAGCGCCAAATGGGCGGAGCCGGTGGCGGCGTCTTCGTAGGCCACGGCCTCGAACGTGCCCCAGGCCGTCTGCATGGTGCGCTTGCCCACGCGCTTGACGATGGACTCGTGCTCGCTGCGGTATTGGATCAGGTCGGCGATGGTGCCGATCTTCAGGTCGTGCTGGCGAGCGAACTCAACCAGGTCCGGCAGGCGGGCCATCGTGCCATCGGGTTTGAGGATTTCGCAGATGACGGCGGCGGGCGTCAGGCCCGCCATGGCGGTCAGGTCGCAGCCGGCCTCGGTGTGGCCGGCGCGCACCAGCACGCCGCCGGGTACGGCGCGCACCGGGAAGATGTGGCCGGGCTGGACCAGATCGGCTGGCTTGGCGTCGCGCGCCACGGCCACCTGGATGGTGCGGGCGCGGTCGGCGGCCGAAATGCCGGTCTCGACGCCTTCGGCGGCTTCGATGGACTGCGTGAAATTGGTGCCGTAACGGGTGCCGTTGCGGGCGGCCATCATCGGCAGCTCAAGCTGGCGGCAGCGTTCTTCGGTCAGCGTCAGGCACACGAGACCGCGGCCGTGGGTAACCATGAAGTTGATGGCTTCAGGCGTGACGAATTCGGCGGCCATGACGAGGTCGCCCTCGTTTTCGCGGTCTTCTTCATCAACCAGAATGACGATGCGGCCGGCGCGCAGCTCGGCGATGATCTCGGCAACCGAAGCGATGCCGAAGGATTCCGGCTCGGAGCCGGACAAGGAGGACAACTGGACGGACATGGCGTGACACGTAAACCAGGCGGGAAAGCCCGGATTTTACCGCCCTCACGGGCCGAACCCCTATTGGCGTCTTGCCGCCCCGTCCGGACAGGGGCATCCGGTTAAACTTTCGCCCGGAGATCCCCCAGAAAAACGAAGGAAAAACCTCATGCAAGCCCTTGCGGCCATGCCTTTGAACGTCGCGGCAGCCGTCCGCGTCGTCTTGACCGACATCGACGACACGCTGACCACCGAAGGCCGCCTGCCGGCCGACGCGTACGCCGCACTTGAACGCCTGGAACAGGCCGGCATCCAGGTCGTGCCGATCACCGGCCGCCCGGCCGGCTGGTGCGACCACATCGCCCGCATGTGGCCGGTGCGCGCCGTGGTCGGCGAGAACGGCGCGTTCTATTACGCCTACGACCGTCAGGCCCGCCGCATGACCACGCACTACTGGACCGACGCCGCCTCGCGCCAGGAAAGCCGCAAGCGGCTGGACGCGATCCGCGACCGCGTCCTGGCTGAAGTGCCCGGCAGCGCCGTCGCCAGCGACCAGGATTACCGCGTGGCGGACCTGGCCATCGATTTCTGCGAAGACGTGCCCGCCCTGCCCGACGCCGCGATCAGCCGCATCGTCCAGATCTTCCAGGACGCCGGCGCGCAGGCCAAGGTCAGCTCCATCCACGTCAACGGCTGGTTTGGCGACTACGACAAGCTCACCATGACGCGCACGATGTTCCAGCGCGAGTTCGGCATGGACGTGGCCGGCGCCCTGGACAGCACGCTGTTCATTGGCGATTCGCCCAACGATGAGCCGATGTTCGCCTACTTCCCGATCTCGGTCGGCGTGGCCAACATCCAGGCCCAGTTGCACCGCCTGACGCACCGCCCCGCCTTTGTCGCCGCCTTTCATGGCGGCGGCGGCTTCGTCGAAATGGCCGACCGGCTGCTTGCCGCGCGCCAGTCCTCCCAAGTCCAGCCGGCTTAACGGTTTAAGGTCAGCATACCGTGGCAACTTCCAAGACCGCGGCGCCCGCCGCCAACGACGGCCGCCGCAGCATCCAGTCCATCGAGGTCGGCGTGCCGCTGCTGGCCGCGCTGGTCGACGCGGGCAAGCCCCTGACGCTGCGCGACCTGGCAGCCGGCGCGGGCATGACGTCCGCCAAGGCGCACCCGTACCTCGTGAGCTTCATCCGCGTCGGACTGGTGCAGCAGGACGCCGTCACCGGCCAGTACGAGCTGGGTCCCTTCGCCCTGCAGATGGGGTTGGTCAGCCTGCAGCGCCTGGACCCGGTGCGCGTCGCCATGCCGGAAATCGCCAAGCTGCAGTCCGACATCGGCCACACGCTGGGCATCGCGGTGCTGGGCTCGCACGGCCCCACCATGATCCACATGACCGAAGCCAGCTATCCGGTCCACGTGAACATGCGCAAGGGCACCGTGATGTCCATGCTGCACACCGCCACCGGCCTGGTGTTTGCGGCGTGGCTGCCGCCCAAGGTCAGTGAGCACTACATCGCGCGCGAGGAAGGCGACACCGCCGTCATCGCCAGCGTGCCGCCGCCACGCAAGGCCTCCCGCGCCAACATCGAGGCGCAACTGGCCGACATCCGCGTGCACGGCATGGCCCGCGCGCTGGGCAATCCGCTGCCAGGCGTGGACGCGCTGTCGGTGCCGGTGTTCGACAACACGGGCAGCATCGTGCTGGCGCTGACCAGCCTCGGCCCCACCGGTCTGTTCGACGTGTCGTGGGACGGCGCGATCGCGCGTCCGCTTATCGCATGCGCCCAGGAAATCTCCCGCAAGCTGGGCTTTCGGGGCTGAGCGCGTTTTCGCGCAAAAACGAACGCAAAGCGAACAAAACGAACAAAAGACGAAAAGAAAGGCAGGGACTTTCCCGAGTGTGCCGTCCCCCGTTGTGTGTTTGAATTCAGCAAAGATTCAATTCATACCTACACGAGGAGACACACGATGCAAGCCTTGCGTCTTATGCAGGCGGCCGCGCTGGCCGCATTCGCTTTTGGAGCTTCCGCCGCCCAGGCCGCCGACACCTGCTCGAACCGCGGCGATCTTGATCAGATGTATTGCGACTCGAACAAGGACCTGGTGGCCGACACCCCCACCGACGCGTCCAAGCTCAAGACGCCTTCCACGCTGGTGTTCACCTACACGCCGGTCGAAGATCCGGCCGTGTACGAAGACATCTTCAAGCCCTTCACCAAGCACCTGTCCGAATGCACGGGCAAGCGCGTCGTGTTCTATCAGGTGCAGAGCAACGCGGCTGAAATCGAAGCCATGCGCTCGGGCCGCCTGCACGTCGGCGGCTTCTCGACCGGTCCCACCGCCTTTGCCGTGAACATCGCCGGCGCCGTGCCGTTTGCCGTGAAGGGCTATGCCGACGGCTTCCAGGGCTACAACCTGATCGTCATCGTCAAGAAGGACAGCCCCTACCAGAAGCTGACCGACCTGAAGGGCAAGAAGCTCGCGCACACCGCGCCCTCGTCGAACTCCGGCCACATGGCGCCCGTCGCCCTGTTCCCGAAGGAAGGCCTGACGCCCGACAAAGACTACAAGGTCATCTTCTCCGGCAAGCACGACCAGTCGGTCATGGGCGTGAACTCCGGCGACTACGACGCCGCCGCCGTGGCATCGGACGTCTTCAAGCGCATGGTCGAACGCGGCCAAGTCAAGGAAGCCGATTTCCGCATCATCTACACCAGCGAAAAATTCCCGACTTCGTCGTTCGCCTACGCGCATGACCTGGAACCGAAGTTCCGCGACCAGATGCTCAAGTGCTTCTACGACTACCGCTTCCCGCCGGAAATGTCCAAGGCCTTCGACAACGCCGACCGCTTCTACCCGGTGACGTACGAGAAGGACTGGGCCATCGTCCGCCAGGTCGCTGAATCCGGTGGCGAAAGCTTCAACCGCGCGGCCTACGACCGCGAATCCGCAAAGAGCAAGAAGTAATCCAGCATGACGACGTCGCTACGCATTTCCGGCCTGGTCAAGGAATACCGTGCCGGCCGGCCGGTACTGAACGGCATTGACCTGCAGATCGCCGGTCAGGGGCTCACCGCCATCATCGGTCCTTCGGGCACTGGCAAAAGCACGCTCCTGCGCTGCATCAACCGGCTGATCGAACCCACCAAGGGCGAGATCATCCTGCAGTCCCAGGACGGCACCGTGGACCTGGCGCAAGTGCGCGGCGCGTCGCTGCGCCGCGCGCGCCGCCGCATCGGCATGGTGTTCCAGGAATACAACCTAGTCGAACGCCTGACCGTGATGGAAAACCTGCTGACCGGCCGGCTGGGGTACACCTCGGCCATGAAGGCCTGGATGCGCCGCTTCGAGCCCGAGGACATCGAGCACGCCTACAAGCTGCTCGACACCGTGGGCCTGGCCGGGTTTGCCGACCAGCGCGCCGATGCGCTGTCGGGCGGCCAGCGCCAGCGCGTGGGCATTGCCCGCGCGCTGATGCAGCGCCCGCAGGTGCTGCTGGCCGACGAGCCGACGTCGTCGCTGGATCCCAAGACCTCCGTCGAAATCATGGAACTGCTGTCCGCGCAGGGCAGCGCCTCGGGCATTCCCGTCATCGTCAACATCCACGACGTCGAACTGGCGCGCCGCTATGCCACGCGCATCGTGGGCATGTCGGGCGGCCACGTAGTCTACGACGGCGACGGCCAGGGCCTGGACGCGACCATGCTCAAGACCATCTATGGAGGCGAGTCTTGGCTGGAATGACGCAACCCCGGGGCGGCATCCGCCCCTTCGCCATGTCAGGGCGCGCCAAGGCAGGCGTGCTGCTGCTGGTGCTCTACACCGTCTATGCCGCCGCACAGCTGGACTTCAGCTGGTCGCGCTTCGAAGCCGGCATGGGCCATGCGTCGACGTTCCTGGCGCGCATGTTCCCGCCCAATTTCGAAAAGCCCGCCACCTTGTGGAAGGGCATCGCCGAAAGTCTTGAAATCGCGGTCCTGGCGTCGATGCTGGGCATCTTCCTTGCCCTGCCCGTGGGCCTCCTGGGCGCGCGCAACCTGATGCCCGCCTGGATTTCGTGGCCCGCGCGTTCAATCGTCGCGCTGTGCCGCGCGCTGCACCCGGTCATCGTCGCCATCCTGTTCGTCAAGGCCGTGGGCTTTGGCGCGCTGGCCGGCATCCTGGCGCTGACCGTCGCGTCCATCGGCTTCATCGGCAAGCTTTTCACCGAAGCCATCGAGGAGATCTCGCTCAAGCAGGTCGAAGCGGTGCGCGCGACCGGCGCGTCGTTCTCCAACGTCATCGTGTTCGGCGTGCTGCCGCAGGTGTTCGCGCGTTTCATCGGCTTTGCCACCTATCAGTTCGACTCCAACCTGCGCAACTCCACCATGGTGGGGATCGTGGGCGCGGGCGGCGTGGGCGGCACGTTGTTCTCGGCCTTCCAGCGCTTCGATTACGACTTCGTCAGCGCCATCCTGCTGACCCTGATCGCGATCATCATGCTGGGTGAAATCCTGGCCGGCTTCGTGCGGGCGGTGTTCCTGGACAACCTGGGCTTTGACCGCATCCTGCAAAGCCGCTTCGCTGGCGCCCGCGGTCTGGGCAGCGGCAAGCCGACGGCCGCGCGCAAGGCGGAGGTGGAAGAATGAACGCCCACGTCTCCCCCTTGAACCCCGCCGGCCAGCCGCGTGTCTGGCAGCGCTACAGCATGGGCCAGCGCCTGCTGCGCTTTGCGCTGTACTTGCTGCTGGTGGCGGCGGTCGTGCAAGCAATACGCGGCGTGGAGGTCATCCCCGAGTTCCTGTACGACGCACCGGAACAGATGGCCGACCTCTTCCGCCGGATGTGGCCGATCGATTGGGCCTACTACCCCGATGGTGTACACGCGGCCCTGATCGAAACGTTGCACATCGCCACCTTGGGCACCATTCTTTCGGTGTTCATGGCGGTCCCGGTGGGTCTGCTGGCGGCCAACAACCTCACGCCCAGCAAGACCATCAACATGCTGGCCCGCCTGATCCTGGTGTCCAGCCGTTCGGTCAACTCGCTGGTGTGGGCGCTGCTATTCATCGCCATCTTCGGACCGGGCGCCCTGGCCGGCACGCTGGCCATCGCCTTCCGCTCGATCGGCTTTGTCGGCAAGCTGGTCGGCGAAGCCATCGAGGAAGCCCAGCGCGGCCCCATCGAAGCCGTCACGGCCACCGGCGCAAGCAAGGCCTCGGTGATCTGGTACGCCTACTGGCCGCAGATCCGCCCGGCGTTCTGGTCCATCGTGCTGCTGCGCTGGGACATCAACGTGCGCGAATCCGCGGTGCTGGGACTGGTCGGCGCCGGCGGCATCGGCATGGCGCTGGATACCGCGCTGAACCTGTTCCAGTGGGACCGCGTCGCGCTGGTGCTGGCCGCGATCTTCGTAGTCGTCGTGCTGGCCGAAGTCATCATCACCCAGGCGCGCAAACGCATCCTGTAGCGCCCCCGCACCGCTTTACGCCTGTCGGTTTCCCCTGACTCGCGCTCCCTTCGCCGCCCCACATGGGGCGGCGTTTTCTTTGAGCGAGCGCGTTCCGGTGACTGACATCCGCACTTTCCTTTCTGTTCGCAAGCAACGCAAAAGCGCCTCCTCGCCCTTGATGGGCCGCCTTGTTTTTGCGCCGCGATCACGTCTATGCTCAATGTGAACAAAATATGAACGGTCATCAAAACGCACCCCCGCCTTGATTAACATCTTGGCTTTTGCCGTTGGACACCCGCTGCCATGTCGGAACAGGAATTGAAACTGCACGTGCCCACGGCTTCACGCCAGGCCGTGCTGCGTGAAGTCAAGCAACGCGAGGCCACGCGCATTCGCTTGCATGCCATGTATTTCGACACGCCGGAACGCGAGCTTGCGCGGGCGCGCATCGCCATCCGGCTGCGGCAGGAAGGCTCCGATTGGGTGCAGACGCTGAAGATGCCCGGCGCCGATGCGATCTCGCGCATCGAGATGAACCACCCGCGGCCCGGTCCCGTGCTCGACCTGTCCGTCTATGCCGGCACCGACGTCGAGGGCCCGCTGTCCGCCATCAAGGGCGAACTGGGCCTGCGCTACGAAACCGACGTGCAGCGCCTCTTGCGCAAGATCCGCACGCGCTTCGGCACGGTCGAGCTGGCCTACGACACCGGCATCCTGCGCGCCGGCGCGCTGGAATTGCCGATCTCCGAACTGGAATTCGAACTGGTGTCGGGCCGTCCCGCCGCCATCTTCGCGGCGGCGCGCGGCTGGCAACAGCGTCATGCGCTGATCCTGGACCCCCGCAGCAAATCCGAACGCGGCGACGCGCTGGCCCAGTTGGCGAATCGCCTCGCCGAGGTCGACGCCGCTGCCGGCGATGACCACGAAGCGCGCCGCGCGCAGGCCATCGCCCAGTTCTGGGCCCCGCGCGGTGCGTCGTCCGTGAAGCTGCGCGACGACATGACGCCGCCGCAGGCCATGGGCGCGATCGCGGCCGAATGTCTGGACCAGATCTGCCGCAATGCGGCGGTGCTGGCCGAGGTCGACACGGAAGGCGTCTACCGCGCCGGCAACTCCGAACACGTGCATCAACTGCGCGTCGGCGTGCGCCGGCTGCGGTCGGCCTGGAAGCTCTTCGACGGCTGGATCGCCCCGGTGCCCGACGCGTTGCTGCAGGGCGTGCGCACGCACTTCGCGGCCTTCGGCGCCAACCGCGATCAGGACGTGCTGAACGAGACCGTTGCCCCCGCGCTGCTGCGCGCCGGCATGCCCGTGATCCCGATGGAAGCCGCGCCGCCCGACGAAGACGCGCAGACCATCGCGGGCGGCCAGGCCTTCCAGGCATGGTTGCTCACGCTACTGGAATGGTCGCTCGACGTGCCGCCCGTGCAACCTGACACGGACAGCCAGACCATCGCCAACGGCACCCCCAGCGACGCCGCGCCCGAGCCCGCCATCCGGCTGGAAGGCGGTGTGGCCGGTCCCATCGTCAAGCCCACCATCATCCCGATGCTGACGCCGGAACCCGAGCCGCAGCACCTGCACAAGCTGCTCGCCCGCCGCCTGCACCGCTGGCACGACAAGGTGGCCGACCAGGGTACGCATTTCGCGGCACTGGACATCCCCGCCCGCCACGATCTGCGCAAGCGCGGCAAGCGCCTGCGCTATGGCCTGTCGTTCGCTGAATCGCTGCTGCCCGCCAGCAAGCTGCGCGGCTATCGCAAGCTGCTGTCCCGCGTGCAGGACGTGCTGGGCGAAATCAACGACCTGGCGATGGCGAAGGACTACTACCAGTCGTGTACGGCGACGCATCCGCAAGCCTGGTTCGCGCTGGGCTGGATCAGCGCACGCTTGGACGAACTGGTCGTCGAAGCGCAGCAGGCCTTCGACGACCTCGCGCGCAGCAAACCGTTCTGGAAGTAGCGCGCATCGCGCGCGTTTAACCCATGCGAAAGTCCCGCGTTGAATTCGATTTCACCTGGACACGCATCTAGCATGGCGTTTCAAAAAAGGGGCGCCTGACAGCTTCGCGTCAGGCCCCTGTCAATTCGTCGACATCCGGCGTGCCAATACTCATTGGCTGTCGTCCGGACACACTGCCGGGCGCATTCGTGGCCCGCAGCTTCCGCCCGACACTCGTCCTGTGTGACGGCGCAACGGCCAGCGCGGGCCGTCCGCCCATCCACGCACTCAGAGTCATGCAAACCATTTCCCCCTTCCTGGTCATTGCCAGACGCGGCCTCGCGGCCTGCTGCGCGCTTTCGCTGGTGTTCTCGCTTGCCGCATGCGGCGGCGACGACGACGACACGGACGAACCGGCGCCGCCCCCCACCACGACGCCCACTACGCCCACCACGCCCGCCCCGACTACCTGCGCGGCGCATTGTGCGCCATGATGCCGGCAGTGCTGCCGTTTCCTGCAAACTCCAGACAGAACAGCCAATGACGATCGACGCCTCCAAGAGAAAGTTCTTCACGACCACGCTCGGCGCCACCGCCGCGATGAGCGCCTTGTCGATGTTTCCGCCCAGCATCCGCCGCGCCCTCGCGATTGAAGCCGACAGCCCCACCGGCACCATCCAGGACGTCAAGCACGTCGTGATGCTGATGCTGGAAAACCGCTCATTCGACGGCTACTTTGGCACCTTCCCGGGCGTGCGCGGCTTCGGCGACCGCTTCCCCATTCCGCTCGCCAACGGCAAGTCGGTATTCCATCAAACGCGCAGCGACGGCACGCTGGAACTGCCTTATCACCTGGACGCGCGGCTGGGCAACGCGCAGCGCGCGGGCAGCACGCCGCACTCGTGGCCGAACTGTCAGGCCGCCTGGGACCACGGCCGCATGAACCGCTGGCCCAGCGCCAAGCAGCCGTTGTCGATGGGCTACTACGAGACCGCCGAAGTGCCGTTCCACCGCGCGCTGGCCGACGCCTTCACGCTGTGCGACAGCTACCACTGTGCGATGCACGCGGGCACGATCCCCAACCGCCTCTTCTTCTGGACAGGCACCAACGGCCCCAGCGGCGACAACGTGTCGGTCGTGATGAACGAGATGAACGACGGCGCCGACGTGGGGCCTTCGACCGAGGGCTGGACCTGGACGACATACGCCGACCGCCTGCAGCAGGCCGGCGTGATCTGGAAGGTCTACCAGAACATCCCCGACAACTTCGGCTGCAACGAGATGATGAGCTTTCGCCACTGGCGCGCCGAGATCGAAAAGATGCCGACGGACCGCCAGGTCACGAACCAGGGCGGTCCCGCGTACAACCCGGCCATCGACGACCAGTTCAGCCCATTTGCCAAGGGCTTTGGCAACACCATGCCGGACGGCGGCTTGCTGCAAAGCCTGCGCGACGACGTGATGAACGGCACGCTGCCCGAGGTGTCGTGGATCATCCCGCCGGCGGCGTATAGCGAGCACCCCGGCCCGTCGAGCCCCGCAAAGGGTGCGTGGTACATCCAGGCCGCGCTGGACGCGCTGACGCAGTCGCCCGAGGTCTGGAGCAAGACCGTGTTCCTGGTCACGTACGACGAGAACGACGGCTTCTTCGACCACATGCCCACACCCAGCGCGCCGTCCCGCAACGACGACGGCACGCTGGCCGGCAAGTCCACGCTGACGGACGCCGAGATGGCCTTCGAGTACAACACCTACACGCCCGCCACGCCCAAGCAGTTGACCGCCGATGGCAAACCCTACGGTCCCGGCATGCGCGTGCCGATGTGGGTGATCTCGCCGTGGAGCCGTGGCGGCTGGGTCAATTCGCAGGTGTTCGACCACACCTCGGCGTTGCGCTTTCTCGAACAGCGCTTCGGCGTCATGGAACCCAACATCAGCGCATTCCGCCGCGCCGTGTGCGGCGACCTCACGTCCACGCTGAACTTCGTGTCGCCCAACGGCGCGCCGCTGCCCACGCTGTCCGGCCGCACCACCAAGACGGACGCCGACGGCCTGACCACTTGGCAGGAGGCACAACCGGCTATCGCCATCCCGGCGCAACAGACGCTGGCCCCGCAGGCGCAAGGCACACGGCCCTCGCGTGCGTTGCCGTATGAACTGCACACCAGCGCCCGCGAGGACGTGCGTGAGAACCGGGTCCGGCTGCTGTTCGCCAACGCCAGCTCGGCCAAGACGGCGGCGGTGTTCCATGTGTACGACAAGCTGCATCTGGACCGCATCCCGCGCCGTTATGTGGTTGAAGCGGGCAAGTCGCTGGACGACGCGTGGGACGTGTCAGGCGACGCGGGCAAGTACGACCTGTGGGTGCTGGGGCCGAACGGTTTTCACCGCGCGTTCGCAGGCGATCTGATGCAGGCGGGCGGCGCTCAGCCGGAGATACAGGTGTGCTACGTGCCGTGTGATGATCCGCAGGTGCAGGTCAAGCTGCACAACAATGGCGCGACGGCTTGCACGTTCACCGTCAAGGCGATGGCGTACCGCGGCGACGGGCCTTGGACTGCGACGGTCGAACCTGGACAGACCGGCGAGCTTGCGTGGCCGGTCAGCGACAGCGGCCAATGGTATGACTTCGCGGTTGCTTGCGAGGGGTATGCGGCGTTCCAGCGGCGCTTTGCCGGTCGGATGGAGACGGGCAAGGATCTGATCAGCGATCCGGCGATGGGTCAGATCGGGTAAGGCGGACGCCGGCGCTGCGGGTGGCGCTGGCGGCGCTGCGCCTGGCGCCGTTGGTGGACGCCGCTGACCGCGCCGTTCGCAGCGCTATTCGTGGCTGCGCGTGCCCCGGAAACGACAACGGGACGGCGCTTTCGCGTCGTCCCGTCAGATGGGTCTTCCTGGGCCTTTACGGCCTCTTGCAAGACAGCGATGAGTTCCGAATGAACGGACTCAGTCGGCCAGCAACGCCGCCGCGAACTCGTCCGCCACGAAGGGCTGCAGGTCTTCCAGGCTTTCGCCGACGCCGATCCAGTACACCGGCACCGGGCGCACGCCTTGGCTGCCGGCTGCGACGGCGGCCAGCGTGCCGCCCTTGGCGGTGCCGTCCAGCTTGGTCACGACCAGGCCGGTCAGGTTGATCGCGGCGTCGAAAGCGCGGATCTGCGCCAGCGCATTCTGACCCGTGTTGCCGTCCACCACCAGCAGCACCTCGTGCGGCGCGCTGACGTCCGCCTTGCCGATGACGCGTCGGATCTTCTTCAGTTCTTCCATCAGGTGCAGCTGCGTGGGCAGACGGCCGGCCGTATCCACCATCACCACGCCCATGCCGCGCGCGCGACCGGCATTGACCGAGTCGAACGCCACGGCGGCGGGATCGCCGCCATCCTGCGAAATCACGCTGACGTTGTTGCGGCTGCCCCATTCCACCAACTGCTCGCGAGCGGCGGCGCGGAACGTGTCGCCGGCGGCCAGCAGCACGCTGGCGCCCTGGCGCTGGAACGTATGCGCCAGCTTGCCGATGGACGTGGTCTTGCCCGCGCCGTTCACGCCGGCAATCATGACCACCAGCGGTTGCGTGCGCTTCAGATCAAAGGCGCGCTCCAGCGGACGCAGATGATCGGCCAGCAGTTGGCGCAACGCCGTCTTCACCTTGGCCGGGTCTTCGATGCGTTCCTTCTTGACGCGCGCGCGCAGCGCGGTCAGAAGCTTCTCGGTGGCCTCAAGGCCGGCATCGGCCATAATGAGGGCCGATTCGAGTTCCTCGAACAGGTTCTCGTCGACCTTCACGCCGACAAAAATGCCGCCGATGCTTTGGCCCGTGCGGGACAGTCCTTGCTTCAGGCGCGACAGCCAGGAGGCCTTCTTGGGCGCCTCGGCGGGTGCGGGTTCCGGGACAGCTGGGACAACCGGCGCAGGCGCCGCGACAGGCGCAAGCGTTGATACCGGCGCAGGTGCCGGGGTCGCAGGAGCAGGTGCCGGGACTACAGGCGCAGGTGCCGGCACGGGCGCGACCACCGGTGCAGGCGCCGGGACGGGCGGCTGCGGTGCACGGAACGGCTCAGTGGCGGGAGCGGCGCCAGCGGCTGCTGCAGACGCCGCGACCGGTGCGGAAGCCGGCGCGGTACGCGTGAGGGACGGCGCGGCCGGAGTCGGAGTCGGAGTCGGAGTCGGCGCAGGCTGTGCAGACGTCGTGACCGGCGCAGGCGTTGCCGAGACGGACGGTGCTGGCATAGGCGCCGCCGGAACGGGCGCCGTCACAGGCGCAGTGACCGGCGCTGCAACCGGCGCAACCGGTTCCTGACGAAGCTCGGGAGCAGGCGACGCAGGCGTCGGGCTGGACGGAGCCGAAGACGGCTCCGCGGGCGCGACTGGCGCGTCGACAACCTCCGGCGGCGACGCGGGCTGAGCCGGCGTGGCGGGCGGAGGGGATTTTTTCTTGAAGAAGCGGCTAAACATGGGTAACAAGTATATTCGTATCGTCGGGGGCCAATACAGGCGCACCCCCATCGCCGTGCCCGACGTGGAGACGCTGCGTCCCACGCCCGACCGGGTCCGCGAAACGCTTTTCAACTGGCTTACACACCTGTGGGGCGGCGAATTCGCCGACAAGCAGGTGCTGGATCTTTTTGCCGGCAGCGGCGCCCTGGGCTTCGAGGCGGCCTCGCGCGGCGTGGCGCATGTGCAGATGGTCGAGCGGGACAGGACCGCCGCGTCCGCGCTGCGGACACTGCGCGACAAGCTCAAAGCCGACATGATACGCATCCATGTGGGCGATGCGATGCAGGTCGCCGAACGGATGGATGCGTCCCGGTTTGACCTCATCCTGCTGGATCCGCCCTTTGGACAGGGCTGGCTGCCGCGCCTGTGGCCGATCCTGCCGGGCATTCTGACCGATCATGGACTAGTCTATGTCGAGGCGGAATCCGCCATCGAAGCGCCCGAAGGATTCCAGATTCTGCGGCAGGACAAGGCCGGCGCCGTCCACTTCCATCTTCTGGAATTTGCTGCGTTGCGCAAATCGATCAATAATCCGGCTTCGGAGGATGGTGTACACCACTAATAACGGTACGGAGCTCGCATGATCATCGCTGTTTATCCCGGCACTTTCGACCCGCTGACCAGGGGCCACGAGGACCTGGTTCGCCGTGCAGCCACGCTTTTCGACAAAGTCGTGGTGGGGATCGCCACTAGCCGCAACAAGAAGCCCTTCTTCAGCATCGACGAGCGCGTGGATATCGCGCGCGAAGTGCTGGGGCACTATCCCAACGTGGAAGTGCAAAGCTTTGGCGGCCTGCTCAAGGACTTCGTGCGCGAACAGAATGGGCGCGTCATCGTGCGCGGGCTGCGCGCCGTGTCCGACTTCGAATACGAATTCCAGATGGCCGGCATGAACCGCCACCTGCTGCCCGACGTCGAGACGCTCTTCATGACGCCGTCCGACCAGTACCAGTTCATCTCGGGCACCATCGTCCGCGAAATCGCCCAGCTTGGCGGCGACGTCAGCAAGTTCGTGTTCCCGTCGGTCGAGCGCTGGCTGCAGGAAAAGGCCAAGGAACGCCGCGAACAGTCCTGGCCGGGCTGAAGCCCCGTCTGCAACATCCCCGAAAGGGCGCGCAAGCGCCCTTTTCGCGCTTTCCGGGCCCCGGCCGCCCGGCGCTACAATGGCCGGGCCAATCGCCTTTCCGTTGCCCATCATGGCCCTGACCATCACCGAAGAATGCATCAATTGCGACGTTTGCGAGCCCCAGTGCCCGAACGACGCGATCTCCATGGGCGAGGACTACTACGTCATCGACCCCGACCGGTGCACGGAATGCGTCGGCCATCACGACGAGCCCCAATGCAAGGTGGTCTGTCCCGTGGAGTGCATCGAGCTGCACCCGCAATGGAATGAAGGCCAGGAACAGCTCATGGCCAAGTACCGCCGCCTGACCGGTGCCGCATGAGCGACGCGGCGCCGCCCAGCATCAACCTTTCCCCCTCCCCGCACCACGCCCGCCGCGACATCTCCGCGTCCGCGGTCGCTGCCGGACTGGTCGCCGTCCTGGTCAGTTTTGGCGGCACCGCCGTGCTGATGGTGCAGGCGGGTCATGCCGCGGGCCTGGATGCCGCACGCATCGGCTCGTGGATCGGCTCGCTAAGCCTGGTGCTGGGCCTGGGCGGCGCGTTCTACAGCCTGCGCACGGGCCTGCCCGTGGTCATGGCGTGGTCCACGCCCGGCGCGGCGCTGCTCGTCACCGCGCTGGCAGGCGTCCCCTTCAATGAAGCCGTCGGCGCCTTCGTGCTGGCAGCCGGCCTGACGCTGGCCTGCGGGCTGTTCGGCTGGATCGATCCAATCTTGCGCCGCATTCCCGGCGAGGTCGCCGCCGCCATGCTGGCCGGCGTGCTGCTCAATTTCGGCATGGGCATCTTCAGCAACATCAACAAGCAGCCCGCGCTGGTGTTGGCCATGTGCGCCGCCTACCTGCTGTGCCGCCGCTGGGCGCCGCGTTACGCGGTGCTGGTGGTGATGGCCGTGGCGGTCGCCATGGCGGCGGGGATGGGCCTGATGCAGGTCGACCAGCTGGATTGGCGCCTGACCGAATTCGTCTGGACCACGCCCGCCTTCAGCGCGCAGGCCGCGGTCAGCCTGGGCATTCCGCTCTTTGTCGTGGCCATGGCCTCGCAGAACCTGCCCGGTCTGGCCATCCTGCAGGCCGCAGGCTACCGTCCGCCCGCATCGCGCCTGGTCGCCGCGACCGGCCTGCTGGGCCTGGTGGCCGCCCCCTTTGGCGCGCATAGCGTCACCATGGGCGCGATCAGCGCGGCCATCTGCACCGGGCCCGAAGCGCATCCCGACCCGGGCAAGCGCTACATCGCCGCCGCCACCTACGGCGTCAGCTACGTCGCGCTCAGCATCGTCGCGGGCGCGGTTGCAGTCTTCTTCCAGGCACTGCCCGCCGCGCTGCTGGCCGCGCTGGCCGGACTGGCGCTGCTGGGCACCATCATGGGCGGCATGGCCGCCGCCATGGCCAACCCGCAACGGCGCGAAGCCGCGCTCATCACACTGCTTGCGACGGCGTCGGGATTCAGTTTCTGGGGAATTGGGTCGGCCTTCTGGGGCCTCGCGGCGGGCCTCGTGGCCCACACCGCTTTCGAATACAAGCGAGCCCGAGCGGGCGCTTGAAAACCGGCGCTGGCCGCGTTCAGGCCGGCCAGGCGGACACGGGCGTTTCCGGGTGCACCTTCATGATGCGGCAAGGCACCTGCACGAAGTTCGAGATCCAGGCCGCGGCCAGCTCGCCTTCGTCAACGACGTCGATGGTCTGCTCGCCCACCATCATGCTGTAACGCACGCTGTCGTCGTCTTCGATCACATCCAGCGGAATGTCCATGCGCAGCATGCCTGGCGCCTTCAACACCAGGTAGCCCAGACGCAGCTCCACCGACACCTCGGCCAGGCGGGGGCACAGCTCGCGGTTCAACCACTGCCCCGAATCATTGGCCACCAGCCACTGGCGATGGTAGCCGGCCGCCTGGGCCTGCGTCGTCACGCCGCATTCGGCGATCGGCTGGAACTGTTCTGCGCTCATTTGCCCAGCAATCCTTTCAAGGCCTTGTCCACCGCGGCGCCGCTCTTGCCCTTGCCGGAGACCGCTTCCTTGAGCTTGTTCTCCAGGCTGCGCTTCAGAATGCCGCCGATGGCGTCCTTCCAGAGCAGCGTGTACGAGGGGTTGTCGAACGGACCCTTGAAATGGACAGGAATGGTCACGTCCTTCAGGTCGATCAGTTCCTTGCCATCGGGATTCGCAGCCGGGTTGATGACCCGCGCGCGCGCCACCAGATCCAGCTCGCTCTTGACGAAGTCGATGGTGGCGGGATCGCCCTGCGTGACGCGCAGCAGCGGCGACACGAAGTTCAGGCGCTTCACGGTAGCAATGCCCTTGGCGATGGCGAAGTCCGCGTCCAGTTCCGAGAACTGCGTCTGCTTGCCCGTGTCCGCAGCCACCGTTTCGTTCTGCGCATCCGGCGAGAAGCGGGCTTTCAGGTCGCGCAACGTCTGCGTCAGATCGATGCCCTTCACGGCGCCATCCCGCAGCTTCAATTGCAGCGTGCCACCCAGGCCGCTCTTCATCGCGTAGACGTTGGCGCCGCCGGTCTTCAGGTCCAGCGACAGGTTGCCCGTGCCGCTCAGCACGTTGCGCTTGGCCAGATCCACCAGCAGCGGTTCGATCGCGATGCCGGCCAGCGTCATCTTGGTGGCGATCTGATTGCCCTGCGCCGCGTCCACGGACAGCGCCCCCGCCAGCTTGCCGCCGTAGAGGCCTGCCGCGAGGTCGGAGATGTCGAGCTTGCCCTTGTCCAGCTTGACCGAGGCCGAGACTTCGTCGGCCTTCAAGCCGCGCACGACCAGCTTGCCGACCTTCAGCGTGCCGTTGACGCTGGGGCCGACCAGCGCCGACAGGTTGATCGTGTCATCGACCGGTGCGGCGGGGGCCGGGGCCGGCGCGGGCTTGCTGTCGTCCTTCTTGCCGTCCGCGGGCGGCTTGGGCGGCGCGGCCACCACGGGCGGCACCAGCTTGTCCAGATCCAGCGTGTCCACGACCAGCGCGAACTTCATCTGCGGCGTGTCGGTCAGTTTCGTGATGTCGGCGCTGAGATCGAACTTGCCGCCTTCCAGCACCGCATTGATCTTGCTGGTGGCCTGATCCTTGAGCAGGTCCACCGTCAGGCTGCCGATCACCGGAATCTGCAGGCTGCCCTTGGGCAGGCCAGGATCGGTGATGTTCACGTCGCCACGCAACGCCGACATGGCGCCGCTGCGCATCAGCAGGTTCAGGCTGAGCGGTGACGCGAAATTCAGCTTCACCACACGATCGCCCTTCTTGGACGTGCTGTCCAGCTTGGCTTCCTTGATATCCAGTTCGCCGGCGTTTCCGCTGATGCCGTTCAGACCGAAGCTGGCATCCAGGCCGCTGATCCGCACCCGGCCCGTCAGGGCCTCGCCGGTAGCCGACGCGGGGGAAATATTGAGCGCCGGCGCATCGACAGCCAGTTCGAATGGGCCATCAACCACGCCGCCCTTGGCGCGCACGGCAAGCTTTTCGATCTGGAGTTGGCTCTTGTGCGGATCGATCGCCAGCTTGGGGATCGCCACGCTGGCTTCCACATTGGTCGCCTTGACCGAGGGTTCGGTCACGTCGCCCTGGAACAGCAGTTCCAGGCCACCGACGTCCAGCGCGGACTTCTGGCCGTTGAACGCCAGGTTGCCGCGCATCACCAGGCTCTTGGCCTCGGCGCCGGGCAGCTTGCCGTCCATGCGCAGGTCCAGCCGCTGTGCGGCATAGCGCTTGGCGGAAGGGTCCAGCGTCAGCAGCGCCTGGCCGGTCAGGTTGGCATCCACGCGCGGATAGCCGCCTTCGACGCGCGCCGTCATGCGCACGTCGAACGGCTGATTGAACGTGACGCGGCCGGTGTTGGCGTTGATGCGCGTGAACGCGACCGCCATGCCCGTTATCGCGTCCTGCAGCTGCACTTCGCCGTCCTTCAGGTCCAGGCCGGCGATGTCGATCTGCATGTTGTTGCGCGTCGGCGGCATGTTGCCGCTGGTGATCGCCTGCGCGGCGGTCTGGGCCGCACCTACCAGGGCTTCGGCCGGGTTGCTGGGCGCATCGGTGACCGGCTGCGTGCCGCCCACCAGATTGCTGAAATTGAATTGGCCCTGCTTGTCCCGCACCACACGCGCTTTCAGCCCGCTGATGGCGACGTGGTCCACGACAAAGCTGTTGGACAGCAGCGGCCACACGGCCACGGCAAGCCGCGTGCTCTCAATGGAGGCAAATGTGTCGGTGCTATTGGGTTCGGACAGGGACACGCCCTGCACGTACAGGCCGATCCGCGGGAAGAGCGATAGCTCGATCTCGCCGTCGATCGTCAACGTGCGTTGATAGCGTTCCTGGACAAGCTCTTCCAGCTTGTACTTGTACGCGTTGGGGTCGAATGTCAGCAAGAAGATGGCCAGGCCGACGACGGCCACGACAACCAACACTACCAGGCCTATCAAAATGCGCTTGAACCACGTTTTCATTGCTGCCCCGTCGGTACCTCGACTGGAAATCCTTGATACCGCCCACCGCGCCACGCGCGGGGAAGGTGCGTTGCCGGCGGAAGACCGCTGGCCTATTGAACTGTCTGCATTCCTGGGCTTGCCTGTCAGGTTTGCCTGTCAGGTTTGCCTTGCCGGGCTTGCCTTGACCGACTTGCCATTCAGAGGCTTGCCTTTCAGGGCGTGTCCTCGCTCCTGCCGAGCCTGCGGCATGGGCGCCAAAGGAAGGTGCTACCGAGGAAGGCCTGTTGAAGACGCCGGTAACCCAGCGTGCAGATAACCGCTATCGTAACAAATCAGGCCGATCAGCGGGATCGGCCAAGCTGACGACTTCCTGACCGGTGGATTGTAGGACTAGAATAATTGATCAATCAATTATTGATGCGTCCAACAATGACCGCCCCCGCCCCCACCTCTCCACACTCGCCCGGCCAGATCCTGCCCTTCCGGCAAACCCTGCTGGCCATGCTGGGCATGTGCTTCGTGATGATGCTGGTCGCCATCGATCAGACCGTGGTGGGCACCGCGCTGCCCACCATTGTGGCGGAACTGCGCGGCTTCGAACTGTATGCATGGGTAGCGACGTCTTACCTGCTGACGTCCGTCATCACCGTGCCGATCTTCGGGCGGCTGGGCGATTACTACGGCCGCAAACCCTTCGTCGTGGCCGCCATCGTGCTGTTCACCCTGGCCTCGGTCCTGTGCGGCGCGGCCGACACGATGCTCGAACTGGTGCTGGCGCGGGCGCTGCAAGGCATCGGCGGGGGCATGCTCGTCGGCACCGCTTTTGCCTGTATTCCCGATCTATTCCCGGATCCCCATGTACGTCTACGCTGGCAGGTCATGCTCAGCGCCGCCTTCGGCATCGCCAATGCGGTCGGTCCCACGCTCGGCGGCGCCCTGACGGAACACTACGGCTGGCGCTCCGTCTTCTACGTCAACCTGCCCATCGGCATCCTGGGCCTGTGGTTCGTCGCCCGCTACCTGCCGCACCTGCGCAACCAGAGTCCGGGCAAGGTCCGGCTGGACTGGCAGGGTGCGATCTTGATCGCCGTGGCGCTGGGGACCATGCAGCTGCTCGTGGAACTCCTGCCCAAGGACGGCTTCACGCCTTCCCTCGTGATGCTGGGCGCCAGCAGCATCGCCGCCTTCGCCGCCCTGATCTGGTGGGAACGCCGCTGCCCGCATCCGCTCCTGCCCCTGGATATGTTCCGCAACCGCGGCCTGGCCATGCTCTTCACCCTGGCCCTGCTGGTCGGCGTGACGATGTATTCCCTGCTCTTCTACGCGCCCCTGCTCCTGCAAGGCGGCTTCGGGCTATCGCCCCAGCAGGCAGGCCTGCTCATCACGCCCATGGTCGTCTTCATCACCGTCGGCAGCATCGTCAACGGCCGCATCATCACGCGCATCCGCAACCCCAACCGCATGCTGTACGCCGGCTTCATTCTCATGGCGTTCTCGTGCCTGGGCATCGTCACGACCCACAGCTACACGTCGCACCTGCTGATCGGCGCCTACATGACGATGGCGGGCCTGGGCATGGGCTTCATCATGCCCAACCTCACCGTCTTCGCCCAGCAGACCGCGGGCCGCAGCCACCTGGGCATCGCCACGGCGCTGCTGCAATCCCTGCGCATGATCGGCGGCATGCTGGGCACCGCCGTCGTCGGCACCATGGTCAGCCACAGCTACTTCAGCGGCGTCGAATCCACGCTGCGCGGCGCCTCCGCCCAGTGGCTGCCCAAGCTCAACGACCCGCAGATGCTGGTCAACCCGGCGGCCCAGACCGAGTTCCTGGCACAATTGGCCCATCAAGGCCAGGACGGAACGTCGCTCATTGAAATCGCGCGCATCGCGCTGGTGGGCGCCATCCACGAAGGGCAACTCATCGCCCTCGCCGTCGCCGTCTTCGCACTCTGGTGCGTGCGGCGCGTGCCCCTGGTGCAACTGGTCCGGCCATCCAAACCGGAGCCCGCCGGCGTCGGAGAGTAGCTTTTGCCCAAACAACAACAAGGCCTGCAAGTCATCCAGCACATGGGCCAGACGTATCGCGTGATGCAGAGCGCCTTCAGCAGCAAGGTCGGTCATGCGTTGCCGCGGTGGCGGATATTGCTGGCGTTGCATGAAAACGGGCAGTGCTCGCAAAAACATCTGGCCGAGCGCTGCCGGCTGGATCCGGCGTCATTGACGCGGCAATTGCAGGCGATGCAGAAGCTGGGATGGATTTCGCGGGCGGTGGATGCGGACGACAACCGGTTGACGAACGCGACGTTGACGGCTGCGGGGCAGGCGGTGGTGAATGAGGCATTGCCGAAGCGGGCTCAGTTTTTCGAGGAGTCGCTTAAAGGGCTGTCAGCCGCGGATGTGGATACGTTGAATCGGGTGTTGAGTGCGTTGGAGGAGAATTTTGTAAGGGCGGCGGGGGAAAGGAACACCTGACGGACGCCCCCCTCCTGGCGCGCAGCACTTTATTCATAAGTCCCTTCCATTGGTTATCAGGTCTTGACGACAAGCCTCGTGCAGATCGCTGGGGCGCGAGCACTTCAGCGCCAAGCGCTAGATTCCTTAGAAGCGACGCCACCGTGACCACCCCGGTGAACATTCCGACTGCGCGAAATCGTCGTGCGGCGTCGCACCGTACCGTGTTCTTCTTCTCTGCGGAAAAAGGCTGCACAAGCGAAAATGCGGCGGCATTCATCAACATCAGTAGCACCGGCGATGACACGCGAACGATGACTTCAAGTGTCTCGGCCCGCTCTCGAGTGTGTTCATAATCGCCACTCCCCCGGCAATCCCTCCCGTAAAAGCGATGTATTCAGAAGTAGAATTTTCTCGTTGAGGAGTTCTACCGCATGAAGAAGTCGAGACGTACGGATAACACGGAAGATGGAAAGGCGATGGCCGACAGACCAACCTCGCTCACCCCTGCTCCACAAGGCTACGCCGGCTGGCTGGCCGACCTGAAGGGGCGCATCCACACCGCACAGCAACGTGCGGCGCTGGCGGTCAACCGGGAACTGGTAAGCCTGTACTGGCAAATCGGCCACGACATTCTGGCGCGACAGGCAGAACAGGGTTGGGGAGCCAAGGTGATCGATCGGTTGGCGCATGACTTACGCACCGCCTTCCCGGAGGTGAAAGGCTTCTCGCCGCGCAATCTCAAGTACATGCGGGCGTTTGCCGAGGCCTGGCCGGACGCCGAAATTGTGCAGCAGGTTGCTGCACAATTGCCCTGGGGGCACAACCTGGTATTGCTGGATCGCCTGAAAGCGCCGACAGAGCGCCTAGCGTATGCCCGCGCGGCCATCGAATATGGTTGGTCGCGCAACGTGTTGAACATCCATATCGAAACCCGCCTGCTGGAGCGCACCGGCAAAGCCGTCACCAATTTCGATCAGCGCCTGCCTGCACCGCAGTCCGATCTGGCTATCGAGTCGCTGAAAGACCCGTACCGCTTCGATTTCCTTGGGCTGGGGGAGAAAGCACAGGAACACGAGATCGAAAAGGCGCTGGTGCAGCACGTCACCGATTTCCTGCTGGAGTTGGGCGCGGGCTTCGCTTTCGTCGGGCGGCAGGTGTTGCTGGACGTGGGTGGCGAGGAGTTCTTCATCGACCTGTTGTTCTACCACCTCAAGCTGCGCTGCTATGTGGTGATCGAACTGAAGGCGGGCAAGTTCCGGCCCGAACACCTGGGGCAATTGGGCTTTTACCTGACGGCGGTGGATCGGCAGGTGAAGCACGCGCAGGACAATCCGAGCATCGGCCTGCTGCTGTGCAAGAGCAAGAACAAGGTGGTGGCCGAGTACGCCCTGGGTGACAAGTCGCAGCCAATGGGCATCGCCGAATACAAGCTGGTGGAGTCCCTGCCGCAAGAGCTGCAAACTGGCCTGCCGACGATCGAACAGATCGAGCGAGAGCTGGGAAAGCCGCTGGATGATGGCGCCGAGGAATGATGTGCTGACCCTCGCGGTGGATGTCACCGGCATCCCTACCTATCAGGCCAACCTAAGCACCTAACAGTTGCTGCGCTATGGCGTGCCGGCGCAGATCGCGGCGGGCCAATCGCATCAGACTGTGCAGTTGATATGGGCAACGGCAACCCATTTCCAACTTCGGAGGCAGCCGCCCGGGCGCGGCCCGAGCGACTGCCATGCGCTTAACAGCACATCCAAACGTACGAAGAAAGATCAGAAGTTGAACAAACGTTTAAACGTTGATCGGTTGGCAAAGTATCGTGAATGCTAGGTTTCGCGGGGAAATCAGGCCATGGCCTTTGCGGGAATCGCTGGGAGTACCCCCAGTTGTACCCCCAAGGGGGTTATCGGGATGATAGATCAGTCTGGATGTGGGTGCCAGCGCTGCGCCTGCCGGATAAAACGGTTATGGCGCAGACCGCATTGTTGGCTGACGCCTGGAACGGTACGCGATGAGGTGCAAGGGAACGGGCCGCCGTGGCCATACCTTGGAGAACTCTCATGGCAGACCACCACACCCGCCCCAACCCGCTGGGGCAAGACATCCTGTTCACCACGCCCGCCTCGCTCATGCTCGATGCTCGCCTCACGCCGCTGGAGCGCAATGGCTGGCAGGTGCTGCGCATGCTGCGCTCTGCCGAGGGCATCAGCCTGCTGGCGAACCTTGGGCAGTTGCGTTCAAGCGAGGCAGCCGACCCACTGCCATTGTCTGGCGATTCCGCTGGCAGCACGCTTGTTCCGCAACAGACCGGACACGCTCGCCACATGACGGCTGAGCAGGGCAGTATGCATAAGACGTATATGTATAGAAAAGAACGTACGTACCGCGCGCGCGAAGGTGACGGCGATCCGGCATCGCAGTCGGTGAGCTTGCCGCCCTGCCTGAGCAATGCCCAGGCAGATCAGCAAAGGGACGTGCAGGCCGCCTTGCGGCGGCTGCCGCCACCGCATCGCCAGGAAGTACTCGACGAGTTGCAGGCACGCAGCCAAAGCGGCACCGTGCGCAATGTCGTGGCCTACTTCTTCGCCTTGGTGAAGCGCGTCTTTGCGGGCGAGTTCCGCTTGTGGGCAGGTCGTAAGGAGACATCTGCCGCACCACAGGCTGCCGAAAATCGGCCTGCTGGGGTGCCACGCACCGAACACCGCCCAGAACCGACTGCGCCACCGGCATCGCGTGAAACCGCCCTGGCGCACATCGCCAACATCCGCGAGATGTTGAATGCCCCGCGACGAACGCTGGGGACATCGCAGCACAGGCAATGCAGGCCAGGGGATGGCAGCCGCATTCTGCTTAGCAAATGCTGCCGCGAAATGGGTCGTCACTGCGCGGCGCAGTGACGACCTCGCCCACGCCAGCAACAATGCGGGCGCATGCCGACTCCTATTGCGTGCGGCAGACATGATGATGGCCGCCCTACACTGACCGGGCAGTTGCCACGACCGATGGGCCTCATACATCGGCAACCCCAACAGCGCAGATTCCTGCAAGCGCTGGCCCGTCAGGGCGGAACCACCCCGGTATGCCCAGGCTCCGACCGCATACCGGCCCTACCCAAGGGCGGAGCCCTCTTCGTCTGTTTGAACTCATCCCTATCACGCCACCTGGCGCGCAGTCTTTTGCAGCAATTCCTTGTGTGCAACGCACAGGGCTCCCGCTGCATTTCTAATCTCACTCACGTCATAGGAGGACTCGTCCACGTTCGCATAACTTTAGTCTTGTTGTACCTCCGTCCGGGCTTCCAACAGGGAGCAAGACGGACGCCTCATCCGAGGCTCTGGTGTCTCCTGAACACTATGCCCTTGCCCTCACGGGATCTCGCCTCAGCGAGTTGGCACCAACACTAATCATTGATTTTCAGGACAACGCATCACGGCGCTTTGCTTGGAGGCCGGAAGATGGACGACTTGACCTATACCCTGCGGCAGCTTTGCCAACGCAACCGTGACGGCAGTCACAACACACTGGCCGACCGGATGCGTTCGCTGTCGCTGGCCGCGCGGCAACTGCGCGAGGCCGTTTCCGGCAGATGAAGGCGTCGTCACTCAAGGGCAAGCATGCCCAGGCGCTGCTGGATCGCTGGCAGGAAGAAGGCTTGTCGTCCGGAACCATCAAGAATCGGCTCTCTCACTTGCGCTGGTGGGCCGAGAAGATCGGCAAGGCCGGCATCCTGCCGGCGGACAACACGCAACTCGGCATGGCCGAGCGCCGCTATGTGACCAACATCAACACGGCCCGTGAGCTGGGCGTGAACCTTGAGCGAGTCACCGATCCCCACGTGCGCATGAGCCTTCAGATACAAGCCTCCTTCGGATTGCGCCGAGAGGAAGCGATCAAGTTCCAGCCCAGTTATGCGGATCGGGGTGACCACATTGCCCTCAAAGGATCTTGGAGGAACGGCGGGCGTGAACGCATTGTGCCCATCACCACCGCCGAGCAACGCGACGTGCTCCACGCAGTGCACCGCCTGGCGGGCACAGGGTCACTGATCCCGGGAGACAAGACCTTCACCCAGCAGCGGGCGTCTACGATGGACAGTGCAAGGCGGCAGGTCTAAGCCACATGCATGGGCTGCGGCATCGGTATGCACAGATGCGATATGAAACATTGACGGGGTGGAGGTCACCGGCAACAGGCGGTGCTGGCACGGCACAACTCGACCTATCACAACGCCTTACCGACCAACATGTCGGCAGCAAATCAGTCGCGAACTTGGGCACGGGCGAGTCAAGGTGACGGCGATATATCTGGGAAGTTAAGGTTTACTTTGCCGGACCTGCCACTGTATCCAACCTCGCGACTCTAGAATCAGCCGCCCGCTTGTCAGCGAGCGAATAAGCCATCAAACCATACCGACCTGTCGGCAGGTGTCGAAAAAGGCGCCTTTAAGAAAATTGCTCTCATGCCAAGGAAAGCTCTCACATTGTTCCAGCTCTTTATTTAAAGCATCCTGAGAAAACTGCTGGTAATTTTTATTTTCATCGAGTATACGCTGCAGCCAGTATTTCGCACCGGAAGAAGACAAGCACTTGGCCGTATAACGCTCGCGTATTTTGTAGAGCCGATCCCAGGTTTCGATTTCCTCATCGTACCCTGCGCATTTTAGAGAAATGCGAATATTCTGCTCCTTTTCCGGGAACTGAGCAGCTGATTTGAAATGCACGGACACTTGGATTTGATAGCCGTCAGCGGCATATGGATAAAAAGCTTTTCTCCTGATCCCAGCTTCATCTTGCAGGGGATCTTTTGCACCTTTATTTTGCGAGTTGCATTTATAGCATGCAGGTGCCAGATTTCTTAAATTCACAGAATTAAATGGATACTTGCTAGCGGGCAAATAATGATCATAAGCCTCCCGAGTTGGATCATATTCGGAATCCATCGGCAAAAGGCCGCAAAACGGGCAGCAAGGCATGTCGTTCAGAGAGGCAAATTCCTTGTAGTGCTCTTTCAAGCCGGCACTAATGTGTTCCTTGACTATTGCCAGCTCAAAGAATCCGCAGCTGTAGAGCTTGCTGAAAAAGGCTTCTATCATTTTCATCAGTGCATTCTGAGTGCCCGCGATGTAGCGGCTGGGTTCCTTTTTTCCCTCGCAAAGCGCCTTGATATTATTGTTGTCCCTGAACATTTTTCGATAAAACTGGATGTCCTCGGGACCAAGCTGTTTGAACTCTTGGAATATTTGGTTGACGTAGCGATAAAAGAACGCTCCAGCTCCCTTCTCTGTGCCAGCCAAATCCGCCCGACGTAATTCATCCATGATGGCATATAGGGGCGGCAACCCCTTGAACAGTTCGAGGCTGTATTCCTCATTTGGCGCACGGCACCAGACCTTGGCAAAGACATAAGTGACAAAACCGTGCATGGCCCGCATCGGGTGACGAGGCCGTTTATAGGGAAATAACATCAGCCCGGCTCCTTGTCGGCTCTTGGCGTCTGTAGCAAGGCATGCACGGCTAACGTGCGTTCCACAGAGTCCCCCATGGTATCCATAATCTTGCGAGCAAGGCCATGGGGGTCGGCTTTCGATATAGGGTCAGCCAGTAGTTGCTCCAGCACTTGTTGAGCCCCACCTCCGATAGTTTCGCGCTTACCGAAAGTTTCATGTGTGATTTTGTTGATCGAAGCACCCAGCGTGTTGTACGGCGGGTGGCTGATACTGACCTTACTGCTGGCTTTGTCCTTGGCAAACACCAGCACCTTGTCCGGCTTGCTGTCGGAGATCAGAAATGGTGTGTGGGTGGTGACCAGCATTTCCTGCACGAATTCACCCGGGCCCGACAGGCACTGGCGCAAGCGGCTGATGAAGTTTGCGCGCCAGTCGGGATTGAAGTGCGTTTCTGGCTCATCTAGAAGGAACAGGCTGTTAGTCGTCCGAAACAGCAGGCACAGGCCAAGGCTGTGCAGCAACTGATGCTCACCGTCCGACAATTCCTTGAGCATCATCGGCTCGGCCACCCCCTGCTTGGTGAAGCGCACGAACTTGAAGCGCATGATGCGCTGGTCGGATGCCAGTGTTGGCACCGTCTCGCTGACGTAGTGGCTGGTCGAGGTGTAGAGATCAGCCTTCAGAGCATCGCTGACGGCATACAGGTTGAGCGTCAACAGTACTTGAAATGCCTGGAACAGCGCCAGTGCCGAACCATCGAAGTTCTCGCGGAATGCCTGCCGGGTTGCCTCATTCACCCAGTAGTCGAGCACCAGCGTGTCGGCGCTCTCATCTTCATAAACTAGCGTTGCGCATCGTTTAAGTCGCGTAATCGCAGGATCAAAATTCTGATATTGCGCCACCGACGAGTTTTGCTCCGATTTCAATTCCTGTTGAAGTTTTTCATTTGCTTCTAACGCGTGTAGCAAATTTAGTCGATATCGCGTGTTGCCCAGTTCATCAGTTTCGGCATATAGGGCTGGATTGTTTTTGACAATATCCTCCAGCGACCGGGGCGCGTTTTCGTCCTCGCTGGCGAGGGCGACCAATTGGTCCGACCGCAACTCGATGCTGCGGCGTAAAACTATGCGAAATTCCCGTAATGCATCGATACCCACATCCTCGCGGAATGGCTGCAGTGTGGCCTCGTCCTGAAACAGCAGGTTGCACAGTAGGATGGCCTGGCTGAATCCGCTGTCCAAGTAGACCAGCCGTGTCTCCGGGTGGCCGGGGTAACTCAGTTGCCGAGTTAATGCATTCCAGTACTCGTCGAACTGCACGAAGCGCATCTTGAAGAAGGGCAGGCTGAGGATTTCGTTTTCGCCAGATGAATAACTCAACACAAAATCGGGCAGCAAGCGACGCAAATCAGTGCGTCCCAGCTTTATCTCGATGGGCTTATCAGAATCTGCATCATTTAGCAGCCACCATTTTGGCGATTCGCCGGGCACCTTTTGGATGAGAACCCTTGCTTTATTGCCGTGGCCTCTTACTTTAAAAAATTCTTGTGGTTCTGTTAGATACTCAATATCGAAGCCATCAGGCAGGCCTTTGCTTCCTCTAAAGCCATTGGGACTGTGCTCTTCATCGTAGCGAAAACTATCGGGAAGATTTTCTAGATAAATGCACTCCATATGATAGAAAATCGCCGCCAGCACTTCGAGCAAGTTGGACTTGCCGCTGCCATTGGGCCCGGCGCAGACGAAGGGCCCAAAATTATTCGCTTGCTCCAGCTCATTTTGCAAGTTCCATTCGGTTCGGAAGTGATGCTCGAAGCCACAGGCCAGGCTGCGAAAACCGATTGGATCAGTGATCTTCAGGCGTAGCAACTTCATTGCTGAGCAAGCCTCCTGGCACGCAACAATATCTGATTACCGAACTGCCGCCTGCCGTCAATATAAATTATGTCCCGAGTTTGTTTGAGCTTTCTATTTTTAATTTCATCGAACACCCAGGCCTTGATGGCTTCGTAGTCGTCGGCACTAAGTGCGAAATCATGGTCCGGGTGCTGATTGCCCAGCCGGGTTTGCGCGGCGGCGATGAAGCGTTCGAGGGAGAAAGCCGCACTGCCCAACTGCGCGCGATAAGCCTCCAGCCAGAAACGCAGTAGCGGCGCAAGGTGCGTGCGGTCTTTCAGTGCGGGCAGCAGTAAATCGGTTTCGGGCAGTGCAATCACCTGCGTGGTGACGGGCGCATGCCCGGCAGCAGCCACCGGGCTTTCTCCTTTGATGGGGGCGGCAGGCACGGCCACCCGCGACAAATCCAGTTCACCCTTGAAGGCCTGCTGGCTCAGGGCACCGAAGAGGGCTTCGAGATCGGTGAGGCTTTGTCGGTAGCGGGATTTGAGGGCTTCGACCTTTTCGACGATCGCGGCGAACTGTTTCTGCAGAGCTTCGTCTGGAATTGGGATAGGTAGGCCAGAAAGAATCTGTTGATTGATATTCTGAATGTTCGCCCCTTGCCCGCCGTAAAAAAGAACACGGCGAAATACTGCGGAGCGGAAAAGGTGAGCCACGTAAACTGCGAGCAGAGAAGCATCAGTAATGCGGTACCGAATGCAAAAGCCACTGTAAGTCGCTCGCTCCTTCCCGGGATACACCGCCATGCAGCGGCCTACAAGCTCCCTGTTTCCATTGGATCGAACAAAGAGGAGATCGCCGTCATGGAGGAAATAGTCCTCTGCAGGCGGTTCATTGAGTTCAATGAATCCGAGGCTATCAAAATCATCTAACGCCGCCTTGGATTTGAAATCGCCCACGCCCAGATAGCGAACAGTCACGCCACTCTCGCCCTTGCCGAAGTTAAGGCCATTCTTGAACGAGCCATATGAACCAAGGGAGCCGATCTTCCACCCCCTCTCATTCCGCACGGGGTCGCCAAACTTCTCCAGAAACACACTCTTGAGCAGGTCGTCGAGTTGTTGCAGGTGCTGCTTGTATTGGGCGATCAGCCCTTCCACTTTGCTGAGCAGATGGGCAATGCGGATTTGGTCGTCAAGCGGCGGGACCGGTATCTCAATTTCGGCCAGTGATTTTGAATTGAGTGTCTTGCCCATCACGGCTTGGTTTGAACCGCCATAGGTTGCCGACTGCAATGCGTAGTAAAGAAATTCGGGGCGCAGCTCTTTCTCATCTTTGATTGCAAAGGCTGCAATCGCTTCGTTTGTGAAGAGATCACAACCAGCAAATGCCATCTTGCCGATGGTTAGTTTGAAGCTGAAAAGCAAAGTCCCCTTCTTGACGACTTTACAGCGGGCGTGTGTGACAGCTCGATCCGTGATTTGCTCTTTTGTCTCTGTAACGACTTTCGCGTCCAAATCGCGAATTGAAACCCAGCGATGCCCCTTGCCCCAATAGCTCGGCTCGTTTCTCGACGGTGTTCTGCCAATGGAGATATCCAAAAGCTTGGACAGCCTTTCCTGCCTCATCCCACCATCCCCTTCAAGTCCAGCAGCTCGCGCACGATACCGCTCTGCACCTTGGCGAGTTCCGCTTCATCGACATCGCCCACCTCCGCCAGAATCAACCGATCCAGAATCACGCCCGGCGCGTCGTAGTTAACTTCCTCGAAAACATCCTGCTTGTAGCGGGAGAGCGAGAGGTCATAGTTGTTCTTCTCGTCGGCAATCTCGCTGCGCGGCACCATGAAGCACTTGGCGGTGCGGATGGTGTCGGTCGCCGCGTCGCGGGCGTGGAATTGGTCGATGATGTCTTGCAGGTCGCCAAAGCCTTCCTGCTTGCTGCGCTTGTCGTCCAGCGAATAGCCATCGGTGGCCATTTCGTAGAACCAGACATGTTCGGTAGCGGGTTTGGCAAACTTGTCCTTCGCCCCCCAGACCTTGGTGAACAGCAGAATGGCGGTGCTGACCCCGGCATAGGGTTTGAACACCCCGCTGGGCAGGGTGACGACGGCCTTGAGGTCGCAGCGCTCCACCAGCAACTGACGCAGCGTCCTGAATGCCCCGCCAGAGCCGAACAGAACGCCCTGCGGCACGATCACGCATGCAGTGCCGCCTTTCTTGAGAAGGCGATAGATGTTCTCAACAAACAGCAGCTCGGTCTTGGTCGTGGCCAGTTGAAGGTTGTCGTTGATATCACCCTTATCGATGCTGCCGGTGAAGGGCGGGTTGGCCAGCACGATGTCGTATTCGGCCTCCTCGGTGTAGCTCTTGCTAAGGGTGTCCTTGTAGTCGATGCGCGGCTCGTCAATGCCGTGCATCATCAGATTCATTAACCCCAGGCGCACCATGGTGGCATCGATATCGTAGCCGTACAGGCTTTCTTGCAGGACGAATTGACGCTTTTCATCGAATGTTGCAGCGACTGAGGTGCGGATAAAACCGTCTTCATCGGGATTGAGGTTCTTGGCACCGGCGTTAATAGCCAACTGTGTAACGATGTACTGATAAGCCCCCAGCAGGAAGCCACCAGTACCGCACGCCGGGTCGGCGATCTTGTGACCCAGTTGGGGCTGCACCAGTTCGGCCATCAGCTTGATGATGTGGCGCGGGGTACGGAACTGGCCATTCTTGCCAGCGGTAGCGATTTCTGCCAGCAACATTTCATAGACATCGCCCTGGATGTCCTGAAAGGCCTGGCCGTTTTCCCGTGAGTCCTTCTCCATCACCTCAAAGATTTCGTCGATGGTCTTCACCGCTTCGACCAGCAGGGCGGGCTTGGGGATGATGAAGACCGCGTTCTTCATATGGTGGGTGAAGTTCGATTCGGCACCGTTCAGGTCCTTGAGAAAAGGGAACACTTTGCCCTGCACGTGCTGCAGCATCTCTTCGGCTTGCATGCGCTTAAACTCATTCCAGCGTAGCGTGCGTTTGTCGATGGGACGCTGTTCCGCCACAGGCCAGTTGCGCTCCTCGGGTGGAATCCAGGAGCCTTCAAACTTGGAGATGTATCTCTCGCCGGTCCACTCGGCATCGGCCTGTCTCTTTTGATCCAGTTCGTCCAGCCGCTTCATGAACAGCAGGTAGGTGATCTGCTCGATGGCGGTGAGCGGGTTGCTGATGCCGCCGCTCCAGAACTTGTTCCAGAGCTGGTCGATCTTGCTTTTGAGTTCGGGATTATTTTGAAGCATGGTGTGCTCTGCTATTTAGGCTGCCAACCGTTCGGTCAGTTGCAGGATCGCGTTGATTTCTGGTGGGCTGAACACGCCACGGATGCCTTGCGGATGGATGACCGTGAAGGGGGCGTTGATCAGATCTTTCTTCTCCACCTTTTCGCGCTCGATGATGAAGCCCTTCAGCAGATTGAGGAATTCCATCTGCCGGCTGCTGAGCGTGGTGTGGGCTCGGATGAATTGGTCAAAGGCGGCGCTGACCTCGTCCGGGAAGCTCTTGAGCACTTCAATACCCAGGATGTGGCGGATGAACTGGATGAAGCGCGCCTTGCGGTTCTTGTAAACCTGACGCAGCAGGTCTTCGGTGATGTGAGGGTGTTCTTCGTGCAGCAGTTCGGCCAGTTCTTTGGCCTCTTCGCTGCTCACTGTCTCGCCATTCTTGATCTTCTGCAGCACCGGGTTGTGCGCGGTGAGTTCCGCGATCAGGTTTTCCACCATTTCGCGGTAGCGGGTGATGCTGACCGCCTCGTGCTGTGGGCCGAACTCCACCCATTCCTTCTTGTGCAGCTCATCGGCCAGATCGAGGTGGGTTTGCTCCTGGCCGCTGGATTGCTCGCGGAATTTCATCAGCGGGCCGAGCTTGGCGATCAGCTCGTCGAAGGCGTCCTCATCCGCCTTGGCCCAGTAGTGACTGGTTTGCGCGCCGCAGATCAGGGCCTCTTCCTGCTTGACGAAGCCGACCGAGAGTGGCAATTCGCCGATCTGCTCGACGATGCCTTCCTTGAGGGTGTCGGCTTGTTCCTTTTCGTCACTCAAAACGGCCAGCGAGTACTCCAGCAGGTCGCGCTCGAAGCGCATGGCTTTGAAGTCGGCCTCGGACACAGTGCGGAACAGCGGCTTGATGTCAGCACGGAGGAACTCCAGCCGGTCGTGGCTGAGGCTGATCCAGAAGTTGTCATCGTCCAGCCGCGCCAGCGCGGCGGCGGCTTCCTTGATCACCACCGACTCTTTGGGTAGCGCGGCAATCTGCAGGCGGAGCTTGGCGACTTCACGCGTGGCGATGTCGGCATGGCCGCCGTCCTTGGCCTTTTCGATCTTGTCGAGGCGCAGGCCCACCAGCCGCACCGGGAGCGACAACTGTGGTTTAAGCTCTTTGCCCTTGGGGTTGAGCTTGAAGTATTCGAAGTTGTCCCAGCAGTCGAGGATCAGGAACACATCCTTCTCAAGGCACCAGGGCTTGGGCTTGCTGGTTTCCAGCAGGCGTGTGCCGCGCCCGACCATCTGCCAGAACTTGGTGTAGGAGTAGACCGGCTTGGCGAACACGAGGTTGACGATTTCACGCACGTCGATGCCGGTATCGAGCATGTCCACGCTGATGGCAATGCGAGGCATGTCGTTGTTGGTGAACTGATCGAGCAGGCCACCTTTGCCGTAGACGCGCGGATCGTCTGACACCAGCACCTTGGCCAGCTCACCGTGGTGTTGCGGGTAGAGCTTGTCGAAGATTTCTTCCATGCGCCGGGCGTGGGCCTTGGTGGCGCAAAAGAAGATAGTCTTGCCAGGCAGCACACCGTTGGCGTCCTTGATGGCCTCTTCCATGAACTCGCGGACGATCAGGGTGTTGGTGCCCTTATTGATCACCTGCTTTTCAAGCTGAGTGCCCTCGAAGTTGATGTCTTCAACTTCCTTGCCCTGGAGGATCAGCTTCTTCTGGTCTTCCAGCGAAATGGTGCGCTTGCTGATGCCCTCCATCTGGAACTTGGTCTGAATCTTCATGACCTGGAAGTTGCAGAGGTAGGGCGGCACGTTGTTCACGGCTTCTTCATAGGTGTAGGCAAACGTGGGAATGCCATCTTCGCAATGAAAAAGCTGGAAGGTGTTGTGGTCGATGATGTCGGTCGGCGTGGCCGTGAGGCCCAGCGTGATGGTCTTGAAGTAGCCCAGCACTTCGCCAAAGGTGTTGTAGATGGAGCGATGGCTTTCATCGACGACGATGAAATCGAAGAAGTGCGGCGACAGGTGCTGTGCCTCGTCCCGGATAATGTTGAGCATCGTCGGGTAGGTGGCAACATACACACGACGATCCGTCGCGATCAGCTTTTCACCCACATTGGGCCAGCGCGGCTCGTTGGGCATGTGCTCCTTGAAGGCGGCCAGCGCCTGTTCACGCAACGCTATACGGTCGACGAGGAACAGCACTTTTTCTGCATGGCCAGCCCGCATCAAGGCATCAACCATGGCGATGCAGGTGCGGGTCTTGCCGGTGCCGGTGGCCATCACCAGCAGGAAATCGCGCTTCTTCTGTTCGATGCCTTCGAGCACCGAGCGTATCGCGCGAATCTGGTAATCACGTCCGGCAATCGAAGTGTTGATGAATTCCTGCGTCAGCGGCTTGCGATTGCGACGGATGTAGGCGAAGCGTTCGAGATCGTCGCGGGTGGGAAAACCAACCACCTTGCGCGGCGGCGCGTTCTCCAGATCCCAGAAATAGAGCTCGTGGCCGTTGGTGTAGAAGCAGAATGGCAGCTCACCACCCAGCTGAGTCTGGATGTTGTAGCAATATTGCTTGGCCTGCTCGCGGCCAATGGCAGCATCGCGGCTGGTCTTCTTGGCCTCGATCACTGCCAGGGGTTTGCGGTCTTTGCCGAGCAGGACGTAGTCGCTGAACTGGTGGCCCTCGTAGGGCGTGCGCGGCTCGGTCACGCCCACTGGCAAGGCAGTGAGGATGTCGAATTCCTCGACAACCTGGGTGGGGTCTTTGACGTTCCAGCCTGATAACGCGAGTTGCCGGTCAATCAAGTCGGCTCGTGTCTGTGCCTCGGATTTAGACATGCCTAGCCTCCCTGGCGATGCGGAAGCGTTGGCTACCTGCTGCCATTTCCTCGTTCTGGAACGCGGGCACGTTGCCGCAAGTGTGATCGTCGCGGATGTCGATGCTGAAAATACTTTTTCTAGTCTTCATTTTCACCGCCTTGATTGATGCGGAGCCACTTTGCTCCGCGCCCCTTGCCGGTCGATTTGATCAGTCCCTCTGACTTCATCGCTCGCAATACCAGCCGTACCATGTCCCGGCTCACGCCCGGGCAGGCCTCTTCAATCTCGGAAATCGCGAACGGCAGGGTGCGCCCCAGAACTTCCGTCCGCACCCGGTCACCCTTGCTGCCACGGCCACGCTCAATGGTGCCGACACGCTCCTCGAACTCACGGTAGGCCCGTAGCAAGGCCCCCCAGAAGTAATCGAGCCAGGGCTTTACGTCGTGCTGCCCCTGGTGCCAGCCCTGAGAACTGGCTTCCAGCGTCTCGTAATAGCCTTCCTTGGTGTCCTCGAAGATGCGTTCCAGACTGATGTAGCGACCCACTGCGTAATCGAAGTGGTAGAGCAGCAGCAGGGTCAACAAGCGGGACATGCGACCGTTGCCGTCCGGGAAAGGATTGATGCACAGGAAGTCGAGCATCGCCAGTGGCACAAGCACCAGCGGGTCGGCCAGGTGCTGATCCAGCGCGGTGGCGTAGCGCCCGGTCAGATCGGTCATGGCCATGGGCGTGAGGTGCGCAGCAACTGGCTGGAAGCGCAAACGCGACGTGCCGTCAGGATGGCGTTCGATGATGTCGTTGTTGGTAGCCTTCCAGCGCCCGCCCGCCTGAGGCATATAGCGGTACAGCAGGGTGTGCAGTTGCAGCACCACGCTTTCGCTGAAGGGCATGTGTGCAGCGGACTCGTGGATCAGCGGCAGGGCATCACGGTAGCCGGCGATCTCCTGTTCGGAGCGGCTTTTTGGTGTTGCATTGCGGATGACCAGAGACTTCAGCCGCGAGGGCGCTACGACAACACCTTCCAGCCGATTGGATGACTCGGTGGACTCCACCACCGCGATCTGGCGCAGGCCCTTGAGGGCTTCGGACGACTGCGCGGCGTAGAGTTGCTGCTTACCCTGGTACTCACCTAACGTGCGCAACGTGGCCGCCTGGATGCCATCGAAACGAAGCGCGGCAAGGTACTCGGGTGTGAGCGAGTGCATGGAAATGTAAGCCAAGGCTGTCTAAACGGGGTAATCATAGCTGCTAAATGGGGTATTGTCTAAAAAAATGCCTCATTAATTGCGTTTGACCACCCCTTTCCTGAACATTGGACCGGTCGTGAGGGGCTGGCTTGGCCGAGCAAGAAGGAAATGAAAAGCATGAATCTAAATGGGGCAATCAATTCACAATTACCCCATTTACTCAATTGTTTACCCCATTCCCAGCGCCCAGCCTTGGCAAAGCAAAACGGCAAGGGAACCGCACTCAACAGGCCTATCCAGAAAAGGAAAAGGCCGCCCCTGTCGATTCTCAGCAACACCCAGCCAAATCGCCCCTATGCTGTGCCGCTGCCCTCCGCCGCACTCAGATAGTCCGCCCAGTCCTGCAACAGCGTCCTTCTCTGATCCAGCAGCAGCGCCTTGTTGTATGTCGCCCGAACCTTGTTGCTTTCCACGTGGGCAAGCTGCCGCTCAATCGCATCAGGCGGTATCCGTTCTCGTTGGCCCAGGTAGAAAGGGCGTCCGCCAGCAATGCTGGCGTCGTACTCCGGCCCAGATTCATGTCGCGCATCGCGTAGGTGAGCCGATTGGGCGTAGTGAAGCCCTTGCCGCTTCGGTGCGGAAACAGATAGCGCCCGCCACCCGTGATGCGCTGCAAGTCTTTCAGCACCGCTATGGCCTGCGTGGACAACGGACTGACATGGTCACGCCGCGCCTTCATCTTCGCCGCAGGCCGCCGCCACAGCGCATCCTCAAAGTCGAACTCATCCCACTCGGCAACCGCAGCTTCCCCTGGACGGCAAGCCGTCTGAGCAATCAACCGCAGACACAAAGAGGTTTCCGGATAGCCCCGGTAGCCGCGCAACTCCTGATAGAACTTCTGGATTTGCTCTCGCGTCATCGCCGCCTTGCTCTCGCTGAACGGTACTCGCAGCAGCCCGCGCAGGCTGGGGATCGGATTGGCCTCGACCAGACCCCGCACTACCGCAAAGTCGAAGATCGCCGACAGATCGCCTTTAACATGGATGGCCGCCCACTCCCCATGGGCCTTGCATTCCTCCAGCAACGGGAGAATCTGCTTCACGCCTATGTCGCTCATCGGCATCCCGTCGAACTTCGGCGACAGGTACGCTTTCTCGCGGGCAGCGCGAGCCTCCGCAAGGCATACCCGGGGAAAGCCGCCAATGGCAAAGAGGTTCTTCTTACCTTGCAGCCGGTACTTCCACCGCCAGAGCTTGCCGCCCGGTGGGCTCGATCAGCAGGAACAAGCCCCCGCCGTCTGAAAGTTTCCAGTCTCGATCAGTCGATTTGGCCGACCTGACCTTGAGGTCGGTGAGTAGATTCTCGGGCGTCGTTGGACTCCACTGCGGGGAGACGTACCCCCACGGTTGAACACGAGTACCCCCAACGCTACCCCCGAATTTTCTGGACCTCGATGAACAATAGGAACGCTCAGCAGAGCGTATTGCTTACGCACTCCATTGATTTCAAATGGGCCAACCTGTCCACCAAGCGCTACTGAGCGCCACCGAGATCCAGCAAAAATCGTCAGACGTTAAACAAGAAATTCATCACATCGCCGTCCTGCACGATGTATTCCTTGCCTTCCGCGCGCATCTTCCCGGCTTCCTTCGCGCCTTGCTCGCCCTTGTACGTGATGTAGTCCTCGTACGAGATCGTTTGCGCGCGGATGAAGCCGCGTTCGAAGTCGGTGTGGATGACACCGGCAGCTTGGGGCGCGGTGGCGCCGATGGCCACGGTCCAGGCACGGACTTCCTTCACGCCGGCGGTGAAGTAGGTTTGCAGGCCCAGCAGCTTGAAGGCGGCGCGGATCAGGCGGTTCAGGCCTGGTTCTTCCATGCCCATGTCTTTCAGGAAGGCTTCGCGGTCGGCGTCGTCGAGGTCGACGATTTCGGATTCGATGGCGGCGCAGATGGCCACGACGGGCGCGTTGCGGGCGGCGGCGAATTCGGTCAGGCGGTCGAGCAGCGGGTTGTTGGTGAAGCCGTCGTCAGCGACGTTGCCCACGTACATCGCGCGCTTGGCGGTGATGAAGCACAGCTGGGCGATGTCGGCCTTTTCTTCGGTGGTCAGGTCCAGCGCGCGGATGGGCTTGGCTTCGTTGAGCTGGGCGATGCACTTTTCCAGCACGGCGACGATGCGTTGCGATTCCTTGTCGCCCGAGCGTGCGGTCTTCTGGTGGCGTTGCAGGGCCTTTTCGGCGGTCTGCAGGTCGGCCAGGGCCAGCTCGGTTTCGATGACTTCGATGTCGGCGATCGGGTCGACCTTGCCGGCCACGTGGATCACGTTGGGATCTTCGAAGCAGCGCACGACGTTGACGATGGCGTCGGTTTCGCGGATGTGCGAGAGGAACTGGTTGCCCAGGCCTTCGCCCTTGCTCGCGCCGGCGACCAGGCCCGCGATGTCGACGAATTCGACGGTGGCGGACAGGATGCGTTCGGGCTTGACGATTTCAGCCAGCTTCTGCAGGCGCGGATCCGGCACTTCGACGACGCCGACGTTGGGCTCGATGGTGCAGAACGGATAGTTCTCGGCGGCGATGCCGGCGCGGGTCAGAGCGTTGAAGAGTGTCGATTTGCCAACGTTGGGCAGGCCGACGATGCCGCATTGCAGAGCCATGGGAATCCTGTGTAAGTACGGTATTGAGCGTTAACGGCGTAGTTTACCCCGGCGGGGTGAAACGACGCCTTGTGGGCGGGGGTGATGCGGCCCCGAAGTGACCTCGAGGCGATCCTGCTGCGGTACGAAGAACGGAGCCGCGAGTTGCCGTCATCAGACCGCCCAGCCCCCTACCCTTCGGACCGGGCGCCGCGCGTCGGGCGCCGCGTGTCGGGCGCCGCGCACCGCGGACCGAAGCCTTAACCCGCAGCCGTCGGCGCGTAGCGCATGACCAGCCAGATCATCAAGATCGGCCCGGCATTGAACAACGAGTGCAGCAAAATCGCCGCCCCGATGCCGCGCCGCACGCGCATCCACCCCAGCACCAGCCCGGTCAGCCATTGCGGCAGCACCAGCAGCGGCAGCAGCCAGTACGGGGTCTTGTTGTAGACGAAGTTGGTGAGGTGAACCGCCGCAAACGTCAGCGCGATCAGATGGAACACGACGCCATAGTGCTGCAGGTAATACCTGCGCCAGCTCGTGTCCCAGCCTTTCAGGGGCTCGGGGCGTGCGCGCAGCCCCCACACCGCCAGCAGAATGAACGCAGCCAGCAGCAGCCCCGTCCAGAGCTTCGGCCCCCACACGACGGGCACCAGCGCGGGAATCAGCCACAGCGCCTGACGCGGCCGGCGCAGGCCGTAGCGGAACAGCATCTCTTCGACGAGCGGCGCCCACAGCACTGCGGTCAGCCACGGAATGTTGTGGGGATCCAGGCGATGCGAGACGCCGCCCAGTCCGGCCGCGACGACGGCCACGGGCCCCAGCGCAAAAAGATTGATGACCCACAGCACGGCGGCCCAGGCCAACAGGCGTCCCGGTCCGATACCCGGCCACCAGTCGGCGACCAGCCCGCTGCCACCTGCCCGGTTCGGCAGGCGCGACAGCGGATGCGGATGGCGGATGAAGCGCCAGAAGTCGGCGATCTCGCTGCGAAAACGCATCTTCCCGTTGGGCTGGCGTTTTGTCATCAGGACTCGTTGCCACTATGCAGCTGCCGGGTGGCGAGTGCGAAGTCGCCGGCCAGCATGGACGGCACGACGGCGCGGCAGCGGTCGATGACGGCTTCGATTTCCTTTTGCTCTTCGCGGCGCGGCGGGTGCAGGACGAAGTCGGCGACTTGCTGTGCCAGCCCCAGCGTGCGCGGGTGGCCGATGCCGATGCGCAAACGCCAGAAGTTGGGGCTGCCGAGCGCAGCCTGGATGTCCTTCAGGCCGTTGTGGCCGGCGTGGCCGCCACCCTGCTTGAGCTTGACCTGACCGGGCATGAGGTCCAGTTCGTCGTGCAGCACCAGCACTTCTTCGGGCGTCAGCTTGTAGAAGCGCGCCAGCGCGCCGACCGCCTGGCCGGAACGGTTCATGTAGGTGTTGGGCTTGAGCAGCAGGACGTTGTCCGCGCCCAGGCGCGATTTGGCCACCATGCCGAAAAAGGATTTCTCGAGCGCAAAAGAAGTGCGCAGATCGTCCGCCAGATGGTCGGCGAGCCAGAAGCCGGCGTTGTGCCGGGTGGTTTCGTAGTCGGGACCTGGATTACCCAGTCCCACGATGAGGCGTATGGGAGTAGACATGATGGGGGTGTTTAAACCAAAAAACCCTGCGCATGCAAATGCACACGCAGGGTTTCGGGCGTAAGCCGCGGGAAAGCCGCAAGGGCTTTCCTGCAGGACTTAGGCAGCCGGAGCAGCTTCTTCGGCGTCGTCGGCGGCGGCAGCGCCACCCTTGGTGACCGCAGCGGCCAGCAGGGGGTTGTCTTCACCGCCGTGGGGGACGTACGTCACGCCCATGGGCAGCTTGATGTCGGCCAGGTGGATCGAACCGCCGGCCAGGACGTCAGCCAGGTTCACTTCGATGAACTGGGGCAGAGCCGACGGCAGGCAGGTGATTTCCAGTTCGGTCGTCACGTGGCTGATGATGGCGCCGCTCAGCTTCACAGCCGGCGAGATTTCAGCGTTCACGAAGTGCAGCGGCACCTTGGTACGCAGGGCTTGGTTGGCGTCAACGCGCTGGAAGTCCACGTGCAGGACTTGCGGCTTGTAGGCGTGCCATTGAACCGAACGCAGCAGAACTTGCTCATCCTTGGCGCCTTCGAGCTGCATTTGCAGGATCGATGCGTGGAATTCTTCCTTACGCAGCGCGTGGTAGATCTCGTTGTGGTCGAGTTCGATGTTCAGGGGGGCAGCCGTACCACCATAAACAATGGCGGGAACGCGGCCCGCGCGGCGCAGGCGGCGGCTCGCACTCGAACCCTGGACGCTACGCGCAGTGGCAGTAAATTTCATGGATAACTCCGAAACGATAAAGGTGAAGAGACTTCACCGGTTGAATTCACGGCGCGCAAAGGGCGCGCCGTGCTTGTTTGCGCCTTGCCGCGACCAGCGAGGCGCAAAGAACTGCAAATGTGGGCTGTGGCCCGATCAACGCCTACGCGTCAATCGACGAACAGCGAGCTGACCGATTCGGCGTTGGAAATACGCAGGATGGTCTCGCCCAGCAGCGCGGCGCACGACAGCTGGCGGATCTTGCCGCTGGCCTGGCCTTGCTCGGACAGCGGGATAGTGTCGGTGACGACGAGTTCGTCGAGTTCCGACGCTTCGATGCGGTCGATGGCGCCGCCCGACAGCACGGGGTGCGTGCAATAGGCGTAAACGGCGCCGGCGCCGCGGTCTTTCAGGGCCTGGGCCGCCTTGCACAGCGTGCCGGCGGTGTCGACCATGTCGTCCATGATGATGCAGGTGCGGCCATCGACTTCACCGATGATGTTCATCACTTCCGACACGTTGGCGCGCGGACGGCGCTTGTCGATGATGGCCAGGTCGGCTTCAAGCTGCTTGGCCAGCGCGCGGGCACGAACCACGCCGCCGATGTCCGGGGACACCACGACCAGGTTCGAGAAATTGCGGCGCCAGATGTCGCCCAGCAGGATCGGACCGGCGTAGATGTTGTCCACGGGAATGTCGAAGAAACCCTGGATCTGGTCAGCGTGCAGGTCCATGGTCAGGACGCGGTCAACGCCAGCCACTTGCAGCATGTTGGCCACGACCTTGGCCGAGATGGCCACGCGCGCCGAACGCGGGCGGCGGTCCTGGCGGGCATAGCCAAAATAGGGAATCGCGGCGGTGATGCGGCCGGCCGACGCGCGGCGCAGGGCATCGACCATCACCATGATTTCCATCAGGTTGTCGTTCGTAGGCGCACAGGTGGGCTGCAGGACGAAGACGTCTTTACCCCGCACGTTCTCGTTGATCTCGACCATCACCTCGCCGTCCGAAAAACGACCGACGGTCATCTTTCCCAGGGACATGTCGAGGTGGTTGACTACGTCCACGGCCAGCCGAGTGTTGGCGGTGCCCGTGAAAATCATGAAGCTATCGTTTGCCATGATGGATGATGCGATGGTCGTTTGAGACACTAACGATTGATGCGAATGATGCGGGGTGATACCCGGGGTGACTTGGACAAGCACGTTCAACTTGCACCAGCGAATCCGGAAAATAAAAAAGCTGCTGAACCCGGGCCAGTGTCTTACAGGCGTGTTCAACAGCTTTTTTATGTATTCGGTTGGCTGGGGAGGAAGGATTCGAACCTTCGCATGCCGGAATCAAAATCCGGTGCCTTAACCAGCTTGGCGACTCCCCAACTATCTTGCAATCCAATTCCGCAACGGATGTTCAGCTAACCCAGTACATGCCTGCACTAACCGAAACCGTGGATGCGTTTGGCTGAATGTTTTATCAGCGCCGCGCATTATAGCGGTAATTTCTTGTTCTGCCAAAACGGCCTGCGATGTTTCGGAAAATTCGGCGAATAAACACGCGCCTGATCCCGACATGCGAACAGGGAGACCCCGCTCAGCAAGCCACCGCGATGCCCCAAGTACTTCAGGATAAAGACGGTAGACCACCGGCTCCAAATCATTTTTTCCGTAAAGCGCGCATCCTTTGGCAACTTCACCGCCGGATCCGCTTGGCAAAAATGTTTGCGAAGCAAGAAAGTCCGCTATTGTGATGTAAGAAGAATCCCTTGTCAAATCGGGTGCGGAAAATATTCCAACAGTCGGCACGCTGGCATCCGGTTGCGCCACCAGATAGGCGCGTTCGGGCAGCGACATGGCGGTGAGATCTTCGCCGATGCCTTGCGCAAATGCCGACTGTCCAAAGACGAAGACGGGCACGTCCGCGCCCAGCGGCAACGCCAGCGCCATGAGTTCCTGACGCGACAGTCCCGTGTTCCACAGCTTGTTCAAGGCGATCAGCACCGATGCCGCATCGCTCGATCCGCCGCCTAAGCCCCCGCCTTGCGGAATGCGCTTTTCAAGGCTGATCTGCGCGCCCTGGCGCGTGCCCGTGGCCTTCTGCAGGACGCGCGCGGCGCGCACGGTGAGGTCCTGGTCTTCGGGGACACCCGGCAGATCGGTGGCGCGGCTGATGACGCCGTCCGAACGCACATCGAAGTGCAGCGTGTCGCACAGGTCGATGAAGCGGAACACCGTCTGCAGCAGGTGATAGCCGTCGTCGCGGCGGCCCACGACGTGCAGGAAGAGATTCAGCTTGGCGGGAGCGGGAACGTCGTAGAGGGTCACGAAAGACAACCGGTGCGGATCAATCCGTCATTCTAGCGAGACGGGCCGGCGCGCCGTGGCGCCTTTACGCCAACTGCGGCGTCACGCTGCCGCCAAGGCGTGCAGCAGGCGCGTCGATGACCTGTCCGTCCGGCAGCTTGAACACCGACACGGCGCCGGCCAGTTGGCGCGCCTGTTCTTCCAGGGCGCCAGCAGCAGCGGCGGCTTCTTCGACCAAGGCCGCGTTCTGCTGCGTCACGCTATCCATCTGCGACACCGCGCGGTTGACCTGGTCGATGCCGGTGGCCTGCTCTTCCGAAGCGGCCGAGATCTCGGCCATCAGGCTGGTCACGCGCTGCACGGATTCGACGATCTCGCGCATCGTGGCGCCGGCATTTTCAACCTGCTCCGAACCCACACCGACCTTCTGCGCGGAGTCTTCGATGAGCTGCTTGATTTCCTTGGCGGCGGCGGCGCTGCGCTGTGCCAGCGTGCGCACTTCGCTGGCCACGACCGCAAAACCCTTGCCCTGCTCGCCGGCGCGCGCGGCTTCCACCGCGGCGTTGAGCGCCAGGATGTTGGTCTGGAAAGCAATGCCGTCGATCACGCCCACGATGTCGGCGATGCGCGACGAGCTGCCCGAAATCGCATGCATGGTTTCGACCACGCTGGACACGGCCTCGCCGCCGCGCTGTGCAACCGCCTGCGACGCAGCCACCATGCGATTGGCCTCGCGGGCGGTGTCGGCATTCTGCTTCACGGTGGTGGCCAGCTCTTCCATGCTGGCCGCGGTTTCTTCGAGCGACGCAGCCTGCTCTTCGGTTCGGCTGGACAGATCGGTGTTGCCCGAAGAAATCTCGCGCGCACCGACGTTGATCTCGTCAACGCCGCGGCGCACGGCCGACACGGTGCGCACCAGGCTGTCCTGCATGGCCTTGAGGGCGCCGATCAGCGCGCCGATTTCGTTCTTGCCCATGTCCGCCACGCGGCGCGTCAGGTCGCCTTCGGCGATGCGGCGGAAGACTTCGCCCGCTTCCAGCAGCGGACGCACGATCATGCGGCGGATCAACACATGCGCGCCGACGGCCATCAACAGGCCCAGCGCCAGAATGCCGGCCAGCAGCGAACTGAACAGCGTGTGGAACATGGAGATTTCATCCATGACCGTCTGCCCGGTGCTCTCGGCACGCAGCACGAAGGCGTCGCGCTCGCTTACGAGACGCTCCTGCACGGCCTGCGTACCCTGCTTGAAGTAGGCGTCCATGTCGCCGGCTTCGAGGACGCGGCCCACGTTCTGCAGGTTGGTGCTGAGCTTGGTGTAGGCGTCGATGATGGCGGCGGACTCGGCCTTTTCCTCGGCGGACAGGCTGCCGGAGAACCCTTGGAAGGCGCGATCGGCGGACACGATGCGCTGGCGCGCGGCCTGGAGCGAGCTCTTGTCGTCGGTATTGCCCTGCGCGACGCGCGTGGCGTAGCGGCTCAGGTCCGTGCGGGCCGCAACGAGCGACAGCGACGCGGAATTGACCGCATTGACCTGTTGCGCCGACAGGCGATAAAGCTGCTCGACATCGTGGTTGGTCTGCCGCAGGGCAACGAAGCCCATGCCGCCAATCACCAACTGGAAGGTGAAAAATATCGCGATGATTCCCAATAGCACCGTCGCGATGCGTGTGTTCCTGAACATTGGCCATTCTCCAAAAGGGTGGCGGCAGACGAGCGTCGACCCCGAATTGCTGCGCCGCGCACGAACCGGGCGCGGGTAGGGAGAATTATTCAGTGAAGTCAATATATTTCAAGCGGTAACACGCCCGGATTTGCGGCGGTTATTCGCTTGATTGGAATCAAGGCGATGTGATAAGGGTTTACCCGAATCGCCCAGCGCGGCGCCTGACGCCGCGCGCGCTCACGACTGGTTGACGACCAGCCGAACGAGGATGCGGCGTCCGGGTTCCTGGCGCTCCAGCACCAGCAGTTGCGGGCCTTTCTCGTCGTAGCGGGAAAGCTTGGCGCGCCAGCCGCCCTGTTCGAATGCCACGGGGCGGCCCAGTTCGTCACGGGTGACGTCGGTGGCCTCGGGGTCTGCGGGCACCTTGCCGCGCAGCCAGTCGCGCAATCCGGACACCGGCATGCTGCTGCCCAGTGCGTCTTCGGCAAGCGCATCCGGGTTGTCGGCGACCAGCCGGGTGCCGTCTGCCTTGGTGAGGCTGGCGGCGCCGGGGGTGCCTTCCACGCGGGCTTCGGTCGAGCCCAGCGGGTTGGTCAGGTCCAGCACATAACGGCGGCCATCGTCGGACCACGAAAAACCGCCCTGCACCGCGTTTTGCTTGCCGCTTTCTTCGTTGACGGTAATGGCAAAGCGCCCGATGCGGGAAAACGCATCGGCGCTGGCGCCTTCGATCGGCTTGGGCAAGGACGTGCATGCCGCCAGGGTGAAGGCCAACAGCGCCATTGCCATCCAGCGCACGCTGGCCGCGGCGCCGCGCAATCCTGTAAATACTGCCGTCACAGGCTGACCCCCAGACGCTTCACGACGTCCTGAACCGTCTTGTTCTTGGGATCTTTCTGCAGGGCCGCGCGCAGCAGGTCCATGGCCTGATCGCGCTTGCCTTGCGCCCAAAGCACCTCGGCCAGATGCGCGGCGATGTCGGCTTCGGGACGCACGCTGTAGGCGCGGCGCAGATAATCCGCGGCGGCGGTGGTGTCGCCCATGCGGAATTTGACCCAGCCCATGCTGTCGAGAATGAACGGATCGTTGGGCGACAACTCCAGCGCCTGCGTGATCAGGTCCAGGGCCTCGGGCAGGCGCTGGTTGTGGTCCGCCAGCGTGTAGCCCAGCGCGTTGTACGCATGGGCGTGGTCCGGATCCAGCGCGATGACCTGACGCAGCATGCGCTCCAGGTCAGCCAGGCGGTTCTGGCGTTCGTACAGCATCGCCAGTTCGTACTTGATTTCGACCGTGTCCGGCAGCGCCTGGTCGGCGACTTCCAGGGCGGTGACCGCCTGGCCGATGCGGTCGGCGTCGCGCAGGATCTGCGCCTTGGTCAGCGCGCCCAGGGCGCGCTCTTCTTCGTCCTGCGGGCCGGCCGAGTCGATCATGGCCAGCGCGTCATCCACGCGGCCGCTCTTTGCGCGCAGCGCAGCCTGGCGCATGCGCACGGAATAGCGCAGCGTGGGGTCATCGATGCGGCCGAGTTCGGCGATGGCTTCGTCGTATTGGCCCTGGTCTTCGGCGATGCGCGCCAGCAGCACGTGGGCATCGGCGGCGGCGGCGCCGGCGTCGGTGGCGCCCGGGACCGTGGCCCGCTGGCGCTGGTTCTGGACGTCCAGATACTGCTGCAGCAAGGTCTTGGCCTGCGGAAGCTGCCCGGACTTGTACGCCAGTTGCGCCTGCATGAAGAGCAGGTCGAAGTCTTCAGGCGACCGGCGCGACATGGCTTGCAGTTCGGCCAGCGCGGCGTCGTAGTCGCCGCTGTCGGCCAGTTGACCGGCCAGCATCAGGCGCACCTTGCGGGCGCCCGGATTGCGGTTGATGAAAGTGCGGGCTTCAGTCTGCGCGCGCTTGGGGTCGACCTTGGAACCGTACTCCAGCACGCGTTGGGCGGCGCCTTCGGATTTGGGATCGGCGGCCAGCGCGGCGCGGGATTCCTGCGCGGCACGTTCGTAGTCGCCGGCGGCGGAGGCCACATCGGCCAGCGCCAGATGGGCGGCCGGCAGCTTGCGCACGCTGTCGCTCAGGGATTCGTCCAGGATGCGCAGCGCCAGGCGCCGGTCGTTCAGGCGGCTGAGCACGGCAAGCGCCTGGCCGATGGCGGCGGGCTTGTCGCGCGAGGAATCGATGCGTTTGCGCAGCGCCTGGGCCAGGCCCTTGGTCTGGCCATTGGCGGCCGCCAGCGCCAGTTCGGTGGAGCTGGCTTCGACGTCGTTGGGCGCCAGGCGGGCCCAGACGCGGGCCGCGTCCAGCGCGCCGGGCAGGTTGCCGCCGGCAAGCTGGAATTCAAGGCCGCGGCGGGCAAGACGGGGATCGCCGGTGTCACGGGCCAGACCGACCATGGTGGTGGCGGCGGTGCCGTACATGCCCCGCTGGGCGGCGATTTCGGAAGCCAGTACGCGGTAGAAGATATCGCCGGTCAGCGACACATAAGGCAGTTGACCTGGGCGCAGGCGGATGACTTCGGTTTCAGGCTGGCGGCTTTGGGGGGCCATCCGGGGGCCCGTCGCGTCACGCGTCCGGCCGTCGGCGGCCTGGGCCGGCGGGGCCATGATTGCTGCCAGCGCAAGCCCCAACGCGGCGATCCCGATATTCATTTGTTTAAAAGACGACTTCACGCGGCCCGTCCGGTTGATGGCACAATCTTCGTACACGCAATTGATGATCTTACACTGGCTCATGCCGGAACTGCCTGAAGTCGAAACCACGCGCCGAGGAATCGACGCCATCATCACCGGCCAGACGCTCTCGCGACTGGTCGTTCACGAACCCCGCATGCGTTGGCCCATCCCGCCGGAGCTGCCGTCCCTGATCGGCGGACGCACAGTGCTGGAATGCGCGCGGCGCGGCAAGTACCTGCTCCTGCGCTTCGAACATGGCACCCAGATCGTGCATCTGGGCATGTCGGGCTCGCTGCGCAGCGTGGCGCCCGGTGAATTCCTGCGCAAGCACGATCATGTCGAATGGATCTTCGACGGCGCAGTCCTGCGCCTGCACGATCCGCGGCGCTTCGGCGCGGTGCTGTGGCACGACGCCGAAGCGGGGCCCATCGAGGCGCACCCGTTGCTGGCCAAGCTGGGCATCGAACCCTTCGATCCGCGGTTCGACGGGGCCTGGCTGCACCGGCATTTCCAGAACCATTCCGCCGCCATCAAGCAGGTGCTGCTGGCCGGTATGGCGGTGGTCGGCGTGGGCAATATCTATGCGTCCGAAAGCCTGTTCCGCGCCCGGATCAATCCCAAGACGCCCGCAAACAAGCTGTCGCTGGCCCGCTGCGAGCGGCTGGCAGACATGGTGCGCGCCACGCTGGCCGACGCACTGACCTCCGGCGGCAGCACGCTGCGCGACTACGTGGGCGCCAGCGGCGAGCCGGGGGCCTATTTCGAGATCCACGCGGCCGTGTACGAACGCGAAGGCCTGCCCTGCCGGGTCTGCGCCACCCCCATCCGCCGTTTCGTCCAGGGACAGCGGGCCACTTACTACTGCCCAAAATGCCAGCGGAATTGACCCGGACCGGCCCACCGCGCCTGGGGAAATCGCCGTTACAACTCGGGAATTCGTTTATAGCAAACGTATTGCACGAAAACTAACGCGGGACTATATTTCCTTCCACACACCCTATTCCTATAAAAGTGGAAGGAGCCTCCATGAGCAAGCAATTCGCCTCGCACGCGGACATGGACGACAAGGTCGTCTCGTTCGAAAAACTGTCCGACAACGCCTATGCCTACACCGCCGAAGGCGACCCCAACACGGGTGTGATCATCGGCGACGAGGCCGTCATGGTGATCGACACCCAGGCCACCCCCGTCATGGCCCAGGACGTGATCCGCCGCATCCGCGAAGTCACCGACAAGCCCATCAAATACATCCTGCTGTCGCACTACCACGCCGTGCGCGTGTTCGGTGCGTCGGCCTACAACGCCCAGGAAATCCTGGCCAGCCGCGACACCTACGACCTGATCGCCGAACGCGGCGAACAGGACAAGGCCAGCGAAATCGGCCGTTTCCCCCGCCTGTTCCGCAACGCCGAATCGATTCCGCCGGGTCTCGTCTGGCCGACCATGACGTTCAAGGGCGAAATGACGGTCAACCTGGGCAACCTGGAAGTCAAGCTGCTGCAGGTCGGCCGCGGCCACACCAAGGGCGACACCATCGCCTGGCTGCCCGAGCAGAAGATCCTGTTCGCGGGCGACCTGGTCGAATACCAGTCCACGCCCTACTGCGGCGACGCCTACTTCCGCGACTGGCCCACCACGCTGGACGCACTGTCGGGCTTTGAAGCCGAGAAGATGGTGCCCGGCCGCGGCCCGGCGCTCAAGAACGCCACCGAAGTGCGCCAGGGCCTGGCCGGCACACGCGCCTTCCTGACGGACCTGTACGGCGCCGTGAACCGCGGCGTGTCCGAGGGCAAGGACCTGAAGACGATCTACCGCGAGGTCTACGACTTCATGAAGCCGCGCTACAGCGACTGGGTCATCTTCGACCACTGCATGCCGTTTGACGTGTCGCGCGCCTATGACGAGGCCTCGGGCCACACGCATCCGCGCATCTGGACGGACAAGCGCGACCTGGAGATGTGGGCCCAGCTGGAAGGCTGACCCTATCCCTGACCTGACAAGCAAGAACCGGACACGCGCGGCCCTTGCGGCGCAGCGTGTCCGCATAAATAAAAAAATGACCCACACAGGAGACAACCGTGGGAGACATCGACTTTCAGGCGATGGAGTTCGCCTATGAAAAGCACGCGGACCAGACGGCGGCCGACCCGGCGCGCCATCAGGTCGTGGTGGTGGGCGCCGGCCCCGTCGGCCTGACTACGGCGCTGGACCTGGCGCGCCAGGGCGTGCGCGTGGTGGTGCTGGACGACGACTACCGCTTGTCCACAGGGTCGCGCGCCATCTGCTTTTCCAAGCGCACGCTTGAAATCTGGGATCGCCTGGGCGTTGGCCAGCGCATGATCGACAAGGGCGTGTCGTGGAACGTCGGCAAGATTTTCTTCCGCGAGCAGGAGGTCTGGCGCTTCGACCTGCTGCCCGAACCCGGCCACCGCCGGCCGGCATTCATCAATCTGCAGCAGTACTACGCCGAAGGCTATCTATACGAGCAGGCCCGCCAGCAGCCCAACATCGAGCTGCGCTGGAAGAACAAGGTCGCCGGCGTCATGCAGGGCAATGACGGCGTGACGCTGACCGTCGAAACGCCCGAAGGCCCCTACACGCTGCATGCCGATTGGCTGATCGCCTGCGACGGCGCACGATCGCCGGTGCGCAAGCTGATCGGCCAGGAAAGCCACGGCCGCATCTTCCGCGACCGCTTCCTGATCGCCGACGTCAAGATGACCGCGGATTTTCCGTCCGAACGCTGGTTCTGGTTCGATCCGCCCTTTCACCCGAATCAATCCGTGCTGCTGCACCGGCAGCCCGACAACGTCTGGCGCATCGATTTCCAGCTCGGCTGGAACGCCGACCCCGTTGAAGCGGTCAAGCCCGAGAACGTGCTGCCGCGCATCCGGGCGCTGCTGGGTCCGGATGCGCAGTTCGAACTGGAATGGGTCAGCGTCTACACGTTTGCGTGCGAACGCATGGACAAGTTCCGCCACGGCCGCATCGTGTTCGCGGGCGACTCCGCGCATCGCGTGTCGCCGTTCGGTGCGCGCGGCGCCAACAGCGGCGTGCAGGATGCCGAGAACCTGGCGTGGAAGCTCAAGCTTGTCGTGGCCGGCCTGGCACCCGATACGTTGATCGACAGCTACAGCGCCGAGCGTGAATTCGCGGCCGACGAGAACATCCTGAACTCGTCGCGCGCCACCGACTTCATTACGCCCAAGAGCGACATCAGCCGCAGCTTCCGCAACGCAGTGCTGAACCTGGCGAAAGACCACCCATTTGCGCGATCGCTCGTGAACAGTGGGCGGCTTTCGCTGCCGGCCACGTACGCCGGATCGCCCCTGAACACGCCGGATGCCGACGCCTTCACCGGCCGCATGATGCCGGGCGCGGTGGCGCTGGATGCGCCGTTGCAGGTTCAGGGCGAAGCGGGCTGGTGGCTGTCGCAACTGGATGGCGAGTTCGTGCTGGCGGTGTTCTGCGGCGGTGCGCTGCCTGGCCGCGACACGCTGATGGCGTTGCAGGCGCTGCGGATGGCGCCGGTGCCCGTCAAAGCCGTGCTGGTGGCCGATATGCAGTGCGACCTGTCCGCCGTGGCCGCGGACGTGCCCGTGGTGCGCGACAGCGAAGGCTGCTTGGCCAAGCGCTACGACGCGCAGGACGGCACCGCCTACCTGATCCGCCCCGACCAGCACATCGCCGCGCGCTGGCGCGTTTTCAATCCCGACGCCGTTGCCGCCGCCGTTCAGCGCGCAACGGGCCGCGCGTGATTCCAGAGGTTGTCACCATGCTTATCACCGAAACCAACCTGAGCGCGCCGGACGACTTCTATGAAGCGCTGATCGACGCCCATCGCGACCTGACGAACGAGCAGAGCCAGGAGCTGAATGCGGCGCTGATCCTGCTGCTGGCGAACCACCTGGGCGACCTGCCCCTGCTGAAGGAAGCGCTGCAACATGCGCGCGCGTCCGTGACGCAGGCGGTTTAAGGCGGCAATTCAAGACAAGGCGTCCGATTCAAGCGGCGCGGGTCCGCGTCGGCGTCAACGCGCCGCGTGGACCTTCATGAGCCCACCGCGAAGGTGTTGACGATCAACGCGCGCAGCCACTGATTGCCGCCGTCGCGATCCACCCTGCGCTGCCAGTACATGTTGGTCTGCAGCGCGGGCACTTTCAGCGGCGGGGTCATGAAGCGCAGGCCGAACGGTGCGGCGGCGCTGGCCGCCAGTTTCTCCGGCACGGTCGCCAGCAGATCCGTCGCGCTGACGATATAGGGCACCGCGGAGAAATGCGGCACGCTGAAATGCTCGGCCAGGTCCACCCCGGCCCGCTCCATCGACTGATTCACCTGGCCATAAGGCGCCGCGCGCGACACGATCAGATGACGCTCCGCGCGAAACGCCTTGATCCCCATGCCCGCATGCGCGGTGGGATGCGCCTGGCGGAAGAGCGTGGCGTAGCCCTGGCGAAACAGCATCCGCTGCAGCGTGCCGGCTCCCATTTCATCGAACGCGCCGATTGCCAGGTCCACCCTGCCCGACTCCATCTCGCGCGGCAGATCCGGCCCCAGCACCCGCACAGAGTCGATGCGCACGTGCGGCGCCTTCTGCACGCAGACTTCCATGAGGCGCGGCATGAAGTGGATTTCGCCGACGTCGGTCATGGCCACACGAAAGCGCCGCGTGCTGGTCGTCGCATCGAACTCGTCCTGGTCCTGCAAGGCCTGCGAAAGCAACCCCAGCGCTTCACTGACGGGTCCGGCCAGGCGCTGGGCGCGCGGCGTCGGCAACATGCCGTGCGCGGTGCGCACGAAGAGTTCATCGCCGAATGCCACGCGCAGGCGCCGCAGCGCATTGCTCACCGCGGGTTGCGACAGGTCCATGCGCCGCGCCACCGCTGACAGGTTGCGGTCCTCCAGCAGGTGTTGAAACAGCAGCAACAGGTTCAGATCGACATCGCGCAGTTCGGCCATCGGCGCCCCCCTACTATTCACGAAATTTATAGTCGCTATTTTTTCATTCCCGTAGCCGCAACAGGGATTTTTTCCGACAATGGCACATCGGTTCGGGCGGCGCCCGTCCCGCCACCACACCAAGCTGCGCGGCCAAGCACCGCGCCAGCCACCCAGGAGGATTCCATGGAACTGCAATATCAGTCCGGCTTCGGCAACGAATGCGCAACCGAGGCCTTGCCCGGCGCCCTGCCCGCCGGCCGCAACTCACCGCAGCAATGTCCTTACGGCCTGTACGCCGAGCAGCTGTCCGGGACCGCCTTCACGGCGCCGCGCGCGGAAAACCGCCGCTCGTGGCTGTACCGCATCCGTCCGGGCGCGCAGCACAAGCCCTTTGAAGCGTTCGGCGGCGCCGCCGGCTGGCTGAGCACCTTCGGCCACGGCCCGGTCACGCCGAACCAGCTGCGCTGGAGCCCGATGCCGATTCCCGATGCCCCCACGGATTTCCTGGAAGGCGTGAAGACATGGGGCGGCAATGGCGGCCCCGACGAACAGGGCGGCGTGGGCATCCATCTGTATGCCGCCAACCGCTCGATGCAAGGCCGCTTCTTCTACAACGCCGACGGCGAACTGCTGCTGGTGCCGCAAGAGGGGCGCCTGCGCCTGGCCACCGAACTGGGTCTTATCGACCTGGAACCGCTGGAGATCGCCGTCATTCCCCGCGGCGTGCGATTCCGCGTGGAACTGCTGGACGGCACGGCGCGCGGCTACATGCTCGAGAACTTCGGCGCGGCGCTGCGCCTGCCGGAACTGGGTCCCATCGGCTCGAACTGTCTGGCCAACGCGCGCGACTTCAAGACGCCCGTGGCCTGGTACGAAGACGTGGACGGCGACTTTGAACTGATCGCCAAGTTCACAGGCGGCTTCTGGCGTGCCGCGATCGACCATTCGCCGCTGAACGTGGTGGCCTGGCATGGCACGCACGCCCCCTACAAGTACGACCTGCGCCACTTCAACACCATCGGATCGATCAGCTTCGACCACCCCGATCCCTCGATCTTCACGGTGCTGACGGCGCCGTCGGACACCCCGGGCACGGCCAACATGGACTTCGCCATCTTCCCGCCGCGCGTCCTGGCCATGGAGAACACGTTCCGTCCGCCCTGGTTCCATCGCAACATCGCCAGCGAATTCATGGGCCTGATCCAGGGCGTGTACGACGCCAAGGCCGACGGGTTCGCGCCCGGCGGCGCCAGCCTGCACAACTGCATGAGCGGCCACGGCCCCGACGCCGAAACGTTTGAAAAGGCGTCGCACGCGGACACCAGCAAGGCGCATTACATCCGCGACACGATGGCGTTCATGTTCGAGACCCGCCGCGTGATCCGCCCGACGGAGCAGGCGCTGGCGTCGGTAGAATTGCAGGGCGATTACTACCGGTGCTGGCAGGGCATCGCAAAGCACTTCGATCCCAGGAAGGCGTGACGCGACCGCGTCAACCTTTGTTGCCGGCGGCGATGCGCGAACAGCGCATCGCCGTTTGGCGTTTGATTCATCCGGCGCACGAACCGCTCGAGCGCCCGGCCAGCCCCCCATAACCACACTGACCGAGACACGCAGCCATGACCACCACGATCAACGAAACCCACGACCCGTCCTTGAAGAGCTGGGTCGCCAGCGCCAATTCGGACACGTCGGATTTCCCCGTGCAGAACCTGCCCTACGGCGCATTCCGCCGCAAGGGCTCGCAGGAATCCTTCCGCCCCGGCGTGGCCATCGGCGACCAGATCCTGGACCTGGCCGCGCTGGCCGGCAAGCAGCCGTTCGAAGGCCTGGCCGCGGATGCCCTGGCCGCCTGCGCCACCGACAGCCTGAATGCGCTGATGGCCCTGGGCCAATCGCACTGGAGCGCGCTGCGCCTGGCCCTGTCGCGCGCGCTGCGTGAAGGCGCCGCCCTGCGCGCCACGGTGGAACCGCTGCTGGTCGCGCAGGCCGACGCCGAATACACCACGCCCGCCCGCATCGGCGACTACACCGACTTCTATATCTCGGTGCATCACGCCACCGCCGTGGGCAAGCAGTTCCGTCCCGACACCCCCCTGCTGCCCAACTACAAGTGGGTGCCGATCGGCTATCACGGCCGCGCCTCCAGCATTGGCGTGGACCAGAAATTCCCGCGCCCGGTCGGCCAGACGCGTCCCGCCAACGAAGGCGAAGCGCCGCAATTTGGCCCCTGCGCGCGTCTGGACTATGAACTGGAGCTGGGCATTTTCGTGGGCACCGGCAACGCGCAGGGCGAACGCATCACGCTGGCCGACGCGGATTCGCACGTGTTCGGCCTGTGCATCCTGAACGATTGGTCGGCGCGCGACATCCAGGCCTGGGAATACCAGCCGCTCGGCCCCTTCCTGTCCAAGAACTTCGCGTCCACGATCTCGCCGTGGATCGTCACGATGGAAGCGCTGGAGCCGTTCCGCACGCAATGGACCCGTGGCGCGGGCGAGCCGCAGCCGATGCCTTACCTGGCCTCCGACGCCAATCGGGCCAAGGGCGCGTATGACGTCCAAATGCAGGTGCTGATGACCACCGAACAATCGCGCGCCGACAGCAAGCCGCCGGTGAAGCTGTCCAGCAGCAATTTCCGCGACGCCTACTGGAACGTTGCGCAGCTCATCACGCATCACACGGTCAATGGCTGCAACCTGCAGCCGGGCGACATGCTGGGCACCGGCACGCTGTCCGGCCCGCAGCCTTCGGAAGCGGGGTCGCTGCTGGAACTGAGCAATGGCGGCAAGGCGCCGATCGAACTGCCGTGGGGCGAGAAGCGCACCTTCCTGCAGGACGGCGACCAGATCATCATCCGCGCCGAATGCGTGAAGGCGGGCTATCCGCGTATCGGCTTCGGCGAGTGCTCGGGCGTGGTGCTGCCCGCGCGCGTCTGACGCTCAGGCGGCATGGACAAAGCCACGCAGCGGCGCGACCGCTGCGTGGCTTTTTTTATTTAGTTGACGGGCGGGTTTGTGACGGCCGGCGACCCCGCGGCCGGCGACCCGGCGGCGGGCGATCCCGCGACCGGCGATCCCGCATCTGACGCCCCCGCACCCGGCGCCCCCGGGCGCGCCACCAGCGCCTCGATCTCGTCGTCCTTGGCCTGCCATTGCTGCCCAAGCCACTGGTGGAACGTGGTGCGAAACGCCTTGTCGCGCGAGTAATCGGCTTCGCAGAACGCCGGCGGCACCGGCAATTGCCGCATGCGCACCAGCACTTGTCCTGCGCGTCCGCAGGCGAAATCCCAGAAGCTCGGCGCGCCATCCGGATAGGCGATGGTGACGTCGATCATCGACCGGAACTGCGCCCCCATCGCATTCAACGACACCGCCAAACCGCCCGCCTTGGGCTTGAGCAGATGGCGGTAAGGCGAGTTCTGCGCCGCGCGCTTGGCTTGGCTGAAACGCGTGCCTTCGGCAAACAGCATCACGCTGGTGGGCACCAGCGAAAACTTGGCGCAGGCGCGCCGCGCGGCCTCCTGGTCCTGGCGCCCCAGGTCGGGGTTCTTGCGCAGGGCCGCCTTGCCGTGCCGTTTCATGAAGGGGAAGTCCAGCGCCCACCACGCCAGGCCGATGACCGGCACGTAGATGAGCTGCTGTTTGAGGAAGAACTTGAGCAGCGGAATGCGTCGGTTCAGCGAGTACTGCAGCACGAAGATGTCGACCCACGACTGATGGTTGCAGTTGACCAGATACCAGTCGGCATAGCGCAAGTCCTTGTTGCCCTGGATGTCCCAGGCCTGCGGCTGGATGCGTACGAACCAGCCGGAATTGCACGCCACCCACGCGGTGGCGATGCTATTCAGAATGGGATCGATGCGGCGCCTGACTGCGGCAAAAGGCAACGCCAGCTTCAGCAGCGAGACCGGAAACAGCAGCAGGCACCAGAACAGTGTGTTGGCGGCCAGCCAGACCGAGCTGATGACACCGGTGATCCAGGCAAAACGGCCACGCGGCACGGGAATCGCCATACGGGGACGCTGGCGCTGCGCGGCGTGTTGGACACTGGAAAGCGCCGGAGATGCGGGGCGGGAGGCTCCCGAGGACGTGTTGGGCGTTGTCATGGGCGCCAGTGTGCTATTGGCCCGCGGAATGCGGATTGAGCAGGATCAAGGCAGGCGGCCGGGGGGGCCGCCTTGGTCGTCATATGCGTCACGGCAGCCGGTACTTCTCTTCGCGATACGCCCAGCTTGCCCACAACGCGTGCGCCAACGCCTCCTGCGTCAGCGCGGGATCCGCCGGCTCGACCGGCGCATACGTCTCGTCCTGTCCCACCGGCGCGGCCCCGTAACGGAACTGGCGCGGCGCCTTGGAAGGCTCCAGCACCAGCAGTTGATCGCCTTTCAGATAACCGAAGTTGTCCGCGTATTGCATCATCGCGCGGTTCGGATCGCGCTGCGTCAGGTCGGCGCCCAGCATGGGGTTCACATTATCCAGGCCGATCAAGGACAGCAGCGTCGGCGCCATGTCGATCTGGCTGACCAGCCGATCGTCCTGCCGCGGCGCGATGCCCGCGCCCAGGATCAGCGCCGGAATCTGGAAATGCCGTACCGGCACGGGAATGGAGCCGTACACGCGCGAGTCGTGGTCGGCGATGACCAGGAACACCGTGTTGTCCCAATACGGCGCCTTGCGAGCCTTGTCGAAGAACTGGCCCAGCGCCCAGTCCGCATAGCGCACCGTGTTGTCCACCGTGGCCGGATCGCCCACGGGCTGGATGCGCCCGGGCGGGTATTCCCACGGCGAATGGTTGGTCACCGAGAACGCCAGCGTGAACACCGGCTTGTCGCCATCCGCGCGCAGCAGGCGGTCGACCTGATTGAACATGTCTTCATCCGAGGCGCCCCACGATCCCTCGAACACGGGGTCGACGAACTTGGGCCGGTCCACGATCTCGTCAAAGCCGTTGCCCAGGAAGAAGGCGCGCATGTTGTCGAAGTGGGACTCGCCGCCATACACGAAGCGCGAGTGATAGCCGTGCTTGCCCAGCAACTGCGCCAGTGTGAAAAAGCCCGTCTGCGAACGCGGCAGCTTGACCACGGCATCGGCCACGCTGGGCAGAAAGCCCGCGGTGACGGCTTCGATGCCGCGCACCGAGCGCGTGCCGGTGGCGTAGGCGCGGTGGAACATCCAGCCTTCCTTGCCCAGCCGGTCGATGTTCGGCGTGAGGTCGCGGCCCCCCAGGCTGCCCACGTACTGCGCGCCCAGGCTTTCCTGCAGGATGATCACCACGTTCAGCGGCTTGTCACGCCGCACGGTTGCCTTCTGCTCATGCAGGCTGGGCAGCGTCGGATCTATTGGCGCACCGGTCATGCCGGCCTTCTCGCGCACGATGGCGTTCATCTCGTCCACGGCCATCTTGGGATACATCGCGGCCGACGAGCGTTCGTCGCGCATGCGATAGGCCGCGTCGAACACGCTGTACAGCGAATTGAGCGCCAGCGCGTTCACCATGGCGTCCGAGCTGAAGGCCACCTTGGCGGGATTGATGGGCCGATGCTCGAGCGTGCCGCGCGCGCCCAGGAACACCAGCGCCAGGATCACAAAGGATGCGACAGGCCGCTTCCACCATCCCATGAACGGATCGCGCGTGCGCGTCGGGAACAGCTTGACCGCAAGCCAGGCCGCCAGGACCAGCACCACGAAGGCGGCCAGCAGCACGCCCTTGTAGCCCTGCCACAGCATCGAGCCCACTTCCTTCGGATTGAGCAGGTAGATGAAGTAGAGGCGGTTGGGCCGGGTGTCGTATTCCGCGATGAATTGCGGGGTGGACACTTCCAGCAGCACGTACAGCATCCACCACACGCGGAACCACCACGCGGTAATGCGCGCGGCAAGCGGACGGTGACCGAACCACGGCGAAAACACCGCCGGCAGCGCGATCACCATCGACAGCAGGCACACGTCGATGCGCAGTCCGCCAAAGAGGAGTGGCCCGAGGCCCCCGGCCGCTTCGACGCGGTCCCACATCCAGAAGGCCAATCCCAGCCGCGACAGTGTCAGCAGCACCAGGATGGCGATGATGAATCGAAGTGTCAGGCGACGCATGCCGCGACCCTCCGAGCAACGGGACATGCCTGTCCCAACGAAGAATGCGTATTGCCTGATGTGCCGCGCAGAACCATGCCGTTTCGAGAACCAAAAAAATAACCGCGCCAAGAGTAACGCGGTTTCGGGCTTATCGACGGCGGCGCGAGGCGGTTCAAACGTTGTACGACATCACACGTGACCAGATCGCCTTCAATACGATGACTATTGCGCGCGCCGCAGGCGTTCGCGGCTGTTGCTCAGGTGCGTGCGCATGGCGGCGCGGGCGGCCTCGGGGTCCTGGCGCGTGATTGCGCTGTAGATGTCTTCGTGTTCGAGATTCACGCGCGCCAGATAGGCGGCGCGGTCTTCGAGGGCGAACTTGGCGGAGTTGATGCGGGTGCGGGGAATGATGGCCGAGCCCAGGTGCGCCATGAGGTCCGCGAAGTAACGGTTGTCGGTGGATTGGGCCACCAGCAGATGGAATTGAAAGTCCGGCGTGATCGTGTCGCCGCCGGCATCCAGCGCCTGTTTGAAGGCATCCAGCGCGCGACGCATCGCCTGCAATTGTTCGTCGCTGCGGCGGATGGCAGCCAGCCCGGCGGCCTCGCTTTCCAGGCAGATGCGCAGTTCCAGCAGCACCAGCACGTCGCGCACGGTGGCGATGTCGGCCGGGTCGACGCGGAAGTCGCCGCCGCCGCTGGGCTCCAGCGCATACGTGCCCACGCCGTGATGCGTTTCGACCAGACCCGAGGCCTGCAGACGCGACAGCGCCTCGCGCACGACGGTGCGGCTTACGCCGAACTGACGCATGATGGCGGACTCGGTGGGAAGCTTGTCGCCCGGGCGGATTTCGCCGCTGCGGATGCGTTCGGAAATATTTTCAACCAGGCCTTGCGCCAGGTTGCGGGGACGACGCTGCGGCAAAACAGGGGTATCGGCGGGAGCGTTCATCAGGGATTATCCGGAAGCGGTTGCGCAGCGCTTGACGCTGAAAAATGGCGTTCATTATACTTTGCGACAGTTGTACGATAACGTACCAGACAAGTCCACTCCACCGCGCCATTCACAGAGCGTTGCGTCATGAGCCGAGCTGTCAACAACATGCCTGAATCCCTTCGGTGTCATCGTTTGTTATTGACCGGCGCCGCCGGCAACCTGGGCCTGGTACTGCGTCCCCGATTGAAAGCTCATGCGGACATCCTGCGCGTCTCGGACGTGGCGGCGATGGCCCCCGCACAAGACGGCGAAGAGGTCGTGCAATGCAATCTGGCCGACGCGTCCGCCGTGTCGGAACTGGTGCGCGGCACCGACGCCATCGTGCATCTGGGCGGCGTGTCGGTCGAGCGCCCCTTCGAAGAAATCCTGCCGGCCAACATCCAGGGCGTCTACAACGTCTACGAGGCGGCCCGCCTGCACGGCGTGCGGCGCGTGGTGTTTGCCAGCTCCAACCACGTCATCGGCTTTTATGAACAGGGACAGACCCTGGACGCCGACGTGCCGCTGCGACCGGACGGCTATTACGGCCTGAGCAAGGCCTACGGCGAAAACCTGTCGCGCTTCTACTTCGACCGTTACGGCATCCAGACCGTCTGCCTGCGCATCGGTTCATCGTTTCCCGAACCCAAGGACCGGCGCATGCTGGTCACCTGGCTCAGCCACGACGACCTGACCGATCTGGTCATCCGATCCCTTTTCACCCCCGAAGTCGGCCACCTCATCGTGTATGGCGTGTCGGCCAACCGCGACAGCTGGTGGGACAACAGCGGCGCGGCCGTGCTGGGGTTTGCGCCCAAGGATTCCTCAGAGCGGTTCCGCGCGCAGGTCGAGGCGCAGCCCCCGCTGGCCGCGGACGATCCCGCGGCGCGTTATCAGGGCGGCGCCTTCGTCAAGGCCGGCCCCTTCCCCTTCCCGAACGCCTGAAGCCTTTCATGTCCATCACCGCCGAACGTCTGGGAACCTTGTTGTGCGGCGTCGGAGAAAGCCCTATCTGGCGGCGCGCGGACAAGGCGTTCTACTGGACCGACATCCCCGGCAAGACGCTGTGGCGCTGGACGCCCGAAACCGGCGCGTTCGCGCACTGGGCGCTGCCGCAAATGGCGGGCTGCATTGCGATGCGCGGCGACGGGTGGCTGCTGGCCATGGAAGACGGCCTCTATGCCTGCGACGCCCTGCGCGAGGGCGAGGCCTGCGCGCCCCGGCAACTTGCCGCCGTGGCTCACAACGCGCCCGGCATGCGGTTCAACGATGGCCGCTGCGACCGGCAGGGCCGGTTCCTGGCCGGCACCATGGTGATGGACACGGGCCTTGCCTGGCCCGCCGGCGCACTGTACCGCCACGATGCGCGCGGCACCTCCGTGTTGCTGGACGATCTGATCGTGCCCAACGGCCTGGCCTTCAGTCCCGATGGCCGGACAATGTACCTGTCCGATTCGCACCCGTCGCGCGCGACCGTCTGGGCCTTTGACTACGACACCGATGCCGGCGTGCCGTCCCACCGCCGCGTCTTCATCCCCGCCCTTCCCGCCGGCCGCCCGGACGGCGCCGCCGTGGACGCGGCGGGCTGCTACTGGATCTGCGGCAACGACGCCGGCAAGGTGTACCGCTACACCCCCGACGGCCGTCTGGACCGCACCCTGGACGTGCCCGCCGCGAAGGTCGCCATGTGCGCCTTCGGCGGCGCCGGCATGGACACCCTTTTCGTCACGTCGATCCGTCCCGCGAATGCCGCTCCCGGCGCGCTGGATGGCGCGGTATTCGCCCTGCACCCCGGCGTGCAGGGCCTGGAGGAAACCGCCAGCGCCGGTTAGCACCCGACGGGCGGCTTCGCGCTCGCCCACCCCGAGCAGGCAGTGCATATCAAAGAGCTTCGGGGCCATCACGGCCCTCAACGAAACGCCGTACCCCATCCGGAGGTAGACATGCTGCACCCTCACCTGAGCCGCGCCGTTCTGGCCGCGGCCGCCTTGCTGACGCTGATTCCCGCCACCCACGCCGCGGAGCTGCGCTCCGCGGACATCCATCCCGACGATTACCCCACTGTGCAGGCCGTGCGCCACTTCGGCGAACTGGTCAAGCAACGGACCAACGGCCGCATCACCGTGAAGGTGTTTTCCGGCGGCGCGCTCGGCAACGAAGACGATTCGATCGAGCAGGTGAAGCTGGGCGCGCTGGCCATGTCCCGCGTCTCCAGCGCGGCGATGCACAACATCTGCCAGACCACGCGCGTGCCGTCGCTGCCGTTCCTGTTCCGCTCCAAAGAGCATCTGCACAAGGTGCTGGACAGCGAGATCGGCGACCAGATCCTGCGCTCGTGCGAGGCTGCGGGCTTCGTCGGACTGGCTTGGTACGACAGCGGATCGCGTTCCATGTATACGACCAAGAAGCCGATCAAGACGCTGGCCGACGCCAAGGGCCTGAAAATCCGCGTGCAGCAGTCGGACCTGTCCGTCGCGATGGTGGAAGCGATGGGCGGCAACGCCACGCCGATGCCGATGGGAGAGGTCTACACGTCGCTCAAGACCGGACTGGTGGATGCGGCCGAGAACAACTTTCCCAGCTACGAGAGCGCGCATCACTACGAGGTCGCGAAGTTCTATTCGCTGACCGAGCACACGATGACGCCCGAGATCCTGATCTTCTCCAAGCGCCAGTGGGACAAGCTGCCGCCGGACGACCAGAAAATCCTGCGCGAGGCCGCGCGCGAATCGGTGCCGTACATGCGCAAGCTGTGGGACGAACGCGAGCAGAAGTCGCGCGCCGTGGTCGAGAAGGCCGGTTCGCAGATCTCGCAGGTCGATAAACCCTCGTTCCAGGGTGCGATGAAGCCGGTGTACGAACGCTTTGTCACCACCCCTGAAATGAAGGATCTGGTCGCCAAGATCCAGGCCGTGCAGTGAGGACATCATGTTGGCCACACCCACGAATGAACCAGATGTCGCCGCGGGGGGCCGGGAAGAAGCCCTGGCTGCCCCGCTGGATGCCTACTCCCGCGCCTGCGCCCGGCTGGCGCGAATCTGCATGTGGACCAGCGTCTTCGGGCTGATCTGCCTGATCGTCGCTGTCTCGTTGCAGATCTTCGGCCGCCACGTCCTGAACAGCACGCCGACCTGGGCAGAAAGCCTGGCCCTGTTGCTGGTGCTGTACGTCACCATGCTGGGCGCCGCGGTCGGCGTGCGCGACGCCGGACACATCGGCTTCGAGTCCCTGCTGGACGCCCTGCCCGCCGCCGGGCAGCGGCGGCTGCGCATCTTCATCCATCTGCTCGTGCTGCTGTTCGGCGTGCTGATGGCCTGGAATTGCGGCGTGCTGGCCGAGTCCGTCGCGGCCTACAAGATTCCGAACCTGGGCATCTCCAACGCCTGGAAGTACGTTCCTGCAACCCTGTCGGGCACCTTGATCGCGCTCTTTTCCATCGAGCACATCATCGCGATCCTGCGCAACCAGAAGGTGGTCCCGGCATGGCGCTGACACTGCTTTCCTTCACCTTCATGGGGTTCCTCGTGATCGGCGTGCCGGTGGCCTTTGCCATCGGGCTGTCGTCCATCACGGCCATCATGTACGAGGACCTGCCGCTCGCGGTGGCCTTCCAGCAGATGACCTCGGGCATGAACGCGTTTTCGTTCCTGGCCATCCCCTTCTTCATCTTCACCGGTGAACTGATGCTGTACGGCGGCATCGCCGACCGCATCGTGAACTTCGCCAAATCGCTGGTGGGCCATGTGCGGGGCGGCCTGGGCATGTCCAACGTGGTGGCCTGCACGCTGTTCGGCGGGGTGTCGGGATCGCCCGTGGCGGACGTATCGGCGATGGGGTCTGTGATGATCCCGATGATGAAGCGCGAGGGCTATCACGCCGACTACGCGGTGAACGTCACGACCCACGCGGCGCTGGTGGGCGCGCTGATGCCGACCAGCCACAACATCATCATCTACACGCTGGCGGCGGGCGGCAAGGTGTCCATCGCGGCGCTGATCGCGGCAGGCGTGGTGCCCGCCCTGATCCTGACCGTGTGCAACCTGGCCGCCGCCTACTTCGTGGCGCGCAGCCGCGGCTATCCGGCAGGCACCTTTCCGGGCTGGCACATCGTGTTCCGCTCGCTGGTCGCCGCGGCGCCCGGGTTGTTCGTGGTGGTGCTGATCATCACCGGCATCCTGAGCGGCGTCTTCACCGCGACGGAATCCGCGGCGGTGGCGGTGCTTTACGCCCTGGCGCTGACGATCTTTGTCTACCGCTCGCTGACCTGGGACCAGTTCGTGCGCGCCGCCAGCAAGGCCGTGAAGACCACGGGCGTGGTGCTGCTGCTGATCGGCATTTCGGCAACGTTCGGCTACCTGATCAGCTTCTATGGCGTGGCCGAAAAAACCGGGCAGCTGATGGCGTCCATCTCGACGGAGCCGTGGGCCATCTTCCTGATGGTCAACATCATCCTGTTCGTGCTGGGAACGTTCCTGGACATGGCCGCCACCATCCTGATCTGCACACCGATCTTCCTGCCGATCTGCATGCAGTACGGCATGGGGCCGGTGCAGTTCGGCATGGTGCTGTTGCTGAATTGCGCGCTGGGGCTGAACACGCCGCCGGTGGGCACCACGCAGTTTGTGGGGTGCGCCATCGGCGGGGTATCCGTGGGGACGGTCATGCGCACCATCTGGCCGTTCTACGGCGCGCTGCTGGCCGCGCTGGCGCTGGTGACCTATGTGCCGGCGTTCTCGCTATGGTTGCCGGGCGTGCTGCTCAACTGACGCGGTGCGGGCGGGGCGGGCATCCGGGCGCCCGCCCCGCGATCAGCGGATAGAAGAACACCGATGCCAGCAGCCACATCAGGGCGGCGGACCATAGCGTCTGGCTGAGAAAATGCGCGCCCTGCAGAATGCGCACCGCCGAAAACCCCACCCCGGCCGCCACGCCGATCGCCAGTCCGCTCCAGCGCCACGCCGGGCGGCCCAACGCCCACCCCGCGAAGTAAAGGGTCAGCAAGGCGTAGCCGGCGCCGGCATGGCCGCTGGGCAACGCGCCGCCGGCGCGCGCCTTTGCCCAGGTCCACCAGTGCACCGGATAAGGCGTATAGCCGCCCAACGTCTCCAGATCGTAGGGGCGCGGCAGCATGGTGTGATGCTTGAGTTGCGTAATGAGCAGTTGCCCCGTCAGGCACGTGATCGCGACGGCATAGGCCACCCCGCGCCAGCGCCGCCACGCCGCGATGCGGTAGCTGCCCGCCGCAACGCCCGCCGCGGCCAGACCCACGCTGATCGGCAGCGCCAGCACCATCCGGTGGCCCAGCATTTCAAGCCACCGGCTGCCATGCAGCGGAAAGTCGTCCAGCAGCGGATCGAACAGCGCGCGCGCGATGCGCATGTCCAGTCCCGACACCTGAGACCACCAGGCCATACAGGCCAGCAACAGCGTCACGCCCCCGACGTGGGTCAGCAGATAACGGGTTCTTGTCGGCGCATGCAGCGCCGGCGCCAGGGAGGACTGCAGCAATGGGGACGGCATGGAGACGAAGATCCGGACGTTTCGAGCCACCGCACTTTACGGTCCCGCCAGTCGAAAATTCGTCAAATTTGCACCGTCGGGCCGCCCCGCTCGTCGGGCTCGAAACGCAGCAGGAAGCGCGTGCCACGCGCCGGGCCTTCTGCTTGCGAGGATTCGACGCTGAGCGACCAGCCCTGCATGTCGCAGACGCGCTTGGCGATCGCCAGGCCCAGCCCGCGCGCCGTCTCGTCGCCGCCCGCCACGCCGGAATCGCGCAGGCGGCCGCTGAAATAGCGGCGGAACAGAAAAGGCAGATCGCTGGCAGCAATGCCCTTGCCGTTGTCGCGCAACGCCAATCCGCCCTCCGCGTCCAGCGCCACGGTCAGCGTGGCCGGTGCGGCGTGCTCGATGGCGTTGCGCACGAGGTTGCGCAGCACGGTCAGCAAGGCGTAGCGGTCCAGCGTCAGCACCTGGCCGGCGGGCAATTGATTGTCAAAGCGCAGGTCGGCCAGGCTGGCCTGGGCGGCATGGCCCCGCCACGCATCTTCCATGCATTCGGCGATGTCCACCGGTTCCGGCGCGCGCAATTCGTCGCGCGCCATTGCCCGCGCGCTTTCCAGGCTGACGATGACGTCGTCCACGTTGTCCACCACGCGTGTCAGGCGTTGCTGCTGATCCGGCGTCAATGCCTGCGTCAGCAGCATGAGTTCGCTGTCCGAGCGGATCGCCGCCAGCGGCGTGCGCACCTCGTGGCTGAGGTTGCTGGCGAACTCGCGTTCGCGGGCGATGGACCGGTCCACCTGGTTCTGCACGCGGTTGAAGGCTTCAATGAGACGCCCGGCCTCGTCGTCGCGCGTGACGGCCATGTCAGGCGAGCCCGGCGCCCAGGTCGACAGCCGGTCCGTCAGATCCAGCAACGGGCCGACCGCCACCCCCGCCACACGACGCGCCAACCCGTAGGCGAGCACGACGCAGATGGCGCCCACGCCCAGCACGATCAGCCCGAAGTCGTGCACCCGCTCTTCGTTGTCGGTGGCGTCGTACAGCAGGTACACGGTGCCCCGGCCCGTCTCGGCCACCATCACGTGCCAGGTGTAGGCGCCAGGTTCGATCAGGTGCAGTCCGTTTTCCAGCGAAAGCAGTTCCGGCGGCATGCCGGCGGGCGGCTGGCCGTCCACGCTGAGCCACGCCCGCATGGATCCGCCGAGTTCGCGCGCGCCGTGGCGCGGCAGGAACTCGTCGCTGCTGCGCGCATGCTGGACCAGGCGGTCCATCTCCGTGTTCAGGATGTCGTTGACCAGATCGTCTTCCATCTGGTCGAACGTCAGGTAGGCCAGGAGGGCAAGCGCCGTGACGAACAGCGCGACCGTGCCCGTCAGCGCCCAGACCACGCGCTGGGTCAGCGTGCCGGCGGCGGCGCGGCTCATGATGCGGCGGCGGGCAGCGTCAGGCGCCAGCCGGTGCCGTGCACGGTCTCGATGCCGTCAAAACCCGCGTCGGCCAGCGCGCGCCGCAGCAGATGGACCTGGCTGCGCAGCGCATCGGACGAGGGCGGTTCGTTGCCCCACAGGACCGATTCCAGTTCTTCACGCGTCACCACGCGGCCCGGGTCGCGCAGCAGCACCTCGATGATGAGGCCCGCCTTGCGGGTCAGGTGGACCGGCACGCCGCTGACCGACACGACGCGGCTGCGCGCGTCGAACTGAAGCGGGCCGAAGGTGCGCTCCGCATCGACCGTCGACCCTTTGGCGCGCTGGATCAGCGCCAGCAGCCGCGCTTCCACTTCCAGCAGCGCGAACGGCTTGGTGAGATAGTCGTCGGCGCCATGGGAAAAGCCCGCCAGCTTGTCTTCGAGGCTGTCGCGCGCGGTCAGCATCAGCACCGGCACGGCCAGCCGCCGTTCCGTGCGCATGTCATGCAGCACGGCGTTGCCGTCCATGCCGGGCAGGCCGATGTCCAGCAGCACGGCGTCAAAACGCTGTTCCTGCAACCGTTGAAGGGCCGCGGATCCGCTGTACGCCACATCGGGCAGAAAGCCCCGCGCCTCCAGAAAACTGTACAGATTGCCGGCGATGACATGGTCGTCTTCGACGATCAGCACCCGGTGGTTCGCGCCCGCTGCGGGAGGGGTTTTCATGGTCTGCGATCCTGGCCGCGTTATGCCTGCAGCACCTTGCCGGGGTTCATGAGACCCTGGGGATCCAGCGCCCGCTTGATCCGGCGCATCAACGCCAGTTCGACGGGGTTCTTGTAGCGCGGCAGTTCGTCACGTTTGAGCTGACCCACGCCGTGTTCGGCGCTGATGGATCCCTTGTGCGCGTGCACGCTGTCATGCACGACGCCATAGATCTCGCCTTGCAGCGCCAGCAGCTCGGCTTCGGTCTGTCCGGGTGCATGGGCCACGTTGTAGTGCAGGTTGCCGTCGCCCAGGTGGCCGAAGATCACGTGGCGCACGCCCGGAAAGCGCGCCTGCAGCAAGGCGTTGGTCTTGTGCACGAACCCGGCGATCGACGAGATGGGGATCGAGACATCGTGCTTGACCGACTTGCCCAGCTCGGCCTCGGCCAGCGGAATGCTTTCACGCAGATGCCACAGCGCCTTGCTTTGCGACACGTTGGCAGCGATGGCTGCGTCGTTCACCAGGCCGGCTTCGATGGCGTCGCCCAGCACGGCCTCGAAGCGCTCGCGGGCGTGCGTTTCGCTTTCGCTGTCGGACAGTTCCAGCAGCGCGAACCACGGCGAAGCCGCCGACTCGCCTTCAAAAGGCAAGCGCTGCTGCGGAAACAGCCGCACCACGCCTTGCAGGCAGGCGCCGCTCATGAGTTCGAACCCGGTCAGCGACGCGCCAAACCCGGAGCGGGCGCGCGACAGGACCTCGACGGCGTTGTCGATGCTGTCCAGCGTGAGCAGCGCCGTGCAGGACGCCACGGGACGCGGATACAGCTTGAGGGTGGCGGCCGTGATGATGCCCAGGGTGCCTTCGCTGCCGATGTACAGGTCGCGCAGGTCGTAGCCGGTGTTGTCCTTGCGCAGGCCGCGCAGGCCGTCCCAGATCTCGCCTTCGGCGGTCACGACCTCCAGGCCCAGGGTCAGGTCGCGCGTGTTGCCATAGCGCAGCACCTGCGTGCCGCCGGCGTTGGTGGCCAGGTTGCCGCCGATCGTGCAGCTGCCTTCGGCCGCCAGGCTCAGCGGGAACAGCCGGTTGGCTGCCGCTGCGGCCTCCTGCACGGCCTGCAGGATGCAGCCGGCCTCGACCGTGATGGTGTCGTTGTCGGTATCCAGTGCGCGCACCGCGGTGAGCCGGGCCGTGGACAGGACGACCGCGGTGCCGGTGTCGTCAGGCGTGGCGCCGCCGCACAGGCCGGTATTGCCGCCCTGCGGCACGACGGGCACGCCGTGCTGCGCGCACAGCTTGATCGCGGCGGCCACGTCCGCCGTGGAACCGGGGCGGATCACCGCCAGGGCCGCGCCGCGATAGCGGCGGCGCCAATCCAGCACATAGGAATCCGCGTCCGCGCCGGTCAGCACGTGGGAATCGCCCAAGAGGGCCTGGAGATCGCTCAGCAGTGTCATGGGTGCCGCACAGAGAGTCGGCCCGGCCGCCGAGGGCCGGGCGCTGTTCATCGGATGTGCGGACTATTGTAGGGGCTGGGCGGCGCCCGCCGAAGCCCCCTGCGGGTTTCTGTTGGACCTGTCAGCCGACCGCCTGGTCCAGCCGGGTGCCCGTCATGCCCGAGCAGAAGGCGCGGGAGGCGATGCGCTCCATCAGGAAGGCGCGGTCCACGCCGGCGGGGCCGGGCAATTCGGACAAGGCGCGGTAGGCGCGGCGCAGGACTTCGCCACGGGTGGCGCCGCAGACCATGAGGTGAGTGCATGGCAGGCGGCGATCGCCGCAACCGTCGATGCGCACTTCCAGCACGTGCGGCGCGATGGGATCGTGTTCGGCAACCGGCATGTCCGGCGTGCGGGCCCGCGCCTGCGCGTCGATGACGTGGAAGACGCCGCTGCGGTCGTCGAGCGAGAAGGACACGGTGCCTGCGGCCTGCCAGCCACGGTCGCGCGCCACGCTGGCGGCAACCGTGCGCAGCGCGCTTTCGATCGATGCCGCCAGATGCGGCGCCGGGCATTCGGCGATGAGGACGCGCGCATCGCGCCAGACGCTGCGCTCCCAGGCGCGGCCAGCGGCCAGATCGCCCGTTGCCGCGGCAAAGACGTGGATATCAAGCCTGCGTTCGCGGCCGGCCGCCGGACCGGCAAAGTCCGTGGGTGGTCCCCGCCTGCTTGTGGCGCCGCCCGATGACATGACTGTGGATACTTTGGCGCCCATGGCCCCTCCTGGTCTTTCTGCTTGCCCGGCAAGCGTATCACCTTCGGATGACGAGCAACTTTTGTGCCATGCGCGCCCGCCCGGCAAGCGGCTTTTTTGCCTGCGGACGTGCACCGGAAACAGGCGGCGCCGCCCCATCCGCCGCACCATGGCGGGGCAGGCCGGCACCGGGTAAATGCCCTACTCCGCCCGAAGGATGAAGCCCCCCGCGCCGATGGGGGATAATCCAGCTTTGGCCCTTGCCATAGCGGTTTGGATGTGCGGGTTTACCATTACCCGGCAGCCGCCGCGCTGTCCCCCTCAACAAGGAACCGTCGTGGGCAACAATACACAATTTCCGGCCTCTGTTTTCAAGGCATATGACATTCGCGGCACGGTGCCGGACCTGATCGACGCGGCCTTCGCCCGGTCTCTCGGCGTGGCGCTCGCCGCCCGCGCCCGCGAACAAGGCGTGCAGACGCTCGTGGTCGGCCGCGATGGCCGCCTCAGCAGCGAGATGCTGTCCCTCGCGTTGCAGGAAGGCATGCTCGAAGGCGGCGTGGATACGCTGGACGTCGGCATGGTTCCCACCCCGCTCGTGTACTTCGCGGCCAACATCATGCAAACCGGGTCCGGCGTTGCCATCACCGGCAGCCACAACCCGCCCAAGTACAACGGCTTCAAGATGATGATGGGCGGCCGCGCGCTGTACGGCGACGACGTCCAGCAACTGGCGCAGGCCATGAATGGCGATGCCCCGGCGCCCGCGGCCGAGGCCGGCACGCGCCGCCAGCTCGACCTGGCGCAGACCTACATTGCCCGCGTGGCCTCCGGCGTCAAGCTGGCGCGTCCCATGAAGATCGCCATCGATTGCGGCAACGGCGTGGCCGGCGCGGTCGCGCCGCAGCTGTTCCGCGCGCTGGGCTGCGAGGTCGACGAACTGTTCTGCGAGGTGGATGGCAACTTCCCCAACCACCATCCCGACCCCGCTGAACCCAAAAACCTGCAGGACCTCATCAAGCACGTGGCCGAGACCGATTGCGAACTTGGCCTGGCCTTTGACGGCGACGGCGACCGCCTGGGCGTGGTCACCAAGTCCGGCCAGATCATCTGGCCCGACCGCCAGCTCGTCCTCTTCGCGCGTGACGTGCTCGAGCGCAATCCCGGCGCCACCATCATCTATGACGTCAAGTGCAGCCGCCACGTCGGCCTGTCGGTCGAAGCGGCCGGCGGCAACGCGCTGATGTGGAAGACGGGCCACTCGCTGGTCAAGGCCAAGCTGGCCGAAACCGGCGCACCGCTGGCCGGCGAAATGAGCGGGCATATCTTCTTCAAGGAACGCTGGTACGGCTTTGACGATGGCCTCTACACGGGCGCGCGCCTGCTGGAGATCGTGTCGCGCTTTGCCGACGCCTGCGAGCCGCTGGAAGCCCTGCCGCAGGACGTGTCCACGCCGGAACTGAAGCTCGAAATGGAAGAAGGCCAGCCGTTCACGCTGGTCAAGGCGTTGCAAGACCAGGGCCAGTTCCCCGACGCCAAACGCGTGATCACGATCGACGGCGTGCGCGCCGAGTACGCCGATGGCTTTGGCCTGGCGCGGCCGTCGAACACCACGCCGGTCGTCGTGCTGCGTTTCGAGGCGCAAAGCGAAGCGGCGCTCGCGCGCATCCAGGCCGACTTCCGCCGCGAACTCGGCAAGCTGGCGCCGAACGCGACACTGCCCTTCTGATCCGCCCATGTCGTTAGCCAACAGCCCCGCGTGGCAGCAGTTCATCGCCGCAACACGTACGGCATCCCGGGACGGCCAGAAGCTGCGCCTCATCAATGCGCCCGGGCTGCGTCTGGATCTGAGTGCCCAGGCGCAGTCGCCCGACCTGCTGGCGGCCTCGCAGGCGCTGCTGGTGCAGCAGGACTTCGAGGCCAGCCGCGCGCGGCTGTTTGACGGCGGCCAGGCCAACTGGACGGAAGGACGCGCCGCCTGGCACACCGCCCTGCGCGCGGCCGAGCCGCCCGCCATGGTGGCCAAGGCGGTGCTGGCCGAGCGCGAACGCATGCGCGAGTTCGTGCGGGCGGCCGACGCGGCGGGCCGATACAGCGGCGTGCTGCATCTGGGCATTGGCGGCAGCGACTGGGGTCCGCGCCTGGTCACCCGTGCCCTGCGCCACGAGGGCGTGCGGCGCGAAGTGCGCTTCGCCTCCAACGTGGATTCGCACTCGGTCGCCGATGCGATGAGCCGCCTGGATCCGCACAACACGCTGGTCATCGTCGCGTCCAAATCGTTCACCACGACCGAGCCGCTGGCCAACGCCGAAGTGGCGATGAACTGGCTGCGCGACGCCGGCGTCGCCGACCCCATCAAGCAGGTCGTCGCGATCACCTGCAATGTCGAGGCGGCACTCAACCTGGGCATCCTGCCCGATCACATCTTCCAGATCTGGGACTGGGTGGGCGGTCGTTATTCGCTGTGGTCCGCCATCGGCCTGCCGGTCGCGCTGGCGCTCGGCAACGACACCTTCGACCAGCTGCTGGCGGGCGCCGCGGCCATGGACGACCATTTCCGCACCGCGCCGCTGGCCGAGAACGCCCCCGTGCAGATGGCGCTGGCCGGCGTGGCCAACCGCAGCGTACTGGGCTACGACTCGCTGGTCATCACCCCATACGATTCGCGGCTGTATCACATCGTGCCGTGGGCCCAGCAGCTTGAAATGGAATCGCTGGGCAAGGTCGCGACCGCCGACGGCAGCCCCGCTGGCGTGGCGACCGGCCCCGCGGTGTGGGGCATGTCGGGCACCGATTGCCAGCACACGTTCTTCCAATGGCTGCATCAGGACACGACGGGCGCGCCCGTGGATTTCATCCTGTGCGAGCAGCCCGACCATGCCTATGCCCGGCACCACGAGCTGCTGGTCGCCAACTGCCTGGCGCAGCGCTCGGCGCTCCTGCGCGGCAAGACCTTTGAAGAAGCCCTGGCGGAAACCTCCGCCACGGAACGCGACCCGGCGCGTGCGCGCCTGCTGGCGCAGCACCGCGTGCATCCGGGCGGCCGGCCGTCGTCGCTGATCGTGCTGCCGCGCCTCGAAGCCTTCACGCTTGGCGCGCTGCTGGCGCTGTACGAGCACAAGGTGTTCACGCAGGGCGTGATCTGGGGCATCAACCCGTTCGATCAGTGGGGCGTGGAGTTCGGCAAGGTATTGGCCAAGAACATCATGCGCGAGCTGGACGCGCCCCAACCCAGCCAGCAGGACCCGTCCACGCGGTTCTGGATCGACGCGATCAGGCGCTGAGCGCGTCGTACAGCGCGACGTGGATGCGAGCGACCTGGTTGATGTCGAACTCGCGCTCCGCCAGCGCCCTGCCCGCCGTGCCCATCGCCTGACGCAACGCCGCGTCTTGCGCAAGGCGCGCAATGGCGTCAGCCAGCGCCGCCGCGTCGCGCACCGGCACCAGGAGGCCGGTCACGTTGGGTTCGATGGCATCGCGGCAGCCGGGCACGTCGGTCGTCACGACCGCCCGGCCGCAGGCCGCGGCCTCGATCAATGACTTCGGCAGGCCTTCGCGGTAGGACGGCAGCACCGCAATGTGCGCGGCCGCGTACAGCGCCGCCACATCCGAACGCTCGCCCAGCGCCTGCACGCAGCCGTCCTGCTGCCAGGCATCGACGTCGGCCTGCGTGGCGGATGTCGGATTTCCAGCGTCCAGGCCGCCCACCAGTTGCATCGTCACCGGCACGCCGCGTTCACGCAGCAGTTTGGCCGCCTGCACGAACTCCTGCACGCCCTTGTCGCGCAGCAGGCGCGCCACCATCGTGACGACAACGGGCGGCGCGGGCGGCTCCGGGGTGGGCCGATAGGCGTCGAGGTCCACGCCCGCGCCGCGGATGATGACCACCTGGTCTTCGCGCACGGCGCCCAGCGACTTGAGCAGGTCACGGTCGTTGGCGTTCTGGAAGATCACGCGGCTGTTCGGATGGCCCAGCGCAACGCGGTACAGGCGCGCCACCACGGCGCGCACCAGCCGCATCTTCAGCGAGTTCGACAGGAACACGAATCCCAATCCGGAGATCGCCGCCACCATGCCGGGCACACGCGCAATGCGCGCGGCGATGCCGCCGTACAGCACGGGCTTGATGGTGACCAGGTGCACCACATCGGGACGCAGCCGGCGGAACAGGCGCACCAGCGCCAGCAGCGTGCCCAGCTCCTGCAGCGGATGTTTTCCGCTACGCGTCATGGGAATCGCGTGATGGGTCATGCCCAGCGCCTGGATGTCAGCCACCGCCGGACCGTCCATCGTCGCGACGTGGACGTCGTAGCCTGCCTTCTGCGCGGCCAGGGCGACCGGCACGCGGTGCGACATGAAGAACGCCGGATTGTTGACGACAAACAGCAGGCAGCGTCCGGCGCTCATGCTTGGACTCCAGAAATACGGCGCCAGACGGCGATGTAGCTTTGCACCATCCGTGCAAGATCAAAGTGTTCCAGGACGCGCGCGCGCCCAGCCTCGCCCGCGCGCTCGCGGCCGCGCGCGGCCACATCGCCCAGCGCGGATTCGATGCCGCGGGCGAGGGCCTCGGCCTGCTCGGGCGGCACCACCACGCCGGTGTCGCCGACGATGTAGGCGGCATCGCCCACGTCGGTCACCACGCAATACACGCCGCACGCCATGGCTTCGGCCACCACGTTCGGAAAGCCTTCGGCGCAGCTCGACAGCACGTGCACATCCAGGCCGTTCATGACGGCGGGCACGTCGTCGCTGGGACCGTTGAGCACCACGCGGTCGCGCAGGTCCAGCTTGTCGAGCAAGGCGCCCAGCTGGGCGTTACCGGCGGTCATGTCGCGGCCGATCAGCACGCAGCGCAACCCCGCGTCGCGTCCATCGCGCACCAGCGCGGCCACGGCGCGCAGCAGGTTGGCGTGGTCCTTGAGCGGATCCCACCGCGCCACGCAGCCGATCACGGGAGCGTCTTCGGACAGTCCCCATGCGGCGCGAACGCGCGAGCGCGCCTGCGGATCCGGCGCGTAGCGCGACAGATCATAGCCGTTGGCGATCACGACCATGCGGTCGCGGCGGTAGCCTTTTTCGGCGTGGCGCTCGGCCGCGTTCTGCGCCGCGCAGACGATCGCGCGCGGTACGCTGCCCGAAAGCATCGCGCACGCGCGCAGCACCAGCCGCGCCGACCGGCTGCTGCGCTCAAGGTGCGCGCCGGAATTGCGGATGCCCCACGCAATGGCGCGAACGCCTGCCAGGCGGGCGGCCAGGCCGCCAATCAGGTCGGCGTGATACATCCAGGTTTGAACGGCATCGGGACGGTTCGTGGCGATCAGGCGGCGCAGCGCCAGGAAGCCGCCCAGGCTGACGCGGCCGCGCTTCATGCCCAGGGCATGCACCGCAACGCCCGCCGCGCGCAGGCGCTCGCCATACAAACCTTCATCGGTCAGCGACACGACTGTGTGCTCGACGTCCGCGTCCGGCCAGGTCGCCAGGCGCGTCAGCACCGATTCGGCGCCGCCCTGGCCCAGCCCCGTAATGACATGCAGAATGCGCAGCGGCCGGGTGCTCATCGTCCCTCCCGCACCGCTTCGAACAGTTCATCCCATTCGGTCAGCACGCTGGACAGCGCATAACGCTGGCGCACGGCCGCGGCGGCGCGCGCACCCAACTGTTCGCGCAGCGACACGTCGCCCATCAAACGATGCAGGGCATCGGTCATCGCGACCCGGTCGCCCGCCGACACCAGCAGCGCATCCTGGCCGTCTCGCGTCATCTCGCGCGGACCGCTGGGGCAATCGAACGCCACGCAGGGCAAGCCCAGCGACATCGCTTCCAGCAACACATTGGGAAAGCCCTCGACCAGCGAACTGAGCACGAAGGCCTGGCCGCGCGCCAGTTCTTCCCACGGCGCCTCGGTGCGCCCCGGCAAACTGACGCGCGATTGCAGGCGCAGACGCGCCACCTGCTGCTGCAGCGCCTCGCGCTCGGGGCCTTCGCCCCAGATGCGCAGGTTCCAGTCGGGAAATTCCGGCGCAAGCTGCGCAAAGATGTCGATCAGAAGGTTGAACTGCTTGTCCGGCACCAGCCGCCCCATCGCGATCAGCTCGCGCGGGCCGGCCTCGTGACGCTGCTGCACCAGCGGCGCATCCAGCAGCGGCGCGGGCAGCGGATTCGGGATGACGGCCAGGCGCCGGATGCCGGGCACCTGGCGCGCAAACGGACCGGCGGTGTCTTCCGCCTGCACCGTCACCATGTCGGCGCGCGGGTACAGCACGCGGCGCAGCTTGCGCCAGACGGTTCCCGTGGTGGTTTCAGCGACCGGATTGGTGCGCTCGCAGACGATGAGCGGCACGTTCAGGCCGCGCGTGGCCAGAATGGCGGCCACGTTGACGTTGGTCAGGAAGGACACCACCACGTCGGGCCGCGAATCGCGAATGTGCTTGCGCAGGGCCAGCAGCCGCTTGAAGGCCGCCATCCCGCCCGACACCCGGGTGCCGGCCAGATCGGCCAGCCACGACAGCTGGACCTTGTCCGACAGGGGATAAAAGCAGGTGCCCTTGGATGAGTAGGTGGGCGTCAGGATGACGGTGTCGCCGCGCTCTGACCATGCGTTGACCAGGGTCGCCGCGACGCGTTCCGCGCCGCCGGCGTGCATGGAGCTGACCAGCATCAGTATTTTCATTCGTCAACGGTCCTCAATCGGTCCCCCTTGGTCCATTCCCGCACGGTAGCGGTCCAGCCAGGCCTGCATCATCAGCACGCCCCACAGATGGCTGTCCCAATTGCGATGCCCCGACGTGTGCTCACGCCATTTGCGCAGGATGGGTTCGGGTTCGAACCAGCCCTCCTGACGCAGGCGTGCCGGATCCAGCAGCGCATCGGCCCATTCGCGCAACGGACCGCGCAGCCACGCGGCCAGCGGCACGGCGAAGCCGCGCTTGGGGCGGTCGACCAGCGCCTGCGGCACGTGGCGATGCAGCACCTGCCGCAGCAGCCACTTGCCGGTGTTGCCGCGCACCTTGTACTGGTGCGGCAGGCTCCAGGCGAATTCATAGACACGGTGGTCGATCAGCGGCACGCGGGTTTCCAGGCTGACGGCCATTGCGGCGCGGTCCACCTTGACCAGGATGTCGTCGGGCAGGTAGGTCACCGTGTCGAGCTTCATCATCGACTCGAAGAACGATCCCTGCATGGCGCGTTCGAACACCGACTGGGGTTCGACGCCGCCCTTCACGACGCTGGCCGGGTCCGACCAGTACGACACGAACCCGCGGTAGAACTCGCCGCGCGTGTCGGCGCGCAGCAGTTCGCCCAGCTTGCCGACCTTGCCGCGCCATGCGCCGCGGCCGGGCAGATGGGTGGACGCGCTGAGCATCGCGCCGGCGGGCTTGCGCAGCAACCCGGGCACGCGCTCGAACTGGCGCCACCAGTTGTCCACGCGGAAGTAGCGCGAATAGCCGCCGAACAGTTCGTCGCCGCCGTCGCCCGACAAGGCCACCGTCACGTGCTGGCGCGCCATGCGCGTGACCAGCGACGTGGGGATCTGCGACGAGTCGGCAAAGGGTTCGTCGTACATGTCGGCCAGCGTGGGCACGACCGCCAGCGCATCGTCCGCGGTGACGTAGAGTTCGGTGTGATCGGTGCCCAGGTGCGTGGCCACGGCCTTGGCGTGCTGCGCCTCGTCGTAGCCCTTCTCGTGAAAACCGATGGCAAACGTGCGCACCGGCTGCGAGCTTTGCGCCTGCATCAGCGCCACGATGGTCGACGAATCGATGCCGCCGGACAGGAACGCGCCCAGGCTGACGTCGGACAGCATCTGGCCGCCCACGGCTTTGGACAGCACCTTTTCCAGCGCGTCGGTGGCTTGTGCATCAGAGTCGAACGAGAGCCGGGCGTTCGACGCCGCATCCGCGGCCTCGCGCGCGGACCAGTACACCCGCGGCTCCGGCATGCGGCGGTTGCGCGCGTCGTCGGCCGAGAATTCGATCCACGTGCCGGGCGGCAGCTTGGCGATGCCTTCGTAGATGGATTGCGGCGCGGGAATGTAGTTGTGCCGCATGAACGACGCCAGCGCGTTGCGGTTCAGGTTGCGCCCAAAGCCCGGAATCGGCATCAGGCCCTTGAGTTCCGACGCAAACACCAGCTCCGAATTGGAATAGCCGTAGTACAGCGGCTTCTCGCCCATGCGGTCGCGCGCCAGCACGAGCTTGCGCGAGGCCTTGTCCCACAACGCGATGGCGAACATGCCGACCGAGGCTTGCAGCGTGGCTTCGATGCCCAGCGCGGTAAAGCCGGCGAGGAGCGTCTCGGTGTCCGAATGCCCGCGCCAAGCCGGCGCCAACGCCGATTCCTCGAGCTGCTTGCGGATGTCCAGGTGGTTGTAGACCTCGCCGTTGAACACCATGACGTAGCGGCCGCAGGCGGACGTCATCGGCTGATGGCCCGCTTCGGTCAAGTCCAGGATCGCCAGGCGCACGTGCGCCAGCGCGATTCCCGCGTCGGCGTCTTCCCAGAAACCATTGCTGTCCGGCCCGCGGTGGCGGATGCGGCGGCAGCTATCGGCCAGCACCTGCGCCTTGTTCCCCAGGGGACCCCAAATTCCGACTATTCCACACATGATGTTGTTCTCGTGTTCACCGTGGCAACGGCGCGCGCGGGGCCCTAGCGGCCCGACGCCCGCACGCCGTCAAAAAGTTCCTGCCATTTCTGCAGCACGCGCACGGCCGAGAATCGGTCGCGCACGTCGGTGGCCGCCCGCGCCATGCGCGCGCGGCCCTTGTCATCGGCCATGACCGCGTCCAGCGCCTTGCACAGCGCCGGCACGTCGCCATTGGGCCGCACCAGCACGCCGTCGATGCCTTCGCGCACGATCTCGCGCGGGCCGGTATCGCAATCGAACGACACGGCCGCCAAGCCGCTGGCCATGGATTCGAGCAGGGTATTGGACAATCCTTCGAAGCGCGAGGTCAGTACATAAAGATCGGCGCTGTCGTACCAGTCGCCCACATTGCCGGCGCGTCCCGGCATCGAGACGCGCGATGCCAGGCCGGCCTCGCGCACCTGCGCTTCGAGCGCCTGGCGTTCGCTGCCTTCGCCCAGAATAACCAAGTCCCAGCCGGGATGCGACGGCGCCAGGTGCGCAAAGGCCTGGATCAGCAGATCAAAACCCTTGTCGCCATGCAGCCGGCCGACCGCCAGCAGACGCTTGCGGCCGTCTTGCGGCGCCGGCGTCAGGACGGGCTCGGCGCGCGGCAACGGAAAGTGGACGGGATTGGGAATGACCGCGAGCCGCGAGCCAGGCACATGCTGTTCGAGCCAGTCGGCGGTGCCGCGGGTCAAAGCGACGACGCGCGCGGCACGCGGATAGGTCAACCGGCGCAGCCGCTGCCAGAAACCCGACAGGGTCTGCGACGGCGGATGGGTGTGTTCCGTGGCGATGACGCGGCAGTTCAGTCCCGCGCAGGCCAGCACGGACAGCACGGACGCCGTGGTCATCATGCCCAGCACGATGTCGGGCCGGAACGATTTGACGACGCGGCGCAGCGCACGCACGCGCTGCAGGTTGCTGAGGATGCCGCGCAGCCCGCCGCCCTCGCCCGCCGTGTGCAGGACTTCGCGCCGGACCTTGGGATGCAGCGCGTAGACGTCGCCATCGGCGCTGGCCTGCGTGACCACCATGACCTCGCTGCCTTCGGCGGCCCAATGGGCGCTGAGGTCCGCGGCGACGCGCTCAGCGCCCCCGCCATGCAGGGAATGGATGAACAGCAACACGCGCGCCGGACGAGCGGAGTCGGCAACGGACATTCAATCGGTCCCCTTGGGTTCAGCCTTGCGCATCGCCACCACCAGGTAGCACGCGAAGGACAGCACATACATGAGGCTGGTGGCCAGCATGATGCCGGCCGCGCCCATGCGGGGCGCGAGCACGGTGTTCAGCACGGCCTTCAGCGCAAAATTGGCGACCGCAATGGCGGCCATGATGCGATATCGGTTCTGGCTGGCCAGCAGTTGCACCAGGATCAGCACGCCGAAGTAGAACGGCAGTTGCAGCAGCCCCCAGCGCAGCACGTGCGCGACGGCTTCGGTGTTTTCCGCGGTGAACGCGCCGCGCTGGAACAGCACCGACACGCCCCACGGCGCCAGCACCCAGCCCAGCGCCACGGCGGCGGCGCCCGCCACCACCATCAGCAGCGACCACTTGAGCGCCATGCTGCGCGCGCGCGCCGTATCGCCGCGGGCCTGCACGTCGGCCAGCACGGGCAGCGCGGCACGGCCCACCGACACTGCCCCGATGCCCAGCAGCAGCGACAGCAGCCGGCTGGCGTAGCCCAGCGTGGCGTTGGCATTGGCGCCCAGGTTGGCGGCGGCATATTGGTCCAGCGGGCCCACGAAGCTCATGGCGACCTGGCCGATCAGCATCACGCCGGCCGCGCTCATCAGCTCGGGCCAGTGCGGCGACTTCAGCGACAGGCGCGGCGCGCCCCAGAAACCGCCGTCGGCGCGCGCGGCCAGCCAGGCCAGCCAGACAGTCTGAATCGCGTAGCCGACGAGCGTGCCCCACAGCAAGGGTCCGACGCCCTCGGCGCTGACGGCCAGCATGACCCAAGCCAGCGTCGCCACGGCAGGCACGCTGTCCAGCAGCGTGTTGACGTGACGTTCCTGTGCGCGCAGCCGCGCGGCGCTGATGCCCGCGATCAGCAGCAAGGCCGACACGGGTGCGAAGGCGATAAGCAGGTCGCCCGTCATGGCGCGCACTTGCGCCGACAGGCCCTGCCCCAGCCGATCCACCACATATGGCCAGGCAAACCAAGTCAGCAAAGCGAGGGCGACGCCGGCGGCGGCGACCCAGCCTTGAAGCTCGCGGATGAAGAGTTCTTTCTCGGCCCCGCCGGTGCGCGCCAGGCGCACCAGCACCGGGATCAGCACCACCGACAGCACGCCCACGATCGTGACCGGCAGCCAGGTGCCCATGGTCATCGTGAACTGGTAGGCGTCGACGGCGTCGCTGACGCCGTAGCGGTACGCCACCGCCATCTCCTTGATGGCGCCGGCGGCCTTGCCCAGCAGCAGAAACACCGCCACCCGGAACGCGCCCTTGAAGATGCGCTGATGATCCGGGTGGATGTTGCCGAGTTTTCGGACGAGTGCTTTCAACGCAGGAATTGCGTGTACCAGGGCATGGCGACTTCCAGGCCTTGCAGCACCGTGTGCGTGGGCGCGTAGCCCAGCAGGCGGCTGGCCTTGCCGATGTCGGCCTGCGAGTGGCGCACATCGCCCGCGCGGAAGTCACCGTAAACCGGCTGCTTGCCGTAGTCCACGCCCTGGTTGCCCAGGGCCTGCACCAGGAAGCTGAACAGCTGGTTCAGCGTGCTGCGGCCGCTGACGGCCACGTTGTAGACCTGGTTGCGGGCTTCGGGCGCGGCCAGCGCGCCCAGGATGTTGGCCTGCACCGCGTTTTCCACAAAGCAGAAGTCGCGGCTGGTCTCGCCGTCGCCATTGATGGTGACGTCCTTGCCCTGGATCATCGCGGCGGTCCACTTCGGGATCACGGCGGCGTAGGCGCCGTCCGGATCCTGCCGCTTGCCGAACACGTTGAAGTAGCGCAGGCCCACCGTCTCGAAGCCATACGAACGCGCAAAGACGTCGGCGTACAGTTCGTTGACGTACTTGGTCACGGCGTACGGCGACAGCGGCTTGCCGATGTTTTCCTCGACCTTGGGCAGCGCGGGATGATCGCCGTAGGTGGAGCTGGACGCCGCATAGACGAACGACTTCACCTTGGCGTCGCGCGCCGCCACCAGCATGTTCAGGAAACCGCCGATGTTGACGTCGTTGGTCGTGATGGGGTCGTTGAGCGAGCGCGGCACCGAACCCAGCGCGGCCTGGTGCAGCACATAATCCACGCCTTCGGCCGCGCGGCGGCAGGCGTCCAGATCACGGATATCGCCTTCGATGAAGGTGAAGCGCGACCATTGCTCCGGCGACACGGACGCCTGGACTTCGTCCAGGTTGCGCTGGTGACCGGTGGCGAAGTTGTCCAGGCCGGTGACGGACTGGCCGAGCTTGAGCAGGGTTTCCAGCAGGTTCGAACCGATGAAGCCGGCGCAGCCGGTCACCAGCCACTTGCGCGGCGAGGCGGCCAGTTCCTGGGTGACAGTTTCGAATCGTGTGGTCATGGCGAAATCCTTTTACAGACGCAGGTCGGATTCAGCGGGCGACAGCACGTACTTCAGGTCGTACAGGATGTGTTGCGGCTTGCCGAGCTTGCGGATGCCTTCGGCGCCCATGTCCTTGAACTGGTTGTGCGCCACGGCCAGGATCACGGCGTCGTACTTGCCCTCCTCGGGCTTGGCCACCGGGGTCAGGCCGTACTCGTGCATGGCTTCTTCGGTGTCGACCCACGGATCGTAGATGTCCACGTCGACGTTGTAGTCGCCCAGTTCGCGAACGATGTCCACGATGCGCGTGTTGCGCAGGTCGGGGCAGTTTTCCTTGAAAGCCAGACCCATCACCAGCACGCGGGCGCCTTGCACGTGGATGCGGCGCTTGGTCATGCACTTGACCAGCTGCGACACCACGTAGCTGCCCATGGAGTCATTCAGGCGGCGACCCGCCAGGATGATCTCGGGGTGGTAGCCGATGGATTGCGCCTTGTGCGTCAGGTAGTAGGGGTCCACGCCGATGCAGTGGCCGCCGACCAGGCCCGGACGGAACGGCAGGAAGTTCCACTTGGTGCCGGCGGCCTGCAGCACGGCTTCGGTGTCGATGCCCATCTTGTTGAAGATCAGGGCCAGTTCGTTGATCAGGGCGATGTTCACGTCGCGCTGCGTGTTTTCGATCACCTTGGCGGCTTCGGCCACACGGATGCTGGACGCCTTGTGCGTGCCGGCGGTGATGATTTCCTTGTAGAGCTGGTCGACCAGGGTGGCGACTTCCGGCGTGGAGCCGGAGGTGACCTTCTTGATCGTGCTGACGCGGTGTTCCTTGTCGCCCGGGTTGATGCGCTCGGGGCTGTAGCCGGCGAAGAAGTCGACGTTGTACTTCAGGCCAGACACGCGCTCCAGGACGGGCACGCAGTCTTCTTCGGTGGCGCCGGGGTAGACGGTGGATTCATAGATGACGATGTCGCCGCGCTTGAGCACCGCGCCGATCGTTTCGCTGGCCTTGACCAGCGGGGTCAGGTCCGGCTGCTTGTACTCGTCGATGGGGGTGGGCACGGTCACGATGAACACGTTGGCCTCGCCCAGTTCGGCGCGTTCAGCGGTGTAGCTCAACTGGCTGGCCTCGGCCAGCTCGGCGTCGCTGACTTCCAGCGTATGGTCGTGGCCCGCCTTCAGCGCGTCGATACGGCGCGTGTTGATGTCAAAGCCAATGACCGGGCGCTTCTTGCCGAACTCAACGGCCAGGGGCAGACCGACGTAGCCAAGGCCGACGACAGCGAGTTTCACATCCTGGATTCGCAACATAACTCTCCCTTCACCGTAGAACGTTTACGGCATTTTAAAGATGGTCTGGTGATGGATACCGAGCCCCCGGCGGCGATCGCCGGGGCACTCGAACTATTCGGTGGTTCGCAGCACGGACGGCAACAACAGCCAGCCCGGGCGGCGCCAGGAGACCAGGCGTGCATACAGCCAGATATAGACGCTGGCAAAGACAACCAGGCTGGCGCTCAGGGCCCAGGCGTTGTCCCACCAGATCGTGGCCGGCACCAGCCCGATCAGCGCCAGCACCCACATGTACGGGGACGCCAGCGCATTGCAAAGCGCGGGGACGGCGTGGCGCCGGCCGCGGCTGAAGGTCACCCGGACCAGACGGCGGAACACGAGCTGGTGCAGGTGCAGCGCATCGGGCTGGTCAACCGGCACGCCGCGTTTGAAGCGGCGCCGCCAGATCGAGAAACCAGTTTCGAATACGGGGTAGAACAGGACCGCCAGGGCGTAGAACGGCGACACGGACGGGTTGCGCACGACCAGCAGCACGGCCAGTTCGGCCAGCATGAATCCCAGGAAGTACGCGCCGCCATCGCCCAGGAACACGCGTCCGAACGGGAAGTTCCACACCAGGAAGCCCAAGGTCGCCGACGCCAGCGCCGCGGCCACCAGGAAGATCGGCACATCGCCGACCTGCAAGGCAACGAGGCTGATCGAGACCGCCATCAACGTGGCGACCATGCCGGCCAGGCCGTTCATGCCGTCAACGATATTCAGCGCATGGGTACAGCCACCCACGGCGAACATAGTGAACAGCAGCGACACGGGCCAGTACGACAGCACGTAATCCACAGGCGCCATGCCGACGCGGCTGACGCCGCCCAGCAGCCACCACGCGATGGCTGCAGATAGAAAAGCAGCCAGCAAACGCTTGCTGGCGCCGATGTCCTTGGTAATGTCTTCAAGCAGGCCGGCCACGAAAACGGGCAACGCCGCGACGAAGAGCGCGGGCCACAGCCAGGTCAGGGTCATGTTGCTGGGTCCGAGGACCAGCAGGCCAGCCAGCGTACCGGCAAGCACCGCCAGACCGCCGACGCGGGGCGTCGCGCGGGAGTGATTGGCTTGGGGCTTGTTGAGGTCGCTATCGCCGGTGAAAGCGCCATGCCAGCGCTCGGACGCCACGATGAGTCCCCCCACCATGAACGCGACCACGCATATATACAGCCAGGTCACTGGATCACCTCAGGTTGGTCTATCGAGACAGGCCCGCCATTATCGGAGGCAGGTGTAACGCCCATATATGGGAGGGATAAGGAAGTGCAATTCCGAGGCACAGAACGTAACGCGCGCAGGCGGGTTATCCGTCCGCCGCGCATGTGACTGGAACGCGCTGGCGCGCGAGCGCCTGGCAGTGCTGGTTTCATGTGGGGGATTGTAGAGCGTTCCGCCTCTGGGCACGCGAAATATGCAAGGGAAAACGCGGAGGCCCCGAGGGCACGCGCGCCGTCGCGCTGCGCGGTTTTTTGCCGACATCGCTTACAAATAGGGACGCAACGATTCGGGACAAAAAAAAGCCCGAGATCGTGAGATCTCGGGCTAAATCCACCAAAGGAGGAGGGTGGAGGAGACAACCGTGGCATGTTGGGAGCGGGACTTCAACTCGCTGCGCTTCCGGGGTTTTCACCGCGCCGTCTGCGTTTCAACATCCAATGACTGAATAGTACCTACGTTTTTTGTGCGTTGCAAGATTTTTTTTGATCTATTTTCAGAGGCGTTTGCCGCGTTGCTTTTTTGCTGCAAGATTCGCGGCGCCCCTCTGGAAACCCGCACCAGGCAATGCCCTGACCAAAAACGGGGTTTTTGCCGAAGGGGTTTTCCCCTTTCGGACTAACCCTGAACAATAGCGGGTATTCCCACCCTGGCCGCCGCACCAGAATGGTGCTTCACGCACCACGAGGCGGCCAAATTTGCGCATTGCAACATTTTTATCAGATGCGGTTTCAAGAGGCCGGTCAGATCCAATAGGCGGTGGTCGTCATCACCTTGGACATGGCGCGCATGGCCATTTTCACGGGTGCTGGGAGCGGCACGCCCCCGGCCTGCTCTGCGCTGGCGCGGTGCTGGGCCTCGTCGTCCTTCATCTTTTGCACGATCTGGCGCGAGCGTTCGTCCTGCACCGGCAAGGTGCGCAGGTGCTCGTCGAGATGGGCTTCGACCTGCTTTTCGGTTTCGGCCATGAAGCCCAGATTGCGCGGCACGCCGGCCACGCTGGCCATGACGCCCAGGGCAAACGAGCCCGCGTACCAGACCGGATTGAGCAGGCTGGGCCGGCTGCCCAATTCGTTCAGGCGCTCGTTGCACCACACCAGATGGTCGACTTCTTCGGTGGCGGCATTCAGCAGCAGCGCGCGCGGGCCGGGTTCCTTGCAGACCGACGCCTGGCCGCGGTACAGCGCCTGGGCGCAGACCTCGCCGACGTGGTTGACGCGCATGAGGCCCGCCGCGTGGCGTTTTTCTTGGACGGACAGGGTTTGCGGCGATTCCTGGGCGGTTGCGGGATAGGCGCGGCCGGCGCTGGCGTTGCCCGAAAGCACCCGCAGCGCACGGTCGGTTTCGGCCAGCAGGGCGTCCAGGGGACCGTGGCGGCGGCGCAGGGAAACGGGGCCGGATTTGGACAACGTGGTGGACATGGCAACTCCTAGGCAAAGCGGACGCCCTGCACCCCTGATGCGGGGTGGGGTTCTCCTGCCCGGGATTGTACGCAACGGGTATCATCAGCCATTGACTGCGCTCAAGCTCAAGGACTCACTGAAATGGAATGCACGATCGACTGGGGCGGCCCGAGCGGCATGCTCTTTACCGCCAGCACGGGCAGCGGCCACGTGGCCGTGATGGACGGCGCCGTGGATGGCGGCGGCCACAACCTGGCGCCCCGCCCCATGGAAATGCTGCTGGCCGGCACGGGCGGCTGCACGGCCTATGACGTGGTGCTGATCCTCAAGCGCGGCCGCCACGCGGTCACGGGCTGCAGCGTCAAGCTGCAGGCCGAGCGCGCCGGCACCGACCCCAAGGTCTTCACGAAGATTCACTTCGCGTTCACCGTCACCGGCGCCAATCTGCCGCGCGCGGCCGTCGAACGTGCCGTACAGCTTTCCCACGAGAAATACTGCTCGGCGTCGGCCATGCTGGAAAAGACCGCCGAAATGACGTTCTCCGTCGACATCGTCGACACGCAGGAAGCAGCCGCTACCGCCTGAGCCGCTCGCGCGGCCGTGGTGTAATTCGGCATTCACCATATATAGGCGCCGCCGCGGCACGTCCGCGGCGGCGCGCTTGCTTCCCGACCCGGGACCGCAGGCACAAGGATCGTCATGAAACAATACCTGGACCTCGTTCAATCCATCCTCGACACCGGCTCGTGGCAGGAAAACCGGACCGGCATCCGCACCCTCAGCATGCCGGGCGCCTCGCTGCGCTTTGACCTGCAGAAGGGCTTTCCCGCCGTCACTACCAAAAAGCTGGCGTTCAAGTCGGCCATAGGCGAAATGGTGGGTTTCCTGCGCGCCTCGCGCAGCGCGGCAGAATTCCGGGAACTCGGCTGCAAGGTCTGGGACCAGAACGCCAACGAGAACGCGCAGTGGCTGGCCAACCCGTACCGCGAAGGTCCTGACGACCTGGGACCGGTCTACGGCGTGCAGTGGCGCCAATGGCCGGCCTACAAGATGCTGGACGCCAGCCGCCCGGCGCAAATCGAAGACGCGCTGTCGCGCGGGTACGCCAAGGTGGCCGACCTTGAAGAAGGCGGCGTGCCGAAGGTGCTGCTGTACAAGGCGGTCGACCAGCTGCGGCAATGTCTGGACACCATTCACGAACGCCCGGGCGACCGGCGCATCCTGTTCCACGGCTGGAACTGGGCGCAGATCGAGGAAATGGCGCTGCCGCCTTGCCACCTGCTTTATCAGTTCCTGCCCAACGCAACGACGCGCGAGATTTCGCTGTGCCTGTACATCCGGTCCAATGACGTGGGCCTGGGCACGCCGTTCAACCTGACCGAAGGCGCGGCGCTGCTGCACCTGGTCGGGCGCCTGACCGGCTACACCCCGCGCTGGTTCACCTACTTCATCGGCGATGCGCATATCTATGAGAACCACCTGCCGATGCTGCGCGAGCAACTGACGCGAACGCCGTATGAATCGCCACGCCTCGTGCTGTCGGACCGCATTCCCGATTTCGCCGTGACCGGCCGCTACGAACCCGAGTGGCTCGAGAAGGTCGAACCCGGCGACTTTTCGTTGTCGGGCTACACGCACCACGCGCCCCTGACGGCCGCGATGGCCGTCTGACCCCTGCGCCGGCAGCGCCGGCGACCGCCTTTCAGGTCATATCAGCAACACGCCGGACGCCCGTCCGGCGTCCGATTCCTTGCACGCCCCGCAGCAGGTGAAGATTGGTGAGCTTCTGGAAGCGCGATTTCGGTATAACCCATCCCTTAGCCACGGACGCGCGTCCAGCATGCCGCGCGCCCCGTTGCTTTCGACCGGCCCTTCGGGCGCGCCATGCCGAGCGCCCGAACCGCGCCGACCGCTGGCGTTGCCGCGCCCAATTCCCCATCCCTATAAATAGAGTGTGAGAAAAGCCAGCGACGAGAGCAGGATTCTCCTTGCGACCGGACTGCAACTGTTGACTACCAATTGAATTGAAAATCGTGCCCCGCGCCGCGGCTGTATGCGCTTAGGACAGGACCCCACAAATGCTCGTTGGAACTTATAACCCTTCGCTCGTCCTCGTATCCTTAGGGGTCGCCATCCTGGCGTCGTATACGGCGTTGGGCATGGCCAACCGCGTGAAGGCGTCGAGCGGGCTGCCCGCCGCGAAGTTCTGGCTGGCGGGCGGCGCGTTCGCGATGGGCATCGGCATCTGGTCGATGCACTTCGTGGGCATGCTGGCATTCAGCCTGCCCATCCCCATGGGCTACGACCTGCCCCTGACCGTGCTGTCCCTGGCCATCGCCATCGGTTGCTCGGCCTTCGCGCTGTGGATGGTCTGCAAGGACGAACTGCCGTGGGGCCGGCTGGCCGCGGGCGCGCTGCTGATGGGTTCCGGCATCGCGGCGATGCACTACATCGGCATGGCCGCCATGCGCATGTCGCCGGGCATCGACTACGACCCGACATGGTTCGCGCTGTCCGTGGCGATCGCGATTGCCGCGTCCGGTGCAGCCCTGTGGATCACTTACCGGCTGCGTCAGGACGCGCCGCGCGTGGCGTTGTCGCGCCCCTTGGCCGCCGGAGTCATGGGCCTGGCGATCGTGGGCATGCACTATACGGGCATGGAAGCCGCAAGTTTTCCGGCGGGCAGCATCTGCATGGCTGCCGACCAAGGCATTTCTGCCGGCTGGCTGGCCATCGCCGTGACCGCGGTCACGCTGAGCGTGCTGGCGATCGCACTGGTGGTGGCCGTGCTGGACAACCGGCTTGAGGCGCGCACGTCGGCGCTGGCCTCTTCGCTGGCCGAAGCCAACGAAGAGCTGGTGCAACTGGCGCTGCACGACACGCTGACCAAATTGCCCAACCGCATCCTGCTGGAAGACCGGATGGAGCAGGCCATCGAAAGCGCCAGCCGCCGCCGAGGCCATTTCGCGGTGCTGTTCTTTGACCTGGACGGTTTCAAGGCGGTCAACGACGCGTACGGACACCACACCGGCGACGCGCTGCTGATCGATCTGGCGCAGCGCATCCGCCTGGCCTTGCGCACGCAGGACACGGTCGCGCGCCTGGGCGGCGACGAGTTCATCGTGCTGAGCGAGGTGATCGAACCCACGGACGCCGCGAACGTCGCGGATCGGCTGATCGACGCCATCGCACGCCCCGTCACGGTCTACGGCCACGAAGTGCTGGTGACGTCCAGCGTGGGCATTGCGGTCTATCCGAACGACGGCCAGGACACCCACGCCCTGCTGACCAATGCGGACGCGGCGATGTACCACGCCAAGCGGCTGGGCGGCACGGGCTACAGCTTCTTCGAACCGTCCATGAACGCGGACGCGCACGAGCAGATCGAGCTGCTGCACGACCTGCGGCTGGCGCAGGAGCGCGGCCAGTTCGTCCTGCATTACCAGCCCAAGTACGAAGCGCCGGCCGGCCCCATCATGGGCGCCGAGGCGCTACTGCGTTGGAACCACCCGACGCGCGGCCTGGTCGGCCCGGACCAGTTCATTCCCACGGCGGAAAAGACGGGCCTGATCCTGTCGATCGGCGAATGGGTCATCAACGAAGCCTGCCGCCAGATGCGCGAATGGATCGACGTCGGCCAGGGCCACTGGACCATCGCCGTCAACATCTCGGCGCTGCAGTTCTCACATGCCAACCTGGTCGAGACGGTGCGCTCGGCATTGGCCAAGCATGGCGTCCCGCCCGCCTGCCTGACGATCGAAGTGACCGAATCGACCGCCATGCGCGACGCGGAAGCCAGCCTGACGGTGCTCAAGCGCCTGTCCGATCTGGGCGTCACGATCTCTATCGACGATTTCGGCACCGGCTATTCCAGCCTGCTTTATCTCAAGCGGCTGCCGGCGACCGAACTGAAGATCGACCGCGGCTTCGTGAACCAGCTGGACAACGACAACGAAGATGCGGCCATCGTCTCGGCCATCGTGGCGCTGGCGCAGCAGCTCAACCTGCGCATCGTGGCCGAAGGCGTCGAGACCGCGGCGCAGCAGAAGTTCCTGACCGGACTGGGCTGCGACTCGCTGCAGGGCTTTCTGCTGGGCAAGCCCATGCCGGCCACCGAATTCCTGGAACACGCGGGGACCTGACAGGCGAGCGGTCTTTCGCAATTTGCTACGCTTACGGGTCGTTCCGGCTCAACCCTTACCGTTGCAAGCACCGCATGCCCGCCAGCCTTACCCTGATCGTCGCCTATTCCACCAACCGCGCCATCGGCCGCGACAACGCCCTGCCCTGGAAGCTGCCGGGCGATCTGGCGCATTTCAAGCGCAGCACGCTGGGCCACCCCATCATCATGGGCCGCAAGACGTGGGACTCGCTGGGCCGTCCCCTGCCCGGCCGCAGCAACATCGTCATCAGCCGCAATCCCGATTTCAGCGCCGCCGGCGCCATCCTGGCGCCCACGCTGGAGGCCGCGGTGGCCGCCTGCGGCGACATCGATGAAGCCTTCGTGATCGGCGGCGCGCAAATCTATGCGCAGGCCCTGCCGCTGGCCCGGCGCGTGCTTGCGACCGAGGTCCATGCGGATGTCGAAGGCGACGCGTTCTTTCCGCTGCTGCCGTCGTTCCAGTGGAAGGAAACCGCGCGCGAGCCGCAGCCTGCCGAAAACGGCTACGACTATGATTTCGTCACGTACGAACGGGTCTGACGATTCAGGCCTGACGTATCAGCCGTAACGCGTCCGCCGTAACGCGCCGGCCGTAACGCATCGGCCGTAATGCAGCGGGCCGGCCTACGCCGCGCCCGCATTGCGCATGAACCGCCACAGCGCGGGCGCCGCCGAGTACGCCACGTTGAAGCGCACCCACGCCGTGTCGGCCTCGTCCGCTTCGAAGTACGAACCGGGCGCCAGCCAGATGCCGTCCTTGAGCGCCAGCTCCGCCAGGCCATTGGCGCCCCGTTCGCGCCACTGCCCGGCCACCTTCGCCCACAGGAACAGGCCGCCCTGCGGCTTTCCATAGACTTCGAATCCGTGCTGGCGCATCTGCTCGGCGACTTCGGTGTGCGCCTCGGCCAGCCGCTCGCGGGTGCGCGCGATGTGGGCGCGGTAGCGGCCCTCGCGGATGACCTGGTGCACGATGCGCTCCATGATCTCGGGCGTCGTCAGGCCCACCGCCATCTTGGTGCGCGCGATGTCGCGCACCAGATCCCGATGCGCCACCACGTAGCCCACCCGTACCGACGGGCTGATGACCTTGGAATAGCCGCCCAGGTAGACGACGCGGCGCGCGCCGTCCAGCGCGGCCAGCATCGGCGTCACGCCCGGCGCCAGTTCGCGCGAGATGTCGTCTTCCACCACCCACAACCCATGCCGCTCCGCCGCCTGCAGAATGCGGAAGGCATTCGCCATGGTGATGCTGGCGCCCGAGGGATTCTGCAGCGCCGTATTGATGAAAAGCGCGCGCGGCCGATGCTGGGCGGCCACGCGCTCCAGCGCGTCGCAGTCCAGGCCGTCGACAGTGCGCGGCACCGCGATCACGCGCAGACCGGCCAGGCGCAGCATCTGCAGCAGATTCGCGTAGGCCGGCTGCTCGACGACCACCGTGTCGCCCGGCCGCAGCAGCGTGCGGATCACCGTGTCCAGTCCGTGGGTCACGCCCTGCGTCAGCAGCACCTGCGACGCCTCGACTTCCATGCCCTGCGCGCTCAGGCTGGCCGCGATGGTCTCGCGCAGCGGCGCGTAGCCGTAGGGATGGCCGTAGTTGGCGATTCGCATCGCGGGCACGCGCCCCATGTGGCGCAGCGCCAGGTGCAGCCCTTCTTCATTCAGCCACTCGCCGGGCAGCCAGCCGCAACCGGATTTGATGGGGATGGAGTGGTCGGCAAAGATGTCCGACAGCAGCCAGCCCGCGTTCAGCCGCGGCGGTTCCCAGGACAGGGGTTCGACCCGGCGGGCGGGCGCGTCGGGCGACGCCACCCGGTAGCCCGCGCCCGGCCGCGCCGCCAGCCAGCCCTGCGACACCAGCCGGCTGTAGGCGCTGGCCACGGTGAAGGTGCTGACGCCGTACTGGCGCGCGAACTCGCGGACCGAGGGTAGGGACATACCCGGACGCAGGGTCTGCGCCTCGACGGCGCGCAGAATGGCCGCGACGAGCTGTTCGACGAGGGTGGGCGCGGCCCCACGGCCGCGGACGGGTTGGAAGTCGATCACGGGCTAACTGTACAGTTGCAACGCTCTCAACTATACAGTTAGCGGCAAATGCGCGGATTGTATATTTTCATTCCCTGCGGGACGTTCCAGAATCGTCCGAATCCCGCTGCCCGCGCGCGTTTCGCGGCGGCTGCGGTTGTCCCCCTTCTGGAGTCACCATGAACGCCCCCGCCCAGTTGCCCGACCTGTCCCATCTCTGGATGCCCTTTACGGCCAACAAGCAGTTCAAGGCCCAACCGCGCATGCTGGCCAAGGCCAAGGGCATGTACTACACGTCCACGGACGGCCGCCAGATCCTGGACGGCACGGCGGGCCTGTGGTGCGTCAATGCCGGCCACGGCCGCGAAGAGATCGTCGAAGCCATCGCCCGCCAGGCCGGCGTCATGGACTACGCCCCGGGCTTCCAGCTGGGCCACCCGCTCGCCTTCGAGGCCGCCACCGCCGTCGCGGGCCTGATGCCGCAGGGACTGGACCGCGTGTTCTTCACGAACTCGGGCTCCGAATCGGTCGACACCACGCTGAAGATCGCCCTGGCCTACCACCGCGCGCGCGGCGAAGGCCAGCGCACGCGCCTCATCGGCCGCGAGCGCGGCTATCACGGCGTGGGCTTTGGCGGCATCTCGGTGGGCGGCATCTCGGCCAACCGCAAGACGTTTTCGGGCGCCCTGCTGCCCGCCGTGGACCACCTGCCCCACACCCACAACATCGAGCAGAACGCCTACTCGAAGGGCCAGCCCGCGTGGGGCGCGCACTTGGCCGAAGAGCTGGAACGCATCATCGCCCTGCACGACGCCTCGACCATCGCCGCCGTGATCGTCGAGCCCATGGCCGGCTCCACCGGCGTGCTGATTCCGCCCAAGGGCTACCTGGAAAAGCTGCGCGAGATCACCGCCAAGCACGGCATCCTGCTGATTTTCGATGAGGTCATCACCGCGTACGGCCGTCTGGGCGCCGCCACGGCCTCCGAATTCTTCGGCGTGACGCCGGACATCATCGCCATGGCCAAGGGCGTCAGCAACGCGGCCGTGCCGGCCGGCGCGGTCGCCGTCAAACGCGAAGTGCACGACGCCATCGTCAACGGCCCCGCGGGCGGCATCGAGTTCTTCCACGGCTACACGTACTCGGCGCACCCGCTGGCCGCCGCCGCCATCCTGGCCACGCTGGACATCTATCGCCGCGAGGACCTCTTCGGCCGCGCCCGCAAGCTGTCGGGCGCGTTCCAGGAGGCTGCGCACAGCCTGAAGGGCGCGCCCAACGTCATCGACGTGCGCAACCTGGGCCTGGTGTCCGGCATTGAACTGGCGCCGCGCGCGGGCGCCCCTGGCGCACGCGCCGCCGAAGTCTTCCAGCGCTGCTTCGACAGCGGCCTGATGGTGCGCTACACGGGCGACATCATCGCCGTCTCGCCGCCGCTCATCATCGACGAGGCGCAGATCGGCCAGATCTTCGAGCAGATCGGCAAGATCCTGAAAGAGGTAGCCTGATCCTTCCCCGCCGCACGCCCGCATGGCGCGCGGCGCAACAGACCCGCACATGGGCGGCCCAGGCCGCCCAGCCGCATTTTTGACGAATCACCGAGCCTTGCATCCATGAAGAAGATTCCCCATTTCATCAACGGCCAACCCTACGACGGCGGCAACAGCCGCTACGCCGACGGCTTCAACCCGGCCACCGGCGAGATCTCCTCGTCGATCCCGCTGGCGTCCAATGACGACGTGGCGCTGGCCGTGGCCGCCGCCAAGGCGGCGTTTCCGGCCTGGTCCGAGACCCCGGCGCTCAAGCGCGCTCGCATCCTCTTCAACTTCAAGGCGCTGCTGGACCAGCACCAGGATGAACTGGCCGAACTGATCACGCGCGAGCACGGCAAGGTGTTTTCGGACGCCAAGGGCGAAGTGATGCGCGGCATCGAGATCGTCGAGTTCGCCTGCGGCATTCCGCAACTGCTCAAGGGCCAGTATTCCGACCAGATCGGCGGCGGCATCGACAACTGGAGCATGCGTCAGGCGCTGGGCGTCGTGGCCGGCATCACGCCGTTCAATTTCCCGATGATGGTGCCGTGCTGGATGTTCCCGGTCGCCATCGCCTGCGGCAACACCTTCGTGCTCAAGCCGTCGGAACGCGATCCGTCCGCGTCCGTGCGCCTGGCCGAGCTGCTCACCGAAGCCGGCCTGCCCCCCGGCGTCTTCAACGTGGTTCACGGCGACAAGCAGGCGGTGGACGCGCTGATCTCGCATCCCGATGTCGAGGCGCTGTCCTTCGTCGGCTCCACGCCGATTGCCGAATACATCTACGCCGAAGGCACCAAGCGCGGCAAGCGCGTGCAGGCGCTGGGCGGCGCCAAGAACCACCTGGTGGTCATGCCCGACGCGGACCTGGACCAGGTGACCGACGCGCTGATGGGCGCGGCCTACGGTTCGGCAGGCGAGCGCTGCATGGCGATCTCGGTGGCCGTGGCGGTGGGCGACGTGGCCGACAAGGTCGTCGAACGCCTCACGCCGCGCGTCAAGGCGCTGATCGTCAAGGATGGCATGCAGTCGGACGCCGAAATGGGTCCGCTGGTGACCGCGCAGCACCGCAAGAAAGTGATGGGCTACATCGAGGACGGCATCGCCAGCGGCGCCGATCTGGTGGTGGACGGCCGCGACCTGAAGGTGGCAGGCAACGAGAAGGGATTCTTCCTGGGTGGCACGCTGTTCGACAACGTCAAGCCCGCCATGAACATCTACCGCGAAGAGATTTTCGGCCCGGTGCTGTGCATCGTGCGCGTGCCCGACTTTGCCAGCGCGGTGGAGCTGATCAATGCGCATGAATTCGGCAATGGCGTGGCGTGCTTCACGTCCGACGGCGGCGTGGCGCGCGCGTTTGCCCGGCAGATCAAGGTCGGGATGGTGGGCATCAACGTGCCGATCCCCGTGCCGATGGCGTGGCATTCGTTCGGCGGCTGGAAGCGCTCGCTGTTCGGCGACCACCATGCGTACGGCGAGGAAGGCATCCGTTTCTACTCGCGCTACAAGAGCGTGATGCAGCGCTGGCCCGACAGCATCGCCAAGGGCACCGAATTCACCATGCCCGTGGCTAAGTGAGCCCCCCCCCGAGGCGCGCAGCGCCTCCCCCCCAGGGGGGCGTCGCAGCGGACCGGCGGAGCCCGGATCCGCGCGACCCCGCTTGGGGAGGGCGTGCATGAATTGGGGCGCGTCGTTCTTGCCTCGGGACTGAGGGGCGTCGCTTGAAGCATTGACACTGCGCGGCGCTTCGCCGCGCCTTCCGAATATCTGTACGACAAGGGGAAACCTGATGCGCATCGGGATCGGCGGCTTTCAGCATGAGACCAATACGTTCGCGCCGTCGCGCGCGGCGTGGGAGGATTTTGCGGACAAGGGTGGGGGGTGGCCGAAACTGGTCAGCGGGCCCGCGATGTTTGAGGCAGTGGCGGGAGCCAATATCCCCGTGGCGGGGTTTATCGAGGCCATGGGGCAGCATGCGTTGATTCCCACGACGTGGGCGGCGGCGAGTCCTTCGGGGCATGTGACCCGTGATGCGTTCGAGCGCATCAGCGCATTGATTCTGCAAGGGCTATCGCAGGCGATGCCGCTGGATGGCGTGTATCTGGATCTGCACGGCGCCATGGTCACCGAGCATCTGGATGACGGTGAAGGCGAGCTGCTCAAGCGTGTGCGTGAACTGGTGGGCCCCAACGTGCCGATCGTGGCCAGTCTGGACCTGCACGCCAACGTGACGCGCGCGATGGTGCGCCATGCCGATGCGCTGGTCTGTTATCGCACCTATCCCCACATCGACATGGCCGAAACCGGGCAGCGCGCCGCCGGCCTGCTGGCGCAGCGGCTGGGCGGCATGCCTCGGCATTACGTGGCGCTGCGCAGCCTGCCCTTTTTGATTCCCCTGTGCTGGCAGTCCACCGACATCGAGCCGGCGCGCAGCCTGTATCAGTTGGTGGGCGATCTTGAAGCGCGGGGCGCGGCCAGCGTTTCCTTTGCGACCGGGTTTCCGGCCGCGGACTTTCCCGAATGCGCGCCCACGGTCTGGGCCTACGGCATGACGCAGGCCGAGGCCGATGCCGCCGCCGACGAGATGACGCGCGCGGTGATGAATGCCGAACAGGACTTCGGCGGCAAGCTCTACACGCCGGACGAAGCCGTGCAGGAAGCGTTGCGGCTGGCGCGCGATGCCTCCAAACCCGTCGTCATCGCCGACGCGCAGGACAACCCCGGCGCGGGCGGCAGTTCCGACACCACCGGCGTGCTGCGCGCGCTCATCCGCCACGATGCGCGCGATACGGCCATCGGTCTGATTGTGGACCCCGCCGCCGCGCTGGCCGCCCACCGCGCTGGTGCAGGCAACACGGTGCGCATTGCACTGGGTGGACATTCGGGTATTCCCCACGACGAACCGCTGGACACCGAGTTCATCGTCGAGAAAACTTCGGAAGGACGCTTCGATACGCATGGTGCGTTCTATCGCGGCTTTCACATGGATCTGGGGCCCAGCGCGTGCCTGCGCATCGGCGGCGTGCGCATCATCCTGGCCTCGAACAAGGTGCAGATGGCCGACCAGGAGATGTTCCGGTTTGCGGGCGTGGAGCCCACGCGCGCCGCCATCCTGGTGGTCAAGAGTTCGGCGCATTTTCGCGCCGATTTCACGCCCATCGCGCACACGATTCTGGTCTGCGCGGCGCCCGGTTCCATGCTGATGGATGCGGCAAAACAACCATGGACACGGTTGCGTCCCGGCATCAGAATGGCGCCTTGCGGGCCGGTGTTTGACGGCCGGTCCGCTGCGACAGCCTGACCCTCGCGCGCCGCTTGAACGCGGCGCGTCAACGACGTAGCGGCCCACGCGCCGCTCACTACGCTTCAAGGGGAAATACATGCTCAAGTTTGTCCGAGCGGCCGCGCTCGCCGGCGTCACTCTCGCCATGGCACATGGGGCCTATGCCGAGACCGTCATCAAGACGGTGATGCACTCACCGCTGCGCCTGACCGATCCGCACGCCACCACCGCCTACATCACGACGTGGCACGGCTACATGATCTACGACACCTTGCTGGCCACCGATGCCGACAACAAGGTACAGCCGCAGATGCTTGAGAAGTGGGAAGTCTCGCCCGACGGCAAGACCTACACCATGACGCTGCGCCCCGGCCAGAAATGGCATGACGGCCAGCCGGTGACCGCCGAGGACTGCGTGGCGTCGATCAAGCGCTGGGCCGCCGGCGACGGTATGGGCCGCACGCTGCTCAAGTTCACCGACAAGATCGAAGTCATCGACGACAAGAGCTTTCGCATCGTCATGAAGGAACCCACGGACCTGGCGCTGCGCGCCCTGTCCAAGCCCACCGGCACCGCGCCGTTCATGATGCCCAAGCGCATCGCAGAACAGGCCATCGGCAAGCCCATCACCGACATGACGGGCTCCGGCCCGTTCAAGGTCGCGGAATTCAAGCCGGGCGTGAAGACCGTCTACGTCAAGAACGCCGATTACGTGCCGCGCAAGGAGCCCGTCAGCGGCCTGGCTGGCGGCAAGGTCGTGCACGTCGACAAGGTCGAATGGGACGTGATGCCCGATGCGCTGACCACCGCCAACGCGCTGCTTGGCGGCGAGATCGACTTTGTCGAGCAGTTCCCGTACGACCTGCTGCCGATGATCGAAGGCAACTCGGACCTGAAGGAAGAGTCGCTCAGCCCGGTCGGCTACTTCACGATGTACCGCTTCAACTTCAAGTACCCGCCCTTCAACAACAAGAAGATCCGCCAGGCCGCCATGTACGCGATCGGCCAGGAAGACGTGATGAAGGCGCTGGTCGGCAATCCCAAGTACTGGAAGACCTGCGCCTCGCTGTGGGGCTGCGGCACGCCGCTGGAAAGCGATATCGGCAAGGACATGGTCGTCCCGTCGAACATCGAAAAGGCCAAGGCGCTGCTCAAGGAAGCGGGTTACGACAACACGCCCATCCTCGTCATGCACGCCACCGACGTGGGCACGCTGTCCGCGCAACCGGTCGTGATGGCCGCGGCGCTGCGCAAGGCGGGCTTCAACGTCAACCTGGCGGCGATGGACTGGCAAAGCGTGGCCACGCGCCGCGCCTCCAAGGCTGCGCCGGCCGAAGGCGGCTGGAACGTTCACAACACCAACTGGTACGCCACTGACGTGATGGACCCGGTGCGCTCCGCCCCCGCGGCGGCAAACGGCGACAACGCGTGGTTCGGCTGGCCCGAGTTCCCGCAGATCGAAGAGCTGCGCACCAAGATGGCGTTGACTTCGGATCCGGCCGAGCAGAAGAAGATCTCCGAGGAAGTGCAGCGCATCGGCATCGACGAAGGCCTGTACGTGCCGCTGGGCCAGATGTCCGTGCCCACCGTCTACTCGACCAAGCTGTCGGGCCTGGTGCACGCGCCGGTCTTCGCGTTCTGGAACGTCAAAAAGGCCCCTTGATGGGCTCGGGGCCTGCGCGCCGCAGCAAGCAGTCCGCGCAGGCCTAATTGGTACAGGGGGAAATACATGCTGGCATTTGTCTCACGCCGGCTCCTCGCAACCATCCCGGTTCTGGTGATGGTTGCGGTGGTGGTCTTTGCGATATTGCGTTTCAGCCCCGGGGATCCGGCCATCATCATGGCGGGCGACGGCGCCACGCCCGAACGTATCGTCCAGATACGGCAGACGATGGGCCTGGACCAGCCGGTGGTCAAACAGTTCTTCATCTGGGGCGGCAAGCTCCTGCAGGGCGACCTGGGCACCTCGCTCATGTCCGGCGTGCCGGTCACCAAGCTGATCGCGCAGCGCCTTGAACCGTCGATGAGCCTGGCGGTGCTGACGCTGGTCTTCACGCTGCTCGTCGCCATTCCGCTGGGCGTGCTGGCCGCGTGGCGGCAAGGCAAGCTGCTGGACCGCGCCGTCATGGGTTTCTCGGTGCTGGGGTTCTCGGTGCCGGTGTTCGTCACCGGCTACCTGCTGATCTGGGCCTTCGCCATCAAGCTGGGCTGGTTCAACGTGCAGGGCTACGTGCCGCTTGAAAAAGGATTCTGGCCGTTCCTGCACCGGCTCATCCTGCCCTCGCTCGCTTTGTCCACCGTGTATGTGGCGCTGATCGCGCGCATCACGCGCACCAGCGTCATCGAGGTCATGGGCGAGGACTTCATCCGCACCGCGCGCTCCAAGGGCCTGGGCGAAACCGGCGTGCTGCTTGGCCACGCGCTGCGCAATGCCGCCGTGCCCATCGCCACGGTCGTTGGCGTGGGCATCGCGCTCTTGATCAGCGGCGTCGTCGTCACCGAATCGGTCTTCAACATCCCGGGCCTCGGCCGGCTGGTGGTGGAAGCCGTGCTGGCGCGCGACTACCCGGTCATCCAGGGCCTGACGCTTTTCTTCGCGTTCGTCTACGTGTTCATCAATCTGGTTGTCGATTGCGCCTACACGGTGTTCGACCCGCGTATCCGGTACTGACGCCATGAGCATGCAAACGCCAACCGACGCCGCCGCGCAGGCGGCCGCCGACCTCCCCGGAGGCGGCACGCCCCACATCACCGCCTGGCGGCAGATCCGCCAGGGACTCAAGAGCTGGCCCGTCATGCTGGCGCTGGTGGTGCTGGCGGCGATTGTCTTCATCGCCATTTTTGCGCCGCTGCTGGGCACGGTCGATCCCACCCAACTCAATCCGGGCGGGCGCCTGAAGCAGCCCTTCACCGACTATTTCCTGGGCACCGACGCGTTCGGGCGCGACGTGTGGTCGCGCGTGGCCTACGGCGCGCGCATCTCGCTGATCGCGGGCCTGGGCGCCGCCTTGGTCAGCGTGGCCCTCGGGCTGGTCATCGGCGTCATCGCCGGCTGGTTCCGGTCGCTGGACGGCCCCATCATGCGCACGATGGACGCCATCATGGCGATCCCCGGCATTCTGCTGGCGATCGCGCTGGTGTCGGTCACCGGCGCCAGCATCACGACCGTGCTCGTAGCCATCACCATTCCGGAAATCCCGCGGGTGGTGCGGCTGGTGCGCGGCCAGATCCTGAGCGTGCGCGGAGAGCCCTACGTGGAGGCCGCCCTGGCGCTGGGCACCCCGCTGCCGCTGCTGCTGTGGCGGCACATGGTGCCCAGCACCATCGCGCCGCTGACGGTGCAAGGCACGTACGTCTTCGCGTCCGCCATGCTGACCGAAGCCATCCTGAGCTTCCTGGGCGCGGGCATCCCGCCCGAGATCGCGTCCTGGGGCAACATCATGTCCGAAGGCCGCATGTACTTCCGCATGCTGCCCGGCCTGATCCTGTTCCCCGGACTGTTCCTGTCGCTGACCGTGCTCAGCGTGAACATCCTGGGCGACGCCTTGCGCGACGCGCTGGACCCGAAAATGGTGCGCAGGATCTGATGCCGATGAACTATTCCCCCAATCCCCCCGCGGGCGACACTTCGTCCGCCATCCTGGCCATCCGCAATCTATCGGTCGAAGTCGCCGGCGCGGGCAACCGCGTCGTGCGCAACCTCAGTCTGGACGTGCACGCCGGAGAAACAGTGTGCGTGGTCGGCGAATCCGGTTCGGGCAAGTCCGTCACGTCGCTGGCCGTCATGGGCCTGCTGCCGCAAGGCATCCTGAACATCAGCGCGGGTTCGATCCGCGTCGAGGGCGAAGACGTCGCCACGGCCACGCAGCGCCGCCTGCGCGAGCTGCGCGCCACGCGCATGGCCATGGTCTTTCAAGAGCCCATGACCGCGCTGAATCCCGTGCACACGGTGGGCAAGCAGGTCGACGAGGTGCTGCGCCTGCACCGCAAGAACATGTCGGCGGCCGAGCGCCGCGCCAAGGTGCTGGACATGTTCCAGTCGGTGCACCTGCCCGACATCGAACGCATCTACGACGCCTATCCGCACCAGCTCTCCGGCGGCCAGCGCCAGCGCATCGTCATCGCGATGGCGCTGATCCTGGAACCCAAGCTGCTGATCGCCGACGAGCCCACCACGGCGCTGGACGTCACCACGCAGAAGCAGATCCTGGCGCTGATCAAGGAACTGCAGGTCAAGCACCAGACGGCCGTGCTGTTCATCACGCACGACTTCGGCGTGGTGGCCGAGATCGCGGACCGCATCGTCGTCATGAACCGCGGCGACCTGATCGAAAGCGGCACGCGCCACGAGATCCTGGCCGAACCCAAGCAGTCCTACACGCGCCGGCTGGTCTCGTCGGTGCCCAGCCTGGTGCCGTCGCGCCGCGAGCCGCCGACGGGAACGCCGGTGCTGCACGTCAAGGGGCTGGGCCGCACTTATGGCGGCAAGGGCTCGCTGTTTTCGCGCAAGGCGGCGCAGCACGTCGTCGCCGCCACGGACGTCAACCTGACGCTGCGCAAGGGCGAGATCCTGGGCATCGTCGGCGAATCCGGGTCGGGCAAATCGACAGTGGCGCGCTGCATCGTGCGGCTCATCGAGCCCACGGCCGGCCACATGATGATGGGCGGCGAAGACCTGAGCACGCTGTCCGGCTCGGCGCTGCGCCCGGTGCGCCGCCGCATCCAGATCGTGTTCCAGGATCCGTACCGGTCGCTGAATCCGCGCCGCACGGTGGGCGAATCCATCATCGAGGGGCTGCTGAACTTTGGCGTGGCTCGCGAACAGGCGCTCAAGCGCGCCAGCGAAACCCTCAGCGTGGTGGGCCTGAGCCCCGACGCCATGCGGCGTTATCCGCACCAGTTCTCTGGCGGACAGCGCCAGCGCATCTGCATCGCGCGCGCGCTGGTCATGGACCCGGAGATCCTGGTGGCCGACGAAGCCGTCTCGGCGCTGGACGTGTCCGTGCAGGCGCAGGTGCTGGAGCTGCTGGAACAGGTGCGCGAACGTACGGGCGTGGGCGTGCTGTTCATCACCCACGACCTGCGCGTGGCCGCGCAGATCTGCGACACCATCATGGTGATGCAGCGCGGCCAGGTGGTGGAAACCGGGTCTGCCGAAACGGTGCTGACCGAACCGCGCCACCAATACACGCGGGCCCTGATCGACGCCGCCCCCGGCCGGGATTGGGACTTCCGCAACTTCCGGCCCATTGCGCCCGGCTTGTTGCCGTCCGCCTCCCCGGCCGTCTGACGCCTTTTCCGACCCACTGGAACCGAGATGCCGCAACCGCATGAAATGTCCGCCCAGGAACTCCTTGAGGCGTATCGCAGCAAGACCCTGTCGCCCGTCGAGGCGACGCGGTCGGTGCTGGACCATATCGAGCGCTGGGAGCCCCGGCTGAAAGCCACCTACGCGCTGGATCCGGAAGGCGCGCTGGCGATGGCCCGCGCGTCCGAGGCCCGCTGGATGAAGGGTGAGCCGCAGGCCTGCGGCGGGTACTCGCTGGACGGCGTGCCCGCCACCATCAAGGAAAACATCGCCACGCGCGGCGTGCCCGTGCCGCTGGGCACCGCCGCCACCGACCTGACCCCGGCCGCCGCCGACGCCCCGCCCGCGGCGCGCATGCGCGAGTCCGGCGCCGTGCTGCTGGGCAAGACCACCATGCCCGACTACGGCATGCTGTCGTCCGGGTTGTCGAGCTTTCATGAACTGACGCGCAATCCCTGGGATCTGACCAAAAACCCCGGCGGCTCCAGCGCGGGCGCCGGCGCCGCCGCAGCAGCCGGTTATGGCCCGCTGCACATCGGCACCGACATCGGCGGCTCGGTCCGCCTGCCGGCCGCCTGGTGCGGCATCGCCACGCTCAAGCCCAGCCTGGGGCGCATTCCCATCGATCCGCCCTTCATGGGCCGATGCGCTGGACCCATGACGCGCACCATCACCGATACGGCGCTGATGATGGGCGTGCTGTCGCAGCCCGACGCGCGCGACCACATGAGCCTGCCGTTCCAGGAGATCGACTGGCTGAATTTGGATCGCGACGTGCGCGGCCTGCGCATCGGCCTGCTACTGGACGCCGGCTGCGGACTGCCGCTGGATCCCGAAACGCGCGACGCCGTCGAAGCCGCCGCGCGCGCCTTCGAGGCGGCGGGCGCCATCGTCACGCCGATGCAGCCGTGGATGACGCCCGGCATGCTGGAAGGCGTGGACAAGTTCTGGCGCACCCGCTCGGCCATCGACCTGGGCGCGCTGTCCGAGGAGCGCCGCGCCAAGATCCTGCCCTTCATCCGCGCGTGGGCCGAAAGCGGCGGCGGGCATAGCGGCGAAGACGTTTTCCGCAGCTACTACGAAACGCTGAACGTGCGGGCGCGCACCGTCGCGGCCTGCGCGCCGTACGACTACGTGCTGTCGCCGGTGGCGCCCGTCGTGGCCTACAACGCCGAATGGCCCTCGCCCACGAACGAGGTCGCCACGACCATGCACCACATCGGGTTCACGCTGCCCTTCAACATGAGCGAGCAGCCCGCGGCCTCGGTCAATTGCGGCTACACCAAGGCTGGCCTGCCCATCGGCCTGCAGATCGCGGGCGCGCGCTTTGACGACCTGGGCGTGCTGCGCGTGGCGCGCGCCTGGGAACGGATGCGTCCCGCCCAGCTCCCCTGGCCCCAGCCGCCCTCAGCACACTGACCCTCCCCGGCAACCCACAGGAACTTCCCATGCGTTGGCTTTTGGCAATGATCAAGCACGAGACGAACACGTTTTCGCCGGTGCCCACCCCACTTGAACGTTTCTTTCGCGGCAGTCCCGAGATCCTGGCTGGCGATCGCGCCATCAAGGCCTACGAGAACACCGACAGCGGCCTGGGCGGCTACATCGAGGTCGCCCGCCGCGAGGGCGCCGAGATCGTGCTGCCGGTCGCGGCCGAGTCCTGGCCCAGCGGCCCCACCAGCGCGCAGACGCATGAACGCCTGTGCACGCTGATCCTGGACGAGGTCAAGCGCGGCGGGTTTGACGCCATTCTGCTGGATCTGCACGGCGCGATGGTCGCCGAAGGCGTGGAAGACGCCGAGGGCGACCTGCTGCGCCGCCTGCGCGAGATCGATCCCAACACGCCCGTTGCCGTGACGCTGGACATGCACGCCAACATCTACGACGACATCGTGCGCAATGCCACGGTCATCAGCGGCTTTCACACCTATCCGCACGTGGATATCCGCGATGCGGGCGTGCGCGCCGCGAACGTCATCGTCCGCACGCTCAAGGGCGAGATCAAGCCGGTGATGACCTGGGCCAACAAGCCCATGCTGCCGCACATCATGTGCCAGGGCACGCACGCCGCGCCCAACAAGCCGCTGCAGGAACGGTGCAAGGAGCTTGAAGCCAGCGGCGTGCTGGCGGCGTCCGTCTTCGTGGGCTTTCCCCATGCAGACATTCGCGAAGCGGGCCTGAGCGCCGTCGTCTGTACGGACGGCAACCTGGCCGCCGCCGAACAGCATCGCGACGAATTGCTGGACCGCGCGTGGCAGGGCCGCGCCGACTGGGTGTTCCATTCGGAACCGCTGGCGCCGACCATCGCGCGCGCCAAGGGCATCGAACAAGGCCCGGTCGTGCTGCTGGACCACTACGACAACACCGGCTCGGGCGGCACGATGGACACAACGGCCGTGCTGGCCGAAGTGCTGCGCCAGGAACTGGACAACGTGGTCTTCTACGCCATCTGCGATCCACAGGCCGCGAAGGAAGCCGCCGCCGCGGGCGTGGGCAACACCATCACGCTCAAGCTGGGCGGCAAGCTGCCCATGCCGGCCATCAAGCAGCCCAGCGAACCGCTTGAAGTCACCGGCCGCGTCAAGCTGGTGTTCGACGGCGTCTACCTGAACCGCGGCCCGATGTACCGCGGCGTGCGCAACGACACCGGCCTGACGGTGGTCATCGACACCGGCCGCGTGGAAATCGTGGTCGTCTCGCGCCACCAGGAACCCTTCGACATCAACTGCCTGCTGTCGGCCGGCATCGACCCGCTGCAAAAGCGGTATGTCGTCCTGAAAAGCCGTATCCACTGGCGCGCGGGCTTCTCTGACATGGCGACCGAGATCATCGAATGCACCGGCGTGGGCGTCACGACGTCCGACTACAGCCAGATCGAGTTCAAGCACGTGCGCCGTCCGATCTATCCGCTTGATCCGCTCTGAGACCAGGCGTTTTGTCGACAAAAGCCGGCGCCTCGGGCGCCGGCTTTCATTTTGAAATCTTCGGTAACTGCGCGCGCGTTCAGCGTGACACGCGTCTCGGTATACTCCGCCGCGGGCCTGACAGGCCGATGAACACGCGTATCCAGGACGCTTGCGCTTCGCGCGGACGAGCGTGGCGCCGTAGGCCGCTGCCGGATATGACTCGACAATCAACGATATAAGCAGAACGATGAAAAAGAGCGTAGCGATCACCCTGGGCGTGGTCATAGTGGGAGCGGGAAGCTGGGTCGGGGCCACGTGGTACACCGGCAAGCGCATTGAAGAAGACGCGCAGCGTCATCTGGCACAGGCCAACGAAAAGCTCGCCAAGATCACGCCGCTGTTCGGCCTGCGCATCGATCAGCTCAAGTACGAGCGCGGCCTGTTCTCGACGCAGGCGCGCTATGGCGTGTCGCTCGTCAAGAACGACAAGGGCCTGGACGACCTGCCCGCGGGCATGATCGAGTTCGACGCGAACATCGAGCACGGCCCTTTCCCCAAGAGCGCCCTGTCGCGCGGCGCCATTGCGCCCAAGCTCGCGTTCATCCACACCGAGATCGCCAAGACGGACAACATCAAGCCCGTCTTCGAACTGACCAAGGACGTCTCGCCGCTGATGGGCGACGCCATCGTCAGCTACAGCGGCAACGCCACGTCCACCGCCGCGATCGCGCCGGTCGTCATCACGCATGAGGGCACTGCGCTCGACTTCAGCGGCATGCGCATGGAAGGCACCTTCGACCGCGCCACGCAGGCCGTCACCGCGCACGGCTTGATGGACAAGCTGTCGGTGGACGGCAGCAAGAGCCACGACCCCGTCAAGATGACCATCGCGGGCCTGACCATGGACGTCGACAGCCGCATGGGCAAGTTCGGCATCTCGATGGGCAATTCGGACCTGAAGATCAAGCGCGTGGACGTGTTGCGTCCCACCGACGACATGAAGGTCGGGCTGGACAACTTCAGCTACGGCGTGAAGCTGTCCGAAGACGACAAGTCCATCAACGTGCAGGCTGCCTACCAGACGGGCGACCTCACCGTGAACGACGCAGTGCTGGGCAATGGCCAGGCCGTGATCAAGCTGGCCCGGCTGGACGGCCAGGCCGTCAAGCAACTGTCGGACACCTACAACCAGCTCATGCGCCAATACATGCTGGGCGCCAGCGACGAAGGTCTGAAGGACGAGCAGTTTGACGTCCTGCTGGACAACGCCGGCAAGCTGCTGGCGGGCAACCCGTCGTTCAGCATCGATCCGCTGAGCTGGAAGACGGCCAAGGGCGAAAGCAAGCTGACCTTCACGCTGGACCTGGCCAATCCGGCCAACGCCAAGGATCTGACCCCGCAGGAAATCGCGGTGCAGGCGATCAAGAAGATCGACGCCTCGCTGGTGATCTCCAAGCCGATGGTGCAGGACCTGATGGTGCAGTACGCCATGAAGAAGGAAGGCCTGACCGCCGAGAAGGCCGCGGCCGACGCCGACGAGAGCATCCGCCAGATGGCCGGCATGGCCGAAATGATGAACGTGGGCAAGAACGACGGCGACAACATCGTCGGCAAGTTCACCTTTGCCGACGGCATGGGCGACCTGAACGGCCAGAAGATTCCTGCCGAGGAACTGTTCAGCGGCCTCTTGGGCGCGACCGGCATGAATGACCTGGACGACGACGATGAGCTGTCCGGCATCGGCATGGACCCGGACGCCGAACCCGTCGCTCCGGCACCGGTTGCCGGCGTCATGCAGGACTTCAACCTGGAAGACGTTGCCAACATGCTGGACGACATGGGCTACACCGTGACCCGCAGCGACGGCACCGACGGCCCCGTGCTGGTCCTGAACCCGGGCACCACCGGCGCCACCGACCTGCGCCTGGAGTTCCTGTGCAACGACTTCACGGAAAAGTGCCTGGACCTGGTCGCGACCGCCACGTACGCCACCAAGAAGCCGATGACGCTCAAGGCCATCAACGCCTGGAACCAGGAATACCGCTGGAGCCGCGCCTACCTCGATGAAAAGAACCAGGCCGTGCTGCAGATGGACATGAACGCCGAAGGCGGTCTGGGCAAGGACAACTTGCAGATCCTGCTCAACACGTTCATCAGCATCGCCGAAGACTTCGGCGCCGCGGCCAAGGCGCCTGCCAAGTAATACGCGGCCGGCCTGACGCCGGTCCCGAAAAAAAGCCCCCGCCTGTCAAGGTCGGGGGCTTTTTTCATGCTGATTGCCTAGGTGGCTGACACCTGCTGAGGCTGCTGCCAAGGTGTCTGACACCCACTGAGACGCTGCGACAGGCTGAAGCGCATCTCCCCAGGGTGTCAGACACCTTCCAATCAAGGATTACGCATACGCCTCGATCGGGAGGCACGCGCACACCAGATTGCGGTCGCCGTAGGCGTTGTCCACGCGGGCAACCGGCGGCCAGTACTTGGCGTCGCGCAGCGTTGCCACCGGGTAGGCGGCCTGCTGGCGCGGGTAGTCGTGCAGCCATTCCTCGGCCAGCAGCATCTGCGCGGTGTGCGGCGCGTTCTTCAGGACGTTGTCGTCACGATCGCGTTCGCCGCGTTCGACCTGGGCGATTTCTTCGCGGATGGCGATCATCGCGTCGATGAAACGGTCCAGTTCGGCCACGCCCTCGGATTCCGTCGGTTCGACCATCAACGTGCCCGCGACCGGGAAGCTCATGGTGGGCGCATGGAAGCCGTAATCCATCAGGCGCTTGGCGATGTCTTCAGCGCTGATGCCGCTGGTTTCCTTGAGCGGACGCACGTCCAGGATGCACTCGTGCGCCACGCGGCCGTTGCGGCCCGCGTACAGGACCTCGTAGTGGCCGCGCAGGCGGGTCGCGATGTAGTTGGCGTTCAGGATGGCGACTTCGGTGGCGCGGCGCAGGCCGTCGGCGCCCATCAGCGCGATGTACACGAACGGGATCGGCAGGATGCCGGCCGAGCCGAACGGCGCGGCCGAGACCGGGCCGACCTTGGCGTCGCCGGGCAGCTTGCCCTGTTCGTTCACCACGCCCGGCAGGTAGGGCGCCAGGTGCGAGCGCACCGCCACGGGACCCACGCCGGGTCCGCCGCCGCCGTGCGGGATGCAGAAGGTCTTGTGCAGGTTCAGGTGGGACACGTCCGAGCCAAACTTGCCCGGCTTGGCCACGCCGACCATCGCGTTCATGTTGGCGCCGTCCAGGTACACCTGGCCGCCGGCCTGGTGGACCAGATCGCAGATTTCGGTGACGGCTTCTTCAAACACGCCGTGCGTCGACGGGTACGTGATCATCAGCGCGGCAAGCTTGTCGCCGACCTGTTCGATCTTGGCGCGCAGGTCCGCGAGATCCACGTTGCCGTTGGCGTCCGACGCCACGACCACCACGTCCATGCCGGCAAGCTGCGCCGAGGCGGGGTTGGTGCCGTGCGCGGAAGACGGGATCAGGCAGATGTTGCGCTGGTGCTGGCCGTTGGCCTGGTGGTAGCCGCGAATGGCGAGCAGGCCCGCGTATTCGCCCTGCGCGCCCGAGTTGGGCTGCAGGCTGATGTTGTCGTAGCCGGTGATTTCGCACAACGCGGCGGACAGACGATCGATCAGCTCGACGTAGCCCTGGCTTTGCGAGGCCGGTGCGAACGGGTGGATCAGCGCGAACTCGGGCCAGGTGATGGGGATCATCTCGGCCGTGGCGTTCAGCTTCATGGTGCACGAACCCAGCGGGATCATCGTGCGGTCCAGCGCCAGATCCTTGTCGGCCAGCTTGCGCAGGTAGCGCAGCATGTCGGTTTCGGACTGGATGCTGGAGAAGATGGGGTGCTTCAGGATCGCGCTTTCGCGGGCGACCGAGGCGGGAATGCCGCCGGGGGCCGCGGCGTCCAGCGCGTCGATGTCCAGTTCGACGTCATCGCGCTCCAGACCGGCGGCGAAGACGTTGACCAGCGCTTGCAGGTCGGCCACGGTGACGGTCTCGTCCAGCGAGATGGCCAGGCGGGCGCCGTCGACGCGGCGCAGGTTGATGTGCGCGCAGTCGGCAGCCGTCAGGATGGCGGGCGTCGCGGCGCCGGTTTCCAGCAGCAGCGTGTCGAAGAACGTGTCGTTGGCGACCTTGACGTCCAGCTTGATCAGCTCGGCGCGCAGGATGGCGGTGGCGCGCTGCACGCGCTCGGCGATGCGGCGGATGCCGGCCGGGCCGTGCCACACCGCATACATGCCGGCCATCACGGCCAGCAGCACCTGCGCCGTGCAGATGTTGGAAGTGGCCTTCTCGCGGCGGATGTGCTGTTCACGCGTCTGCAGCGCCAGGCGCAGCGCGGGATTGCCTTGCGCGTCCTTGGACACGCCGACCAGGCGGCCCGCCATGTTGCGCTTGAATGCGTCCTTGCAGGCCATGAAGCCGGCGTGCGGGCCGCCAAAGCCGAACGGCACGCCAAAGCGCTGGGCCGAACCGACGGCGATGTCGGCGCCCCACTCGCCCGGCGCGGCCAGCACGGCCAGCGCCAGCAGATCGGTCGCGCACGCGACCACGGCGCCTTGCGCGTGGGCGGCTTCGGCCAGCTTGCGGTAGTCGGACACCGAACCCGTGCTGTGCGGGTACTGCAGCAGCACGCCAAAGCACTCGGGCAGGCCTTCGGCTTCGTCGCCGATGCGGATCTCGATGTCCAGGCCTTCGGCGCGCGTGCGCACGACTTCGATGGTCTGCGGGTGCACGTGGCGCGAGATGAAGAACACCGGGCTCTTGGACTTGGCGCTGCGGCGCGCGAGCGTCATCGCTTCGGCGGCGGCGGTGCTTTCGTCCAGCAGCGAGGCGTTGGAGATGTCCAGGCCGGTCAGGTCGGCGACCATCGTCTGGTAGTTCAGCAGGGCTTCCAGGCGGCCCTGCGAAATCTCGGGCTGGTAGGGCGTGTAGGCCGTGTACCAGGCGGGATTTTCAAGAATGTTGCGCAACACCACGTTGGGCGTCTGCGTGCCGTAGTACCCCTGGCCGATGTAGCTGCGGTAGACCTTGTTGCGGCCCGCCACCTGCTTCAGTTCGGCCAGCACGTCGGCTTCGCTGCGCGACGCGGGCAGCGCCAGCGGCTCCTTGCTGCGGATCTTGGGGGGCACGACTTCTTCGATCAGGGCGTCCAGGCTGTCGCTGCCGATCACGGCAAGCATGGCGGCCTGGTCGGCGTCGGAGGGGCCGATGTGGCGGGGGATGAAGTCGGTATGGGTGTCTAGGGCGCGCGACATGGGGGGATCTCGGGGGTAGCGGGTGTCGTCCTGCGAACGGACGGTATTGCGTCTGGCGAGGGAGGCGGCGCCGCCGCTCCCCCGCGTGCGGCATCAGCCGTTGGCGACGGCTTCGTAGCCGGCGGCGTCCAGCAGCTTGTCGGCGTCGGCGGCGTTGTCCGGCTTGATCTTGAAGATCCAGGCGGTGAAGGCCGATTCGTTGATCAGGTTGGGGTTGCTTTCCAGCTCTTCGTTGAAGGCAACGATTTCGCCGGACACGGGCGCGTAGATGTCCGAGGCGGCCTTGACCGACTCGACCACGCCAGCGGTTTCACCCGCGCTCAGCTTCGCGCCGACGTTCACGTCGCCAACGAAGACCAGATCGCCCAGTTGCTCCTGGGCGGTGTCGGTGATGCCGACGACGAACACGTCGCCCTCGGTTTTGACCCATTCATGGGACTCGGTGTACTTGCGATCGGTGGGCAGACTCATGGGAACTCCTGAGGGAATGCGGGTAGATGAATGGTGTTGCGCGCCTCGCGCGGGCGGCCGTTGCCCTGACTGGGCCGGTGCACGCGCGAGGTTCGAGTTTACGAGTGTTCGACGGCTTTGCCGTTACGCACGAAAGGCAGCTTGCACGCCACGGCGGGCACCCACTTGCCGCGGATGTCGACCTCGACCTTGTCGCCCGGCGCCACGCCTTGCGGCAGGCGGGCAAAGCCGATCGACACGCCCAGCGTGGGCGACATGGTGCCGCTGGTCAGCTCGCCCACGCCCTGCGCGGTGCGCACTGCCATGTGCGCGCGCATGACGCCGCGTTCCTGCAGCTTCAGGCCGATGAAGGTGGCGGGCATGGCGAATTGTTCGATCGCGTCGCGGCCGATGAAGCGGCGCTCGGCGTTCTTGCCGGACACGGTCCAGGTCAGGCCGGCTTCGCCGGGGTGGGTCAGTTCGTCCATGTCCTGGCCGTACAGGTTCATGCCGGCTTCCAGGCGCAGCGTGTCGCGCGCGCCCAGGCCTGCCGGACGCACGCCCTGGGCGATCAGGTCGCGCCACAGTTGCACGACTTCAGCAGCGGGCAGGACGATTTCGAAACCGTCTTCGCCGGTGTAGCCCGTGCGGGCGACCAGCGTGTCGTCGCCCACGCGGGCGGCGACGAAGGGAGTCAGCGGTTCGCTGGCGGCTTGCCAGGCCGGGCGGGCGGCCCAGACCTTGGCGCGGGCGTTGGGGCCCTGCACAGCCACCATGGCCAGATCGCGGCGCGGGGCGATGGTCACGTCGAACGCGCCGGCCTGCTTGACGCGCTGCATCCAGGCCACGTCCTTGTCGGCCGTGCCGGCGTTGACCACCACACGCCATTCGTCGGCAGCGAAGAAATAGATGATGAGGTCGTCGATGACGCCGCCCTGCGGGTTCAGCATGCAGCTGTAGAGCGCCTTGCCCGGGACCGTCAGCTTGGCGACGTCGTTGGCGACCAGGCGCTGCAGGAAGGCGAAGGCATCCGGTCCCGTCACGTCGACGTTGAGCATGTGCGAGACGTCGAACATACCGGCGTCCTGGCGCACGGCATGGTGCTCTTCGATCTGCGAACCGTAGGCCAGCGGCATGTCCCAGCCGCCGAAATCGACCATGCGGGCGCCGGCGGCGATGTGTTCTTCGGCGAGCGGGGTGCGTTTGAGGGATGCGGACATGCGGGGGAACTCCGGGACGGCAGCGATGCCAGGGTTACGGAATGCCGCTGGTTGCGGGCGGACGGCGCCCGCGCAACGGCTGAATCTTCCGCCCCTCTGTCCTTTTGCCTGAGAGTTGCCCCGCGTGGCGGGTTTGCACCTTCGGCGCCTGGGCTGCTCGCAGTGTCCCTGTTCAGGGCGCGGCGCCAGGTCTCTCCAGAGTGCTGTTTTGCCACGTCTGCGTAGCCGGCAATGGCGGCAAATGCGGGACGGGACAAGCCTGCGCGGTATCGGTTACCTGAGCGATTCTGGGCGAATTGCGCCTTCGGCGGCGGCCGGGCTTGACGCCTTCGGCCGCTCTCTCCCGCAGCATGCGTGACAGCGCCGAAAGCATACAACGAAAGCCCGGGGTAAGCCTAGGCCTGTTGCACGCCCGGCGGCGCTATCCCAGCGCGGTATCCAGCAGCATCATCAGCACGAAACCGATCATGAGGCCGCAGGTGGCGTAGACCTCGTGCCCCTTGCGGTGCGATTCCGGGATGATCTCGTGGCTGATGACGAACAGCATGGCGCCCGCGGCAAAACCCAGGCCCCACGGCAGGAGCGGCGCCGACCAGCCCACCACGGCGGCGCCCAGCACAGCGCCCACGGGCTCGATCAGCCCCGACAGCATGCCCAAGGCCACGGCAAACGTGCGCTTGTAGCCGGCGGCCAGCAGGGCCACCGCCACGACCAGCCCCTCGGGAATGTCCTGGATCGCAATGCCGGTGGCCAGCGCTGTGCCGCGCACGGGGTCGCCGGCTGCATAACCCACGCCGATCGCCAGGCCCTCGGGCAGGTTGTGCAGCATGATCGCGAACACGAACAGCCAGGTGCGGCGCAGGCGGTGCGCCTCCATCCCTTCCCTGCCCTTGATGAAATGCTCGTGCGGCAGGATCCGGTCCATCAGCAGCAGCACGGCCGCCCCCAACAGCAGGGCGGCGCCGACCGTCAGGCCGGCGCCCCAGGGGCCGTACCCCAATTCCTCACCCGCCGCGATGCCCGGCGCGACCAGCGAAAACGCGCTGGCGGCCAGCATGACGCCGGCGCCAAAGCCGAACATGCTGTCCTGCGCCTTCTGCGGAATAGTGCGGGCAAAGAGAATGGGAAGGGTGCCAAGGGCGGTGGCGGCGGCCGCGACAAGACCGCCCAGCAGCGCGTCGGCCACGTGCGGCGCCCGCACGTCCAGGTAGACCCAGAGCTGGTACAGGGCCAGGCAGGACACCATCACGGCCAGCGTCCAGACGCTGATGCTGGTGGCCGCCGGCCGCACGCGATGACGGCTGAAGGTATTCATATGCGGCTGCGCTCCTTTGGGGAGATGCGCTTAGCCCTTTGCCGCAGCGTAGCGGCGCGAGACCTCGGGCCAGTTCACCACGTTGTAGAAAGCGCCGATGTATTCCGGCCGGCGGTTCTGGTACTTCAGATAATAAGCGTGTTCCCAGACGTCCAGGCCCAGGATCGGCGTATTGCCGTCCATCAGCGGGCTGTCCTGGTTGGCGCTGCTCTCGACCACCAGCTTACCGGCCGGCGTCACGCTCAGCCAGGCCCAACCGCTGCCGAAGCGCGTCAGCGCCGCCTTGGTGAAGGCTTCCTTGAAGGCGGGCAGACCGCCCAGCTCGGCGTCGATGGCCGCAGCCAGCGCCCCATCCGGCTCGCCGCCGCCCTGCGGCGACATGACGGACCAGAACAGGCTGTGATTGGCGTGGCCGCCGCCGTGGTTGCGCACCGCGCCGCGCACGGCTTCCGGCAATTCCTTGATGCGCGCGACCAGCGCTTCCACGGGTTCGTCCGTGGCGATGCCGGCGCCTTCGAGCGCGGTGTTCAGGCCGGTGACATAGGTCTGGTGATGCTTGGTGTAGTGGATCTCCATCGTCATTGCGTCGATGTGAGGTTCCAGCGCGTCATAGGCGTACGGCAGGGGCGGAAGGGTGTAGGCCATGCGAGTCTCCGGCTGATCCGTCCCTCGCGGGACGGCTTTGATAAAGATCAAAACATAAATGATATGTATTTTTATTTGACATCACAATGCCGGAATGCCGGAAAGGCGCAATGGCGGCCACGCAGGTTGCTTCGGGAGTTTTCAGGATCTGGGGTGAAAGCGGCCAGTGCCTAACCAGCGCGCCTGGCCGCAGCTACAGCGCCTGGCCGCAGGCGACGCCGGAGGCCCACGCCCACTGGAAGTTGTAGCCGCCGAGCCAGCCGGTCACGTCGACGGCCTCGCCGATGAAATACAGGCCCGGCGCGGCCTTTGCCTGCATGGACTTCTGGTCCAGGCCGCGCGTGTCCACGCCGCCGCGCATGACTTCGGCCTTTTTGTAGCCCGCCGTGCCGCTGGGCACGAGCGTCCACTGATGGATGTCCTGCGCCAGCCCGCGCAGCGTCTTGTCCGGCGCGTCGGCCAGGCGCAGCGCGGCCAGGCCCGGCTTGCCGCCCTGCTCGGCCAATTGCAGCCAGCGGTCGGCCAGCCGTTTGGGCCATAGCCCGCCCAGCACCGTATGAAGCTGCTGGCGGTTGCCGGACTTGGACGCCAGCAGTTCCTGCGCCAGATCGCGCCCCGGCGCCAGGTCGATGACGATGGGCTCGCCCGGCTTCCAGTAGCTGGAGATCTGCAGGATCGCCGGCCCCGACAGACCGCGGTGTGTGAACAGCAGGTCTTCAAGGAATTCGCCGCGCGTCTTGCCCTGCCCCGTCTGCAGGTTCACTTCCAGCGCCACGCCGGACAGCTCGGACAGCGGCTGCCACTGCGCGGGGTCGAAGGTCAGCGGAACCAGCGCGGGGCGCGGCTCGACGACCTTCAGGCCGAACTGACGGGCAATCTTCAGCCCGAAGTCCGTTGCGCCCAGTTGCGGAATCGCCATGCCGCCGGTCGCGACGACCAGCTTGGCGGCCCGGATGACGCCCTGGCTGGTGCGCAGCTCGAAACCTTCGGCCCCATGCGCGACCTCGGCCACCGAACAGCCCATGCGCCATTGCACATTGCCCGCGTCGCACTCGGCGCGCAGCATGTCGATGATGTTTTCGCTGGAGTCGTCGCAGAACAGCTGGCCTCGATGCTTCTCGTGCCAGGCGATGCGGTGGCGCTTCATGAGCGCCAGAAAGTCCTGCGGCGTGTAGGCCGACAGCGCCGACCGGCAGAAATGGGGATTTTCAGACAGGAAATTGGCGGGCCCGGCCCCGATGTTCGTGAAGTTGCAGCGCCCGCCGCCCGAAATGCGGATCTTCTCGGCCAGGCGCTGCGCGTGGTCGACCAGCACCACGCGCAGGCCGCGTTGACCCGCGACCGCCGCGCACATCATGCCCGCGGCGCCCGCGCCTAGCACTGCAACATCGAACATCAAGATTTCCGGCCCGCCCGTGCTTACTCTTCGATCAGGCAGTCAACGTAGTAACGCTTTTCGCCGTCCGGGCCCACTTCGTCGGCCAGGCCGTGGATGTAGGTTTCGAAGCCGGGGAAGCGTTCGTTGAACTCGCGCGCGAATTGCAGGTACTGCACGATGGTGCGGTTGAAGCGTTCGCCCGGGATCAGCAGCGGAATGCCCGGCGGGTACGGCGTCAGCAGCACGCCCGTGACGCGGCCTTCCAGCTTGTCGATGTCGACGCGCTCGACTTCGCGGTGCGCCATGCGGGCAAAGGCGTCCGACGGTTTCAGCGCCGGCACCATGTCGCTCAGGTACATCTCGGTCGTCAGGCGGGCGACGTCGCGCTCGCGGTAGGCCTCGTGGATCTGCTGGCAGAGGTCACGCAGGCCCATGCGCTCGTAGCGGCGATGGTCGCGGCAGAACTCCGGCAGGATGCGCCACAGCGGCTGGTTGCGGTCGTAGTCGTCCTTGAACTGCTGCAGCGCAGTCAGCAGCGTGTTCCAGCGGCCCTTGGTGATGCCGATGGTGAACAGGATGAAGAACGAATACAGGCCGGTCTTTTCAACCACCACGCCGTGCTCGGTCAGGTACTTGGAGACCAGTGCCGCGGGAATGCCGGTTTCGCCGAAGCTGCCCGACATGTCCAGCCCCGGCGTGATGACCGTGGCCTTGATCGGGTCCAGCATGTTGAAGCCTTCGGCCATTTCACCGAAGCCGTGCCAGTGATCGTTGGCTTCCAGGATCCATTCGTCGCGATTGCCGATGCCTTCGGCCACCAGGCGGTTCGGGCCCCAGACCTTGAACCACCAGTCGTTCTTGCCGAACTCGGATTCCACCTTGCGCATGGCGCGGCGGAAGTCCAGGGCTTCGCGGATGCTTTCCTCGACCAGCGCGGTGCCGCCCGGGGGCTCCATCATGGCCGCGGCCACGTCGCAGGACGCGATGATCGCGTATTGCGGCGACGTGGACGTGTGCATCAGGTACGCCTCGTTGAAGACGTTGCGGTCCAGTTTGCGGGTCTCGGATTCCTGCACGATGATCTGCGAGGCCTGCGAAATGCCGGCCAGCAGCTTGTGCGTGGAGTGCGTGGCAAACACCATGGCGTCCTGGCTGCGCGGGCGGTCCTGGCCGATGGCGTGCATGTCCTGGTAGAACTCGTGGAACGACGCGTGCGGCAGCCAGGCTTCGTCAAAGTGCAGCGTGTCGACATAGCTGCCGAGCTGCTGCTTGATCATTTCGACGTTGTAGATGACGCCGTCGTACGTGCTCTGCGTCAGCGTCAGGATGCGCGGGTTCTTGTTCACCGCTTCGCGCGCGAAGGGGTTCGCTTCGATCTTCTTGCGGATGTTGTCCGGGTGGAATTCTTCGAGCGGGATCGGGCCGATGATGCCCAGGTGGTTGCGCGTGGGGCGCAGGAACACCGGAATCGCGCCCGTCATCGTGATGGCGTGCAGGATCGACTTGTGACAGTTGCGGTCCACCACCACGACGTCGCCAGCGGCGACGTTGGCGTGCCACACGACCTTGTTCGAGGTCGACGTGCCGTTGGTCACGAAGAAGCAATGGTCCGCGTGGAAGATGCGCGCGGCGTTCAGTTCGGATTCGGCGACCGGGCCGGTGTGGTCCAGCAGCTGGCCCAGTTCGTCCACGGCGTTGCAGACGTCGGCGCGCAGCATGTTTTCACCGAAGAACTGGTGGAACATCTGGCCGACCGGGCTCTTCAGGAACGCCACGCCGCCCGAGTGCCCCGGGCAGTGCCAAGAATAGGAACCGTCCTGCGCGTACTTCACCAGCTCGCGGAAGAACGGCGGCGGCAGGCTGTCGACGTAGCTGCGGGCTTCGCGGATGATGTGGCGCGCCACGAACTCGGGCGTGTCCTCGAACATGTGGATGAAGCCGTGCAGCTCGCGCAGGATGTCGTTCGGAATGTGTTCCGACGTGCGCGTTTCGCCGTACAGATAGATGGGAATGTCCGCGTTGCGAAAGCGCAGCTCGCCAATGAAGGCGCGCAGGTTCTTGATTGCGCTGGCCACGTCCTCGGGCGAGTCCACGTCGAACTCTTCATCGTCGATCGACAGGATGAAGGCGCTGGCGCGGCTCTGCTGCTGCGCGAACGAACTCAGGTCGCCGTAACTGGTCACCCCGATCACCTCGACGCCCTCGGCCTCGATTGCTGCGGACAAGGCACGGATACCCAAACCGGACGCGTTCTCGGAACGGTAGTCCTCGTCGATGATGAAGATGGGGAAGCGGAATTTCATGCAGGCGCTCCTGGGGGCATGGCGGATCGGACGCGTATCGCGGCGCGAATGTACTGCGAGTAAAAAACCGTCTGATGACAGACGGCACGAGCACCCGCCGGCCGGCGGGAATTGCGGAATTGTAGGGCTGTTTTTCTTACAGCCCTAAGGGAAATCCCCAGAAGCGCCAGATCAGCCTACCGGATGGTCTGCGCTTCGCCCGTCTGGAGGGCTGTCATGAAGCGTTCAAAGTAGGCGGGGATGGCCTCGGCGGCCCCGTAACGGATGCGCCGCTCGACCTTGGCGATGGCGCCAAAGCACACTTCGGACCCGGGTTCTCCGCAGACGAGGACCACGGGATCTTCGTCGTCGCAGACCTCGTACAGCCCGCCATGCGCGCGGCGGCCAACCTCGTAGAGATAGGCGGCAGCACCGACGGTTTGCATGGGGGTCAGAGGCAGGGTGCCCAGATGGGCGGCCTCCAGTGCGTCATCCAGCGCATGGACGCTGGACGGGGAGTAGTCCAGCACGGCGCCGGTTGAACCGGCCGCCTCCACGAAGTCCTGCGCTGCACCCGCGACACGGGCCACGAACTCTTCCTGGACTTCGTGGCGCGTCGCATCCTGGTTTGTCTTGAGGAAACCGAACATCAATGGCTCCTTGTTGAAAACCGCAAGCGGCGTTGGGGCCATTATAGGCAAGCCCATCCCCCTATACTCCTCAAACGTTACCTAATCCCAACACTCTCAAAGCCGCCATGAACGAGCCTGTCGTCCGACGACTGATCGCTGCCGATGCCGCGCCCCTGCGGCAATTGCGTTTGAATGCGCTGGTCGAAACGCCCGAGTCCTTTGGATCGAGTTACGAAGAGGAACACACGCTGACATTGGCGGACATCCGCGAATGGATTTCGCCGGCCAACGATGGCGCGATGTTTGGCGTGTTCCTGGGCGAGGTGTTGGCCGGGATCGTCGGCGTGGGACGCCAGCGCAAGCTGAAGGTGCGGCACAAGGCGCACATCTGGAGCATGTACGTCGCACCCGCCGAGCGCGGCCGGGGCTTGGGCCGGATGCTGATGCACGCGGCGATCGACCATGCGCGCACCATGCGCGGCATCCGGCAGGTGCAGCTGAGCGTCACCGCCAACAACGTCGCGGCGTCCGCGCTTTACGCCAGCCTGGGATTCACCGTGTATGGCCACGAGCGCGAGGCGCTATGCGTCAACGGCAAGCTGTACGACGAAGCGCTGATGGCGATGCCGCTGGCCGACCGGTAGGCACTGGCCTCAAGCAGCGCCCGCGCGGCGGCGCGCGCCGAAGGCACACACCTGATTGCGACCGCCGTCCTTGGCCTTGTAGAGCGCCTGGTCGGCCGCCTTGATGACGGCGTCCGGGGCGCGCAGCGCATCGCTGCGTTCCGCCACCCCGATGCTGACCGTCACGCGCAAGGGCCGGGCGCCGCGCCCTCCCCGTCCGCCGCGGCGGCGCTGGCCGATCTGGTCCGCCTTGGGCCGGGCCGGCTTGTCGCGCAGGCGCATCTGGTAGGCCTCGATGGCGCGCCGCACCGTTTCCAGGTGCGGCATGGCCTCGGCAGCGGTCTTGCCGGGAAACACCAGCGTGAATTCCTCGCCGCCGTAGCGGTAGGCCTGGCCGCCACCCGGCACGCGCCGCAACTGCGAGGCGACCATGCGCAACACCTGATCGCCCACATCGTGGCCGTGCGTGTCGTTGAAGGCCTTGAAGTGGTCCACGTCGGCCATTGCCAGCGTGTAGAGGCGGCCCATGCGTTGCAGCCGCTCGTTCAGTGCGCGGCGGCCGGGCAAACCGGTGAGCTCGTCGCGGAACGCCATGTGAAAGCCTTCGTGCGCCAACGAGATGCACAGGGCCGTCAGCGCCGCGGCGGACATCAGCGCCAGTTCGAGCGGATGCGCCGCGCCGCGCGGCAGCGCCCAAGCCATGCACACGAAGCCCAGCCACTGCCCTGCCTGCTGCGGGCGCCCGTAGCGCAACAGCAGCAGCGTCAACGTCAGGCCGGTGCCCAGCAGCGCGATCAGCGCCTCGGCCGGTACGCCCAGGCGCGCCAGCATGCCCTGCAGCGCGACGGTGCTGAAGATTTCGCCCACGCCGTCCTTGCCCACCAGCGCAATCACGGCCACGCCCGCGGCGATCAAGCCGATGCGCAGCGCCACGTCGATCAGCATGCTGGATCGTTCGGACCACAGGGCATTGATGGTGTAGACGAGCGACCACCAGGCCAGCACCGGCCCCATGGCCCACGGGGCTTCCCGGGCAAGCGTAGGCCAGGCCGCCGTGACGGCCAGCACGCACAGCATCAGCGCCATGGTCTGCGAGCGTTGATACATCAGGCAGATCGCCGATCCGATCAGCGCCATGACCCATGGCACGAACGGCACGATCAGGCTGAGCGCGGGCGGCCAATCCCGCCAGAACAGCAGCCCGACCGCTGCGGCCACCGGCAACGCGGGATAGAACAACAGGGGCAGCCAGGGAATATGGGGGTAACGCACGGATTGGGCCTTGCTAACGCTTGCAGAAATGACGTCGCCAAATCGGCAAACACATGTAATCTTTTTACGGACGCGGCATAAGGTTCTTTAGCGCAGAATGTCCCCATGAGAATCCTGGTCAATATCGATGTTCCCGATCTCGAACACGCGATCGGTTTCTACCAGTCTGCCTTCGGCTTGAAGCTGAACCGGCGGCTGGGTTCCACGGGGGCCGAACTGCTGGGCGCCGACGCTCCCATCTACCTGCTCGAAAAAGCTGCGGGCACGGCTGCTGCGGGGGCCGTGCGTCAGCCCCGCGACTACGCCCGGCACTGGACGCCCGTGCATCTGGACTTAGTGGTGGAGGACGTGGATCAGGCGGTGGCCCGGGCGGTCGCCGCGGGCGCGCGCCTGGAGGATCCGCCCGTCACGCATGACTGGGGCCGCATTGCGCATCTGGCTGATCCTTATGGCCACGGCATCTGCATCCTGCAGTTTTTGGGCCGGGGGTATGACGAACTGGCGCCTGCGTCGCTGCGCTTCACGCCTGCAGCCGAGACCGACTTCGAAGCGCTGCTGGCGCTGCGGATCGAGGCCATGCGCGACAGCCTGGAACGTTTGGGCCGCTTTGATCCTGACCGCGCGCGCGCCCGGCTGCGCGGCACGTTCCGCCCCGAGTGCACCTGGCACATCGAAGAAGCCGGCAAACGCATCGGGTTCTATTGCCTGCGGCCCGAGGGCGAGGGATTGCGGCTGGATCATCTGTACGTGCATCCCTCTGCGCAGGGGCGAGGCGTGGGCGGCCAGGTGCTGCGCCGGATCTTGCAGGACGCCGACCGCCGCGGCGTCGGGGTGACATTGAGCGCGTTGCGCGGCAGCGATTCGAACCGCTTCTATCGCCGGCACGGCTTCGTGCAGACCGGCGAAGGCGAGTGGGATATCGACTACCGGCGTGACTGCCCGAGCGATAACCCGCGCCCGGCGCAGCCAGGCTGAACGATCAGGTGCGTGGCAGCGTGACGCCGCGCTGGCCTTGATATTTGCCGCCGCGATCGCGGTACGAGGTTTCGCAGACCTCGTCGCTTTCCAGGAACAGCATCTGTGCGCAGCCTTCGCCGGCGTAGATCTTGGCGGGCAGCGGCGTGGTGTTGGAAAATTCCAGCGTGACGTGGCCTTCCCATTCGGGTTCAAGCGGGGTCACGTTGACGATGATGCCGCAGCGCGCGTACGTGCTCTTGCCCAGGCAGACCGTCAGGACGCTGCGCGGGATGCGGAAGTATTCCACGGTGCGCGCCAGGGCGAAGGAATTCGGCGGGATGATGCAGACGTCGCCCTTGAAATCCACGAACGAGCCTTCGTCGAAGTTCTTGGGATCGACGATGGTCGAATTGATGTTGGTGAAGATTTTGAATTCGTCGGCGCAGCGCACGTCGTAGCCGTAGCTGCTGGTGCCGTAGCTGACGATGCGCCCGCCATTGGCCGTACGAACCTGCCCCGGTTCGAAGGGTTCGATCATGCCGGCTTCGGCCTGGCGGCGGATCCAGCGGTCGCTTTTGATGCTCATGGTGGGTGTGGTGCTAGGGATTTGGAATGGGCATCATTTTATCCCGAGCGCGCCGGACCCGATTCCGGCCGGGCGGGACAGACTTGTCCCGCCGCAAGCCGGGCGCCGGATCAATTGCCGAACAGGGTGCGGTACACCAGGGAAATCCCGTTGACCGAGCCGCCCTTCAAATCCAGGGACAGACCACGAGCCAGCCGGTAGCTGGCGCGCCCAACGGTATCGCTGCCGGACAGCGCCTGCTCGACGCTCAGCGTGATGCCGTTGGCGAAGTTCTTGCTGGCCACCAGGAATTGCGTGGACAGGTCGCTGCCGATATCGCGGTTCACATTGCCGGCCACCGTACGGTCCGGCAGGATGCTGCCCGAACTGCCCATGTTGCCGGTGCGCACCGCCACGTCGTCCAGGCCGAACTGCTTGTAGAACGGCTGCCCGCCCCCCAGCAGCGCGGTGCCGATCGACACCAGCAAGGCCGCGTCGCCGCCGCTTTCATCCGGCCCGCGGCCCAGCAGCAGCCACGACAGCTTTTCGACGTCGCTGACTTCCGGATAAGACACCAGGTCGATGCGCGGACGCTGGGCCGTGCCCACCACGCGCACGCCGGCCTCGACCAGTTCACCCGTGCGCAGCGCCTCGATATCCAGGATGGGGTTGTCCAGACGGCCCTGGAACGTCAGGGTTCCGCGGCTCAGGCGCAGCCGCTGGCCATAGGCCTCGATGCCGCCGCCGCGCGTGCGCAACTGGCCCCAGCCTGTCAGCCGGCCCTCGTTCAGCCGGATCTGGATGGAACCGAGCAGGCCGGCGTCCAGCCCCATGCCCGTGATGTAGAAGCGCGGCCCCATGTCGAACTTCAGGTCCATGCTGGTCTGCAGCGGCGTCGAGACCTTGTTGGGATCGTCGCCCGCTCGGATCACGCGCACGTCGTCATCCAGCGTCGGCACGCCCTGCAGGATCTCCAGGCTGAACCAGCCCGCGTCGGCGCTAAGGTTGCCCACGATCTCGAGGCGCGGCATGGCCGCCCGCACCTCGACCGTGCCGGACACCATGGCGTAGCGGTCCGATCGCTGCAGGGCCGGGAATCGGAACAGCGTCAGCTTGATCGCGCCGCCGCCGTCCATGATGTTCCAGTCGCCCTTCGCTTCGGCGTAACCGCCCTTGGCGCCCGCGTTGGTCGTGATCCATTCCTTGGTGCGCCATTCGGCAGGCATCACGCGCAGCGACGCCGGAAAGCGCAGGCTGTCCAGAATGAGCCGCTGGCCGTCCAGGCGGGCGGACAGCGTGCCATCGATCAGCCGCACGCCATCGTCGATGCGCACCAGCCGCAGCTTGTCGCCCCGGATCGAGCCGGTGGCGCCCCATTGGCCGGCAAGCGTGCCCTGCACGTCGATATTGGCCTTGAGCGTACCGCCCACTTCCATGGCGTCGCCCACGAACAGGCCAACCCACGCCAGGTCGGCGATGTCCGCATTCAAGCGCGCCCGCAGCGGCTGGCGCGAATCCAGCGCCATCCCGCCCTGCGCGTCCACCAGCAGGACCGCCGTGCCGGTGCCGTTGATCGACCCCATCTTTTCCGTCGACAGGTCCAGGCGGGCGTCCAGCCGGCTGGCGTTGGCTGAGGTGGGCGTGGCGGTCACGTCGACGACCAGCGCCTTCACGCCCAGCGGCACCGGGGGATCGCCCGGAATCAGCAGGTCGCCCGCACGGCGCGCGATGCGGGCCCGGCCGGCCAGGCGTCCGTCGAATTTCAAGTCCCACAGCAGGTCGAGCGCGATGCGGCGCTGGCCGTCGGGAACCATCGCGTTCACGCGGCCGGCGTTGCGGCCCAGCTTGGCCGCGGCTTCCGGATCGAACGCGCCGACCACCTGGCGCGCCACGCCAGCCGTGATGACCAGGTTGTCCGACTGCCCGGCGGTTTCCCAGCGCTTGCCGCCGCCGCGCGATCCCTGGTGCGCCACGGACAGGCGCTCCTTGCCCGGCAGGGTCAGGCTCACGCCGGTCTGGCCGACCTGCCACTGCCATTGCGGCGCAACGGCAGCGGGCAGGAAGGACAGCGTGACCGGGCGATCCAGGGACACGGCGAATCCGGCGGTATCCGCGCTCAGCCGTGAAAACGTGCCGCGCCAGCCCACCAGCGCCGCGTCGGGCTGGCCTGCCGGGCCCCTGCCCCAGCCGCCGTTGAAGGTCAGATTGGCCTGCGCGCGGGATTGCCCGATGATGCCGGGCCGGGGCCGGGGCGGCGTATAGCTGGCGGTGAGCTCGCCGCGGTGCGCGGCCACCGTGCCGTCGATGCGGGCCTTCACGTCGGCACCGCCGGGTATGTCTGGCCAGAAGGCGTCCAGTTGCGGCGCCTGGGCATCCAGCGTGATGGCGCCGCTGGATGCCCCCAGTTCGCCCGTCGCGCGGACGCGATTGCGCCCCAGCCGCAGGTCCACGTCCAGGCCGTGGATGCGCAGGCCGGCCAGCGGGTCCACCGCCGGGTCACGCGCGGCCGTCCCGGCAGGCGCCACTGCGGCGCCTGCCGCAGCACCGGCTGCCGCAGCATCGGCTGCCGCAGCACCGGCTGCCGCAGCATCGGCTGCCGCAGCACCGGCTGCCGCACCGTCCCCCGTCCCAGTCACATCCACCTGCGCCTTCAGATCCCCGCTCAGCGGCTGGCGGTTCCAGCGGCTGCCCTCTTCAAAACGCAGGTTGACGGCGGCATGGCGCAGCGTGCTCAAGTTTTCGATGTCGGCCTGCACGTCGGCGCGAACGGTCAGCAGCGCGGGCGGAATGGCATTGCCCGTCCACGGCGCCAGATCCAGGCGCTGCGCGTCCAGCGATCCGACGATGCGGTCGCGGCCGGGCGCGTCGCCCGCCTGCAGGTCGAATTGCGCGGCCAGCGTGGACTTGTCCGGCAACTGCGCTCGCGCCCTGGCACTGCGCAGCACCAGCGCCGTGCGCGGCGCCAGATCGGCCACCACATCGAGCACGAAATTGGACCCCGTGCCGTCGATCTTGGCCTGGATGCCGTCCAGCGATCCCGCGGCGTCGGCGTGCAGCACGACAAGGCACGCGGGCACGGGCGGCCCCATCGGCGCGGCCGCGGTGGCGGCAGGCTCTGCCTTGCCCTTGGAAGCTGCTGCGGCGTCGGTGCGGCCCTTGGCCGTCTCCGCCGGCTTGGAGGCATTTGTGCCCTTGGCGGCGGCCTCGGCCTTGCGAGCGCCTGCGCGGTTGGCCGGAGCCTGGGCCTTGGCCGCAGCCGATTTCTTGGCCGCAGCGGGCTCCTTGGCCGATTCTTCGGCCTTGTCCTTGGCCGGCGCCTGCCCCGCCACAGGACCGAACACGCCGCTCAGCCGATCGGCCTGGCACAGGGGAGAGTCGGGACCCGCGCCGCGCGCCGTCACGTCCAGGCGCGCCGCGAAGGGCCAGGGGTCGGCCAGACCCTGCAGATCGGCCTGGCCAGTCACATCGGCCTCGCCCACCTCGTGGCCAACGCGCAGGCTGGCGATGCGCAATTGCGCGCCCTGTTGGCTGGCGGCAAAGGTCGCGTTCAGGTCATTCAAGGTGACGGGCAGCGGCTCGCCGTCCTGGGTGAACTGGAAGTCGCCCAGCGCCAGCCGGTCCACGGCGATAGTCACAGGCAGCTTGGGCAACGTGAAGGGTTCGCTGCTTTCCTCGGCAGGCGGCGTCTCGGGCGACGATTCCATGTCCACGCGGACCGAGCCGGCGGACAGATTGCGCACATGCAAGAGCCGGTCGCCCAGCGCGCTCCAGCGCACGGACAAATCCAGGTCGTGGATGTCGACGTGCGTGCCGCCGGCCGTCAGCTCCAGACGCCCCACGGTGACCCCGTGCAGCAGTGAGCCGTTCACGTCCAGCGCCTGGCCTTCGAGTTGCTGCGCGGCGGTCGTCAGCAACAGGCGCGTGCCGTTCTGCGAGGCCACCAGCCAGAAGATGAAGCCAGCCGCCAGCGCAACCAGCATGGCAAGCCCGGGCAGCCACCACACCAGCACATGGCGCAGAAATTTACGCACGAACTTCAAAACGCGATCCCCAGCGAGAAATGCAGGCGCAGGTCACGTTCGCGCTGGCCATAGGCCACGTCCAGGAACAGCGGCCCGGCGGGCGTGCGCACGCGCGCGCCGACGCCGTAGCCTACGGACATCTTCATGTCGCCGAACGATTCGGCGGCATCGCCCGCGTCCACGAACACGCCCATGCCCCAGCGCTCGTCAAAATAATGGTCGTACTCGATGCTGCCCACGAGCAGCGTGGGCGCGCCGACGACAGCGTTGTCGCGGTGCACGCCGATGCTTTGATAGCGATAGCCGCGGATCGACCGCGCACCGCCCGTCCGGAAACCGAAGTCGTCCGGCACCTGCACGTCGCCGTTGGACCACACGCGGCCGACCTCGCCACGGATCGTCAGCACGTCCCATTTACCGAAAGGCCACCATTTCTGACCGCGCAGCCGCAGGCGGGTGTAGGGCTCGCCGGTATCCAGCGTCACGCCGACACCGCCGCCCACGGAAATCAGGTTGCCCTCGCGCGGATCGTATTTGTTGTCGACATCGCGCCGCAGCCATTCGGCCGTGGTGGTGATGGTGGGCAGCGTGTAGCTGTCGCCGCCGTCGATCTTGACGTGGTCTTGCGCCAGCAGCACGCCGTAGCGCGTTTCATATTCGACGCGGCTGTCGCCCGCGCCCTTGCGCTCTTGCGTGCGCGTCGCGCCCAGCGCGTAGCGGGTCACTTCCAGCCCCTGGATGTCGGAACGGTCCGCCAGGATCCCGACGGAATCGCGGTAGCCGCGCTCGGAAGGCGGCAAGAGGATGTCCATGAAAACGCGCTGGCGCAACCGGTCCACGCCAAAGCCTGTTTCCATGGTGACTGGTTGGCCGAACACGACGTTCTGGCGATACACCGATTCCACCCGTACGCCGGCCTCGTCGTCCACGCCGATCGACGCGGAAAACCGCTTGGGCGGCGCCTCGACCACGCGCACCTGCACCGGCAGCGTGATCTCGCCGTCGGAATCGAACTGCGCCGGCGGCGGGGGCATGCCGCCCGACACCGTGGGATCGCCCGCCGGTGCGGCGGCAGCGGCGTCTTCGGATCCGGGGCCGCGGGCGCGGTCGGAAATGGGATCGGTGGGCTGATCGTTCTGGCCGGGCGGCTCCTGCAGCGAAACGAACGCGCCGCGGAAAAACGCGGTCGATTGCAGGTCCTGCTGCCACTGGTCCAGCCGGTTCTGGTCGAATGCGGCACCCACGTTGTAGCGCACGTAGCGGTCGATCAGCGTCTCCGGCACGCGCTTCAGACCCTGGGTGTTGAGCTCGCCCATGCGCACCTGCGGCCCGCTGTCGATGGTGACGTGCAGATGCGCCGCCGCGTTGTCCGCGTCGATGTCGGCGCGCGAGGACGTCATGCGCGCCAGCAGGAAGTCGCGCGTGGACACGTCGTCCAGCAGCGTGGCCTTGGCGCGGTTCCAGTCGCTATTGATGAACGGCTGCCCCTTCCTCAGGCTCCAGTCGTCGCGCAGCTTCTGCACACGCTGCGCGTACTCGGGGCGCGTGATGCGGCCCGAGAACTCCAGATTCACGGATTCGACGGTCGTGCGCTTGCCCGGCACGATCGCGATGTCCCAGGTTTCGCCGCCGATATCCGTACCGGCTTCGAGCGTGACCTTGGGCGAGAAATACCCCTGCGTGGCCAGCGCCGCCAGCGTCGCGTCGCGCGCGCGCCGGCGCAGGCGATTGATTTCACCGCCGTCCTGGTCTTCGGCCAGACGCGCGATCGCATCGACCGCCTGGGTGATCGCCTGCAGCGCGGCCGGGGGCACGCCCCCGGGGTCGACAATGACCTCCGGGCGCTTGGCCAACGCCTCGCCCGCCATCATGCAAAGTCCTGCCAATAAGGCGCGGGCAGCCCACCGCATGCGTCAGGTCGGTTGTTGAACGACGATGGAGGGAAACTTTCCGGCCATGTCGCGCGGAAGCGCCGCAACGCCCGCGGCCAGCTTTCGAGCGATCGCACGGTACAGCGACGCGGCTTCGCTGCCCGCGTCCGACACGACGGTCGGCGTGCCGGCGTCGGTCTGTTCGCGAATGGCAAGCGTCAGCGGCAGGCTGCCCAGCCAGGGCGTCTGGTATTGCTCGGCCATGCGCTGGCCGCCGCCCTCACCGAAGATGTGCTCGGCGTGACCGCACTGCGAGCAGATGTGGATGGCCATGTTCTCGACCACGCCCAGAATCGGCACCTCCACCTTCTGGAACATCTTCAGGCCTTTGCGCGCGTCCAGCAGCGCCACGTCCTGCGGCGTGGTGACAATGACCGCGCCAACGACCGGCACCTTCTGCGCCAGCGTCAGGGCCACGTCGCCCGTGCCGGGCGGCATGTCGACGATCAGGTAATCCAGGTCGCGCCAATTGGTCTGGCGCAGCAGCTGTTCCAGCGCCTGCGTCACCATCGGGCCGCGCCAGATGGCGGGCGAGTCCGCGTCGATCAGAAAACCGATGGAGTTGGCTTGCAGGCCGTGGCCGGTCAGCGGCTCCATGCTCTTGTTGTCCCGGCTTTCGGGACGGCCGGAGATACCCAGCATCGTCGGCACGCTGGGGCCGTAGATGTCGGCGTCCAGCACGCCGACCGTTGCGCCCTCGGCGGCCAGCGCCAGGGCCAGGTTCACGGCGGTGGTGCTCTTGCCCACGCCGCCCTTGCCGGAAGCGACCGCAATAATGTTGCGCACGTTGGGCAGCGGCTTCAGGCCCTTCTGCACGGCGTGCGCGGCGACTTTCCAAGTGACAGTGACTTGCGCATCGGGCGCGCCCGCTTGCGCCAACGCACGCACGGCGATGTCGCGAATCTGGTCGCGGACGGCGTCGGCGGGATAGCCCAGCTCCAGCGTCAACGCGACGCGGCCGCCGGCCAGTTGAATGTCACGATCTTTTACAGAAACGCCCAAATCCAATCCGGTATTCGGGTCTTGCGCGGCGCGCAGTGCGGCGCGGATGTTTTCTATCGTTATACTCATGTCACTATGGTTCCGTAGGCAGCGCGGCGTCTGCGGGCCGCCATCCCCTAAAGGATAGCGGATACACGGGAACCTTTCGCTGCGTTTTGCATCCGACCATTCATGACCAACACACTTATCCGCTTCTTTCGTGCCGTCTTATTCGCCGCCCTGGCCTTGATCGGCATGGCGATGGCGCTGGTGTTCATGCTTTCCACGGCATTCGCCGTGGCGATCCTTTATGTGGTCGCCAAGGTGCGCGGCAAGCCCTTCGGCGTTCGCGCCTATTGGAGCCAGCGCCAAGGCGCCCGCCCTGGACCCTTCCAGTCCGCCACTGCCCCGTTCGCCACGCAACCGCGTGGCGATGTGATTGACGTCGAGGCCCGCGAAATCCGCTGACGGCGGTTTTCAACCTGGCTTGCGCATGATTCCGCGCAAGCCGGCCAATGCGTGCTGCGCTGAAATCGCGCTCATCGCCTGGCCACGCTTCCCTCAACCCGCCTGATTCGCGTCACTGCGATGGGCGGGTTGTGTACTTTCCGGGTCCATCTCCGGAACCCTGTCCGGGACCACATCCGGGGCCGCATCAGCGGCAGGCGCGCGCGCTTGCCCTAAAATGGCCGGCCAAATCCCTTTTCCCCTCAACCTCAGTCGACAACCATGTCTCGCACCCTCTTTGTCACCACTGCGCTGCCCTACGCCAACGGATCTTTCCACATCGGCCACATCATGGAGTACATCCAGGCCGATATCTGGGTTCGTTCGATGCGAATGGCGGGCCACACGGTGCACTTTGTGGGCGCCGACGACGCGCACGGCGCGCCGATCATGCTGAAGGCCGAAAAGGAAGGCATCACGCCGCAGGCGCTGGTTGCGCGCTACGCGGCCGAGCGTCCGCAATACCTGAACGGTTTCCACATCCGTTTCGACCACTGGCATTCCACCGATTCGGCGGAAAACGTCGCGCTGTCGCAGGACATCTACCGCGCGCTCAAGGCCCAGGACCTGATCGAAACGCGCTCCATCGAGCAGTTCTACGATCCGGTCAAGGGCATGTTCCTGGCCGACCGCTACATCAAGGGCGAGTGCCCCAAGTGCCACGCCAAGGACCAGTACGGCGATTCGTGCGAGGTCTGCGGCGCGGTGTATGCGCCCACCGAACTCATCAATCCGTACTCCGCGCTGACGGGCGCCACGCCCGTCCTGAAGTCGTCCGACCACTTCTTCTTCAAGCTGTCCGATCCGCGCTGCGTGGAATTCCTGCAGCAGTGGACCACGGGTTCGAACAAGGCAGGCGCCAAGCATCTGCAACCTGAAATGCTGGCCAAGACGCGCGAATGGTTGGGCGGCGAAGACGGCGAGGCCAAGCTGGGCGACTGGGACATTTCCCGCGATGCGCCCTATTTCGGCATCGAGATCCCGGACGCGCCGGGCAAGTATTTCTACGTCTGGCTGGACGCGCCGGTCGGGTATCTGGCGTCGCTCAAGTCCTATTGCGCGGTCAAGGGCATGGATTTTGACGCCTTGCTCGACCCCAACGGCGACACCGAACAGGTCCACTTCATCGGCAAGGACATCGTGTACTTCCACGCCCTGTTCTGGCCCGCCATGCTGAAGTTCGCCGGCCGCAAGACGCCGGACGCGGTCAACGTGCACGGCTTCATCACCGTCAGCGGCGAAAAGATGTCCAAGAGCCGCGGCACCGGCATTTCGCCGTTGCGCTATCTGGAACTCGGCATGAACGCCGAATGGATGCGCTACTACATCGCCGCCAAGCTGAACGCGCGCGTCGAAGACGTGGACTTCAATCCCGAGGACTTCATTGCCCGGGTGAACAGCGATCTGGTCGGCAAGTACGTCAACATCGCCAGCCGCGCCGCCAGCTTCATCACCAAGCATTTCGACGGCGTCCTGGGTTATTCCGGCGACACCAGCGCGTTGTCCGCTGAATACGCCGAGCAGGCCGAGTCCATCCGCGCCGCGTTCGAGGCCCGCGAGTACAACCGCGCCATCCGCGAGATCATGGCTTACGCCGACCGCATCAACCAGGCGTTCGACACCGCGCAGCCGTGGGTGCTGGCCAAGGGCATCGCCACCGCCGACGACGCGCAGAAGGCCGCGCTGCAGGACATCTGCTCGCGCTCGCTGGCCGGCTTCAAGGCGCTGTCGGTGATGCTGGCGCCGGTGCTGCCCCAGCTGGCCGAACGCGTTGCCCTGGAACTGTTCGGCGCGCAGGCGCCCTTCACGTGGGCCGATGCCTCGGTCCTGCCGCAGCGCGTGGCGCCGTTCAAGCACCTGATGCAGCGCGTCGAACCGCAGATGCTGGAAGACCTGTTCGAGCCGCCCGCCGCGCCCGTCGTGGTGCCCGGCGGCGAGCCGCTGGCCGAGACCATCTCCATCGACGACTTCGCGCGCGTCGACCTGCGTATCGCGCAGATCGTCAATTGCGAGCACGTCGAAGGTTCGACCAAGCTGCTGCGCCTGACGCTGGACGTGGGCGAAGGCCGCCACCGCAACGTGTTTTCGGGCATCAAGTCGGCCTACAAGCCGGAAGACCTGGTCGGCAAGCTGACCGTCATGGTCGCCAACCTGGCGCCGCGCAAAATGAAGTTCGGCGTGTCCGAAGGCATGGTGCTGGCCGCCAGCCATGCGGATGAAGCCGTCGACGCCGGCATCTACGTGCTGGAGCCGTTCCCCGGCGCCAAGCCCGGCATGCGCGTGCGCTGAACCGCGTCACCGCCAATGCAAAGCGCCCGCAAATGCGGGCGCTTTTTTGTTTCTGCGGGAAATCCGATCAGGCGTTGCTGGGCGCCAGCGCCGGGTCGAGCGAGACGCGCTCGTCGAACACGAAGCACTTGCCTTCGTAGCCGGGGCCGCCCGTTTCCTCGAAGTATTTCAGAATGCCGCCGTCGAGCTGGTAGACGTTTTCGATGCCAGCCTCGTTCATGAAGATGGCGGCCTTTTCGCAGCGGATGCCGCCCGTGCAGAAGCTGACGACGGTCTTGCCCTCGAGTTGCGCCCGGTTTGCCTCGACCGCGGCGGGAAACTGCGTGAAGCGGTCGATGCGCCAGTCGATGGCGTTCTTGAACGTGCCTTCGTCCACCTCGAAGGCGTTGCGCGTGTCCAGCATGACCACGGGCCGGCCATTGTCGTCCACGCCCGCCGCCAGCCAGCGCGCCAGCGTGTGCGCATCGACGCCGGGCGCGCGGCCCGCTGCCGGCCGGATGGCAGGGTGGTTCATGCGGATGATCTCGCGCTTGATCTTGACCAGCAGCTTGCGGAACGGCACGTCGTTGCTGTGGCTGAACTTGACCTCCAGGTCCGCGAACCGCGCATCGGCGCGCAGGCCCAGCAAGAAGGTGTCGATGCCGCCGGCCGCCCCCGCGAGGAACAGGTTGATGCCTTCCCCGGCCAGCAGGATCGTGCCCTTGAGCCCGGCGGCGCCGGCCTCGGCGAGCAGGCGCTCGCGCAACGCAGGCAGGTCATCCAGCGGAACGAATTTGTAAGCGGCGATATTGACGACGGAAGTCATGGCAAAGCGATAGAAAACAGGCGGCGAAGCCCGTAATCATAATCGCTGGGCCATTTGCGCCGCAGAAGGGAATACCGCTGGGCGGCCGGTGCCCAGATCGCCTGCCGTCCCTAGCGGGTGACGACCTGCTGTTCGACCACCGCGTCCAGCACCCAGCGCAGCGGGGCAGCTCCCAAAGTGGCATTCGGGTCATTGATCTCGACCACGCGCAGGCGGTAGTGCACGCCGGGCTGGAAATTGAACCCGGTGATTTCGCCCGGCCAGGCCTGCCAGGGCTGCGAGGCGCTGTCCCGCACCTGATAGCACATGCCGCGGCCACCGGCCGTGTCGCAGGGCACCCGCTCGGCGTTGACGTAGACCAGCTTGGTGGGGCCGCGTTGGCCGCCCGCCACGGGATCCGCGCGGCGCCCGAAGTCCAGCGTGTCGCCGGTGCTGAGCTTCCAGGTCATGCGTTGCGGATTGTTGGCGTTATCGAAGGAACTGGCCGTGATCCGGGTGAGCGACGCCAGGAAATCGTGCTCGAGCGCCATCGTCTGCGGCGCGCAGGCCATGCGGGTCGACACCGGATCGGCGCGCACGATCAACTGGCCATTGGCGATGGTGTACGGCGCGTTGTAGGTATTGCATCCACTGAATCCCATCATCCGGGGCGAACCCTGATCGTGGATGAATGCAGCCGTGATCGGGCGCGTGGACGACGACGGATGCGGCACGGGGCGCAGCGCGCCGCCGGGGAGCGTCCAGCGCGCCAGATCCCAGTTCGTCTGCACCAGGATGTCGGAAGCCGAGGCAGGCTGGAAACGCGGATCCTGGCCATCGGCCGCGCGCATCGGCGGCGACGAGCAGGCAACGAGACCCGCGCACAGCAGGACGGACGCCAGGCGGCGCTGGAAAAGGGATAAGCGCATGCAGGTCTCTCGGATCGTTCAGCGAAGCGGGAATCAGGGGGTCGGCGGATCCTGGCGGCGCTCGAACTCCAGCACGTCGCCGCCCCGAAGATTGAACGTCAGGTGACGCGGCGCGCCGCCGCTATCCAGCGTGAACGTGTCGATGGCGCGCAGCGCGCGCAGGTAGTCGGCTTCCAGCTTTGCGCGCTCGGGCGGCACGCAGGCCATGCGCGTGGTGGCGGGCGCGTCGATGACGAGCTTGTTGCGCTCGAGCTTGTACGTGCCCGTGTAACGGTTGCAGCCGGAGAATCCGTTGACCTGGTATTGCTTGCCTTGCGCCAGGAACGTCAGGCGGATGGGCTCACCGTTGTCGCCGTGCGGAATGTCGCGCAGCGCGCCGCCGGGTTGCGCCCAGCGGACCAATTCCCAGCTCGTCTGCGCCAGCGAATCCTTGCTGGTGGCCGCGCTGGCCGCAGCGGCGCCTTCGGGACGCGCGCCGCCGGTCATGCCGGCGCATCCGGCCAGGGCCGCGGTCAACAGTCCCAGGCAGAGCATTCTGCTGGGCGTGGACATGAAATTGGGCATGAGCAAGCCTCCAATTGATGCGTATCGTCGTAATGTAACCGGCCCGTGCGTCATCACGCGATTTTCTCCGTCTGTCAGCCGTATCCAAAAGATGCACGCTTGAGCCGGAGGTTCTAGCTCCGATGAACGCGGGTTCTGCATCGAATGCCGCATGGCGGGGGTGGGTGGCCGCGAGCAGAATCAATGACAGTTGATGACTCCGGCCTAAAAAGTAATACAGGGAAAGAGGAGCGGAGCCCGCGACAACCGCATGCGCAGTGTCCGGCCCATCGGGGCTGAGAACAATATCGACCGGGGAGATGCGCGATGGGCTTCTTGAGAACCTTACTGGCATTGTCAGTGGTGCTGGACCACCTGGGCGGCGGCTACGCCGATCAGCTTGTCGGCGGCAGGCTTGCCGTGCAGCTCTTCTATGTGATTTCCGGCTTCCTCATTTCCTACGTGCTGACGGCGACGGACCATTATCAGGGCGCCACCGGCAAGTTCTACGCCAATCGTTTCCTGCGGCTTTTCCCGATCTATCTGGCGGTGGCGGCCCTGACCCTGACGGCCCACATCGTCAGCGGCGGCTCGTTCTTCCGCATCTACGAAGCCCTGCCCTTCAGCGCCGAAGTCTTCCTGTTCCTCTCCAACCTCTTCATCTTCGGCCAGGACTGGCTGATGTTCTTCGGCATCCGCGATTCGGCGCTGGCCTTCACGGGCAGCTTTGCGAACAGCGACGTGCCGCTCTACAAGGGTCTGCTGGTGCCGCAAGCATGGACGCTTGGTGTGGAAATGAGCTTCTACCTGGTTGCGCCCTTCATCCTGCGCTCGCCGCGCCGGTTGCTGGCGCTGCTGGCCGCCTCGCTGGCCCTGCGCGCGATCCTGATCTGGACGGGGGTCGGCCGCTCGGATCCTTGGACCTATCGCTTTTTCCCCACGGAGCTGGCGCTGTTCCTGATCGGTTCGCTGTCGCATCAGGTGCTGCTGCCGCGCATGAAGGCCTGGACGCAGCGCGTGAAGCGCCTACCTGAACTCGGCACCGGCATCCTGTTCCTGTATACGGTTGCGCACTTCTCGATCGGCATCAATCCCACCGTGCGCGATGGCCTGGCGGTCCTGCTGTTTGCCGCACTGCTGCCGCTGGCATTCCTGTTCCAATCGCGCCACAAGCTGGACAAGGCCATTGGTGAACTCAGCTATCCCCTGTACATCTGCCACATGCTGGTCATCATGGCGTTCAGCTGGCTGATGCACGATGTGCAGGAGCATCAACCCATGCTGTTCGCCGCCATGGCCATCACGGGATGCATCGGGGTCTCGGCGGTGCTGAACTACCTGATTGCGGATCCCGTGGAACGCCTGCGCAGCCGGCTGCGCACCGATCCCCGCGGCACCGGCGCCGTCGCGCCCGCCGATGTCCGGCCGCGCCCGCAGGTTCCTGCGCAACCGATGGGGACTATTCGCCGCGTGCCTTGATGTAGGCGCCCAGCACCAGCTCGATCTGCCGTTTTTCCTGGTGCGAAAGCCGCGCGTAGGCCGCGTAGGAGATGGTTTCGAAGGGCCAGGCGGGCGGGTCGGGGATTTCGCCCAGTCTGCCCGCAGCAACATGGCCGGACGGCGTGTCGAGCATGGGTCCTTCGCCGGTACTCAGCCACAGGGGGTTGACGCGCAGGGCGCGCGTCAGCTTGATGAGCGCCTCGCTGGACGGCTGCTGGCGCTGTCCGCTTTCGTAGTTGCCAATAGCGCTTTGCGACAGGTTGCTTGCGACCGCCAAGTCTTTTTGAGTCCACCCCTGAAGCATTCTTGCGTTGCGCAGACGATGGCTAAACGTGTCCAATCGATCAACCTGAGACATTAATTTGTATGGTTTTTTTGGATTAAAGCATTTCAAATCTGCGGCCAAATAAAGGGATTAGACCCCAATTTCCGGGCTAATCCATAAATCGCCGCTTGACCCCCCCTGGCCTTGCGCGCATGCTGCCGCGCGCCCTCGCTTCACGCCGCAGTCCGCCCCGTTAAAAGTCATATCTTTCATCGGCTTGCAGCGCCTTGCCCGCCAGTCCCACCGCTGCCGTCGCGCGACGTTGCAGCAAAATCGGAGCAAAAAAAGCCGCATGAGTTTATGGGCAGAAATCGGCCGAAAGAGAAAATAATGTATCGGTAATACATAATATTTTTCTGACGCAAATCGGGGATCAAACGCTGTTTCAATGGATGCCGGACTATTTCCCCCTGGACGGCTGTTACCGTCCGAAACCATAGAAACGTATCTTCACAAAAAAACACGCCCGTGTTTAAATGCAACACAGGCGTGACTCTGGAACGACAAGCGCCGCAACGGCCGGAAACGGCATGGCTCTGCCAGACGTCCGGCTTTTTCAAGGCGCCAGCGCCCCGTCGCGGCGCCTCATTGGAAGCATCAATGAACAACACGCTGGATGTCATTTTTCTTGGCAATGACGACGCCAGGCATGCCAGACTCGTCGAGTCCCTTTCCCACCTGGGATTCAACGTCCGCCGCTGCCACGATCTCGTGGATGTCTACGACCGATTTTCCCGCCGGCCCAGCCCGCTGGTCGTCCTGGAAGCCCCGCTTACCGATGTGCATAACGCCGCCGTGCGTCTGCGCGCCATCGATCGCAGCCTGGGCATCGTGGCCATCGCCCCATTCACCGATCCCGAAAGCCGTATCCGCACCTTGCTCTGCGGCGCGGACGCCTGCCTGCCGCCGGACGTGACCGGCCTGGAGCTTGCGGCGGTGCTGCAGGCGCTGGTGCGACGCGCGGTCGGGCTGGACGGCATGGAGCCGGGCGCGGGCACGGAAGCCATAGAAGAACCGGCCCAGGAAGGCTGGCGGCTGGCAAACAAGGGATGGACGCTCATCAGCCCCAAGGGCCGGACGCTGGGCCTGACGACCGGTGAACGCGATTTTCTGTCGCGGCTGGTGAAGTCGCCCGACCGCAAGATCAGCCGCGACGCCTTTCTGGCCGATGGCGCGGACGAAGCCGACAGCGGCATCACGCGCCGCCGCTTCGTGGATGTGATGATCAGCCGCCTGCGCCGCAAGGCGGCGGCCAATCAGATGACGCTGCCGATCCGTGCGGTCCACGGATGGGGCTACATGTTTGCAGCCGACATCACGCTGGATCTGGACTATCGGGTGTCAACGCCAACCGCGCGCACGGACGGGCAACAAGCCTGGCGCAGCGAAGAAGCGGACGCGAACGCGTCTGCCTGAAATCGCCCGGCGCAAGACCGCCAGGCGAAAAAAACGCGGCGCTGCCCCCGAAGGGTAAGACGCCGCGCTAAAACAACACGTGAACCCGGAGTCATCGGCCGGCACCGATGCCTTCTACCTGGATCACGCGATTCCAACATTCGTGCCTCATACTACTCACGCACGGTCCGACCGTGGCCTGCGCCGGGTCTCTAGTCCCTGCACGGGCTGCAACGTGATCAACGCCTGGCAATGCGTCCACCCGTGCTGCTGGGGGGCGTTACTGCCATATCGGCGGTGTTCCTTCCGGATAGCCGCCTGATGAGGAAAGTTTAGGACCTCGGACGCGTTTCCAGTAATTCTTTGTTGATAGTCTTCCATACCAGATTGATATAGCAAGCCCCTCCCCTCCATGCCCCTGCCCCAGCCATCCCTGCGCCATCGCCTCCGCAAGATACTGGCGTTTTTCCCGCCGAACTGGTGCCTTGCCATCCTGGTGGCGCTGGACGGATACGCGTTCATGCACCCGGTGCTGCGCGAAGTCCGTGCCCGCGAGTATTCGTTCTGGCTCGCGCTGGACAACTGGCACGAGATCATGCGCGTGGTCGGTCTGCTGGAGATTCCACGCCTGGTGCTCGGCGTCGGTTTGCAGGTGATCGCGCTGGGCTTGATCCTGAAGGCGCGCATCGCGTGGGCGTTCTCGCTGGTGCTGCTGATCGGCATCGGCACGTTCGCCATCATGGGCGACGGGGGCCGCGCGGGGCTGGGCATCTACACGCTGGTCTTGGTGATTGCGCTGGTGGCGTACTGGCGGCGCTTTGACCGCGCCAGCGTGACGGCCGGGTCGCTGTTTGCGCTGGTCAGCGTGCTGTCGCTGATGATCTACGCGGTGTTCGGCACGCTATACCTGGGCAACGAATTCAACCCGCCGATTCTGGACGCGAGCACCGCGCTGTACTTCTCGATCGTCTCGATGTCCACGGTGGGCTACGGCGACATCGTGCCGCATAGCGGCACGGCGCGCCTGTTCACGGCGTCGATTATCATCCTCGGCATTACCGTGTTCGCCACCTCCGTCAGCGCGATCGCCGGACCGGTGATCGGCGGCAATCTGAAACGGCTCGTCAAAGGCAGGTTTTCTTCGGCCATGAGAAAAAACCACATCATCATCGCCGGCGCGACGCCCCTCGCGCTGAGCGTCTACCAGGGCCTGCGCAGCCGCAACGAAGAAGTCACCGTCATCGTGCCAACGGGCATGGCGCACGACTATCCCGCCGCCGCCGACCTGATCGAAGGCGACCCCTCCAGCGTGGACGTGCTGCACGTAGCGGGCGTGGCGCGGGCGCGTTATGTACTGGCGCTGCGCGACGACGACGCAGAAAACGCATTCATCGTGCTGGCCGCAAAGGAAGCGACCGGCGCGGACGGCGCCAAGACGGTGGCGCTGGTCAACACCAGCAAGCATCTGGAGAAGATCCGCCGGGTGCAGCCCGATCTGGTGTTTTCGGTGCAACTGCTGGGCGCGGAAATGCTGACGCGCGCGATCAACGGCGAACCCATGGACAGCCAGGCCATCACGGATCTGTTCTTTGCCAAGCCGTCATCCAACGCCAAGACCACTTGAACGCGATTGCGGCTCGCCCACCGGTGCGTTCGGTGGCACGTGCCCGGCGTACCACGTCACGAACTGATCCGACGGCATGGGCCGCGCAAACAGGTAGCCCTGGATGAACGCGACGCCGCGCCCGGTGAGATAGCGGAACTGCAGATCCGTTTCAACGCCTTCGGCCAACACCGCCAGGCCCAGGCGATGCGCAAGCGTGATGATCACGTCCAGCACTGGCGCGTCTTCGCCAGTGGGTTCGATGGCATGCACGAAGCCCTTGTCGATCTTCAGATAATCCACTGGAAATCGCTGCAGATACGACAGCGAGCAGTGGCCGGTGCCGAAGTCGTCGATGGCAACACGCACCCCCTGCTCACGCAGCGTGTCGATGTTGCGCCGCGCCTGGCCGTCATCGGTGATCAGGCTGCGTTCGGTGATCTCCAATACCAGGGTCGGGTCACGATGGGCGATGTTGGCGGCGAAGCGCTCGACGTCGGTGGTGAACTCGGCGCATGACAAATGCTCGGCGGCAATGTTGACTCCGACGTGAAACCCCGGCGGCGTGGTCCAGCCGCGCATGTCGCGTTCGATCAGCGTAAACAGATGGCGCGTCAGCGGGGCGATCATGCCATCGGCCTCGGCCGCCGCAATGAAGACGTCCGGCCGCACGGATCCCACCCCGGGCCGCTCCCAGCGCAGTAGCGCCTCGACGCCGCTGCACTGGCCCGTTGCATGACCGTACACGGGTTGGTAATGCACCCTGAATTCATCAGCCCGGATCGCGCGGCGCAACTGCTCTCTGAAGGAACGGCGGTTCGCCTGCTGGCGGTACGCCACTACGGCCAGACCGAGTCCGAGCAGCGCGGCGGCGGGCAGGTAAGTCATCATCAATTGCTGCCACGCCTGCACGACGGCTTCAGCCGGCGCATTGACGCGAATGGTCAGCGGTGTGGGCCCATCGTAGCCCGTGGTCTCGTGGTAGACCAGCTCGCGCGACGCTCCCGCCGCACCCTTGAAATCGTTGTGGATGAACGCCCCGCCCTCGCCTACCTGCAGTTCGATGCGGTAATCGCGCAGGCTTGCCACGGCGTCCAGCAGATCCTGCACGTACCGTCCGTCGACCACCACGACGCCGCTGTGTCCCTCGGCGCCGGGCCGGCCCAGGAGGATCGCCGGCCGTTCGGGCGCCAGCGGCGAGCCGGTCACGGTAAAGCGCCAGCGGTCGGGCGGCTGGTCGGATACCCACTTGCGAAACTCCGAGACCGGATAGTCGATCTTGCCGACCGCCGACGAACAATAGATGCGATCGCCGCGGACCAGGAACAGGGACCGCAGATACGGGTTCAGTGCGCCCCAGCGTTGCAGGTCGGGCAGCGCTTCGTCGCAGGACAGCGCCGTCAGCGCCGCCACCCGGTCCGCCAGCGTCCACGTCTGCGTCAGGACGTGCTGCGTCTGCACCCGCACGATGCGCGCGGCCGACTCGGCTTCAAGGCGCTGTTCCTTCTGCGCGTGCCACCACGTCCAGGCGACGCAGGCGATCACCGGCAGCACCAGCGCCAAGGCCACGGGCAGATAACGCCACGAGGGAACACGATCCATCAGGCCTGGTGTCGGCAAGGGGTCTCCGCGGCAGTGGGGGCCATTAGTACAGCTGCATCGTTGCGATGGGACACCATGTGCGGCGCTGCGTCAAGAACTGCGTGTGCGCTTGCGCCTTGCGCAAGGTTTGCGTCCGCAACGCTGGCCGTACCGCCGCTCGCTGGGCTATCGTTGACGGGCAAGCCCCTCTGCCGACGGCATGAGGCTCGTGTGTATTCGTTTCCCCTTAGCACGCCATTTACAAGGACGGATGATGAAGAAAGCAAATGCCTCCCTGCCCGCCGGCCTGACCGGCGCCAACGTCGCCTTCTGCCAGCGCCTGGCCCAGCTTGCGCAGGAAAGCCAGCAGCGCTGGCTCGAAATGGGCCAGCGTCTGGCCGGCGACAGCTCCGGCCAGGTCCTCGCCGCCCTCTCCCCCTTGAACCCCACCGCCAACTGGCAGGATGTCATGCCCGCCATGGGCGAGCTCGCGCGCAAACGCTGGCAGGCGCAACTGGAAGCCAGCCAGGCCCTCACGCACGCCGCGCTGCAGGAACAGGCCACCATGGCCGCCGGCGTGGGCGAAGCGATGTGCGAATGGTTCAAGCAGGCCAACAGCGCGGCCGCCGACAACTCGCCCTTTGCGCAGATGTGGTCCACGATGACCAACCAGATGGCGGCCGCCTGCGCGGCCATGCAGGACGCCCACCAGCAGGGAGGCCGTCATGACCGCTAAACGAACCGCCCTCATCACGGGCGGGACGGGCTGCCTGGGCCGTGCCATCGCCGTCGCACTGCACGATGCGGGCCACAATGTCATCGTCACCTACCATTCCAGCGAAACCGCCACGCGCGAATGGATCAAGGAAGAGGCCGCCAAAGGCCGCACCTTCGCCATGTACAAGGTGAACGTGGCGGACTTCGACGCCTGCCAGGCGCTGGCGCGCAAACTGGAAGAAGACGGGCGCCAGATCGACATCCTGATCAACAACGCCGGCATCACGCGCGACGCCAGCCTGCGCAAGATGAGCGCGCAGAATTGGGCCGAGGTCATGCACAGCAACCTGGACTCCATGTTCAACATGACGCAGCCGCTTTGCGGGCCGATGGCGGATCGGGGCTGGGGCCGCATCGTGAACATTTCTTCGGTGAACGGCAGCAAGGGTGCATTCGGGCAGACCAACTACGCCGCCTCCAAGGCGGGCATCCACGGCTTCACCAAATCGCTGGCGCTGGAAGTCGCCCGCAAGGGCGTGACGGTGAACACCGTGTCGCCCGGCTATCTGGCCACGCGCATGGTGCAGGCCGTGCCGCCGGAGGTCATGCAGGAAAAGATCCTGCCGCAGATTCCCGTAGGCCGGCTGGGCGAGCCCGATGAGATCGGCGCGCTGATCGCGTTCATCTGCAGCGATGCGGCGGGGTTCATGACAGGCAGCAATGTGGCCATGAACGGCGGGCAGCATATGTATTGAAGGCGGCGGCCAGCGCTGCGCGCGCTGGCCGGCCGCTTCCCTTTGATTCATGTCCCGCAACACCGACCTCCTCCTGACCGCGCTCGCCCCCACGATCTGGGGCAGCACCTACGTCGTCACCACGCTGATGCTGCCGCCGGGCTATCCGCTGACGGTCGCCCTGCTGCGCGCCCTGCCCGCGGGCATCCTGCTGCTGTTGTGGGGCCGTGCCCTGCCGCACGGCATCTGGTGGCTGCGCGTGTTCGTGCTTGGGGCGCTGAATTTCTCGGTGTTCTGGGCGTTGCTGTTTGTCGCCGCGTACCGCCTGCCGGGCGGGGTGGCGGCCACGCTCGGTGCGATCCAGCCGCTGGTTGTGATCGCGCTGGCCCGGCTGCTGCTGGGATCGCCCGTTCGCGGGCTGTCCGTCGTGGCGGCGTTGGCGGGCCTGGCTGGCGTGGCGCTGCTGGTGCTGACGCCGAAAGCGGCGTTGGACCCGGTCGGCATCGCGGCCGGATTGGGCAGTGCGGCGTCCATGGCGCTGGGCACCGTCCTGAGCCGCCGGTGGCAACCGCCTGTCTCTGCGCTGACTTTCACATCCTGGCAGTTGACGGCGGGCGGCATTCTTCTCGTGCCAGCCGCGCTGCTGCTTGAAGCGCCGCTGCCGCATTTCACGCTGGTCAATGTCATGGGCATCGCCTGGCTGGGATTGGTCGGCGCGGCGCTGACCTACGTGCTCTGGTTCCGCGGGGTGGCACGACTGGAGCCCGCGGCCGTGTCGTCGCTGGGCTTTCTCAGCCCGCTCTCCGCGACGATTCTGGGCTGGGCAATTCTGGACCAACGGCTGTCGGCGCTGCAACTGGCGGGCATGGCGATTGTGGTGGGCAGTGTCTGGTTGAGCCAGCGTGCGCAGCGTTTGGCCGCGCCGGCGCTTGCGCCGCGGGCTGCGCCTCGAAACTGATCCGCTTTTTTTTGCTTTCTCTGAATCTGTACTGATCGCCGCCAAAAGCCTAACTTGGCGAGGCAGTTCAAACACCCGTCAGCGCCCGCCGCCTCGTGGCGATCCGTCCGCGCTGACAGAGAAAGTCAGGAATACCGCCATGGACAGCGACGCGCTATTGCTCGCACGAATTCAGTTCGGCTTCACCATCTCGTTTCACATCGTCTTTCCCGCCATCACCATCGGACTGGCCAGCTACCTGGCCGTGCTCGAGGGCTTCTGGCTGCGCACGGGCAAGACGGTCTACCGGGACCTCTATCACTTCTGGACCAAGATCTTCGCCGTCAACTTCGGGATGGGCGTCGTGTCGGGGCTGGTCATGGCCTACCAGTTCGGCACCAACTGGAGCTTTTTCTCCGATTTCGCGGGCAGCGTCACGGGTCCGTTGCTGGCCTACGAGGTGCTGACCGCGTTCTTCCTGGAAGCCGGATTTCTGGGCGTGATGCTGTTCGGCTGGTCGCGCGTGGGGCCGGGGCTGCATTTCTTTTCGACGATCATGGTGGCACTGGGCACGCTGGTGTCCGCGACCTGGATCCTTGCGTCCAACAGCTGGATGCAGACGCCCGCGGGATACGAAATCCTGGACGGACGAGTCGTGCCCACCGACTGGTTCGCCGTGATCTTCAATCCGTCCTTCCCGTATCGTCTGGCGCACATGGGCATCGCCGCGTTCCTGGCCACCGCGCTGATGGTCGGGGCTTCGGGCGCCTGGCATCTGCTGCGCGGGGACCGCAGTCCTGCCGTGAAGAAGATGTTCGCAATGGCGATGGGCATGCTGCTGCTTGTCGCGCCGCTACAGGCCGTGGTGGGCGACTTTCATGGCCTGAACACGCTCAAGCATCAGCCCGCCAAGATCGCCGCCATCGAGGGCCATTGGGAGAACGAGCCCGGCGCGGGCGTGCCGCTGACGCTGTTCGGCATACCGGACATGGCGCGCGAGGAAACGCGCTACGCCGTCAACATCCCGCGGCTGGGCAGCCTGATCCTCACGCACAGCTGGGACGGGCAGTTTCCGGGCCTGAAGTCCTATCCGCCCGAGGACCGCCCCAATTCCACGGTGGTCTTCTGGTCCTTCCGCATCATGGTCGGGCTGGGCCTGCTGATGATCGCCCTTGCCGTCTGGGCGCAATGGGCGCGCTGGCGCGGCCGCCTGTACGAGTCGCGCTGGCTGCACCGCGCCGCGTTGTGGATGGGGCCGTCGGGCCTGGTCGCCATGCTGGCCGGGTGGTATGTCACCGAGATCGGGCGGCAGCCGTGGATCGTGTATGGCGTCATGCGCACCGCGGACGCCGCCACGCCGCACGGCCTGGGCGAGCTGACGCTGACGCTGGCGCTTTTTGTCGTGGTGTACCTGCTGGTGTTCGGCGCGGGCGTCTCGTACATGCTGCGCCTCATCCGCATGGGTCCCAGCCCCGCGCCCGGTCACGCGCCGCTGTCGGGTGGACCGGGCGAACCGCGCCAACCTTCGCGTCCGCTGTCCGCCGCCTCAACCCTGGCGGGCGTCGCGCCCGCGCAACCCAAGCATTCCGGAGCCTGACGCCATGGGTGTGGATCTTGCATTGATATGGGCCGTCGTCATTCTGTTCGGCGTCATGATGTACGTCATCATGGACGGCTTCGACCTGGGCATCGGCATTCTCTTTCCGCTGGTGACCGACGGCCAGGAGCGCGACGTGATGGTCAATACCGTCGCGCCGGTCTGGGATGGCAACGAAACCTGGCTGGTGCTGGGCGGCGCCGGCCTCATGGCGGCGTTTCCGCTGGCCTACTCGGTCATCCTGAGCGCGCTGCATCTCCCGCTGGTGTTCATGCTGCTGGGACTGATCTTCCGGGGCGTGGCGTTCGAATTCCGCTTCAAGGCGGATGCGCATCACCGGCCGCTGTGGGACAAGGCCTTCGTCCTGGGCTCGGTATGCGCCACGTTCTTCCAGGGCGTCACGCTGGGCGCCTACATCGAGGGCATTCCGATGGTGGGGCGCGCCTACAGCGGTGGCCCCTGGGATTGGATCAGCCCGTTCTCGATGTTCGCTGGCGTCGGGCTCGTGGCGGCCTACGCGCTGCTGGGCTGCACGTGGCTCATCATGAAGACCGAAGGCCGGCTGCACCGCCACATGTGCCGCCTGGCGCGGCCGCTGACGGTGGCGCTGCTGGCCGTGATTGCCGTGCTGAGCGCGTGGACGCCGCTGACGCAACCGATCATCGCGCAGCGCTGGTTCAGCCTACCAAACATGTTCTGGTTCTTTCCCGTGCCGGTGCTGGTCGCCGCGGCGGGCTTCGAACTGATTCGCCGCGTCAAGGGCACGCCGGCCGCGGGCCCCTTCGTGCTGTCGCTGGCGCTGGTCTTTCTGGGCTACAGCGGCCTGGGCATCAGCATCTGGCCCGCCATCATCCCGCCCGGCGTGTCGATCTGGGCGGCATCCGCGCCGCCGCAAAGCCAGGGTTTCGCACTGGTCGGCGCCCTGGCGATCATTCCGATTATCCTCATGTACACCGCCTGGTCGTACTACGTCTTCCGGGGCAAGGTACGCACGGGCGAGGAGTTCCACTGATGAACCCTTCGCAATCTTCCTCGTGGCTCACGCGCCTGATGTGGCTGGCGATGATCTGGACGTGCAGCGTCGCGGCGCTGGGCGCGGCGGCCGGCGTGCTGCGCCTGGTCATGCGGTCCATCGGCATGTCCACCTGACTCCGCACCACGCATCCGGACGCCCTCATGAAGCGCTACGAACGCCTGACCGAAGAAATCACCGCCTCGATCCTGTCCGGCCTGTTGCAGGTTGGCGACCGTCTGCCGTCGGTGCGGCAGACCAGCGCCAGCCGCGGCGTCAGCCCGTCCACCGTGTTCAAGGCCTATTACCTGCTGGAAGCGCGCGGTCTCATCCGTGCCCGTGACCGGTCCGGCTATTACGTGCAGCGGGCGCCGCGCGCCGCACTGCCCGAGCTGGACAGCGTGTCCAGCGCCCGCGCGGACCGCCATCCGGTGGATGTCAGCGATAACGTGCTGCGGGTGCTGAACGCCACCCTGCGCCGCGACATGCTGCCCTTCGGCTCGGCATTTCCCAGCCCGTCGCTGCTGCCGTACGGCCGGCTGGCGCGGTACATGGCCTCGACAGTGCAGAAACTGAATCCGTGGGGTTCCATCGATGACTTGAGCCCGGGTGACGCAGCCCTGCGCCGCGCCATCGCGCTGCGCTACCTGGCCGATGGCCTGAGCGTGCCCGTGGATGAGATCGTCGTCACGAACGGCGCGCTGGATGCATTGAACCTGAGCCTGGCGGCGGTGACCCAGCCTGGTGACGCCGTCATCGTGGAATCCCCAACGTTCTACGCCGCGCTGCAATCGCTGGAACGCAACGGCCTGCATGCGATCGAGGTGGCGACACATCCACGCGTGGGCATCGATCTGGAGGCGCTTGAAGACGCCATCCTGCGGCACCGGCCGCGCGCGTGCTGGCTGATGACCACGTTCCAGAATCCGCTCGGCAGCCTGATGCCCGACGAGAAGAAGGAGGCGCTGGTCAAGCTGCTGACACGCCACGACGTGGCGCTGATCGAAGACGACGTGTACGGCGAACTGTATTTCGGCGAGACCCGCCCGCGGCCGGCGAAGGCGTTCGATACCGATGGCATCGTCATGCACTGCGCGTCGTTTTCAAAGACGCTGGCGCCGGGGTATCGCGTCGGCTGGGTGGCGGGCGGGCGCTACACCCGGCAGATCATGCGCAACAAGCTGACCACCAGCCTTGCCACGGCCGCCCCCACGCAGGCTGCCATCGCGGCCTATCTGGAAAAAGGCGGGTTCGACCGCCACCTGCGTCAGTTCCGGCAGGCGCTCGCGCTGCAGCAGGGCGAATTGCTGCAAGCCGTGGCGCGCTACTTTCCGAAAGGCACGCGCGCCACGCGGCCGGCCGGCGGCTACTTCGTCTGGGTGGAACTGCCCGCGCACATCGACACGTTGAAGGTGCACCGCGCCGCGTTGGACCACGGCATCAGCATCGCACCGGGCCCGCTCTTTTCGGCGACGGGCGCGTTCGGCAACTTCCTGCGCCTGAACCACGGCCATCCCTGGGGTGACGCCATGGAGCAAGGCATGGCGACATTAGGCAAACTGCTGGCGGGCGGATAACGCGATTGTCTTGGGCGGCGATCCAAGTTATAAATAAGAGTTATTCCTATTACCACCTGTCGCCGCCCGTCCATGGATTCCCCCGCGTACCAGAACATTCAACGGCTTTACGCGGAACACCACGACTGGCTGCTGGGCTGGCTGAACCGCCGCGTCAACAATCGCGCCGACGCCGCCGACCTGACGCAGGACACGTTTTGCCGCGTGCTGACCTCGCCGTCGGCCACGCCCATCGCCGAACCTCGCGCCTACCTGCTGACGCTGGCCCGCCGCCTGACCATCGACCTGTGGCGCGCCCGCGACGTCGAGGCGCGCTATCTGGACGCGCTGGCGCACGAGCAGGAGCCCGTCGCCGCCTCGCCTGAATTGCTGATGATGCTGAAGCAGGCCGTGCAGGAGATCGATGCGCTCCTTGACGGACTGCCCGTGCCGGTCAAGCACGCGTTCCTGCTGAACCGGCTGGACGGCATGACGCATCCCGCCATTGCGCAAACGCTGGGGCTGTCGCTGGCGACGGTCGAGCGTCACGTGAAGCGCGCCTTCCTGCACTGCCTGGCCGCGCGCCGCGCCGCGGACGCGTCATGAAGCCGCTGTCCGCCGGTGACGCGCTGACCGATCGCGCGGTCGACTGGATCGTGCTGCTGACCTCCGGCCAGGCCTCTGACCGCGACCGCCAGCGCTTTGAACACTGGCTTGCCAGCCACCCCGACAACGCGCGCGCCTGGGCCGAAGTCGACGGCCTGATGCAGCAACCCCTGTCCCGGCTGCGTGACGCGACGCGCGACGCCCCGGGGCCGGCACGCGCGGCCCGCACCGCGCTGTTGCAGGCCAGCGGCCTGAACCGCCGGCGCGTACTGAAGCTGGCCATGCTGATGGCGGGCGTCGGCGTGGGCGCGCTGGTCACCGACCGCTACGTGCCGCTGGCCGGCCTGTCCGCCACCTATTCCACGCGCACCGGCGAACGTCGCACGTTCGCACTGACCGACGGGTCCGTCCTGACGCTGAACGCGCGGTCGGCCGCCGATGTGCACTACGACGACGCGCAGCGCACCGTCGTGCTGCGCCAGGGCGGGCTGTATGCGGACGCGCATGCCGAAGCGCGGCCGTTCGTGGTGCGCACGCGGCATGGCGAGGTCTCGGCGGGCGCGGCCCGCCTGAGCATCAGCCAGTTCGACGGCTACTCCGTCGCGGGGGCCCTGCAGGACACCCTGACGCTGCGGCCCCACCGCGGCGACGCGATGGACCTGCCGCAAGGCGCCTCGGCGGCGTTCGACGGCGACCGCGCGTGGGCTCGCGAAGACGTCGCGCAGGCCGGATGGCGCAGCGGCATCCTGAGCGTGCGGGATACGCGGCTGGAAGAGGTGGTGGAACAGTTGCGCGCCTATCAGGCCGGGCTGATCCGGGTCTCTCCCGAGGTGGCGGCGCTGCGCGTCTTTGGCGTGTTTCCGCTGGACGATCCGCGTCGGGCGCTGGAAGCGTTGGGCGACACGCTGCCCATCCGCGTGCATCGCTACGGCCCCTGGCTGACGCTGGTGGACGCCGCCTGAAAAAAAATCGGCTGGCAGTGAGGGGATTTCAGATCGGTCGCCGTCATGACTTATGACGCAACCGAAATCCACTCACTGCTTCCCTGCCAACATGAAATTTCCCCTGCCCCCCGGCGCCGCGCTCGTCGCCTGCGCGCTCGCCGCCTGCGTGCTGACCCGGCCGGTCCACGCCCAGAACACGACAGCCGCCGCGCAACTGGCCACCCAGGCCTACGACCTGCCCGCCGCGCCGTTGGCCGATACCCTTAGCCGCATCTCGCTGCAGAGCGGCAAACCCATTTCCGCCGGCGCCGAATTGGTGGCCGGCAAGCAGGCCGCGCCCGTGCGCGGCGTGCTGAACGCCGAAGCGGCCGCAAGACAGGCGCTGACCGGCACCGGGCTGGAACTCGTCGTCACCCGCAGCGGCGTGCTGTCCGTGCGGCCGCTGCCGGCGGTCAGCGCGGTGACCGCGCTGGAACCCGTGGTGGTCACCGCCAACGGCGTGATTCCGCCCAGCGAAGGCACCGGTTCGTACACGATGCCGGAGTCTTCGTCGGCCACGCGCATGCGCCTGACGATGCGCGAAACGCCGCAATCGGTCAGCGTCATCACGCGCCAGCAGATGGATGACCAGGGCATCGTGAGCGTCGCGGGCGCGCTGGAACAGACGCCCGGCATCACCGTGGTCCAGGACAACTCGGAGGGCTACAGCTTCTACTCGCGCGGCTTTCAGCTGCAGAACTTCCAGTTCGACGGCCTGCCCAGCTTGTCCAGCGACGGCGGCAACGTCCGCGACAACTACAGCATCACCAATACGGTCATCTATGACCGCATCGAAATTCTGAAAGGCGCGACCGGTCTGGTGAACGGCGCAGGCTATCCGTCCGGCGTCGTCAATTTCATCCGCAAACGGCCCACGCAGGAATTTCAAGGCAGCCTGAGCGCGGGCGCCGGTTCATGGGACCGCTACCGCAGCGAAGTCGACCTGGGAGGCCCGCTGACTGAGAACGGCAAGATTCGCGGCCGCGTGGTCGGCGCCGCCGAGACCCGCGGCAGCTACATGGATTACGCCAGCGGCAAAGAGTATGTCGGTTACGGCATCCTGGAAGCCGACCTGACGCCCCGCACCAAGGCGTCCATCGGCGTGGACTATCAGCAGAACAAGAACGACGGCACCAGCAACACCCATCTGCCGGCATTCTTCTCGGACGGATCGCAGGTCCGGTTCTCGCGATCGACCAACCCCGCAGACAAATGGGCGTGGCGCGACCAGGACACGACCCGCGTCTTCGCGGACATCGATCACCAGTTCGACAGCGGCTGGCGCGTCAAGCTGGCCGCGGCGCATCGCAACTACCGTTCGCGCGAACTGATCTCCGGCATGAGCAGCGCACTGATCGACGTGGACACGCACAGCATCGATCACGGCTTCTACACGGGCGGCGCGGCGCGCTTCAACACCGACTCGCGCGAGAACACCATCGACTTCCAGGCGTCCGGTCCCTACACCCTGTTCGGCCGCCAGCATGAACTGGTGCTGGGCTATAACGCCGCGCGCACGCATTCGCAATCGAACCGCTACGACGGCAATACCGATTCGCTGATCGACGACGCCTTCAACTGGAACAACAACGCCGCCGAGCCCGATATGTACGAATGGTGGCTGACGCACAACATTCTGGTGAACCAGAAGATCCTGTACGGCGCGACCGTGCTGCGTCCCACGGATCGGCTTGGTGTCATTCTGGGCGGCCGCTGGACGGATTACGAATGGAGCCTGGACGGCAGTCTGGGCAACGGCCGCACTTCGCATTACGCCACCACCGTGGACAACAAATTCATCCCCTATGCGGGCATCACTTACGACCTCGATAGGCACCACACGGTGTATGCCAGCTATACCGACGTCTTCAAGCCGCAGGCCTACAACTTCGATGCCAACGACCGCCAGCTGGATCCGCTGACCGGCAAGAGCTACGAAATCGGCGCCAAGGGCGAATACCTGAACGGCCGGTTGAACGCCAGCATCGCGCTGTTCCAGCTCAAGCAGGACAACGTCGCCGAGCTGGATCCTAGCGGCGCGTCCACGCCGTCGGGCGGCACCGCCTACATCGCGATTCCGGGCGTGACCACGCGTGGCGTCGAACTGGAGGTGTCGGGCGAAGTCATGCCGGGCTGGCAGGTGAACGCGGGCTACACCTACAGCCGTTCGCGCGACCGTGACGGCAAGCGGGTCAGCACCACGCAGCCCGAACACCTGTTCAAGCTGGCTACGGCGTATCGTCTGCCGGGCGACTGGCACCGCCTGACCGTAGGCGCGAACATGCTTTGGCAGAGCAACACGTATTTCTCGCAGGACATCGGCGACAACAACCATCGGTTCACGCAGGACGCCTTTGGCGTGCTGGGGCTGATGGCGGGCTATGACTTCACCAAGGACCTGCGCCTGACCGTGAACCTGAACAACGTGCTGGACAAGCACTATTACTCGGGCATGGGCAGCTACAACTCGGTCTTTTACGGCGCGCCGCGCAACGTGTACGCGCAACTGCGCTACAAGTTCTGAGGCTGATTTATTGCGGGTGAGGCGCGCTGCTGGGCGCCCCGCGCGCCGTCTCCATCTCTGCCCGCAACGACATCGCATCCGGCCGCATGGGCAGCGCCAGCCGCCCTTCGCGGTCGATGGCGCCCCATTCTCCGCCCGTGACGTAACTGTGTTCGCCGTCGCGCGTGCGTTCGATGCGGCAACCCTTGCACACCGCGGCGAGACCGCCCTCGAAGCGGTCGACCCAGTCGTAAGGCGTGGCCAGCACGCGGTTGAGTTGCCTGTCGTAGTAGGCCATGCCGCCCGCCCACGGTCCGCGCGTCAGGCCTTCCTCGAAATCGTCGGCGCCGTTATCGAACGTGACCACGGCGACGGCGCGTCCGTCGGGCCGCACCCAGTGCCACGAGCCATTGGCCGTTGCGGGTGACAGGCCATCATTGCTGAAACCCATGCGCGCCATGACGGCGGGACGGAACTCGACGCTACCGTTCGTGGCGCGGGCGCAGTGCTGGACGTGTTCGAGGGAGCCTTCCGCTTCCTTGTCCGCGAAGAAGCACGGAAGGTCGTATTCAATGGCAGGGCCCGAGGTCAGGGCCAGCGAGGTAAGCAAGGCGGCAATCAGCATGCGGGGCATCCTAGCATGGCGGATTCGCGCTCATCCGCCCGTCTGATGCCCGGCAAATCCCGTCGGTCTTCAGAAATCCTCAAAGGCTGAAAGAAGCCGCGCGACCGCCTGCCGCCTCAATTCGCCGTGGCGCCAGAGTCCTTGACCGCCTTCGCCCACGCCGCGATCTCGGTCTGGATGAACTTGCCGAATTCGGCGGTGTTCACGCTGGAGGCGCGCGCGCCCTCTTCCAGCAGGCGCTGCTTGACCTCGGGCGAGGCCAGCGCGCCGGTCAACGCCTGATTCAGCTTGGCCACCACCGCGTCCGGCGTACCGGCCGGCGCAACGATGCCGTGCCAGGACACCGCCTGAAAGCCAGGCAAGCCGGATTCGGCCATCGTCGGCACGTCGGGCATCGCGGATGAGCGCTCGGGCGACGTCACGGCCAATGCGCGCAATGTGCCCGCCTTCACATGCGGCAGGACGCCCGGAATGGTGGTGAACATGAAGTCGATCTGGCCGCCGATCAGGTCCGTGATCGCGGGGCTGCCGCCCTTGTACGGCACGTGCGTGAATTCCAGCTTCGCTTCGCTCTTGAACATCTCGCCCGCCAGGTGCCCCGGCGTGCCGGCGCCCGCCGAGCCGATGTTGGTCTTGTCGCCCTGCGAACGGATGAACGCGATCAGCTCCTGCACATTCTTGGCCTTGACGTTGGGACCGACGACCAGCACGTTCGGCACGGTGGCCAGCAGCGTGACGGGCGTGAAGTCCTTGACCGCGTCGTACGAAATGCGCGAATACAGCGACGGGTTGATGCCGTGCGTGCTGGCGGTGGCCAGCAGCAGCGTGTAGCCGTCCGGCGCGGCCGTGGCCACCTGCTTGGCAGCGATGGTGCCGTTGGCGCCCCCCTTGTTGTCGATCACGATCGTCTGGCCGAGCGTCTTGGCGGCTTCGGCGGCGACGGTGCGGGCGAGGATGTCGGACGTGCCGCCCGCCGAATGCGGGACGGCCAGCGTGATCGGCTTGGCGGGAAAGGTCTGGGCGTGCGCGGCCGGCAGGGCCGGCGACAGACAGGCGGCCAGCGCGCAGCGCGCCAGCAAACGAGTGCGGAACATGGGAGTCTCCAGGGTTGTGGCCGGCTGCGGCGCCTCGAGCGGGCGCCGTCAGGCCGGCGATAAGGGCGGTCCGGTCAGTCCGAACCGAGCTGCAGCTTGTTGGGCTGGCGTTTTTCGATGGACCACTTCAAGAGCGCGGCCGAGCGGTAGATGCCATGGGCGAACTTGCCGTAGGGCAAGGTCAGGAACAACGCCATCACGACGCCAAGATGGATCGCCAGCAGTAGCGCCATCGCGCTGCCGTCGCGGCCGGCCAAGAGCGCCAGGCCCGTCGCGCTGGTCAGGAACAACAGCACGATGAAGCCCCGGTCCATCGGTTTCTGCGCCGCGTCGCCCTGCAGGGGATGGCGCTTGACATTCAGCCACAGCAAGCCGGCTGGCCCGATCAAGAGGCCGATGCCGCCCGCGGTGCCCAGCAGCACCGGCGCGCTCAGGATCGGATACGGCGCCTGCTGGTCCAGCAGATAGTGGTAAAGCGTGGCGACACACGTGGCTGCGAAACACAGCATGAAGCCGTAGAACGTGAAGTGGTGGAACCGCCGGCGCCACAGCGTGAAGGCGTCGTCGGCGTTGTTGCAACCCTTGCCGTGGCCGCCGTCCAGATAGCGCAGGCGCAGCGCGTCGTGCGCCGCCTCGGCCACCGCTGCGCCGGATGCCGCCCCCGGGCTGACGTTGCGCCAGAACCGCGTCACACCCACCGCCAGCGCCAGCATCGAAAAGCCGAACACCACGCCAAACATCAGCGCCAGCGTGTTGTGCGGGAACACGGCGTAGAAATTGCCCGCCATCGGCTCATGGAAAAGGCCGCCCGCCATCACCACCGCCAGCACCAGGAACAGCGCCAGTCCGGCGGCCGTGGCCAGCGACAGCGCCAGGCCATTGCGCTTGTACAGCGTGCCCAGCGCCGCGGGCCACGCATAGTCGGTGTAGGTCTGCATCCGCACCTTGGCCATGGCCTGCGGCACGTTGACGGCGAACTCGTGCGGCGGCGCGTACTGGCACGCGTGCAAACAGGCGCCGCAGTTATGGCACAGGTTGGCCAGGTAGTTCAGGTCGGCCTTGCCGAATTCCAGGCGGCGCGTCATGGCCGGAAACACCGCGCAGAAGCCTTCGCAATAGCGGCAGGCGTTGCAGATCTGCATGACGCGCGCCACTTCGGTCTCATCATCGGTCAGCGATTCCGTCAGCGGCTTGGCGCCCCTTGCATGAAAATGCACGGGCTGCTCGGTGGGCGCCGGAGTCGGGATAGGTCCGGACTGGCTGGTGGAAAAGGACTGCGCCTCGCGGGCCAGGGCTTCAAGCTGCTTCACGGTGTGCTCCCGCAGGGTTCCGGCCGAGCGCGGCGGCGGCGGCGCGGGTGCCGGCAATGCGGCCGAAGGCCGTGCCGATGGACATGCCCACGCCCGCCGTGTATCCCTTGCCCAGCACGTTGCCGGCCATCATTTCGCCCGCGACAAAGAGGTTGTCGCTGGGCTGGTCGTTGAACCGGACCGCGGCGGTGTCGTCCACCTTCAGGCCCAGATAGGTAAAGGTGATGCCGGGCCGCAGCGCATAGCCGTAGAACGGCGCGGTGTCGATGGGCCGCGCCCAGTGCGTCTTGGCGGGCGTCAGGCCTTCGGTATGGCAGTCGTCCAGCGCGGTGTGGTCGAACTTGCCCACGCGGCAGGCCGCGTTGTAGTCCCCGACCGTCTTCTCGAAGGTGGCCGCATCCAGCCCCAGCTTTTGCGCCAGCTCGGGCAGCGTGTCGGCCTTCACGCCCGGAAACACCGGCGGCATGAAGCGGCCGATAGCCTTGGCGTCGATGATGGAATACGCAATCTGGCCGGGCTGCATGGCGGTCAGGCGCCCCCAGATGGCGTAGCGCTTGGGCCAGAAGTCCTCGCCCTCGTCGTAGAAGCGCTCGGCGTCGCGGTTGACGACCACGCCCAGCGACACGCAATCGATGCGCGTGCAGATGCCGCCGTCGTACAGCGGTGCGCGGGCGTCGATCGCCACGCAGTGCGATTGGGAGGGGTCGCCGATGCCATCGGCCCCGGCGTCCAGCATGAATTTCAGCAGCACGCCCATGTTGAAGCGCGTGCCGCGGATCAAAAAGTTGTCGGCTGGCCATTCGCCGCGCTCGTTCTGGCCCCAGGCTTCGCGCAGCCATTCGCGATTGGACTCGAAGCCGCCCGCGGCCAGCACACAGGCGCGGGCCTCGATGCGCTCGTCGCCAATGCGCGCGGCCACGAAGCGGCCGTTGTCCAGGTCCAGCGAATCGACCGGCGCGTTGTAGCGGATCTGCACACCCAGCGCTTCGGCGCTGCGGTAATAGGCGTTCACCAGCGCCTTGCCGCCGCCCATGAAGAACGCATTGGTGCGCGCCACGTGCAGCGCGCCCGACAGCGGCGGCTGGAAGTTCACGCCGTGGCGGCGCATCCAGTCGCGACAGGTGGAGGACTCGCGGATGACCAGCCGCGCCAGGTGTTCGTTGGTCAGCCCGCCCGTCACCTTGAGCAGGTCCTGCCAGTATTCTTCCTCGGGATACGCGTCGATCAGCACGTCCTGCGGCGCATCGTGCATGCAGCGCAGGTTGCGCGTGTGCTGGGAATTTCCGCCGCGCCATTCCTTTGGCGCCGCTTCCAGCAGCAGCACGCTGGCGCCGGCTTCGCGCGCCATCAGGGCCGCGCACAGCGCCGCATTGCCCCCACCAATCACCAAGACGTCAACCATGCCATCTTCCCCAATTCAAGGGGCAGACTCTACGCAGCGGCGCGCCGCTGCGATATCAGGCAGGCGTCAACGGGTATTCACGATTCGTGAAGAGCGACCACCGCCCATTTGCCTTCGCGGGCCAGGGTGCGGGACACGTCGGCCATGACCAGCCGGGCCGCCAGCGCCGCGGGTGACAGTTCTTCGTCCGACAGGCTGGCCAGCAGGTTGGAGCGGAACAGGTGGGCATCGTCGATGCGCGCCATCTGCAACTGACCGGGCGCGATGCGCGCGGTGGCCGAACTGGGCTGGATCGTCGCCGCGCCGCCCTGCTGCACCACGTCCATCAGCAGGGACAGGCCATCGACCTCGGCCACCACCCGGGGCGTGCGTCCCAGTTGCTGGAAGGCGTTGTTGACCAGCGCGCGCAGGCCGTGGCGGCCGCTGGGCAGCACCAGCGGCAGGTCGGCAATGGCTTCCAGCCGTGTCGTGTCACCAGCCGGCACGCCGGGCATGCCGGGCCGGGCAAAAAGGAACAGAGGCTCGTCCAGCAGCGGCATCACGCTCCAGCGGCGCGCGGATTCGGCATGGAACACGATGGCCAGATCCAGCAGGCGGCCGTTGAGCATGTCGGTCAGGTGCCCGGACAGCGCTTCGACTAGATGCAGCCGGATGTCGGGATAACGCGCATGCATGGCCTGAAGGAACGGCGCGCCCAGCACCGCCGCCGTCGTGGACGGCAGGCCGACGCTGACGTGCCCGGCCAGCCGGGCCTGTTGCGCAGCCTGGACGGCGTCGTCGGCGTGGCGCAGGGCCAGTTGCGCCTGCCGGAAAAACGCCAGCCCCGCGTCCGTGGGCACCACGCCGCTGGCGCTGCGCTGCAACAGCCGCGTGGACAGCTCGCCTTCGAGACGGCTGATCTGCTGGCTGAGCGCCGACGTGACCATGCCGATCGACATGGCCGCCCGGCCGATGCTGCCGGCCTCGACCACGCGCACGAAGTAACGGAGCTGGCGCAGTTCCATCGATCAGCCCGGAATGGTCAGACCCTTGGCGACCGCGGGCCGCGCCACGAACGCGTCCAGCACGCGCGCGACGTTCTTGAACGACGAAAAGCCGACGAGGTCGCCGGCGTCATAGAAGCCCACCAGGTTGCGCACCCACGGGAAGATGGCGATGTCGGCGATGGTGTACTGGTCGCCCATCACCCAGTCGCGCCCTTCCAGGCGCTGGTCCAGCACGGCGAGCAGGCGCTTGGACTCGTCCACATAACGGTCGCGCGGGCGCTTGTCTTCATAGTCCTTGCCCGCGAACCGATGGAAAAAGCCCAGTTGGCCAAACATCGGTCCGATGCCGCCCATCTGGAACATCACCCATTGCAGCGTCTCGAAGCGACCCGCCGTGTCCGCCGGGATGAACTGGCCGGCCTTGCTGGCCAGGTAGACCAGGATCGCGCCGGACTCAAACAGGCCCAGCGGCTTGCCGTCCGGCCCGTTCGGGTCGAGGATGGCCGGGATCTTGTTGTTCGGACTGAGCGACAGGAACTCGGGCGTGAACTGGTCCTTGGTATCGAAGGCGACCCGGTGGACTTCGTAGGGCAGACCGGTTTCCTCGAGCATGATCGACGCCTTCACGCCGTTGGGCGTCGGCAGCGAATAGAGCTGGATGCGGTCGGGATGCTGGGCGGGCCACTTCTTGGTGATGGCAAAGGCGTCTAGGGAGGACATGCAGGGTATCTCCGGGGGAGGCGGGGTTGGGTGACGACAATCCTAGCGCAAAAGCCGGCGCAAACCCCACCGCAGCGCGGTCGCCGCGACGGCGATGGGCAGGACCAAGCGCCATTGCGCCAGAAACAGTTCGCGCATGGCCTCGCCGGGGGCCCAGGTGTTGCCGAACACTTGCGGGGAAGGCGGCGCGAGGTACAGGACGAGCAGCGCGGCCGCAAACGTCGCCGCGAGGCCCCAGGAGGAGGACTGGCGCAGCTTGGCCGGGCGCTCGGCCACGACCAGCATCAGCACACCAGCCAGGCCGGCCAGAACTGCCTGGGCGTAGAAATCGCGCGCCGAGAACATGTACGGCGCGTCGGGGACCACCCAGCCGAGGTCACCGGTCTGCAGCAAGGACGTCAGGCACGCGCCGAAAAGCGCGGCGGCAAAGGACAGGATGGACAGGTCCAGGGCACGCAGAATGAGTTTGGACATGGGGCACGGCGGGGAAGGCGAAGGCGAAGGCGCGAGGATGCCACACGTTGACGCGGGCGCGGGGCTGTCAGCGGCGCGAAGCCGCCACGCGCATCGGATCCCGCGGCCCGCTACGCATTCGGTTTGTGATGCACAATCCGGCTCGCGCTTGCGTCGCAGCGCCCTGCTTAGGCAGGCCTTCTCCCCTACCGCCGTGGCAGCCCGCCGCGCCCGGCGCCACTGGCAGTCCCCATGAAGCACCCGCAGCAACGTTCCGGACAATCCGCCTCACCCGCACTTCCCGACGCCGCATCGCGCCCCGCCTGGTTCGCATCGGCCTCTGCGTCATGCCTGGCGGCCGTGCTGGGACTGGCCGCGGCGGCCGCGCATGCAGCGGCTCCGGCAGGCACGGCGGCCGCGCAGGTGTCAGACACCCCAAGCCGCACGCGCAGCCTGACGTTGACGCTGATGGATGGCAATGGCCCCGCCCCCGCGCCGCATACGCCGTACCGCGTTTTCGTGACCGGCTCGAACGACGAGATTCTCGATACCCCCTCCGGCGATGGCATCCTGCATGGCGTCACCGACGCCGAAGGCCGCACGGCGCAGATCCGGACCTCGCTGCCGCATACGGAAGACGACTTCACCCTGATCCGCCGCATCGGCGACGGGCCTTGGGGGCACTTCTTCCAGTTGCAGCGCAGCGGCAGCACCGAGCCCTTGCCGGCCTGGCCGTACATCATGACCATGCCCCAGCGCTGGGGCGAACAATGGGTGGACCTGGGCTACACCACCCGGCAAGGCGCGACAGCCTACTTCAGCCACGATGTGCCGGCGGGTTCGGTGTCGCTGCATATCGATGCGGACGTCACGCGCGACAGCAAATGCTTTGCGGAGCTGGACGCCGTCAACCGCAAGTTCGCGCAGAACGATGCGGACGGCGCCCGCGCGCTGATCGGCGCCATGCGCTGCACCCGCAGCGCCGAGCAGAAGCTGGATCTGGCCCGGTTGCTGCTGGCCGCGGGCCAGGCCGATCTGGCGCGGCACTGGCTGCTGCAGACACGGCAGCGGCCGTTTCCGGACATTTTCAAGCCGGTCGACGATGCCGACCGGCGCAAGCGGCTGGAAGTGGAACGCCTGCTCGGCATGCCCGATCTGGTGCTGGAGGATTCGAACGTCTTGCAGGCCCGGCCATCGAAAAAACGCGCCGCCGACGCAACGGACCTGGCGAACAACACCGCCTACTTCCTGGCGGACTTCCCCGACTACCTGCCGCAAGCGGAGGAGCAGGCCCGCCGCTCGCTGGAACGCGTCGGCCCGCGGCCGTACAACCAGGGCACGCTGGGCTGGATTCTGGCCCTGCGCGGTCAGACCGACGAAGGCCTGCGCCTGATGCGTCTTGCCTACCGCGACCTGCCACGCGACGAAGAAATCGCGGCCGATTACGGCCTCACGCTGTGGCGCAGCGGTCAAAAAGACCTGGCCGCGCGGCTGTGGGACCAAGCGCAGCGCGAATGCGTGTGGGGCGTTCGCCTGCATGCGGCGCTGCGCGAAGCAGGCTACCCGCACCCGTACTTTCATCCCGCGGATTCCGACCCGGTGAACGCGTACCGCGCGCGTTGCGCAAAACCCCGGATCAAGGCGAAGAATGCGGGCCTATAATCCGCGCATACGCTGCGAGCCACGCGCCTGCTGAGGGGCAGACGCAGGAGACCTCCATGACATCCCCCCTGAAGCGCCTGCTTACTCTCCTTGCCGCCACGCTGCTCTTGGCGGGCTGCGGCAGCGGCCCCGGCGGACCGCCGCATCCCGGCGCGGCCAACCCGTACAGTTCTGGCGGCTTCAGTGACGCCGGGCCCAATTATCCCGACACGGGACGCTGAAGCCGGAAATCCATCCTGCCCTCGGGCCCGCGCCTGACCGGCGCGGACCGAACCGCATAACAGCTTTGCGCCTGCGGGCCCCTCCCGCAGCGCCCGCCAACTCCTAGACTGCCTGCACATACCGCAGTCAAGGAGAAGGCTTTGCAGCCGCTGTTATCGAATCTCAAAGTGCTGGACCTGAGCCGCATCCTGGCCGGTCCCTGGGCCAGCCAGATCCTGGCCGACCTGGGCGCTGACGTCATCAAGGTCGAGCGGCCGGGCCAGGGCGACGACACGCGCTCCTGGGGCCCCCCGTTCCTGAAGGACGAGCAAGGCCAGGACACCAAGGACGGCGCCTACTTCATTGCCACCAACCGCGGCAAGCGCTCCATCACGCTGGACCTGCAGATGCCGGAAGGCCAGGCGCTCGTCAAGGAACTGTGCCGCGATGCGGACGTGGTGCTGGAGAACTACAAGGTCGGCACGCTGGCGCGCATGGGGCTGGATTACGACACGCTTTCCAAGATCAATCCGCGCCTGGTGTACTGCTCTGTCACCGGATTCGGGCAGACCGGGCCACGCGCCGCCGAACCCGCCTACGACTTCCTGATCCAGGCCATGGGCGGCCTGATGAGCGTTACCGGCGAACGGGACGACAAGCCCGGCGGCGGTCCCCAGAAGGTCGGCGTGCCGATCGTGGACCTGACCACCGGCGTGTATGCCGCGCTGGGCATCGTGGCCGCGCTGCTGCGCCGCGCACAGACCGGCCAGGGCGAATACATCGACGTCGCGATGCTGGACGTGCAGGTGGGCCTGCTGGCCAACCAGGCAATGAACTTCCTGTTGGGCAACAAGGTGCCGCGCCGCACCGGCACCGCGCATCCCAACATCCAGCCGCAGCGCACCTTCGCGTGCGCCGATGGCGACATCGTGATCGTGGTGGGCAACGACGGGCAGTTCGCCACGCTGTGCGACATGCTGGGCCAGCCCGCGCTGGCGCAGGACCCGCGTTACATCACCAACAGCCAGCGCGTGCGCAATCAGGACACCCTGGACCCGATCCTGGACGCCATTTTCGTCACCCAGCCACGCGCGCACTGGCTGGCGGCGCTGAAAAAGGCCGGCGTACCGGCGGGCTCCATCAATACCGTTCCCGAAGTCTTCGAAGACCCGCAGGTCGTGCATCGCGCCATGCTGCGGCGCCTGCCGCATCCGGCCGCGGGGTCGGTGCCGCAGGTGATGAACCCGCTGCGCTTTGGCAGCGCCGCGCTGCGCGCCGACGCCGCGCCGCCGCTACTGGGCCAGCACACCGCCGACGTGCTGGCGGAGCTGGGCCTGTCCGCTGAACAGATCCAGGATTACCGCGACCGCAAGATCATCTGAACAAAAAAGGAGAGAGACATGAGCATGCCGGAGAACCTGGCTGGACCCTACCGCGCGCTGGACGTCACGATCGCCGACGGGGTCGCCACCATCCTGCTGGCCAATCCGCCCGTGAACGCGCTCAGCACCGACATGATGAACGAGCTGTCGTGGGTGCTGGACCGCATTTCGGAGACGCCCGAGGTGCGGGCGGTGGTGCTGTCGGGCCAGGGCAAGATCTTCTGCGCCGGCGCCGACCTGAAGATCCGTGGCGAGACGATCAAGGGGCCGGGCGACCTGCCGCAGCATTCACGCCGCACGCGGGAGTGCTTTCATGCCATCCGTGAATGCGCCAAGCCCGTGGTGGGCGCGATCAACGGCGCGGCGCTGGGTGCGGGGCTGGCCATCGTGGCCTCTTGCGACATCCTGATCGCCGCGTCCACCGCCGTCGTGGGACTGCCGGAGATCAATGTCGGGCTGCTGGGCGGGGGCCGCCATGGCATGCGGCTCTTCGGCCACTCCCGCCTGCGCCGGATGATGCTGACCGGCCTGCGCGTCGACGGCGACGAGCTTTATCGCCTGGGCATCGTCGAAGCCGCCGTGCCCGCCGATGCGTTGATGGACCGCGCCATGGAACTGGCGCGCGAGCTGGCTTCCAAGAGTCCGCTGGCGACCGTGCTGGCCAAGCAGACCCTCAACGCCATCGAAGACATGAGCCTGCGCGACGGCTACCGCTACGAACAGGACATGACGGCGGCCATCGCCAAGACCGAGGACGCGCAGGAGGCGCGCCGCGCGTTCCTGGAGAAGCGCGCGCCGGTGTTCCAGGGCAAATAAGGGAGCCGACATGACCAGTGCATTGGAAGGCGTAAAGGTCCTGGACCTGAGCCGGGTTTTTTCCGGGCCGTGGGCCGCGCAGATGCTGGCCGACTTCGGCGCCGAGGTCATCAAGGTTGAGCGCCCCGGCCGCGGCGACGACGTGCGGCACCAGGGCTATCCCATGCCGGACCGCGACGGCAAGCCCAGCCGGGAAACCTCGTCGTTCGTCGCGATGAACCGCGGCAAGAAATCCGTGACGCTCGATATCTCGCGGCCCGAAGGCCAGGCGCTGGTGCGCCAGCTTGCGCAGAAGGCCGACATCGTCATCGAAAACTTCAAGGCGGGCGACCTGAAGCGCTACGGACTGGACTACGCCTCGCTGTCGGCCCTGAACCCGCGGCTGGTGTATTGCTCCATCACCGGCTTCGGCCAGACCGGCCCCTACAGCCACCTGCCGGGCTACGATCCGATCTTCCAGTCCATGAGCGGGCTGATGAGCGTGACGGGTGTGCCGGACGGAGAGCCGGGCGCCGGGCCGGTCAAGGCGGGTTATTCCGTTTCCGACCTGACCGCGGGCTTCTATGCGGTGTCGGCCATTCTTGCCGCGCTGCGGCACCGCGACCAGATCTCCGGCGTGGGTCAGCACATCGACCTGGCGCTGCTGGACGCGCAGATCGCGGCCATCTCGCACATCGGCATGAACTATCTGGCCAGCGGTCAGCTGCCCGCCCGCATGGGCTCGGCCTCGCAGATCACCGCGCCGTTCCGCGCCTTCGAATGCCGGGACGGACACCTGATGGTCGCCGTGGGCAACGACTCGCAATTCCGCAGCTTCTGCCTGGTCATCGGTCTGCCCGCGCTCGCCGACGACCCACGCTTTGACACGAATCCCAAGCGCGCAGCGGCGCAGGCCGATCTGTCGCGGCTGATCGAGCCCGCGATGCTGGCGCGAACCGTTGCGGACTGGAACCAGGCCCTGGCGGCCGCCAACGTGCCCTGCGGCCCGATCTACACCATGGATCAGGTGTTCGAGGATCCGCAGGTGCGCCATCGGCAGGTGCTGGGCAGCGTGGAGCATCCCGCGCTGGGCAGCATGCCGATCGTCCGCAACCCGATTCACTTTTCCGCCACGCCGATCGCCGCCGGTCTGCCCCCGCCCATGCTGGGCGAGCACACGGCCGACATCCTGCGCGCCGAACTTGGCCTGTCCGCCGAAGCGATCGAGCGCCTGCATGCCGAGGGCATCGTATGAGCGCCGCCGACCACGAACTGATCGAGGAAATCCGCGACAGCGCGCGCGACTTCCTGCAACGCCGCGACCAGCGGCAGCGCAAGCGCCGCACCCCGGGCGGCGAGCGCGCGTACTGGCAGGAGATTGCCGCCGTCGGCTGGCTGGGCATGAGCGTGCCCGAAGCACTGGGCGGTTTGGGACTGGGCTGGCACGCGATGGCCGCCGTGCTGGAAGAAGCGGGCCGCGCCCAGTTGCCCGAACCGCTTGTCGGGGCGGGTGTGCTGAGCACGGCGCTGCTGGCGCGCATCAATCCGGCGGGCGATGGCACCGTCCGAGACGCGTTGCTGCAAGCCTTGTGCGCCGGTGAAAAAAGGGTTGGCCTCGCCTGGCAGGAAACCGAAGGACAGCTCGAAGCCGGCGAATCCGCCGGGGCGTTTGGCGTCACGGTCACCGCGCGCGAAGGCGCCTATGTGCTGAACGGCGAAAAGCGCCACGTCGTCCCCGGTGCGGATGTGGACGGCTGGCTTGTCACGGCCGATGGCGAAACGGGGTCTGCGCTGTTCTATCTGCCGGCCGGCACGCCCGGCGTCACGGTGCAGACGCACGAACGCGCGGATGGCTCACCGGCCTGCCATTTGACGATTGAGTCCGCGGTGGTTGGCGGCGAAGCGTTGCTGGCGCGCGAGGGCGTGCTGGACGCCGTTGACGAGGCGCTGGACTACGGCCGCCTGATGCAGTCCGCAGAACTCGTGGGCGTCGCGCGGCAGGTGCTGGCCGATTCGGTCGCCTACTTGAATACGCGCAAGCAGTTCGGCCAGACGCTCTCGTCATTCCAGGCGCTGCAGCACCGCCTGGTCGACGCGACGCTGCAGGTCGAGCTGGCGTCCAACAGTCTGCTGGACGCACTGAACGCCATTGCCGCGGCGCCGGACGACGCCAAGGCCCGCAAGGCGGCGGCCAGCCGGGTCAAGGCCCGTGCAGCGCGCGCCGGCATCGATGCGGCGCGGCTGGCCATCCAGCTGCACGGCGCCATCGGCTACACCGACGAATGCGACGTCAGCCTGTACTTCCGCAGCGCCCTGCACCTGGCCGCCTGGCTGGGCAACGCCACGGCGCATCGTCAGCGTTATGGCGTGCTGGCAGCCGACCCGGCGCCGGAGGCGGACGATACGGCAGAGGACGCACCGGAGGGTTCAACGCCAGGCCTGGACGCCATGGAGTTCCCGCGCGAGGCAGACTGGAACGCCATGCCGGAAGCGGCGTTCCGCAAGCTGCTGCGCCGCTTCTTCCGCGCGCATTACCCCGATCACCTGCGGCACGTGCCGTGGCGGCTGCATTGGGATGAGATCAAGGCGTGGTACTTCACCTTGTCGCGCCAGGGCTGGATCGCACCGTCGTGGCCGCGCGAGCATGGCGGCATGGCACTGTCTCCCGCCCGGCAGATCGCGTTCATCGAAGAAGCCGAACGCTACGGCGTGGCGCGCGCGCCGGACCAGGGCCTGGTCATGCTGGGCCCCATCCTCATCCGCCACGGCACGGACGCGCAGCGCGCGCGCTTTCTGCCGGGCATCCTGTCCGGCGAAGCGGTGTGGGCGCAGGGCTACTCGGAACCCGACGCGGGATCGGATCTGGCCTCGCTGCGCTGCGAGGCAGTGATCGACGGCGACGAACTGGTCGTCACCGGCCAGAAGACCTGGTCCACGCTGGCGCAGGACGCGACGCACATGTTCATGCTGGTGCGCACCGACAAGACCGTCAAGAAGCAGGCAGGCATCAGTTTCCTGCTGGTCGATCTGAACAGCCCGGGAGTCAGCCGCCGGCCGATCCGCACGCTGTCGGGTCACGAGGAGTTCTGCGAGGTCTTCTTCGACCAGGTCCGCGTGCCGCGCGGCAACGTGGTCGGCGAACTCAACGCGGGCTGGGGAATTGCCAAGGCCCTGCTGGGCTTCGAACGGCTGTTCAGCGGCAGCCCCAAGCACGCAAGCCACGCCCTGCAACAGATCTTCAGTCTGGCGCGGCAGCGCGGCCTGCTGGCCGATCCGGCGTTCGCCGACCGGCTGGCCGAGTTGCGGCTGGACAGCGCCGACCTGACCGCGATGTACCGCGTGTTTGCGGACATGGCCAAAGCCGGACTTCCGCTGCCGCCGGAACTGTCGCTCCTGAAGATCTGGGCCACCGAAACCCACGAGCGGCTGGGCGCCCTGCTGATCCAGATCGCCGAAGAATATGGCGGCGCGGCAATGCGCCTGAGCTATGGCGGCGGCGGCGTGCAGGCGCTGGCGCCCTATACCAACGCCCTGGCGGCCACCATCTTCAGCGGCACCAACGAGATCCAGCGCAACATCTACGCCAAGCAGGTCCTGGGCCTGCAAGGCGCCTGACAACGACAACGCGCCGGCCCGAGCCGGCGCATCCGGAGAGAGACACATGAAGAAAGCAACCGCACTGACGGTGGCGGCAATGATCCTGGGCGGCGTCGCCGCCGCGCCCGCCGCGCCCGCCGCGCTCGCAGCCCAGCCCTGGCCGAGCCAGCCGATCCGGCTGATCGTGCCCTACCCGCCCGGCGGCTCGGTGGACAATCTGGCGCGCCTGCTCGCGCCGTCTCTGGGCGAGCGCCTCGGGCAAACCATCGTCATCGAGAACAAGGCCGGCGCCAGCGGCACCATTGGTGTCGACGCCACCGTGCGCGCCACGCCCGACGGCAATACCTTCGGCTTCGGCGTGCCGGGCGCGATCACCGGGTTGCCTCACGTCATGAAGGTGCCGTACGACGTGTCCAAGATCCAGTACGTGTCGCTGGTGGCGCGCATTCCGCAGGTCATCATGGTCAATCCGTCGTTGCCGGATAACACCTTGGCCGCTTTTGTCGACAGCGCCAAGAAGCAGCCCGGCAAGTACAACTATGGCTCGGCCGGCAACGTGACGACGCCGCACCTGGGCGGCGAACTGCTCAAGCAGCAGACCGGCATCGACATCATGCACGTGCCCTACAAGGGCGCCGCGCCCGCAGTCACGGCGCTGCTGTCCAACGAGGTGCAGATGTTCCCCGGCGACGCGTCCGCCGCGCTGGGCTTCATCAAGGCGGGCAAGCTGCGCGCGCTGGCCGTGGCCAGCCCGGAACGCTTCGAAGGCCTGCCCGACGTGCCCACCACCAAGGAGGCCGGCTTTCCCGGCATCATCGTGGAATCCAACTACGGCGTCATCGCGCCCACCGGCACGCCCAAGGACATTGTCGACAAGATGTCCGACGCGATTGCAAAATCCCTGGCCGACCCGGTCCTGCGGCAGAAGATGGTCGACCAGGGCGCCATCCCCGTCGCGACCACGCCCGACGCATACCGCACGCTGATGGAGACGGAATCGAAGAAGTGGGGCGAGGTCATCAAGCGCGGCAAGCTGGGCTTGCAATAACGCCATGCCCGTGCGCTTTTGCCGTACGCTTATGCCGATTCCCACGACTGCCGACCTGCGCCATCGACCATGCCATCAGCAAAAGCCACGGGCCTGAGCCTGGACCTGACCGCCGACCTTCATAAATGGCGGGCCTTCCTGGCCATCGCGGAACTGGGCAGCATCACGCGCGCGGCGCTGTACCTGGACCAGGACCAGTCGGTGCTGAGCCGCCGCATCAATGCGCTCGAGCGCGAGTGCAATGCGCGGCTCTTCAACCGCACCGGGCGCGGCGTGAACCTGTCCGAAGTGGGCGAGCGCCTGTTCCCGCTGGTGCAGACGCTGCTGGGCGACGCCGAACGCCTGGAAATGGAACTGAACGGCGAGGCGCGCGAGCCTGCCGGCGAGGTCACGCTGGGACTGTTGCCTTCAACCGCGCACCCGCTCATCCGCAGGCTGTTTTCCCGGCTGCGCGAGCAATTCCCGAAGGTGCATCTCAAGATCCTGGAAGGCTCCAGCGGCCAGATCGAAGAATGGCTGACCGACAGCCGCGTGGACATCGCCATTCTTTATCGCTACGGCGACAAATGCCCGCCCGGCGAACAGGCGCTGGCCTCCGTGGACTCGTACCTGGTCGGCGCCGCGGGCGACGCGCGCACGCAGGCGGGCGAGATCACCTTCGACAAGCTCGATGGCCTGCCCTTCATCCTGCCGGGCGCGCCCAACGGCTTGCGCAACGCGCTGGACGGTCTGGCACGGGCGCGCAAGATCGCCATCTCTCCGCTGATCGAGGCCGACTCCCTGCCGTTGATGAAGTCCATCGTCGAACACGAAAAGATGTACACCGTGCTGCCGCTGCACGCGGTATGGCAGGAGGTGCAGGAAGGCCGCCTCAGCATTGCCGCGCTGCGCGATCCGACGATGAGCCGCATCGTTTCCATGGCGTTCTCGCGCTCGAAGGGGCCGGGCCGCACGGTCATGGAGGTGGCCTCCCAGATCCAGACGCTGGTGCGCGAGATCGGCGGCGAAGGCGTCTGGCACGCCAGCCCGTAAACCCGGACCGGCGTGCGGGCGCTTACCTGAACCCATACAGGCGCGCGGGGTTATCCACCCAAACCTTCCTGCGCAACGCGTCGTTGCCCAGCCAATCGTGCGCCAGATCCACCAGCGCATCGGCCGACGGCGCCGCCGCGCCCATGCGCACAAAGGGCCAATCCGACCCCCACAGCACCTGGTCCGGATTGGCGCGGGTGAAGGCATCGTGGATGCCACGCGCGTTTTCGTAGTGAGGCGCGGCGCCCACCCGGCATACGGTCAGCTTCATCCAGATCCGCCCATCGGCCAGCAGGCCGTGCAGCATCTGGAACACCGGGTCCTCTGCGCCGCGCGCGGGCACGAGGCTGCCCAGGTGGTCGATGACCAGCGGCAGATCCAGCTTGGCCAGTGCAGGCAGATGGCGCAGGTAGGTATCGCACGGCGCCCAAAGCTGCGCGTGCAGGCCGAACCGCTTCATGCGCGGCGCAAGCGCCGCGACCTGATCGAATCCCACGCTGCCGGCAAACAGGTTGCCCGCCGGATCGCGCGCCTCGACAAAGCGCAGGCCGCGCACGCCGCCGTCGTAAAGGGCCTGCAATTGCGCATCGGTGGCCGTGGGATCCGCCACGGCAATTCCGCGCAGGCGATCCCCGCCCTGCGCCACGGCGGCCAGCAACGCGTCCGGATTCGTCCCGTACGGCGCCGGCTGCACCAGCACGCCCCGCGCGGCGCCCAGCGTGTCCAGCATGCGCAGATAGCGCTCGGCCGGTGCGTCCGGCGCGGCGTAGGACGACGGATGCTGCAGCGGAAAGCGTTCGTAGGGCCCGAAGACGTGGCAATGCGTATCGCACGCCCCGGCCGGCAGCGTGTGGCGGGGTGTCACGGGCATGCGCGGCGTCTCCACGCTGTCCGGCACGTAGGCGCGCGCCTGCGCGCCGGCGTCGGGATTGCCGGCGGCGCTCATGAGGCGCTCCCGGCAAGCGGCGCGAGGCGGCTGAGCGCCGGCGCCCCCTCCTGCGCCGGCGTATCGAGCGGCGGCGGCGCGTCGTCGGGCATCGGGATCTCGTGCGCGTTCAGCGTCATGGACACCATCGTGTAATAGCCGATCACTGCGGTCAGTTCCACCACGCCAACGGCGGCCCAGCGCTCGACCGCCTGCGCATACAGGGCCGGCTCGACCTGCCCGGTCTCCTGGATCTGCCGCGCGAACTCATAGACGATTTCGTCGTCGCGGTTGTCGAATACGGGCGTCGCGCGGGCCCGGATCGCGTCCAGCATGGCATCCGAGATGCCCGCGGCCCGGGCGGCTTGCGCATGGATATGCCACTCGATCTGGCTGTTCCAGCGGCGCGCCGTCACCACGATGGCAAGCTCGCTGACGCGGGGCGGCAGGCTGGTGCCAAAGCGCAGCAGCGCCCCCAGCGCCTGCCAGCGATCGGCCAGATCAGGATTGTGCAGCGCGGCGCGCAGGGGACCGACGAGGCGGCCGCGCGGACCGGAGACGATCTTTTCGTACACGCCCTTTTGCGCATCGGTCATGGTGGCGGGATCGGGCAGCGGGATACGGCTCATCATCGTCCTCTTTTCAGGGGGTTTCGTCGGGTTGCGTACGCATCACTGACGGCCGGGCGGCGAACCGCGCGTGCCACGCCGCCAGCGCCGGGTGGCCGTCGCGCCAGGCAATATCCGGAAAACGATAGTCCATGTACGACAGCGCGCAACCGATGGCGATCAGGCCCAGGTCGAAGCCGCTGGCCTGCAGCGCCGGCGCTTCGGCTTCCAGCGCGGCAAGCACGGCTTTGGTCTTCAGCGCGAAGGCATCCAGCCAGGCGGGCGTCTGGCGCTCGGCGGGCTTGTTGCGTTCCTGGCGGAACAGCAGCAGCGCGTCCAGGAAACCGTCTCCCAGGGCCTGGCGGCGTTCGGTGGTCAGGCGAGCCTGAGCATCGTCCGGCAACAGGCCGCAGCCCGTCAGCGCGTCCAGGTAGGCGCAGATGACGCGCGAGTCGTACAACGCCGTGCCGTCTTCCAGCACCAGCGTCGGCAGCTTGATGAGCGGGTTGTCGGGCACGAGGTCCAGATTGGGCTTGTCCATCGCAACCGGCGTGCGCACCAGCGCCACGCGGTCCGCGATGCCGGCCTCGTGAATGACGATCATCACCTTGCGCACGAAGGGCGATCGCGGCGACCAATGCAGTTTCATCGACAGGCTCCAAAAGGGTTCAAGGTCTGCGGGGCATTCAATGCCCCTGCGCGGGCCGCACGGCGGGATCGTTGGCCGCGTCGGGCGTGCGCATCTGAAATAGATCGCTGGTGTGCGCGTACCAGCCCGCGCCGTGCATGCGGCCCAGCAGGCGCAGCGCGGGCGTGTCCACATAGAACTTGCCCGCGTCGAGCAAGGCATCGTCGCGCAGGTATAGCGCCACCACCCGCGCCAGCACGATCACGCGCTGCGGCGCCGCATCCAGCACCTGCCACACCTCGCACTCCAGCGCGGCCGGACTCTGCGCGATGCGCGGCGGCGCCACGATCAGGGACGGTTCGGTTGCCAGCCCGGCGCGCGCCAGTTCGTCAATGCCGGCGTCGTAGTCCAGGCTGGTGTGATTCATCTGTTCGGCCAGCTCCGCGGACACCAGGTTGATCACGAACTGCCGCGTCTGCAGGATGTTGCGCGAGGTGTCCTTCAATTGCCCGCCGCGCGGTCCGATGCCCAGCGCGACGATGGGCGGGTCGCTGCTGACCACGTTGAAGAACGAGAACGGCGCGGCATTGCGCACGCCCGCTTCCGACTGGCTGACCACCCAGGCGATGGGCCGGGGCACGACCACGCTGGAGAGCAGCTTGAAGGCGTCGGCCGAGGCCAGCTTGCTGAAGTCGAAGTTCATGGTGCGGGCGCCTTTCGCGGCGCAGGAAAGTGGGGGGTCATTTGGCCAGCAGCCCCAGTGTGCCCAGCAGACGCTGCATGTCGGCGCGGTCCTTCCGGACGTAAGCGCCGGCATCCTGGGGAGACAGCGCCATCAACTCTATCGCCTGGTCCTGCATGATGCGGCGGTAGTCGGGATCGTCGTTCACGCTTCGGACGGTGTCGCTCAGCTTCTGCACGATGTCGGGCGGCGTGCCGGCAGGCGCGGCCAGGCTGTACCAGGTGGCGGCCTGCGCCCCTTTCACGCCGGCCTCGTCCAGCGTGGGCACGTCGGGCAACAGCGGCGAGCGCTTGTCGGCCGCATACGCCAACGGCACCAGCCGGCCCTGGCGGATGAACGGCAGGCTGGCGGACAAGTTCAACATGGCCAGGTCGATCTGCCCGCCCACCGCGTCGTTGATCGCGGGCGACGCGCCGGCATAGGGAATGTGATTGAGCTGCACGTGCGCGGCCTGCTGGAACAGTTCCGCGGCCAGGTGCGTGGCCCCTCCGACGCCCGCCGACCCGTAGCTGAGCTTGCCGGGTTCCGCCTTGGCGCGGGCGATCAGGTCAGGCACCGTCCTGATGCCGCGCGACGGGTTGACGACCAGCATGATGGGCTGCACCGCCACCACCGAGCAGAACTCGAAGCCCTGGATGCCGTCGTATATCGTCTTCTGCATCAGCGGCGTCACGACGTGACCGGCCGACGTGCCGAGCAGCAGCGTGTAGCCGTCCGGCTTGGCGCGCGCCACGAAGCCCGTTCCGATGGATGCGCCGCCGCCCGGCTTGTTCTCGACCACGACCGGCTGGCCCAGGCGCTTTTCCAGCGCGCGCGCCAGGCTGCGCGCCACCACGTCGGCCGGACCGCCGGCGGCGTACGGGTCGATCAACGTGATGGGATGGTCTGGGTACGGGGCGGCGGCCGGCGCGGACGCGAGGGACAGTGCGGCAGCCGCCGCCAGCAAAGCTCGGATCATCGAAGGCATGGTCGTTCCGTTGGTTGGAGATGCGATGGCCAGGCGGGCCGGCGCTCAGTCCGCGCGCGCGCCGGACGCGTCGATGATGCGCGCCCACTTCTGCGTGTCGGCGCGGATGCGTTCGGAGAATTCCTCGGGGGTGCTGTACGTGGTCTGAATGCCGTAGCCCGCCATGCGCTCGACCATCTGCGGCGCCGTCATCACGGTTTTGATGTCCGTGTTGAGCCGATCGATGATGGCGCGCGGCGTGCCCGCGGGCGCCAGCACGCCTGACCACAGGCTGACTTCGTAGTCCTCGAAACCCGGCGTCTCCGAGATCGACGGCACGTCGGGCAACGCCGCCAGGCGCTTGCGGCTCGTCACGCCCAAGGCCTTGACCTTGCCGTCCTTGACCTGCTCCACGAAATTGGACGAGGTGTCGATCATCATCGAGATGCGGCCCGCCATGAAATCGTTGATCGCGCCGGACGTGCCCTTGTACGGAATGTGGCGGATATCCACGCCTGCCGTGGACTTGAACATCTCGCCGGCCAGATGGCTGGTCGTGCCGTTGCCCGAAGAACTGAAGGTCAACTCGCCGGGCTGGCGCCGGGCAAGTTCGGCAAGCTCCGTCACGGAGTTCACCTTCAGCGCCGGGTTCACCACCAGCAGGTTGGCGGTCAGGTTGGTCAGCGAGACCGGCGCAAAGCTCTTTTGCGGGTCATAGCGCAGCTTGGCGTACAGCGACGGATTGATCGTCAGCACGCCCATCGTCGAATACAGCAGGGTGTAGCCGTCCGGCGCGGCGGTCGCCACCGCCTCGGCCCCGATCGAGCCCCCCGCCCCGCCCCGGTTTTCCACCACCACGGACTGGCCCAGCTTCTCGCCCAGCCCTTGCGCCAGCGCCCGAGCCATCAGGTCGGTGGCCCCGCCGGCCGGAAAGGGAACGACCAGCCGCAGGGGCCGGTCGGGATAGGAACCCGCGGCCCCAGCCGCGGAAAACAGACCCGCGCCGAGCAAAAGCCCGGCCGCGGTCAGCGCGCTAACGATCTTCATGCTGTCTCCAAACTTCGTTCTTGTGTTTGCAGCATGGTAGGCGCGGGGCGGGGCCGGGGCTATGCGCGGGATCGCATATCTGGTTTGCGCGGGGTTTGGAGGGGGGGGACTGGCCCGGGTTTCCTCCGGGCCTTGGTCCGGGCTCAGCCGGGTTGGGCCAGCAGCCGCTGGATTTCCGCCTCGGTCTCCTTGTACCGGCCTTCGCCGAAGTGGCTGTAGACCACCTTGCCCTGCTTGTCGATCAGGTACGCCGCGGGCCAATACTGGTTGCGGTAGGCCGTCCAGGTGGCGTAGCGGTTGTCCTGCGCGACCGGATACGTGATGCCGAAGCGTTGCAGCGCCTTTTCCACATTCGGGGTCGACCGTTCAAACGGAAACTCCGGCGTGTGCACACCCACGACGACCAGGCCCTGATCCTTGTACTTCTGATACCAGCTCGTGACGTAGGGCAGCGTGCGGATGCAGTTGATGCAGGTGTAGGTCCAGAAATCCACCAGCACGACCTTGCCGCGCAGCGATTCCATCGTCAGCGGCTCGCTATTGAGCCATTTTTCGATGCCGGTGAATTCCGGGGCCGGGGGCGCGGCGGCCGGGGCGGCCTGCGCGGCGCCCTGCATCAGGCAGGCGCCGATCAGCGCGCCCAGGGCAATCTTCTTGAACGTGGCAAACATGGTTATCTCCTTGAGGGTCAGGCGAAGAGGTTGGTGATCCAGGCATAGGCCAGGACGTCGTACTGGAAGTAAATGGCGATGGCGGTCAGGACGAGCAGCACGCCGAAGCCCTGCTGCAAGCGCTGCGTGTAGCGCGACAGGCCGCGCACCCGGGTGGCGATGGCCTGCCCGCCGTAGGCGATCACCAGCATCGGGACGCCGGCGCCGATGGCGAACACCAGCAGCAGCGTGCTGGACTGCACGAGGTCCTGCGCCTTGGCCGCCAGCACCAGGATCGAGGCCAGCACCGGCCCCGCGCACGGCGTCCACACGGCGCCCAGCGACAGACCCAGCACAAAGCCGCCCGCATTGCCGCTGCCCGTGCCGCCCGCCGACGCCAGGCGCTGCAACGGGCCGCCGACGCGGGCGATCAGCCGGTCGTAAGGGTCGGGCCAGATCCGCACCAGGCCAAACAGCGCCAGCAGAACGATCGAGGTCGAGCGCACGGCTTCATGCACGTGTTCATTCAGATTGGAAATGAGACTGAGGGCAATGCCCAGGCCGGCGAACGCCAGCACGAAGCCGGACACGACAAACAAGGGGCGCAGGCGGCCGGACCGTTCCAGCGAGGTGCCCAGCAGCACGGGCAACAGGGGCAGCACGCAGGGAGACGCAATGGTCAGCGTGCCGGCAAGCAACGCGATGGGGGTGTTGATGAGGTCCATGGGGGTCGTCCTTTGGAAAGTGACCCCATTGCACCCGTGGCACGTATCCGGCATGTGCCGGATCGGCGGATTTTTTCAAGCGCGTGTATCCGCCGCCAGGGCGTATACAGTACGACACACTCCGCGGGCGCCCCGGCGCTATAAACCGATCACACCCCGCAACGGAGTCCCTCATGAAACGCTTTCTTGCCGTCCTGCTGCTGCTCTTTGGCGGCTTCACCGCCGAGGCCGCCAAGCCCTTCCAATGCCAGCTCATCTCCAACACCCGCCCGCGCCGCGATCCCCTGCCCCCGGGCGAGCGCTAGGCCTATAGAATTCCGGAACCCCGCCGGCGCGCCGGGCGCGCCATCACCCACCAGGAAGGCACCCGCAGATGGACCACATAGACCACGTCATGATCGTGGACGACGATCGCGAGATCCGCGAACTGGCCGGCGGCTTTCTGCGCAAGAACGGCCTGACCGTCACGCTGGCCGCCGACGGACGGCAGATGCGGCAACTGCTTGAGAACCTGACGGTCGATCTGATCGTGCTGGACATCATGATGCCCGGCGACGATGGCCTGGTGCTGTGCCGCGAACTGCGCAGCGGCAAGCACCGCCGCATCCCGATCCTGATGCTGACGGCGCGCAGCGACGACATGGACCGCGTACTGGGCCTGGAGATGGGCGCGGACGATTACCTGGTCAAGCCGTTCGTGGCGCGCGAGCTGCTGGCGCGCATCAAGGCCATCCTGCGCCGCACGCGCATGCTGCCGCCCAACTTTCAGGTGACCGAGCCGGGCCGCGAGATCAGCTTTGGAAACTGGCGGCTGGACACCACGGCGCGGCACCTGCTGGACGCCGAAGGCACCATCGTGGCGCTCAGCGGCGCGGAGTACCGGCTGTTGCGCGTCTTTCTGGACCACCCGCAGCGCGTGCTGAACCGCGACCAGCTGCTGAACCTGACGCAGGGCCGCGACGCCGACTTTTTCGGTCGTTCGATCGACCTCCTGGTCAGCCGCCTGCGCCAGCGCCTGCGCGAAGATGCGCGCGAACCCCTCTACATCAAGACCGTGCGCAGCGAAGGCTATGTGTTTTCCGCGGCGGTGGAAGTCTCGGAAGGCGAACCGTGAGTGCCGCCGCGCCGCGCCGCCACGCCTGGCCCCGCACGCTGGTCGCGCGGCTGTTCCTGATCTTCGTGGCGGGGCTGATCCTGGCGTACGGCCTGTCGTTCGCCTCGCTGTTCTACGAACGCTACAGCGCCACGCGCAACATGATGCTGGGCGACCTGGAACGCGACGTCGCCATCGCCATGGACATTCTGGACCGCCTGCCCGCCGCCGAGCGCGCCGCCTGGCTGCCGCGCCTGTCCAGCAACAACCGCCAGTATCTGCTGGGCGACGGCAAGGCCGACCAGCCGCTTTCCCTGGACGCCGCGCGCACCGCCGCGCAGTCGATCGAAGCCGCGCTGGGGCCGGAGCGTCCCGTCACGGTCCGAGCCATGGCCGACGATCCGCGCCACATCCAGGCGCGTGTCGTGCTGTCCGATGGCCAGCCCGCGATTCTGGACATCGAACTGCTGCGGATGCGGCCGGCGCCGTGGCTGTTTGGCGTGCTGGGCGTGCAGTTGCTGCTGCTGGCCGGCTGTGCCTGGCTGGCCGTGCGACTGGCCGTGCGTCCGCTGACCCGCCTGGCCCGCGCCGCCGAGCAACTGGATCCCGACCACAAAAGCCCGCTGCTCGACGAGGCGGGCCCGGCCGAAGTCGCGCACGCCGCCGTCGCCTTCAATGCCATGCAGGACCGCATCGCCGCGCATCTGGCCGAGCGCATGCAGATGCTGGGCGCCATCTCGCACGACCTGCAGACGCCCATCACCCGCATGAAACTGCGCACGGAGTTCATGGATGCGTCCGCTGACCGGGACAAGCTGGCGCAGGATCTGAACGAAGTCGAGCGGCTGGTGCGCGAAGGCATCGACTACGCGCGCAGCGCGCACGGCAAAACCGAGCAGCCAGCGCGGATCGACCTGAATGCCTTTCTGGACAGTCTGGTTTGCGACTACCAGGACACGGGCAAGGACGTGTCCCTGTCGGGCGATACCGTGCCCCCACTGTTGACGCGTCCCCATGCCTTGCGGCGCATCCTGGGCAATCTCATCGACAACGCGCTGAAGTTCGCGGGCGCCGCCGAAGTGCGTGTGGCGGCGCGGGACGACGCGACGCTATCCATCCAGGTGCTGGATCGCGGCCCGGGCATCCCGGCAGACGAACTGGACGCGGTGCTGCAACCGTTTTACCGGCTGGAAAGCTCCCGTAATCGGGATACGGGCGGGACGGGCCTGGGCCTGGCGATCGCGCATCAGCTTGCACAGGCGCTGGGCGGCAGGCTGATCCTTTCCAACCGCGAAGGCGGCGGCCTGTCGGCGGAAGTCAGGATCGCGCCGCTCGCTGCGTAGTGTTGATCGTCAGGCGTCGCGCAGCGCGCCCGACTGCAGCAGCGGCTCCAGGATGCCGGCGGTGTACAGCCGTGCCAGGTTCACCAGGAAGTCCGTGAAGTCCGTCTTGGCCGCGTGATCGGCGCTGTCGGAGATCACGCGCATCACGGCAAACGGCACGCCGAACTCGTGACACACCTGCGCCATCGCCGCGCCTTCCATTTCCAGGCAAAGCGCGTCGGGCAGGCGTTGGCGCAGCTCGTGCGCCAGATCGTTGTCGTTGACGAAAATGTCGCCGGTCGCGATCAGGCCGTGGTGAACGCGCGGCTGGGCGGCCGCGCCCGGTAAACCGCCCTTGGCCGCGAAGTCGCGTGCGCTATCCAGCAGCAATGCACTCAGCGCGGCATCGGCATCGAAGCGCTCGCGCCCCAGCAGCGGGATTTCGTGGCGGCCGAACAAGGGCCGCGCGTCCATGTCGTGCTGCATCAAGGCATCCGCCACGACGATGTCGCCGACGCGCACCTGCGGATGCAGTCCGCCCGCCAGGCCCGTGAACAGCACGCGCGACACGCCGAACTCCTGGATGACGATGGACGCCGTCGCCGCCGCGGCCACCTTGCCGATACGGCTGAGCGCGATCACGCAAGGTGTGCCCCACAGCGTGCCCACCTGAAAATCGCGCATGGCGATGCGGCGCGTTTCGGCGCCGGGATCCATGGCCGCCAGCAGGTCGGCGATTTCTTCGTGCAGCGCGCCCAGGATGGCGAGACGTCCCATGATGTGTGCTTTTTCCGTGATCGATGCTTGATCGTTGCGTAATGCGGCCCGTGCCGCCAGCGCGCAACATACTCCAATGCCGCCGCGTCCGCCAATGACGGCGGTTTGTATCGCAGCGTATCCGGACCGGTCCTGGATACGCGGTGATGCCATCCCGCCCCGGCGCCGACACATGACCGATACAGCCGCCTGATGCAATGCAGGCTCTCAACCACCGGCACGGCCCCGCCGCGCCGATCATCCTGGAGTCATCATGGCCAAGCAACTCGAGCAGGTTCTCTACACCGCCCACACCCACACCACCGCCGGCCGCGAAGGCGCGGGACGCAGCAGCGACGGCGCGCTGGACGTCACGCTGAGCACGCCCGGATCCGGCAAGCCCGGCACCAATCCCGAACAGCTTTTTGGCGTGGGCTACTCGGCCTGCTTCATGGGCGCGATCAAGCGCGCCGGCGCCACTCACAACATCACCGTGCCGCGCGAGATCGCCATCGACGCCAGCGTGTCGCTGGGCAAGGTCGATAACGGCGCCAACTTCGCGCTCGGCGTCACGCTGGCCGTTTCGCTGCCGGGATTGACCGGCGAGCAGAAGCAGTTGTTGGTTGAATCGGCGCACCAGTTGTGCCCTTATTCGCGCGCGATTCGCGACAACATCGATGTGCAATTCCAGATCGTCTGAAGCGGGGATTGTCCCTGTTTGCTACGGCGGCCTTCGGGCCGCTTTTTTCGCGTCGCGGATACCATCCAAACACGCTTCGGATGGCTCCTGATGCGGTAGTAAAGGCGTACTCTTGAAAACGGTACGCCGCGCAGAATGCCGCCAACACGCCATGTCGCGCACGCGGGGCTAGGCAGAAAGGTGGTGTACGAACATGCAGCAGGGAAACCCCGCGCCCTGCCTTCGACACGCCGCGTGCTAGCTTGCCTCACGCAGGCGTTGTCCCAGCCGGCAGTATAGGTATCGCAAGCCTTTATCTGTGTGTGGGGAGACGATCATGGTGAAGAACCTCGCCGTATTCTTCGACGGTACGTGGAACGAACCCAACGACCGCACCAACGTCTACGAGCTCTACAAAGCCGCGCCCGAGACCAGCACGCAGGAAACGCTCTACATCGAGGGCGTGGGGACACAAGGCCAGGGCCTGTGGTCCGCCATCGACAAATTCATGGGCGGCGCGTTCGGCGCAGGCCTGTCGGCCAACATCCGCGAAGGCTACCGCTGGCTCTGCCAGCGCCACGAGCCCGGCGATCGCATCTTTCTCTTCGGCTTCAGCCGCGGCGCCTACACCGCCCGCAGCCTGGCGGGCATGGTGCGTAAGTGCGGCTTGCTCAACGAACCCACCGAAAACAATGTCTCGGAAGCTTACGCGCTGTACCGCGACGACTGCACCCCATCGTCCCTGGAAGCCGCCGCCTTCCGCGACCGCTTTTCGCGCGATACCGACCTGCACTTTGTCGGCGTCTGGGACACCGTCGGCAGCCTCGGCATCCCCGTCGGCGGCGTGTCATTTCCCGGCTTCTCCAGCTTCTACAACTTTCACGACACGGAACTGAGCAACCACGTCCTGAACGCCTACCACGCCATCGCCACCAACGAATACCGCGAGCCGTACTTTCCCACGCTATGGACTCGTCGCGCGGGTTCACCGCCACGGCCGGCGCACCTGCCCGTCGAACAGCGCTGGTTCATCGGCGCGCATTCGGATGTGGGCGGCGGGTATCAGGATGGGAGCTTGCAGACGCTGCCGGCGGCTTGGCTGCAGGAGAAGGCCCGGCAGGCGGGCCTGGAGACAGGGACGGTGCAGCGGATCTCGACCGATTATGAACAGTGCGAACCGCATGATTCGTACAAGGAGTTCACGGAGAAGGTGCCGATTCCGGTGAAGCGGCGGCCCAGGGTGTGGGATCAGGAGACGGTGCTGAATTTGACGATCGATGATCGGCTGCTCGGGAGGTTCGAGCGGAATCAGGCGTTTCTGAAGGAGTATCCGGATTTCAGGGATGCGTTGGGGAAGCTGGAGGTGGGGCGGTAACGCTTCCGCCGCGACATCCGAGGGGTGATTAGGCTGCCTCGTGCAGGCGCATTTCCACACGCAGCCCGGCGGCCGCCGCCATGTTGACCAAAGCATCCAGCCCGAACAGATTGATCTTGCCGCGCATCAGGTCCGACACGCGGGGCTGCGTTACCCCAAATAGGCGGGCAGCCTGGGCCTGGCTCATCCCCGACTGCGCAAGGTGAATATTCAAAGCCATCATGAGGACGGAACGCAACTTCATGTTTTCCGCTTCCGACGGCGTGCTCTCGATGGCGTCCCACACGCTTTCGTATCGTTGCTTGCTCACGGTTTCAGCTCCTTCAACAAGTGCCGGTAACGCTTTTCGGCCAGATCCAGGTCAACCTTGCTGGTTTTTTCCGATTTCTTTTGGAAGCAATGGAGCACATAGACCACCTTGGCGAATTTCGCGATGTAGAGAACGCGAAATGCGCCCGTCACGTCACGAATCCGTATCTCCCTGACTCCGGATCCGACTGTACTCATCGGCTTCCAATCGTCAGGCTCCAACCCGCGCTGCACGCGATCTATTTGGTAACCGGCCTCACGCCTGACCGCAAGCGGCAACGCGCGTAGATCGTCCAGCGCGCCGCCAACGAATTCAACCTCACGCGGCGCGTTCAAAGCGCAATTATACAAATTTTTGTATGGGGCGCGACCCTAGCGAATGGTTCGCCCTGCCCATCCAACTGGCGCCTCGCACCGACAACACTTGATTCGTCGAACATGTGTTCACCCATCCGCTAACCAGCGAACAATGTCGCAAGGAGCGACTTGGGTGTCGATGAGGATTGGTCTGAATCTGCAGGGCTTCTGCGCAGGATCACCCCGCCACATACCCCAACGCCACGCTGGCCGCCAGCGCCTCCCGCTTCACCGCAGCCACCACTGCCCCGCCCTCGGACACATCAAACCCGCCCGTCGCGCCCAGCGCGGTCAATACCGCGCAGACCCGGCCGGTATGGTCATAAAGGGGCGCCGACACGGCGCTGATGCCGCGCAGATTGGTGTCTTTCACGGTGGCGCACCCCGCCGCCCGAACATCGCGGCGCAAGACGCCGATGGGGTCATCCCGATCCAGCAGCGCGCGCTGCTCGGTCGGTGCGCCGGCCAGTTCGGCTTCCGCCAGCGCCCGCACCGGCGCCTCGTCCAGCAATCCCAGAAAAGCCCGCCCCGTCGCCGACCACAGCATCGACAGCACCGACCCCACTCGCACGTTCACGGTGACCGGCAGGCCGGGCTCCTCGAATCGCACGATGGTCGGACCCTTGTTGCCCATGACGGCGATAAAGCACGTGACGGCCAGGCTTTCGCGCAGGCGCACGAGCGCGGGTTCGCCGATGCGTAGGGGGTCGGCCTGGCGCATGGCGGCTACCCCGACATAAAGCGCTTCCAGGCCCAGGTGATATTGCTGCGTCGCCACTTCCTGGTCGACCAGGCCTTCGGCGATGAGGCTCATCAGGTAGCGGTGGACCTTGGCGGGGCTTTCGCCGACGTGGGCCGCCAGCGCGGTGAGACTGGCGCGGCCGCCTAGTCGAGCAAGCCCTTTCAGCACCGACATGCCGGTTTCCGCCGCCTGAACCCGCTGCCGTCGCTCGCGCGGCCGGGCGGCCGGATCCTGGTCGGATTCGAGGTCGGATTCAGGCGGCAAGGCGGCTTTGCTCATAGGGAAATACAGCTCCGGGGCAGACGCTCGCCGGCAAACGAGGGACCGAAAGCCTGGAGCGGCACTAAGGTTAACCCTTCTTCAAAAATTACGCATTGCGTATATGCTTTACGCAAATAAGGAATGCACTTTTGACATTCCACAACGAGGAGACTTGTCCATGCGCAGTGTTAAACACCACATCCTGGCTGGCCTGATGGCCCTGCCCCTGCTGGCTTGTGCCAGCGCGTCCGCGCAGGAGGCGGCGGCTGATTACCCGTCCAAGCCCGTGCGCTGGATCGTGCCGTACGCCGCGGGCGGCGGGTCGGATTTCCTGGCGCGCAGCATCGGGCAGGGATTGACGGGGCGCCTGCACCAGCCGGTGGTGATCGAGAACAAGCCGGGCGGCAACACGGCGATTGCGGCGTCGGAAACGGCGCGCGCCCCGGCCGACGGCTACACGATGCTGTCCGCCGACAACGGCACGCTGGTGTTCAACCCGGCCCTCTACAAGAAGCTGTCGTACGACCCGGCGAAGGAACTGGCGCCCGTCACGCTGATGGGACGGTTTCCGATGATCCTGGTAGTGGGTCCGGCCATGAAGGTCAACTCGGCCAAGGAATTCCTGGCGGAAGCCAAGGCGCGCAAGGAAGGCCTGGATTACGCGTCGGCCGGCGCGGGCAGTCCGCACCACCTGGCGATGGAATTGCTGAAGGTTGAAGCGGGTCTGACCCTGACGCACGTGCCCTACCGCGGCGCGTCGCCCGCGCTGGCGGACGTGGCCGGCGGGCAGGTGCCCGCGATGATGGTGGATCTGGCCGCTGGCGCCGGCTTCATCAACGGCGGCAAGGTGAAGGCGCTGGCGGTCGCCAATCCGACCCGCCTGCCGCAACTGCCCGACGTGCCGACCTTTGCCGAAATCGGCCTGAAGAACGTGGAAGCCGCGGCGCAGGTTGGCGTGGTGGTGCCGGCCGCGACGCCCAAGCCCGTGATCGATGCGCTGAACAAGCAAATGGTCGCGACCATCAATGACCCGGCCACGCGCCAGCGTCTGGTGGAGTTCGGCATCGAGCCGATCGGCAACACGCCTGCGCAGTACGCCGAGATGCTGACCGCCGAGCGCGCCCGCTGGCAGAAGCTGATCAAGGATCTGGGCATCACGCTGGACTGAGGATCACGCTCACGGCATTACGCTGAACCCGCATCACCGGCCCGCCGCACATCGTATGCCGCGCACCAAACGCCGAACCCGCGGCGGGCCCGCAAGACAAACACACGGAACGACCTCATGAACCAAGCATCCGCCACCCCGCGCCCCTCGGGCTGTCCCATCGATCACGCCGCGTTGGCTGCGGCGCAGAGCCCGACGGGCTGTCCGGTCAGCGCGCGCGCCGCCGCGTTCGATCCCTTTGGCGACGGCTATCAGCAAGACCCGCCGGAGTACGTGCGTTGGGCGCGCGAGCAAGAGCCGGTGTTCTACAGCCCGCAACTGGGTTACTGGGTCGTGACGCGCTACGACGACATCAAGGCGATCTTCCGCGACAACATCACCTTCAGCCCGTCCATCGCGCTGGAGAAGATCACGCCGACGGGGCCGGAGGCCAACGCGGTGCTGGCGTCGTACGGCTATGCCATGAATCGCACGCTGGTGAACGAGGACGAGCCCGCGCACATGCCGCGCCGCCGCGTGTTGATGGACCCGTTCACGCCTGAAGAATTGAAGCACCACGAACCGATGGTGCGACGCCTGACGCGCGAATACGTGGACCGCTTCATCGACGACGGCCGCGCCGATCTCGTGGACCAGATGCTGTGGGAAGTGCCGCTGACGGTGGCGCTGCACTTCCTGGGCGTGCCCGAAGAAGACATGGACCTGCTGCGCCAGTATTCCATCGCGCACACGGTGAACACCTGGGGCCGGCCCAAGCCGGAAGAACAGGTTGCCGTCGCCCACGCGGTCGGCAATTTCTGGCAGTTGGCCGGCAAGATCCTGGACAAAATGCGGCAGGACCCGTCCGGCCCCGGCTGGATGCAATACGGCCTGCGCAAGCAGCAGACCCATCCGGAGGTGGTCACCGACTCGTACCTGCATTCGATGATGATGGCCGGCATCGTGGCGGCGCACGAGACCACCGCCAACGCGTCGGCCAACGCGATCAAGCTGCTGCTGCAGCACCCACAGGCCTGGCGCGAGATCTGCGAGGATCCGAACCTGATCCCGAACGCGGTCGAGGAATGCCTGCGGCACAACGGCTCGGTGGCTGCCTGGCGGCGGCTGGCGACGCGCGACGTGGAGATCGCGGGCGTGGCGATTCCGGCCGGCTCCAAGCTGCTGATCGTGACCTCGTCGGCGAACCATGACGAGGGCCAGTTTGAAGACGCCGACCTCTTCGACATCCGCCGCGAAAACGCCAGCGACCAGCTCACCTTCGGGTATGGCTCGCACCAGTGCATGGGCAAGAATCTGGCGCGCATGGAGATGCAGATCTTCCTGGAAGAACTGACGCGCCGCTTGCCCCACCTGAAGCTGGCGGAACAGGCGTTTACGTATGTGCCGAACACTTCGTTCCGCGGCCCGGAACATCTCTGGGTTGAATGGGATCCGGCGCAGAATCCGGAACGTGCGAATCCTTCGTTGCTGGAGAACAGGCACCCCGTGCGCATTGGCGAGCCGTCCTCACACGCCATCACCCGGCCGGTCGTGGTGCACAGCGCAGACACGGCGGCCGACGGCATCGTGCGGCTGCGCCTCGTGTCGCCGGACGGCAAGCCCCTGCCCCGCTGGTCGCCCGGATCGCACATCGACGTCGAATGCGGCGATACCGGCCTGTCACGTCAGTATTCGCTGTGCGGCGATCCGGCCGAGACCGGCGTCTTTGAAATTGCCGTGCTGTGCGAAGAAAATGGCCGCGGCGGTTCCGCCTGGATGCACGCGAACGCCACGCCCGGCGCGCGCCTGCGCATTCGTGGACCACGCAATCACTTCCGTCTGGACGAATCGGCTGCAAAACTCATCTTGATCGCGGGCGGCATCGGCATCACGCCCATCAGCGCCATGGCGCGGCGTGCGCGGGAGCTGGGGCTGGACTACGAACTGCATTACAGCGGTCGCTCGCGCGCTTGCATGGCGCTGGCGGACGAACTGGCGTCGCTGCACGGAGATCGCCTGCATCTGCACGTCAAAGACGAGGGCACTCGCGCGGACTATGCCGCCCTGCTCGCCGAGCCGCGCGCCGGCACGCAGGTCTATGCATGCGGTCCACAGGGTCTGCTGGATGCCCTGGCCGGCTGCTGCGCGGCGTGGCCGGAAGATACGCTGCGGGTGGAGCACTTCCATTCCACGCTGGGCACGCTGGACCCGTCGAAGGAACAGGCCTTTGAGGTGGTGCTGAAGGATTCGGGGATTGTCCTCAACGTGCCCGCCGACCAGACGCTGCTGACCGCATTGCGCGGGGCCAACATCGATGTGCAGAGCGATTGCGAGGAAGGGTTGTGCGGATCGTGCGAGGTGCGCGTGCTGGAAGGCGACATCGACCATCGCGACGTGGTGCTGACGCGCGCGGAACGCGAGGCGAACAACAAGATGATGGCCTGCTGCTCGCGATCGTGCGGGGGCAAGAAGGTGGTGCTGGAGCTGTAGCAAAAAAACGCCCCGGCGCGCACGCCGGGGCTATCCCTGCACCACACACTGCTGCTTGCGCTGTCCGTCCCGATCAGTTCGGGAACACCTTGATCTGGTCGCTCTTCAATACATCAGGCGTCAGGCTCTTTTCGATCCACGCCATCGACGTATCCGTCACCCCGGGCGTGACCAGTTCAGCCGGCACGATGGTGATGTCGGCCAGGACCTTGAACGGGTACTTGTCGCTCTTCTTGGTCACGCCGAACAGCTGCGCTTCCAACGCTTGGCCATCAGCGCGGTGCATCTGGATCTCGCGGCCATAGCCCTTGAAGCTGACGTCGTGCATCGCCGCCGCCACCTGTTCAGGCGTGGGCCAGTTGCCGCCGTTGTCCTTGATGGCCTTTTCGTAGCCGGCCTTCAGGCCGTTGATGCCTTGCACCATGTGATAGACCGAGTAGATCGGATAGGCGCCGGTCTTGTCGTGGAATTTCTTCACGAAGGCCTGGTGCTTGGGATCGTCCTTGGTTTCCGGATGCAGGAAGTAATGGTCGCCACGCGCGCCGACCAGGACGCCTTCCGGCAGGGCGTTGCCCAGGCGTTCCAGCGAGCTTTCGGCCAGCGACAGCACGAAGGTGGAGTTCTTGAACAGGTTGCGCTGCGAGGCCTGGCGCACGAAGTTGTCCAGGTCGCCGCCCCACGACGTCGAGACGATCACATCCGGGCGCAGCGCCTGCAGGCGGCTGATTTCGGTGGAGAAGTCGGCAGCGCCGAATTTGGGGAACATCTCGGCGACGACCTTGACGTCGGGCTTGAACTTCTTGAGCGCGGCCAGGAAGATGTCACGCGAATCGCGGCCCCAGGCGTAGTCCTGGTTGACGATGGCGATGGTCTTGAAGTCGGGCTTCACCTTCATCAGGTAGAGCACCTGCGCGACCATCTCGGTGGTGGCGTTGGCCTGCGTGCGCACGACGTACTTGTATTTCTTGCCTTCCAGCGCCTTTTCCGTGCCGCAGTCCCACAGCACGTTCAGCACTTTCAGGTCCTCGGCCACGGGCGCGACGATGTTGCAGTGGCCGCTGGAAATGGCCGACAGCATCACGCGCGTGCCGCCTTCGGCCAGGCGCCGGTATTCGGACAGCAGCTTTTCGCCGCCACCGCCTTCGTCGATGTAGCTAGGCACGATCTTCACGCCGTCGATGCCGCCGTTGGCGTTGATCTCTTCGATCAGGATGTCGGCCGCGTCGCGGGCCGGCACACCGAACACGGACGCCGAGCCCGACAGGAAGGTCGAGATGCCGACGTTCAATTCCTTGGGCTTGTCGGCGGCGATGGCCAGCGTGGCCAGGCCCGACAGCAGGGTAGCGCCCAAGAGGGCCGCCAGTCTTGAGGTCTTCATGGTGTTGTCTCCAGTGTTGTTGATCGGGTCTGTGCCCTTAGAAAACGATGGCGTCGCGCAGGCTGCCGCCGGTGGCGAGGTGATCGAACCCCTCGTTGATCTGGTCCAGCGAAAACGATTGGCCCATCATCCGGTCCACCGGCAGGCGGCCGGCCTTGTACAGGTCGATGTAGCGGCTGATGTCGATGGCGGGCACGCCCGAGCCCAGGTAGCTGCCCCGGATCTCGCGCTCTTCACCCACCATCTGCGACAGCGACAGCGGGAAGCTGAACTTGGGGTTGGGCAGGCCGGACGTCACCGTGGCGCCGCCGCGGCGCGTGAGCTTGTAGGCGGTCTCGAAGGCCGGCACCGCGCCCGCCATGTCGAAGCCGAAGTCCACGCGGCCGCCCGCCAGATCCATGAGGTCGTCGTCGGTCTTGACCTGCTTCGGGTTGACGAGGTGCGTGGCGCCCAGATCCTTGGCCAGCGCCAGCTTCTCGTCGCTGAGGTCGATGGCGACCACACGGCGCGCGCCCGCGGCAACGGCGGCCAGCAGCGCGCTCAGGCCCACGCCGCCCAGCCCCACGATCGCGGCCGTGTCGCCCATCTTGATGCGCGCACGGTTGATGACGGCGCCGGCGCCGGTCAGCACGGCGCAGCCGAACAGCGCGGCCTCGCGGTGGGACAGTTCGACATTCACCTTGACGCACGAGCGCCGCGACACCACAGCGTACTCCGCGAAGCAGGACACGCCCGTGTGATGGTTGATGTATTCGTCGCCGATATGCAGGCGGCGCTCGCCGCCCAGCAGCGTGCCCTTCGTGTTGGCGACGGCGCCGGGCTCGCACAAGGCGGGCCGGCCTTCCATGCAGGGGTTGCAGCAGCCGCAACTTGGCACGAACACCATGGCAACGTGATCGCCGGCCTTCAGGTCCGAGACGCCCGGTCCGGTTTCCACGACTTCGCCGGATGACTCATGGCCCAGCACGATCGGCACGCCGCGCGGCCGGTCGCCGTTGATGACGGACAGGTCCGAATGGCACAGCCCGGCCGCACGGATTCTGACCAGCACCTCGCCGAACCCGGGCGGGTCCAGCTCGATATCCGCGATGGTCAGGGGCCGGGTCTGGGCGTACGGTCCCTCGACCCCCACTTGCCGCAATAACGCCGCTTTGATTTTCATGCGTCTTCATCCACAGAAGTGATCCGGACCGCGGGCGGTCGCGGCATCCGGCATGCCGCGATCCCGCGGCAAGCCGGCATCCAAACCTACACCGTGCGTCCGCCGTCGACGGGGAACTCCACGCCGGTGATGAACTCGGCCGCATCGCTGGCCAGGAACAGCGCGGCCGCGGCCACGTCGGAAGGCTGGCAGAAGCGGCCCAGCGGAATGGTGGACACGAACTTCGCGCGGTTCTCCGGCGTGTCGGGCAGGCCCATGAAGAGTTCGAACATGCCGGTCACGCCCATGACCGGGCAAATGGCGTTGACGCGAATGCCCTCTCCGCCCAGCTCCACGGCCATCGACTTGGACAGCACGTTGACCGCGCCCTTGGACGCGTTGTACCAACTGAGGCCGGGACGCGGACGGATGCCGGCCGTCGACCCGATGTTCAGGATCACTCCGCGCTTTTGCTTGCGCATGACGGGCACGACGGCCTGGGCCATGTGATAGATCGACTTCACGTTGATGTCGAACATGCGATCGAACGTGGCCTCGTCCACGTCCAGCATCGGCTGGTTCTTGTGGGTGATGGCGGCGTTGTTGACCACGATGTCCACGGCGCCGAACTTGTCGAGCGCGGCGCGCACCACGTTGTCGATGTCGGCGCGGCTGGACACGTCGGCCTTCACCGCCAGCGCGGCGTCGCCGACTTCAGCAGCCACGCGGTCGGCGGCCTCTTTATTGATGTCCGCGATCACGACCTTGGCGCCCTCCTTGGCGTACAGCTTCACGATGCCCTCGCCAAAACCGTGGCCCCCGCCCGTGACGATCGCAACCTTGCCTTGCAACTGGCTCATTTTCTGTCTCCGTATGATGCGCGGCGATCACTCGCCATAGAACTGAATCAGGGTCTTGGTCGTGCTCATCTCTTCCAGCGCGATGAAGCCTTTCTCCCGGCCGTGGCCGCTTTTCTTGACACCGCCGAAGGGCAGCTCGACGCCGCCGCCCGCGCCGAAGCCGTTGATGTAGACCTGGCCGCACTTGATGCCGCGCGCCACGCGCTGCTGACGTCCGCCGTTCTCGGTCCACACCGCGCCCAGCAGGCCGTAGTCGGTGGCGTTGGCAAGACGAATGGCCTCGGCCTCGTCGGCGAAGGGCAGCGCGACCAGTACGGGGCCGAAAATCTCTTGCGTCAGCAGGTCGCTGTCGTGGCTGGTGGCGGCAAAGAGCGTGGGTTTGACGAAGAAGCCGCCCTGCGGAACGCCGTCGGCGATGCCGCCTTCGGCCGCGACCTGCAGGCCTTCAGAGAGACCCTTGGCGATGTAGCGGTTGACGCGGTCGTACTGCGCCTTGTTGACGACGGGGCCGCAGGTCAGGTCCATGTCCGGCGTGCCCGCGCGCACCTTGGAAAATTCCTCGCCCAGCGCCTTCATGAAGTCGTCGTAGATGCCCTTTTGCACCAACAGCCGGCTGCCCGCGGTGCAGGTCTGGCCGGTGTTGTGGACGATGCCCTTGACGATGGCCGGAATGGCGAGCTTGTAGTTGGCGTCGTCAAAAACGATGTGCGCCGACTTGCCGCCCAGCTCCAGCACGCACTTGACCGCGTTCAGTGCAGCGGCCTGCTGAACCAGCACGCCGACTTCGTTGGAGCCGGTGAAGGTGATGAAGTTGATGCCGGGATGGCGCGACAGCGCGGCGCCGGCCTCTTCGCCCAGGCCCGAGACAATGTTCAGCGCGCCCGGCGGAAAGCCCACTTCCAGCGCCAGTTCGGCCACGCGGATGATCGACAGGCAGGCGTCTTCGGCGGGTTTGACGACCGCGGCGTTGCCCATGGCCAGCGCCGGCGCCACGCTGCGGCCGAACATCTGCGCGGGGTAGTTCCACGGAATGATGTGCGCGGTGACGCCCAGCGGTTCGCGGATGAGCTGCACCGAATAGTCTTTCTGGAACGGGATGGTCTGGCCGTGCACCTTGTCGGCCGCGCCGCCGTAGAACTCGAAGTACCGGGCCAGCACGGTGATGTCGCCGCGCGCGGTGGACATGGGCTTACCGGTATCGCGCGATTCCAGTTGCGCCAGTTCCTCGTGGTGCGCCAGCACGCTTTCGCCCAGGCGCATCAGCAGCCGGCCGCGTTCCAGCGCCGTCATGTCGCCCCATTCGCCTTCCAGCGCGTCGCGCGCGGCCTGCACCGCCGCGTTCACGTCGGCTTGCTGGCCGCGCGGGATGGTGGTGAACACCTGGCCGTCTACGGGGGAAACGACCTCGATCGTGCGCCCGTCCTGGGCGTCGACCTGGCGGCCGCCGATAATCATCTGCGTCATGGGAATGTCTCCGTGGGGTATCAGTTCAGCGTGATCGAGCCGCGCTCGATCGTCCATATCTGGTCGGGAATGTCGCCCAGCAGCTTCACGTTGGATTCGGTGATGACCACGCACAGGTCGGGCTGCATTTCCTTGAGCCGGCCCAGCGCCTCGGTGTAGTCGCGCGCCAGCTTGGGCGCGAGGCCCTGGAAAGGTTCATCCAGCATCAAAAGCCGCGTGCCGACCATGACGGCGCGGGCCAGCGCCACCATCTTGCCCTGCCCGCCCGACAGCGCGGAGCCGGACCGCTTGAGCATGGGCTCCAGCTGCGGCACCACCTTCAGCACGGTGTCCATGCGGGCCTGGATCTCGGCCTTGGACTGGCCCTGCACTTCGCACGGCAGGTGCAGGTTTTCCTCGACGGTCATGGTCGGGAAGATGACGCGGTCTTCGGGCGCGTAGCCCACTTTCATTGCGGCGCGCTTGTGACCGGGCAGCGCGGTGAGGTCGGTGCCGTCGAACGCGATCTTGCCGGAGCGGATGCGCGTCAGGCCCATGATGGTGCGCAAGAGCGTGGTCTTGCCCGCGCCGTTGCGCCCGACGATGCCGATGGTGCGGGACGCTTCGAAGTTGGCGCTGACGTCGCGCAGGATGCGATTGCCCGCCAGGTCGACGTTGATGGCCGATAGATTCAACATGGTTCAGGCCCCCAGCACTTCGCTTCTGATCTGCGGATTGTTCAAGACTTCCTCGGGCGAGCCGTCGGCGGCCACCTTGCCGGCGATCCACGCCGCCACGCGGGTGGCGTAGCGCGACACGATGTCCACATCGTGCTCGACGAACCAGCTCGTCACGCGGCGCTCGTCCAGCGCGTGCATCACGGTCTCCATCAGCGCGAACTTGTCTTCCGACGCGACGCCGCTGGTGGGTTCGTCCATGATCAGCAGCTTGGGCTGCAATGCCAGCGCCATCGCCACGTCCAGCAGCTTGCGCTTGCCTTCGGGCAGCTCGATGCAGGCTTCGTCGGCGTCGGGCAAGAGGCCCACCAGCTCCAGCGTGGCGTCCACCTCGCGCGCGTCGATCGTGCTTTCCAGCGACCGGAACCAGCTCAGTTCCTTGTTGCGGCGCGCGGCCGCGATCTGCACGCACTGGCGCACGGTGTGCTCGGTGAACAGCTGCGGCAGCTGGAACGAGCGCCCCATGCCCAGCCGCACGATCTTGCGCGGGGCCATGGCAGTGACGTCTTTGCCGTCGAAATAGACCTTGCCTTTGGCGGGCGTCAGGTACCCCGTGCAGATGTTGATGAAGGTGGTCTTGCCGGCGCCGTTCTGGCCGATCACTGCCAGGCGTTCGCCTTCGTGCAGCTCGAAGTTGATGTTGTCGGCGGCCACCACGCCGCCGAAGGCCAGGTACAGGTCGGTGGTTTGAATCAGGGGTTTCATGTCAGTTCCTTGCCGCGACCTGCACGGGCGCCTGCGCGCGCCGCTGCGCACGTTCACGCGATTTGATGCGCTTGGTGATCTGGCCCACGAAGCCCGTGGGGAACATGAAGATGACCAGGATCAGCGTGAGGCCCAACAGGAACTGCCAGAGACCGGGGAAGTAGGCGGCGGACACGAGCTTCACGGATTCGAAGCCTACGGCGCCCAGGAAAGCGCCGGCCGCGTGGCCCGCCCCGCCCAGGATGGTGATGAAGACGAATTCGCCCGAGCGCAGCCACGAGCCGATTTCCGGTGTGACCAGCCCCTGCATCAGCGCAAGGATCGCGCCCGAAAACCCGACCACCACCGCCGACAGCAGATAGCCCTTCCACATGATGAAGTACGCGGAAAAGCCCAGGTATTCGATGCGCGTTTCGTTGGTCTTGATGGCCGACAGCGCCTGGCCGCTGCCCGAGCGGAAGTAACGCTGCACCCACCACGCCAACACCAGCGACAGGACCAGCGTCAGCACCAGCAGCGCGCGTTCGAAGGATTCGCGCTCCATCACGATGCCGGCCATGGTCGGGCGCACGATGCGCATGCCATCGGAGCCGCCGGTCAGCGTGTAGAGCTTGCCCAGCAGCGCGAACAGCACCATGCTGAGCGCCAGGTTCAACATGCCAAAGAAGATGCCGCGGTAACGCACCACGAACAGGCCAATGACCACGGCTGCGACGAAGCTGGCGACGACGCCGGCCAGGATCAGCACCAGCGCATCCAGGCCGGGCATCGCTTTGGCCAGGAACGCCACGGTGTACGCCGAGATGCAGGCAAACATGGCGTGGCCGAACGAAATCTGGCCGGCGCGCGCCATCACCGACACGCCCAGCGCGGCAATCGCGTAGGTCAGGCCGATGACGATGGGCGTGATGGTCCAGGAATAGGTGTAGCCAAGGAACAGCGTGAACAACGCGGCCAGCAGGCTGAGGACAGGGACTTTCATCAGATCGTCCTCGCTTGAGCAACGGTGAACAGGCCGTGCGGGCGGATGATCAGCACCAGCACCATGATGATGTAGGGCACGGCGACTTCCAGCTCCGGCGCCGCATACACGGCGATGGCGCGGATGATGCCGATGAGCAGCGCGGCGATCAGCGCGCCGGTGATCTGGCCAAGGCCCGCGGTGGCGACAACGGCAAACGACAGCACCGTCATGTCCGTGCCCGCCCCCGGCACCAGCGAGGTCGTGGGCGAAGCCAGCGCGCCGCCCAGCGCGCCCAGGATGGTCGCGATCACGAAGGTGACGTAGCCGATCTTCTTGGCGTTGATGCCGAGCGACGTGGCGACCTCGCGGTGGTGCGTGGTGGCCACGGTTTGTTTGCCGAGCTTGGTGTGGCGCAGGAAGAACTCCAGGCACACGTAGGCCAGCAGCGCCGTGGCGGGGACCACGACAAGCTGATATGTCGTGTAGGTGATGTCGCCGATCTCGATGTTGCCCAGCCGGTTGACGACTTCGCTGGCGCTATAGGGTTGCGCACCCCACAGCATGCGCTGGATGTCTTCCAGCATCAGGAAGGCGCCGAAGGTGAGCAGCAGTTTGAGGATGGGATCGTAGTTCTGGGCGCGGCGGATCAGGACGAATTCCATGATGCTGCCCAGCAGCAGCCCAACGGCGATGGCCGCCACGAACAGCGCCGCGAAAAGAAGAATGGGGGAGTCGGTCTTGGGCGCCACGAACATGACGAGGCTGGCCGCGGCATAGCCGCCAAAGGCGTAGAACGCGCCGTGGGCAACGTTCAGTATCCCCATCACGCCGAACACCAGGGTTAACCCCATCGACACCAGGAATAGCAGACTGGCGTATGCCACGCCGTCCACCAAGGCGAGAGGCAGTAGATCCAAGGTCAAGCGTCTTCTCCCAATACGCTGAGCACGGACGCGACGAACCGTCAGGATCGCGCGGCGTGTGGGCTTGCGCCCCGGGCGCGCCCGGCGCGCCCTTGTCTCGTTATCAACCTTTCCGTGCTGTCCTGCGCAGGCTGCGCAAGACGCCGGAAGGCACTTTTATGGCTGGCTTACAGGCCCGTCCCGCAACGGCTTGGGCCGGTCCGCCGTCCTATGTTTGCGAAGTATAGGTAGGGGTTCATCGGCGACCTATTTATCTTTGTGCAAGGCGGGTTTAACAAGCGATGGAGTGGCGGCTGGCGTCCCCAGCGCCGCCAGTGGCGCCCGGGTTTGATAGTCCGGGATAATCCGGATCTGCGCCTCATCCGGCAGGCGTACATAACGGCCTAATCCATCCGGCGCCAGCGCGCCGACATCCAGCGTTGCCAAGGTCGCGCCCGCGGCATCGCGCACGTCGATGCGCAGTTGGGGCGGCGCAAGGCCATAGGTTTCTCCGTCCTGCGGGGTCAGCGTGCGGTCGCTGCGGGTCTGCGAGAACAGCGCGATGAAGTCGGCCACGTCAAAGCCTGCTGCGGCGCCCGGCGGCGTGGCGGTCCAGCCCTGCGGGCCGCGCGCCAGTCGAACCGATCCGTCGGGACCCGCCAGCGTCACTTGCGCCGCCATGCCGGGTTCCCAGGCGTAAAGCCGCGCGGGCTTGCCGCGATCGTCGTGCAGATGCGTGTGGCCGTCGTGATGCGCCGGCGATTCGGCGGCCTCGTGCCATTGCCACGCCGACAGCACAATGCCTGCCGCCAACAGCGCCGGCCACAGCGCCGCGCGCGCGTTCACCGCCGCCTCCACCACAGCAGCAGTCCCGTCAACAGCGCAAGCAGCGGCAAGGCCACCGTGCTGGTCCAGAACACCGCGCGCATCTGACGGTTGGTCAGTTCCACGCGGCGGTTTTCGTAATGCCGGGGCCGGATCGTCAACAGCGCGTCCTCGCCCGCCAGCAGCGTGACGGCGTTGGTGAACAGCGCGCCATTGCCCAGCGTGGCGAAATGCCGGTTGATGGCGAAATCGCTGTCGCCCGCAACCAGCAGCGTGGGATGCGCGGCCCCGTCCGCGTTGGCCGCCTGCGCGTTGCGCGTGGCCAGCGCCATCAGCGTGTAGCGCGAGGGCGGCTGGCCGGGCACCTGGGCATCGGCGGAGGTCTGCGCCAGCGGCGTCACCACCACGCCGGGCGGCAGCGCGTCGCCCGCGGGTTCCAGGCCGGCTGCACCCGGAAAGAAGCTGAGCGGCAGGCCGCGCGTCATCTTGTGGCGCGTGTAGTCGCTGACGGCCGGACTGCCGGGATCGTTGCGATAGTGGCTGCCCGCATCGGCCAGCGCGCCCGGCGCCAGCGCGATGCCGAAGTCCGACAGCAGGCCGTCCAGGCCGTGCCGGGTATCGGGTTCCAGCAGCAACAGCGTCTTGCCGCCCGCGCCGGTCCAGCGGCGCAGCGCCTGGGCGTCGTCCTCGCCAAACGGCGTACGCGGACCGGCAGCCACCACGACGGCGCAGCGCGGCAACGCCTGCGCCAGAGTGCCCGCGCCCACCGCGCGCGTCGAAAACCCCAGCGTCTGCAAGGCGTTGCGCGCCATCGCCATGCCGTGCTGCTCATGCACCTCGACACGCGCCACCAGGTTCTCGTCGTGGTCGTGGTCTTCCAGGTCGTCCAGCGACGTCAGGCTGTCCAGCGGGGCTTCGCGATGGCCCTGCGTGAAGCAGACCGTCTGCGCGCCGTTCTGGCTGATGCGGATGATCGCGTTGGTGAAGTCGGTTTCGGTGCCGCCGTTGATGGTGGTGCGACGCTCGCCCGAGGCCAGCACCGCGCTGCCCGCGAACTGGATGCCGGCAGCGCGCGCCTCGGCCGGGCGCAGCGCCGGGTCGACGCCGCGCACGCGGATCAGCGGGTTCTCGCGTTCGTACTGGCGCAGCAGTTCCAGCGCGTCGACCATGCTCTTGTTGCGCAGGTCGTAGAACCACGTCACCTCGACCGGCTGGCGCACCTGCCGCGCGACTTCCAGGCTTTCAGGGGCCAGGCTGTATACGCGCTGCGCGGTCAGATCGATACGGCCCAGATGGCGCGACGCCCACAGGTTCAGCGCCAGCAGCAGCGCGGCCACGGCCAGCACCGGCAACCACAGCGACAGCCGCCGCCCGGCGCGGCGCACGACGGGGCTCATCGCAGCCTCCAGCGCTTCAGGTTGACGGCGGCCACCATCAACGCCAGCACGGCCACGCTGGCGAGCGTGACGGTGGCGGGTCCGGGCAGCACGCCCCGGATGAAGTCCACGTGCTGCGCCGACAGCGACAGGGCCTGGAAGAACGGCGACAAGGCCGGAAACGCATCCAGCGCCGCCGGATAGTCGATGAACCACAGCAGCACGAGGATGCCCCACGTGGCGCTGGCGGCGACGATCTGGTTCGAGCACGCGCTGGACACGGCGATGCCGATCGCCAGGAACAGCGCGCCGTACAGGAACACGCCGATGTACCCGCCCACGATGGGACCGTAGTCCGGTTGGCCGTACCAGGCCAGCGGCAGCACCGCCGACATCGTGCCGGCCAGCATCAGCGCCAGCATGGTCAGCCCGGCCGCGAACTTGGCGGCCACCAGCGTGAAGTCCGACAGCGGCAGCGTCAGCAGCAGCTCCAGCGTGCCCTGCCGCGCCTCTTCGGCAAAGGCGCGCATGCTGACCAGCGGCATCACCAGCATCAGCAGGATGGTCATGTTGTGAAACGCCGTCACCATCTGCCCGGTGCTGACGAAGAACAGGTTGAAGCTGAACAGATAGCCCGACAAAGCCCAGAACACCGCCACGACGGCCAGCGCCACGGGCGAGCCGAAGTCGGTGCGCAGTTCCTTGCGGTATAGCGCCGCGAAACCCTTCATGCGCGTCTCCGTAACGGGGGATCGTTAGGCGCCAGCGCCGCCAGCAGGCGGGCTTCGACCGCTTCCTGCGCGGGCAGCACGGCGCGCAGTTCCGCGTGCGCCAGCGCGGTGCGCATGACCGCGTCGCAGGCGGCTGCGCTGGTCGCGTTGTTGGCGGCGTTGTTGGTCGCGTTGTTGGCGGCGTTTGAAGTTGCACTGGCGATATGGCGGCCGGTCACGCTTGCACCCGGCGCGTCCCACGTGACGCGCCACTTGCTGGTGCCGGCATCGAGCAGCGTGATGTCCACCGCCTTCACGCCCGGACACGCGGATAACGCCGCGTGCAAAGCGGCATGCCCGGCAGCGGGCAACGCCAGCAGCAATTGCAGCGCCGACCGCGATTCGCCCAGCGGCTGGTCCTCGACCAACCGGCCCTGCCGCAGGATCGCGATGCGCGAGCAAAGCGCCTCGACCTCCTGCATCAAATGGCTGCTGAACACCACCGCGCGGCCTTCTGCGCAGCGGCGGATCATGGCGCGGGCTTCCACGATCTGCACGGGATCCAGGCCGTTGGTGGCCTCGTCCAGCAGCAGGACGGGCGGGTCGTTCAGCACCGCCTGCGCCAGCCCCACGCGCTGACGCTGCCCCTTGGACAGACGTCCGATCACCGAGCGCGCCACGCCCTGCAGATCGAAGCCGTCGATGGCGCGTTCGATGGCCAGGCGGCGCGCGCTGGCGCCGCCCTGCACTTTGACGCCCGCGCCAAACTCCAGATACTGCGTGACGGTCAGCGCGTCATAGAGCGGCGCGCGTTCAGGCAGATAGCCGATGTCGGCGTTGCCGCGGCCCGGCGCGGGCTCACGTCCGCGAATCGTGATGCGCCCGCTGTCGGGCGTGTAAAAGCCCGCCATCAGGCGCAGCGTGGTGGTCTTGCCGCTGCCATTCGGACCGAGCAGGCCCAGGATTTCCCCCGGCCTGACGGACAGGCTGAGGGATTCCAGAACCTGGCGGGATCCGAACGACTTGCAGACCTGGTGCAAGGCGACGGCGGGCTCCATGGCGCGCCTTTTAGTCGAACACTTTGGTCTTGGCGTTCTGCGCGTGCTGCTCCGCGTCGTGGCTGTACCAGAGCTGGCCCTGACGCGCGTCGCGGATCTGCTTGAGACGGTCGATGGCCTGCATGGACGCTGCCGTGTTCCAGGTGATGCCGGGAATGACGCCGACCTCGTTTTCACCCGTGTAGATGGCATCGGCCGCCAGCAGCACGACGCCGGTCTTGGGCAGCTTGACCTGCAGCGACTGGTGACCTTGCGTGTGGCCCTTGGTGTCCAGCAGCACGATGGTGCCGTCGCCGAACAGGTCGAAGTCGCCCTCGACCTGGATGAAGTCGTAGTCCCGCGTGGTGTCGAAGTCCTTCATGACGTAGGCCGCGCGCTGGAATTTCTCGGGCCACCAGGCGGCGCGCAGCTCGGCCTTCTGCACCACGTGCTTGGCCTTGGGGAACATCTTGATGTTGCCGGCGTGATCCAGATGGAAGTGTGAGTACACGACGTATTTCACGTCGCTCACGTCAAAGCCGGCGGCCTTGAGCTGGCGGTCGATGACCTCGTCGCGGCCCTGGATGGAATTGAACGCGCCGCACAGACCCTGGCCCCAATAATTGGCGCAATTGCCGTCGGCCGTGGCCTGGTTCATGCCGGTGTCGAACAGCACCAGGCCGCGCGGGTGCTGGATCACGTAGGCCGGCACCGGAATCTTGATCTTGGTGCCCACGTCGACCATCGCGGTCATGAAACCCTTGTCCAGCTCGATCTTGCCCACCGACAGCTGCATCAGTTTTACGTCCACCGGCGGCGCGTCGGCAGCATGTGCCCATCCGCCCGCCATGACCGCCACCGCCCCAACCATTGCCTTCCAGCTCTTGCTCATTGTTGTCTCCTCGGACCAACAGGGGTGGACCGCAGCCCGGACGGCGCGGCCGATCAGCAAGCTCCCGGTGTGTCCCGGGTTCACATCGTCGACAGGGTGTTTTTTTCCGTGCGAAGGCGCCTTGCGGCGGGCCGCGATATCCATGCGCGCGGCCGGAAACGGCATCTGACGGCCGTTTTCTCTGTTGCGCACTCTGACGCAGCCCGGTTTGGCTGCCAATTAAGGATTTGTGAAGCTGGGCTTCGCGGCGCGCGAAGTGGGGGGAACCCTAGTGATCCGGGCGGTCCGGCATGGCTACGCGCCGTATCGCGCCTGCAACTCGGCGAACGACGCCAGTTCCCCTGCCAGCGCGCTCGCCATGACCGTAGGCGGGCTGGCCAGCCAGACGCTGCCGGGTCCCGATCGGCCCGGGAAATTCCGGTTGATGGCGCTGATCGTCACCTGCGAGGCCTCGGTCGACGACCCCGGCCCGCAGTTCGCACATGCGCCGCACGACGGCTGCAGGATGCGCGCGCCCACGGCGGCAAAGGTCTTGTCGTACCCCTGCGCCACGCAGTAGTCGCGCACGGCCGTGGTGCCGTACTGCAGATACAGCGTCACGCCGTCCGGCAGCCGCAATCCCCGCGCCACCGCCCACGCCAGCACCTGATGGTAGTAGTCGAAATCCTCGCGCTTGCCGGCGGTACAGGAGCCGCCGTACGCAATGTCGATGCGCGGCCGCGCGGTCAGGCTCGACAGCGGCACGCCATTGCCCGGATCGCCGGGCGCCGCCACCAGCGGCGACAGCGCCGCGCAGTCCACGCGCAGGACGGCGGCGTAGTCGGCGCCTGGATCGCTGCGCATCCACGGTTCGATGGCGGCGTCCACGCCGCGGCGTTCGCGCAGAAAGCGCGCCGTCTCGGCATCGGGTGCGACGATGCCCGTCAGTCCGCCCAGTTCAGCGGTCATGTTGGTCAGCGTGGCCCGCTCGTCGATGGACAGGCTGGCGATGGCCTCGCCCGCAAACTCGAACACCTTGCCTACGCCCGCGCCCGCGCGGATTTCAGGCAGGGCCAGCAGATGCAGCACGATGTCCTTGGCGGTAACGCCGGGCGCAGGCGCACCGTCCAGCTCGATGCGCAGCGAGGCCGGCAGCGTCAACCGCACCGCGCCCGTGACGAATGCGTTCGCCATGTCGGTGGTGCCCACGCCAAACGCCACGCAGCCCAGCGCGCCGCTGTGCGGCGTGTGCGAGTCGGTGCCCACGACGACCTGCCCCGGCAGCGCGTAGTGTTCAGCCATCATGGCGTGCGAGATGCCGGCCACGTTGGCGCCAGTGTCGCGCGCGGCCTCGGCCTCGGTCAGCGTGCGGTGCTGGCGCAGGCCGTAGGCGTCGGCGAAGTCGCGCTGCGCCTGGCACATGGCGCGCACGTTCGGCACGATGCCCGCGCGCACGTGGTTGGGGCTTTCCTCGACGTAGGAGGTGTGGTCCTCGAACACCACGATGCGTTCGAGGTCCACCAATCGCAGGGGCCGGCCAAACCGCGCATGCAGCATATGGGCGGCCATGCCGGTGTAGTACTCATGGATGAAGCGCCAGTCCGCGCGCAGGAAGACGCCGTCGCCCTGCTGCGGGTTGGGCGCGGTCGCAGCGGTCTTCAAGAGATGGCGCCGGACGATCTTCTCGAAGAGCGTGAGCGGCGGCCCGACAGAAGGCGCGGCCGAATCGGCGGTGGAATCACTGACACCCGACACGGCAGCTTCCGGCGCGCCAGTCCCCGGACCGTCCTCCTCCAGACGTTCACCCGTCGGCGACACATCCCGCAACTGCGCCTGCCCGAAAGCCAGCAGCCCGCCCGCCTTGACGATCGCCGCCGCCAGCGCGTCGCGCCCCGCCACGATCTCATCGACCGTGATGCGCTCGCCCCCTTGCAGCCGCGCCACCAGCCCCATGTCGGTACTGGTGTAGAGCCCGATGTTGTCGGCGTTCTGGCGGTAGATGCGCTCGAAGCTCTCGGCAATCACCAGCCGCACGCCGGCAGACTTCTCTGCCATCGGACTGTGCTCGCGCGACGAGCCTTTGCCGTACCGCTTGCCCGCGACGACGACGTTGATGCCGGCGTGCCGGATCGCATCGATGCCGATGGGCTGGGTGTCGCCTGCCCGAAAACCCGTGTACGGATACCGGCCCAGCTTCTCGTCGAAGTGGGTCAGGATCGGCACGGGTGTGATCTCGTCGGTGGAGATGTCGTCGCGCAGCGGCGCGGCCTGGGGCAGCGTCAGCGCCGCGCCGCCCAGTTGCGCGGTCACGCGAGCCGGATCCTGCGTGAGGAAAAGCAGGCGCGCCGGGGCGTCGAGTACGGTTGCAGCGGTCATGGCATTACGTTCATTCGATGGTGACGCCCGCCGCCTTGACGAGCGTCTGGCTTTTGGTGATCTCGGCGGCCAGCGTCTGCGCCGCCTGTTCCGCCGTGGTGCCCTGCGACACAAAGCCCTGCGGCGACAGCGCCTTGAGCACCGCCGGCTCCTGCATGGTCTTGTGCGTGGCGGCTTGCAGCTTTTGCACGATATCGGCGGGCAGCCCGGCCGGTCCGATCAGCGAGATCCAGGCATCGTACGAATAGCCCTTCACGCCGGCCTCATCCAAGGTGGGCACGTTGGGCAGGATGGCCAGGCGCTCGGGCGTGCTGACCGCCAATGCGCGCAGTTTGCCCGCCTGCACCTGCGCCAGCACGGACGGCGTGGCCAGGAAGGCGACCTGGATCTGTCCCGACATCACGCCGGTGATCAGCGCGTTGCCGCCCTTGTACGGGATATGCATCATGTCCACGCCCGCCTTGGACTTGAGCAGCTCGCCGGCCAGGTGCAGCACGCTGCCCGTGCCGGACGAGCCGTAATTGATCTTGCCCGGCTGCGCGCGGGCGGCCTTCAGCAGGTCGTCCATCGTTTTGTACGGTGAGTTCTCCGCCACCACGACCACCAGCGGCGTCGTGCCGATGACGGAAATCGGCGTGATGTCCTTGACCGTGTCGTAGGGCAGGCTTTTGTACAGGCTGGGGTTGATGGCGTGGTTGGACGACACGATGCCCAGGGTGTAGCCGTCGGGCTTGGCCGACACCAATTGGCGTGTGCCGGGGATGCCCGCCGCGCCGGCCAGGTTTTCCACGATCATCGGCTGGGCCAGTGTCTTGCCCAGGTTATCGGCCACGACGCGCGCCACCACGTCGGCGGTCGAGCCGGGCGACGTGGGCACGATCAGGCGGATGGGATGATCCGGGTAGCCGGCGGCGGACGCGGCCGCAGCCGCGCACACGGCGCCAAGCGCGAGCGCACAGCTCGCGAGCAATCTGGTGGGGGTCATGGATGTCTCCGTATAGGACGCAGCGGGGTCTGGATGCCCCGTACCGGCGATGAACGCGCTTTGACTATACGAAGACGGCCGCCAACCGCGAAGTGTCATATCGGCAGCCCCGCCATCGCGAATGGCGACGGCGGGTTCCGACGACGGGTTCCGGCGGCGGGTTGCGCCGCCGCCAACCGTCAGCCCTGCTGCGCCAAAAACCTGACCAGTTTGCTCGCTGTCGCCGACAACTGCGCCTGGTTCGGAAACACGATGCAAAGCTGGCGACGTGCCCACGCATCGGAAAGGGGACGCACCACCACGTCCAGCGCCTGCAGATACAACTCCGCGACCTGCTGCGGCATCACGGCGATGCCCAGCCCGGCGTGTGTCATCCTGCACAGCGCGTCCAGGCTGGCCACGCGGATCTTCACCGACAGCGTCTTGCCCAGCGCCGCGGCCCGCGCCGCCAGCAGCTGCGTCAACGCGCTGTTCTCGCGCAGGCCGACGAAGGTCTCGTCGGCAATGTCCTGCAGGCTGAGCTGGCGCGCCGACGCCTTGGGGTGATTGGACGGCAGCATGACGGCAAGGCGGTCGCGGCGGTAAGGCAGCTGTTCCAGCCCATCGGCGCCCGCAATCTGGTTGCAGATCCCGAAGTCGGCCGCCCGCTCGCGCACCAGGCGCAGGACGTCGGGGCTGTGCTGTTCTTCCAGGTCGATGTCCACGTCAGGAAACAGCCGCTGAAACGCCGCCACGTCCTCGGGCAGGAACTGCACGATGGCCGACAGGTTGGCCACCACCCGCACGTGCCCTTTCACGCCCTCATAGAAGCGCGACAGCTCCGCCCCCATCGCCTCGACGTCGCCGATGATCTGGCGCGCGTGGCGCAGGACGGTCTGCCCGGCGGGCGTCACCGAGACGCCGCGGGTATGCCGGGCGATCAGCGGCAGGCCGATCAGCGCTTCCATGTCGGCGATGCGCCGGCTGACGGCGGAAGGCGCGATGAACTCGCGCTCGGCCGCCCGCGCGATGCTGTTTTCCTGGCAGACCGCCACAAAGAGGCGCAGCGAAGTCAGGTCGAGTTTGCGGAGGATGCTTTCCATGGCGGATCCAGCGGGCGGCGGGGACCGGCCCCGCATTGACGGGGGATCGTACACCACGCTCCCGCAGCGCCAACATGGCCGGGCGGCTCACGGCGCGGGGCCAGGTCGTCTCGCCAGCGCGGTCAGGCCGCAGCTGCGCGCGGTCGACCCGTCCGCCAGCTCAGGCCGCCAACCGCGCTTTGCCTGCGCGATACCGCTCCCACAACGCCGCCTGTTTGCCGCGCGCCTGCTCCACGCTCTTTTCCTTCACATGCCCATACCCGCGGATCGCATCCGGCACGTTGGCCAGTTCCAGCGCCGCGTCGCGGTTGCCGTCGTCCAGCGTACGGGCGAACTCCTCGGCCAGCGCCAGATAATCCGCCGCAAGCTGACGCTCCATGCGGCGCTCGGCCGTCCTGCCGAATACGTCCAGCCACGTGCCGCGCACGCGCTTCATCGGCGCGAGCAATCGGAACGCCGTTTCCATCCACGCCCCATACGCGCGCTTCTGCGGACGGCCCCGCGCGTCGCGGCGCGCCAACGCCGGCGGCGCCAGGTAGTAGCGCAGCGTGTAGTCGCGGCCCGGCTCGCCTTCGAACTGCGCGCGCAGCCGGTCCTTGAACGCGGGGTCGGCATGCAACCGCGCCACCTCGTACTCGTCCTTGTAGGTCATGAGCTTGGCCAGATTGCGGGCCACGGCGCGCGTGACCTCGTGACGCTTGTCGCCCAGCGCGGCTTCGCGGGTGCGCACCGCCGCCACGGCCGCCAGATAGCGCTGCGCGTACGCGTCGTCCTGGTAATCGCGCACGTGCGCTGCCAGCCGGTTGACCAGCGCATCCAGGGTTTCAGGCAGCGCCACCACCCGCTCGGCCGCCGCCGGGCGCAGCGCGTCGGCGCCGCGATGCGCCGCCTGACGGCCCAGTTCGAAGGCGGCCAGGTTCTTGTCCACCGACACGCCATTGATCTCGATCGCGCGGCGCAGGCTGCCCAGCGACAGCGGCAGGCCGCCCTTCTGCCACGCATAGCCCAACAGCAGCGGATTGGCGTAGATGCTGTCGCCCAGCAGGGCTTCGGCCAGCGGGCCGGCCTCCAGGAAGTCGACATGTCCGCCGGTGCTCTGCGTCAGCGCGGCCTGCGCCTGCGCGCCCGGAAAGCGCCAGGCCGGCTGCGACAGGAACGCGGCGGTCGGCGCAGCGCTGCTGTTGACCACCGCGCGGCCATGATCCGGCCGCAGGCGCGACAGCACCTCGGGCGACGCCGACACCAGCGCATCGCAGCCGATGACCAGGTCCGCCTCGCCCAGCGCGACGCGGGTGGCGTGCAGGTCTTCGGGCCGGTTGGCCAGCTGCACGTGGCTGAGCACGGCCCCGCCCTTCTGCGCCAGCCCGGCCATGTCCAGCACGGTCACGCCCTTGCCCTCGATGTGCGCGGCCGCGCCGATCAGCGCGCCAACCGTCACCACACCCGTGCCGCCCACGCCCGCGACCACCACGCGATACGCGGCGCCCGGCGCAATATCGGCGCGCTCGGGCAGCGGGGCCTCGGGCAGCGCGGGCGCGCCGCCCTGCTTGCCGGGCTTGCGCGGCACCGCGCCTTCGGCCGTCACGAAGCTGGGGCAGAAGCCCTCGACGCACGAGAAGTCCTTGTTGCACGACGACTGGTTGATGCGCCGCTTCGTGCCCAGCGGCGTATCCAGCGGTTCGACCGACAGGCAGTTTGACTGCACCGAGCAATCGCCGCAGCCTTCGCAGACCGCTTCGTTGATGAAGGCGCGCTTGGCCGGGTCGGGATAGTCCCCGCGCTTGCGGCGGCGGCGTTTCTCGGTCGCGCAGGTCTGGTCGTAGATCAGCACGGTGGCGCCGTCGATGTCGCGCAGCGCGCGCTGCACGTCGTCCAGCGCCTTGCGGTGGTGGACCTCGATGCCGGCCGGCAAGGTCAACGCGCCCGTGTATTTATCGGGCTCGTCCGTCACCACCACCGTCTTGACGATGCCTTCGGCCAGCATCTGCGCCGCAATCTGCGGCACAGTCAGCACGCCGTCCACGGGCTGCCCGCCCGTCATGGCGACGGCGTCGTTGTAGAGGATCTTGTAGGTGATGCGCGCACGCGCCGCGATGGCCGCGCGGATGGCCAGCAGGCCCGAATGAAAATACGTGCCGTCGCCCAGGTTGGCGAAGATGTGGCGCTCGGACGTGAAGTCCTTCTGGCCCAGCCACGCCACGCCCTCCCCGCCCATCTGGCTGAAGGTGTCGGTATTGCGGTCCATCCACATCGCCATGTAATGACAGCCGATGCCGGCGACCGCGCGCGACCCTTCCGGCACGCGGGTGGACGTGTTGTGCGGACAGCCGGAACAGAACCAGGGCTTGCGCTCTTCGACCAGCGTGGGGCGGCTGGCCTCGCGTTCTTTCGCGTCGATCACGGCCAGGCGCGCCGCGATGCGCGCGCGCAGCGCGTCGGACAGATCGGCTTTTTCGAGGCGCGCGGCGATGGCGCGGGCGATCAGCGCGGGCGACAGCTCGTAGCGCGCCGGCAGCAGCCATCCGCCGCGCGGCGTAGACCATTCGCCGCCGCCGTTCTCGCGTTCGTCGAACTTGCCGAACACGCGCGGGCGCACGTCGTCGCGCCAGTTGTAGAGTTCTTCCTTCAGCGCGTATTCCAGAATCTGGCGCTTTTCCTCGACAACCAGAATTTCCTTGAGCCCGGTGGCGAATTCGCGCGCGTCCTGCGCATCCAGCGGCCAGATGCAGCCCACCTTCAGCACGCGGATGCCGGCCTGTGCACAGGCCGCTTCGTCCAGGCCCAGATCGTTCAATGCCTGGCGCACGTCCAGATAGGCCTTGCCGGCCGTCATGATGCCGAAGTGGGCATTGGGCGAATCCAGCACCACGCGGTTCAGCTTGTTGGCGCGCACATAGGCCAGCGCCGCGTACCACTTGTGGTCCAGCAGCCGCGCCTCCTGCGCCAGCGGTGAATCGGGCCAGCGGATGTTCAAACCGCCCGGCGGCATGCCGTCTTCGGGCAGCACGATCTGCACGCGCGACGGGTCCACGTCGACCGAGGCGCTGGATTCCACCACATCCGTCACGCACTTCATTGCCACCCACAGACCGGTGTGCCGGCTCATGGCCCAGCCGTGCAGGCCGTAGTCCAGGTATTCCTGCACGTTGGAGGGATACAGCACCGGAATGCCGCTGGCGATCAGCACGTGTTCCGACTGGTGCGCCACCGACGACGACTTGGCGGCGTGGTCGTCGCCCGCCAGCATCAGCACCCCGCCGTGCGCGGACGTGCCGGCCGAATTGGCGTGCTTGAGCACGTCCACCGACCTGTCCACACCCGGCCCCTTGCCGTACCACATGCCAAAGACGCCATCGCGCTGCGCGCCGGGAAACAGATTGAGATGCTGCGATCCCCAGACTGCAGTTGCCGCCAGGTCTTCGTTCAGGCCGGGCTGAAACACCACGTCGTTCGCCTTCAGATGGCGCTTGGCCTTCCACAGCGCCTGGTCCAGACCGCCCAGCGGCGAGCCCCGGTAACCGGACACATAGCCCGCCGTGTTCAGGCCGGCCTGCTGGTCGCGCTGCTTCTGCATCAGCGGCAAGCGCACCAGCGCCTGCGTGCCGCTCAGGTAGACGCGGCCGGTGGACTGCGCGTATTTGTCGTCCAGCGACAGGCCATGGGTATCGGCCACGCCGGGGGGTAGAGGGGCGTTCATCGGGGTTGTCTCCTGCAATCTGCGGTGCGGGCATTTACGTGTTTTCCGCAGTGTAGGAAGGCGCGCTGCCATCGTATATTCATATATTCGACTAGCTGGTATGTGAAAAACACATGGCTAATGAAGTCACGCTCCGCCAACTCCGGTACTTCGCCGCCGCCGCCCGCACCGGGCGGTTTTCCATGGCGGCGGCCGACGAACATGTGTCCCAATCGGCGGTCACAAATGCCGTGCTGGCGCTGGAGGCGCAGCTGGGCGTGCGCCTGTTCGACCGCCACGCGCACGGGGTGACGCTGACGCCCGAGGGCCACAACTTCCACCAGCGCGCGCGCGACGTGCTCGATTCCCTGGATGACGCGCTGCGCGAGCCGGGGTTTCAGCGCTATGCGCTGCGCGGCTCGGTGCGCATCGCGGCGTCGTATACGGTGCTGGGCTACTTTCTGCCCGATTTACTGGCGCGCTTTCGGCGGCGCTATCCCGACGTGGTGCTGGACCTGGTCGACCTGGACCGCCCCGAGATCGAACAGGCCGTGGCCAGCGGCGACGTGGAATTGGGCGTGGCGCTGCTGTCCAACATCGACAAACGCGAGCGCTTCGGCCATCACGTGCTGGTGCGATCGCGGCGCCAGTTGTGGACGGCGGCGGGCCATCCCCTGACGCAGGCGGCCGCACCCGCGCTGGCCGACATTGCGCGCTATCCGTACATCCTGCTGGAAATGGACGAAGGCGAACGTTCCACACTGGGCTATTGGCGCAGCCACGGCCTGCAGCCGGACATTGCCTTCAGGACGCGGTCGATGGAAGCGCTGCGGGGGCTGGTCGCGCACGGCTTTGGCATCACGATGCTGTCCGACATGGTCTACCGCCCCTGGTCGCTTGAAGGCCGCAAGATCGAAGCGGTGCCCATCACCGACGCCGTGCCTCCGATGGAAGCCGGTCTGTTGTGGCATCCGCGCGCGGCCATGGCCAAGCCGGCCGAGGCCTTCCGGCAATTCATGATCTATGCGTGCGGAGGGTGACGCTGGCCCGCAGCCCGGCTGACCGCTTTCCGCCTACACCAGCACCGCGCCCTTGCGGCGCGTGAACTGCGCCAGCGACCGCAGCGCCAGCGCGTGCATCGCAGCCACCGACGGCAGCAGCGTCTCTTCCTTGCGTGTCAGCACGCCGACGATGCGCTCGACCACGGGCTCCACCAGCGGCACGAAAGCCAGCCCGCTGCCCGCCGCGGGCCGCGCCAGCACCGGCAGCACCGTCACGCCCAGGCCGCCTACCACGCTGGCCAACAGCGACGCCCGGTTGGACACCACGATCGCCGGGTCGTCGATGCCGCTGCCGAGTTGACGGTTCTTCAGCGTTTCGAAGGTGGCGTTGCCGATCAGGCGTTCGTCCACCAGCGCCGCCCACGACACGGGTCCCCGGCGCCGCGCAAGCGGGTGGCTCTTCTTGCAGACCAGCCCAAAGGCGTCGCGCGCCACCGGGGTGAAGGCCACCTCGGCCGTGCGCGGGGATTGTCCAGCCACTCCCACCTGCACCTCTCCCGACAGCACCAGCCGGTGCACCTCGGGCGACGTTTCGTCCAGTGCGCGGATGCGGACATCGGGATGGCTGCGCGCATAGCGTTCCAGCAGACGGGGCAGCCATTCGTCGGCCAGCGACGGCATGACGGCCAGCGCCACGGGCCCCTGGCTGCCCATGCCGAACTGCCGCGCCGCATCCAGCACGCGGTCATGCGTGGCCAGCAGCTCGCGGAACAGCGGCGCCACCGCCTGGCCCAGCGCCGTCAGCTGGGCGCGCTTGCCGGGTTCGAAGAGCGGCGCGCCCAACTGCTGCTCCAAGTCCTGCATGGCGGCGGACACGGCCGCCTGCGACCGGAACGTGCCCTGCGCGGCGACCCGAAAACTGCCGTGGTCGGCGGCCATCAGGAACTGGCGCAGGTGCTGGATTTTCAGGGGGGTGGGCATGACGGACGCCGGACTGAATTCGGATTTTCTGAAGTTAGCTCACGTTAATTTGGATTGTCAAAAACGCGCTTCGAGCCGAACAATGGACTCGTCATTCATCCCCCAGCTTTTGGAGCAGCGCGTATGTCACTGCAAGTGCGCAAGGTAGTCAGTTACGTCGAGAAAACCCTCATCGAAGGCGGCCGCGCAGCCGAACGCCCGCTGGTGATGATCGTGGCCGCCGCCGTGATCCGCAATCCGTGGGCCGGCCTGCCGTTCCAGGAAGACCTGCGGCCCGGCATCCTGGAGGCCGCGCCGCCGCTGGGCGAACTCTTGGTCAGCGAGATCCTGCGCCAGGCCGGATCGGCGGACAACATCGAGGCCTACGGCAAGGCCGCCGTGGTGGGCACCGCCGGCGAGGTCGAACACGCGTCCGCGCTGATCCACACGCTGCGTTTCGGCAACTTCTACCGCAACGCGGTAGGCGGCACCAGCTATCTCAGCTTCACCAACATGCGCGGCGGTCCCGGCTGCGTGATCTCGGTGCCGCTGATGCACAAGCTGGACGAAGGCCTGCGCTCGCACTACCTGACGGTGCAGACCACCATCAACGACGCACCGGCGCCGGACGAGATCGTGATCGCGTTGGGCGCGGCCACCTCGGGCCGTCCGCATCACCGCATCGGCAACCGCTATTCGGACCTGAAGGAACTGGAACAGGAAGCGCAGGAGGCGCGCGCAAAATGAATACCCAACGGCGGCGCGCCGGTCGCGGCGAACCTTTGGTCCTGCTGCACGGCGTCGGCCTGGACCACACGCTGTGGGACGATCTGGCGCCTTTGCTGGAGCCGGATTTCGACGTGCTGCGCTATGACCTGCTGGGCCACGGCGCCGCGCCCGCGTTGCGCGGCCAGGCGGACATTCAGGACTTCATTGCGCAACTGGACACGGAACTGGACGCCGTGGGCTGGCAACAGGCCACCGTGCTGGGTTATTCCATGGGCGGCCTCATCGCGGGCGCCTATGCGGCGGCCCGCCCCGAACGCGTCAGCCGGCTGGTGCTGCTGAGCACCGTGTTTCGCCGCACGCAAGAAGAAGCCGCAGCGGTGCGCGCCCGGCTGGCGTCGGCCGCCACGCAGGACCCGCAGGAGGCCGCCAAGGTGTCCTTGACGCGCTGGTTCACGCCGGCGTTTCAAGCGGCGCGGCCTGCGCGCGTGGCGCAGATCGAACAGCGCCTGCTGGACAACGACCGCGAGAGCTTCCTGTCCGCCTACGCGCTGTTCGCGCTGGGCGATCCGCTGCTGGCGCAGGCCGCGCCGGACATCGCCTGCCCTGTGCTGGTCATGACGGGCGAGAACGATGTCGGCTCCAACCCGCGCATGACGCGGGAGCTGGCGCGCGCGCTGCCTCGGGCGTGCGCTCGCGTGGCGCCCGAACAGCGTCATATGCTGCCGGTAGAGGAACCCGGCACGGTGGCGGCCGCGCTGCGCAGCTTCGTGTCGGCGCATCCCGCGCAGGCGCAATCCACGCAGACGCAAACCACGCTGACGAATTCAACACAAGCGGATTCAACGCAGGCGAACTCGGCGCAACCGGGTTCAGCCCCGACGCATTCCGCAAAGGCGTAGCTGATGACACCGCATCAACCGCAATCCCCAGAACCCGAAATCGTCCGCCCTGACAGAGACGATGCGCGACACCCCGCCACGATGCGGGGACGGAGACAAAACACATGGACCGCAGAACCCTCATCAAGACCCTCGCGGCAATGTCGCTGGCCCCGCTGGGCGCCACCGCCACCCGCCTGGCCGTCGCGCGCGAACAGCCCCTGCGCGTGATCGTGCCCTTCCCGCCGGGCGGCGGCACCGACGTGCTGGGCCGCGTGATCGCGGCGTCGCTGGAAGGCGCGCTGGAGCGCTCGGTCATCGTCGAGAACAAACCCGGCGCCAGCGGCATGCTGGGCGCGGACTACACGGCCAATGGCGCCAAGGACGGCAGCATGCTGCTGTTTGCCGGCCTGGTCCCGTCGGTGCGCTACTACGCCCGGCCGCCCGAAGAGGTACTGAAACAGTTGGCCCCCGTCTGCCCCATCGCGCGGTCGCCTTACATGGTGGCGGTCAACAGCGACCTGCCGGCCAAGACGATCGCCGAACTGGTGGCGCAGGCGCGGCGCGAGCCCAAGGGGCTGACCTTCGGCACCCCGGGCAACGCGACGCCTCAGCACCTGGCCACCGAACTGCTGCAGGCCGCGTGCGGCATCGAGATGCTGCACGTGCCGTATCGCGGCACCGGCCCGATGATGACCGACCTGCTGGGCGGCCAGATCCAGGTGGTGGTGGCCACCGTCGCCGCGGTCGAGCCCTACCTGAAGAGCGGCCGCCTGCGCGTGCTGGCCGTGACCAGCCCGGAGCGCCTGCCCAAATACCCGGACATTCCCACCGTTGCCGAAAGCGGCTTTGCGGGATTTTCGGCGCAGATCCAGTTCGGCACTTACTGCGCGGCGGGAACGCCCGAGGCGACGATTGCGGCCTTGAACCAGGGCATCAACCGCGCCCTGAAGACCGAGTCCGTGCACGCCAAGCTGGCTGAGCAAGGTTTCGAGCCTACCGGCGGCACGCCCGCGCAGTTGCAAGATGCGCTGCTGGCAGAGATCCGGGATGTCGCAGGGCTGGTGCAATCGGGCAAGGTGCGGGTGGATCTGTAGGCGGTAGCAAGCCGACTTAAGGGGGATTCGGGGCCGGAACGCGGGGCCAGATTGCTGGGCCGGATTGCTGGGCCGGATTGCTGGGCCGGATTTGGCCCCCCGGGATGCCGGCTGCCGGGGCCGCGCGACTGCTGGATAACCAGCATTTACAGCGGCGTCTCCGCTTGGGCATGCTGCCCGTTGATCCGGCGCAGATCGGGCAAACCTGGAGACGACATGCCCAGTCAGGAATCCCTGCACTCCGCCCATATCCGCGAAATCGAACAGGTCGGCCAGGGCCTGCCCACGCAGCGCGACGCGCATGTCGTGCGCAGCTGGTTGCGCTGCCTGGATCAGTACCGCCTCGACCCGGCCCACGCCTGCGAGGCCTACATCGTGCCGGACGGCCGCCTGCGTGAACACCGCCAGCAATCCGAAGCCCTGATCGCCATCGCCCGCAGCGGGCTGGATCACCTGTTCCGGCAGGTGGCCGGCCAGAACTACGTGCTGCTGCTGGCCGACCGGCAAGGCGTCACCGTGGAATTCCTGGGCGATGCCCAGCAGACCGCCCAACTGCGCAAGGCCGGGCTGTATCTGGGGTCGGAATGGTCCGAGCAGCGCGCCGGCACCTGCGCCGTCGGCGCCTGCCTGGAAACGGGCGAAGCGCTCACCATTCACCAGACCGATCACTTCGACAACACGCACACGCCGCTGTCCTGCACCGCCGCGCCCATCTACAGCGCCGACGGCGAGCTGGCCGCCGTGCTGGACATCTCGCTACTCAGTTCGCCCAGCCTGAAGGCCAGCCAGAATCTGGCGCTGCATCTGGTCAACAGCACCACGCGGCGCATCGAGCTCGCCAACCTGATGGCGCGCACGCGCAACGAATGGGTGCTGCGCTTTGCCCGCTCGCCGGAATTCCTGGATGTGGATCCGGAAGCCGCGATTTCGCTGGACGGGGCCGGCCGCGTACTCGGCATGACGCATAGCGGCGCCAAGCTGCTGGCGCGCGCCTCGGGGCTGGACTGGCGCAATCCGCATGACCTGATCGGCCTGCCGGTGACGCGCTTTTTCGACGTGCAGCTGGACGATCTGCCGCAGTACACGCGCGGCCGCGCGCCGCAGGACCGGCTGATCGTCGCGCGTGACGGCGACGCCCTCTTTGCCCACGCCATCGAACCCAACCGCCGCCCGCGCGGCGCCACCGTGGCGGTGCGCGAGGCGCCCTCGGCGCTGCGCGGCCTGGACGGCGGCGACGACCGCATGGCCGCGCTGCTGGTGCGCGCCGCCAAGCTGGCGCGGCAGGGCCTGCCCATGCTGCTGCAGGGCGAAACCGGCGTCGGCAAGGAATACCTGGCGCGCGCCATCCACGATGAAAGCCGCCGCGCTGGCCGCTTCGTCGCCGTCAATTGCGCCGCCATCCCCGAATCGCTGATCGAAAGCGAGTTGTTCGGTTACCTGCCGGGCGCCTACACCGGCGCCGCCCCCAAGGGCCGCAAAGGTCTCATCGAGGAAGCCGACGGCGGCACCCTCTTTCTGGACGAGATCGGCGACATGCCGCTGGCGCTGCAAAGCCGCCTGCTGCGCGTGCTGGCGGAATCCGAGGTCACGCCGATCGGCGCCAATGCGCCGCGCGCGCTGCGCCTGTCGCTGGTGTCGGCGTCGCACCGCGACTTGGGCGCGCTGGTGCGCGAGGGGCGCTTTCGTGAAGACCTGTACTACCGCATCAACGCGGCCGCGCTCACCGTGCCGCCGCTGCGCGAACGCCAGGACCTGGACTGGCTGATCGCACGCATGCTGGCGCGGCACCAGGACGAATCCGGCGCGCCCGCGCTGTCGCCTGCCGCGTTGATTGCGCTGAAAGCCCACGCGTGGCCAGGCAACATCCGTGAACTGGCCAACGTCATTGCGGTGGCTGCCGCGCTATGCGAACACGGCGTCATCCAGCCGCACGACCTGCCCGACACACTGGCGGTGGCGGCAGCGCCAGCGGCTGGCAGCCCCGAGGAAGCCGCGCTGCGCGCCACGCTGGCCAGCTGCGCGGGCAACGTATCGGAAGCGGCGCGTCGCATGGGCGTGGACCGTTCCACCGTGCATCGCCAGATGCGGCGCTACGGATTGGCCTCGCGCCGCTGACGCCGCAGCGTTGCGAGGTTCGCGCGGGGTTGCGCCACGGGGTTGCGCCACGGGGTTGCTCCATCGGATTGCGCCACGGGGTTGCGCGACAGCGTTGCGCCACAGGTGTGGCATCGCGCCACACCCCCACTCCCGCCTCGACCCGCGCGCGCCGGGGCTTCCCCCGTCCGACTCACCTGGCATGGCATTTGCATGTTCCTGATCGGCGACCACCTTCCGACACAGGACGGGGCCGCCGCCGGATCGCCGGATCGCCGGACCGCCGGATCGCCGGACCGCCGGACCTTGCGTCCGCCACGACAACGACCGCCCGCCCCGGGCAAGGAGACATGACATGCCGATCGACCACGCCGCCGACGCCGACGCCGCCTTGGACGCGTTGCTCACGCAGCTGAACACTGCGCTGGGCAACAAGGACATCGACGCCGTTGCCCGGATGTTCCAGGACGAATGCTATTGGCGCGACCTGGTGCTGTTTTCCTGGAACCTGCGCACGCTCGAAGGCCAGGACCAGATCCGCGACATGCTGGAACATCAGTTGCAACAGGTCGAGCCGGTGCGCTTCACCCGCGACGAGGCCGAGGCGACCACCGAAGAAGGCGGCCTGCTGCAGGGCTGGTTCCGCGTCGATACGAATCTCGCGCGCGGCTACGGCCACATCCGGGTCAAGGACGGCAAGATCTGGACGCTGCTCACCACCATGTCGGAACTGAAGGGCCACGAAGAACCGAGCGGCGTGCGCCGGCCCATGGGCGCGCAGCACGGCCACAGCCGCGAACGCCAGACCTGGCTGGAAAAGCGCGAGCGCGAAGCCGCTGAGTTGGGCTACGAGACGCAGCCCTACGTGCTGATCATCGGCGGCGGCCAGGGCGGCATCGCGCTGGGCGCGCGTCTGCGCCAACTCGACGTGCCCACGCTCATCCTCGAAAAGAACGAGCGCGCCGGCGACAGCTGGAGGAAGCGCTACAAGTCGCTGTGCCTGCACGACCCGGTCTGGTACGACCACCTGCCCTACATCCCCTTCCCCGAAAACTGGCCCGTCTTCGCGCCCAAGGACAAGATCGGCGACTGGCTCGAGATGTACACGAAGGTGATGGAGCTGAACTACTGGACCTCCACCGTCTGCGAGTCGGCACGCTACGACGAGGACAAAGAGGAATGGGAGGTCCACGTCGTGCGCGAGGGCAAGCCCGTGGTGCTGCGGCCCAAGCAGCTCGTGCTGGCCACCGGCATGTCGGGCAAGCCCAACGTGCCCAGCTTTCCGGGGCAGGATGAATTCCAGGGCGAGCAGCAGCACTCCTCGCGCCACCCGGGCCCGGACGCCTACCGCGGCAAGAACGTCGTCGTCATCGGCGCCAATAATTCGGCCCACGACATCTGCGCGGCGTTGTGGGAAGGCGGCGCCAACGTCACGATGGTGCAGCGATCGTCCACGCACATCGTGCGCTCCGAGACGCTGATGGACATCGGGCTGGGCGGGCTGTATTCCGAGCAGGCGCTGGCCAATGGCATGACCACGCGCAAGGCCGACCTGACCTTCGCGTCGGTGCCCTACAAAATCCTGGCGCAATTCCAGATCCCGCTCTACGAGCAGATGCGCGAGCGCGACGCGGAGTTCTACCAGAAACTGGAAGCCGCGGGCTTCATGCTGGATTGGGGCGACGACGGCTCGGGCCTCTTCATGAAATACCTGCGGCGCGGCTCGGGCTATTACATCGACGTGGGCGCATGCGATCTCATCATCGACGGCAGCATCAAGCTGCAATCGCGCACCGACGTCAGCCGCCTCACGCGCGACGCCGTCGTGCTGACCAACGGCGTCACCCTGCCCGCCGACCTGGTGGTCTACGCCACCGGGTACGGCTCGATGAATGGCTGGGCGGCGGACCTGATCAGTCCCGAGGTCGCGGACAAAGTTGGCAAGTGCTGGGGACTGGGGTCGGCCACCACCAAGGACCCGGGACCGTGGGAAGGCGAACAGCGCAATATGTGGAAGCCCACGCAGCAGGAGGCCCTGTGGTTTCACGGCGGCAACCTGCACCAGTCGCGCCATTACTCCCAGTATCTGTCCCTGCAATTGAAGGCCCGCCACGCCGGACTTCCCGTGCAGGTATACGGAATGCAGGAGGTGCACCACAAGCGGTAGGCGCCGGGGCACGCGGGCGGCCGGCGGCCCTTGCGCCGCCCCCGCCCCGGGAGTAAATTGTTGACACTTCGACGCGTTACCCACGCGTTTTTCCGCGTATCACCCAAAAAACGGATCGAATTGTCGACACCATGAGCAAAGTGCTCACCTTGCCGGGCACCCCGCCCCCCGACGGCGAAACCCTGTCGGACCACATCTTCCGCAAGATCCAGTCCGCCATCGTCAAGGGCGAGATCGCCCCGGGCAGCAAGATCTCCGAACCCGAACTGGCGCGCATCCACGGGGTCAGCCGCGGTCCGCTGCGCGAGGCCCTGCACCGGCTGGAAGGCCAGAAGCTGCTGGTGCGCGTGCCGCACGCCGGCGCGCGCGTCGTGTCCCTGTCGATCCAGGAACTGGTCGAACTCTACGAAATCCGCGAATCGCTGGAAGGCACCGCCTGCCGCCTGGCCGCCGACCGCATGCCGCCGTCGGAAATCGACGAGCTGCGCGGCGTGCTGGAAGCGCACGAACGCGACGAAGCCTTCCAGGCCGGGCTGGGCTATTACCAGCAGGAAGGGGATTACGATTTCCACTACCGCATCGTCAAAGGCAGCGGCAATCAGATGCTGTTCCGCATGCTGTGCGACGAGCTCTATCAATTGGCGCGCATGTACCGCATCCAGTACTCGACGACGCCCAACCGCCCGCGGCAGGCCTATGCCGAGCACCACCGCATTCTGGACGCCATCGCCGACGGCGATGGCGAACTGGCTGAACTTCTGATGCGCCGGCACATCCGCGCATCCCGCATCAACATCGAACAACAGATCGCGCAAAGCACCCAACAGCGCACGGAGGCATGATGAACAAGTCGTACCGCAAGAACCTGCCCGGCACCCGCCTGGACTACTTCGACGCCCGCGCGGCCGTCGAGGCCATCGCGCCCGGCGCGTATGACGGCCTGCCCTACACGTCCCGCGTGCTGGCCGAAAACCTGGTGCGCCGGTGCGAGCCCGCGCTGCTGACCGACGCGCTCAAGCAGCTGATCGAACGCCGCCGCGACCTGGATTTTCCGTGGTTTCCCGCGCGCGTGGTCTGTCATGACATCCTGGGTCAGACCGCGCTGGTCGACCTGGCGGGCCTGCGCGACGCCATCGCCGACAAGGGCGGCGACCCGGCCAAGGTCAACCCCGTGGTGCCAGTGCAGTTGATCGTGGACCACTCGCTGGCGGTGGAATACGACGGCAACGACCCGGACGCCTTCGCCAAAAACCGCGCGGTAGAAGACCGCCGCAACGAAGACCGCTTCCATTTCATCGACTGGACCAAGCAGGCCTTCGAGAACATCGAGGTCGTGCCGCCGGGCAACGGCATCATGCACCAGATCAACCTGGAGCGGATGTCGCCGGTGATCTACACGCAGGACGGCGTGGCCTTCCCCGATACGCTGGTCGGCACCGACAGCCACACGCCGCACGTGGACGCGCTGGGCGTCATCGCCATCGGCGTGGGCGGCCTGGAAGCCGAGAACGTCATGCTGGGCCGCGCGTCGTGGATGCGCCTGCCCGACATCGTCGGCGTCGAACTGTCCGGCCGCGCGCAGCCCGGCATCACCGCCACCGACATCGTGCTGACCCTGACCGAATTCCTGCGCAAGGAAAAGGTGGTGGGCGCATACCTGGAGTTCTACGGCGAAGGCGCGTCCAGCCTGACGCTGGGCGATCGCGCCACCATCTCGAACATGGCGCCGGAATATGGCGCCACCGCGGCGATGTTCTCCATCGACCAGCAGACCATCGACTATCTGCGCCTGACCGGCCGCGAGGACGACCAGATCGCGCTGGTGGAAAACTACGCCAAGACCGCGGGCCTGTGGTCAGACAGCCTGAAGACGGCGCAGTACGAACGCGTGCTGCGCTTTGACCTGTCCACCGTCGTGCGCACGCTGGCCGGCCCGTCCAACCCGCATCGCCGCCTGCCGGTGTCGGACCTGGCCGAACGCGGCATCGCTGGCGTGGTCGAGAACCAGCCGGGCCTGATGCCCGACGGCGCCGTCATCATCGCCGCCATCACCAGCTGCACCAACACCAGCAACCCGCGCAACGTGATCGCCGCGGGCCTGTTGGCGCGCAACGCCAACCGCGCGGGCCTCGTGCGCAAGCCGTGGGTCAAGAGCTCGCTGGCGCCCGGCTCCAAGGCCGTGCAGCTCTATCTGGAAGAAGCCGGCCTCACGCACGAACTGGAACAACTGGGCTTTGGCGTCGTGGCGTTTGCCTGTACCACATGCAACGGCATGTCCGGCGCGCTGGACCCGAAAATTCAGCAGGAAATCATCGACCGCGATCTGTACGCGACCGCCGTGCTCTCCGGCAACCGCAACTTCGACGGCCGCATCCACCCGTACGCCAAGCAGGCCTTCCTGGCCTCGCCGCCGCTGGTTGTGGCCTACGCCATTGCCGGCACGATCCGCTTCGACATCGAGCGCGACGTGCTGGGCGTGGCCGCCGATGGCCGCGAGATCCGCCTGAAGGACATCTGGCCCAGCGACGAAGAGATCGACGCCATGGTCAAGTCGGCGGTCAAGCCCGAGCAGTTCCGCAAGGTCTACGCCCCCATGTTCGGCATCAAGGACGACCGCCAAACGGCCGTCAGCCCGCTGTACGACTGGCGCCCGCAAAGCACGTACATCCGCCGTCCGCCGTACTGGGAAGGCGCGCTGGCCGGCGAGCGCACGCTGCGCGGCATGCTGCCGCTGGCCGTGCTGGGCGACAACATCACCACCGACCACCTGTCGCCGTCCAACGCCATCCTGATGGACAGCGCCGCGGGCGAATACCTGCACAAGATGGGCCTGCCCGAAGAAGACTTCAACTCGTACGCCACGCACCGCGGCGACCACCTGACCGCGCAGCGCGCCACGTTCGCCAACCCCAAGCTCTTCAACGAGATGGTCAAGAACGCCGATGGCACGGTGCAGCAAGGTTCGCTGGCGCGCGTGGAACCGGAAGGCCAGGTCATGCGCATGTGGGAAGCCATCGAGACCTACATGGACCGCAAGCAGCCGCTCATCATCGTGGCCGGCGCCGATTACGGCCAGGGCTCGTCGCGCGACTGGGCCGCCAAGGGCGTGCGCCTGGCCGGCGTGGAAGCCATCGTGGCCGAAGGCTTCGAGCGCATCCACCGCACCAACCTGATCGGCATGGGCGTGCTGCCGCTGGAATTCAAGCCGGGCGTCGACCGCAAGACGCTGAACCTTGACGGCACCGAAAGCTACGACGTCATCGGCGAACGCAAGCCGCGCGCGGACCTGACGCTGGTCATTCACCGCCGCAACGGCAGCACCGAACAGGTGCCGGTGACCTGCCGCCTGGACACCGCCGAAGAAGTGTCGATCTACGAAGCCGGCGGCGTGCTGCAGCGCTTTGCCCAGGATTTCCTGGAAGCCGCCTCGGCGACGGACGCCGGCAAGCTGGCCTGACCGGTCGTTGTACCGACCGGCGGGCGTGTGCAGCGCCCGCCGCCCTACTCCGATATCTCAGGACCGATATCTCAGGACCGATATTTCAGGATCGACACATGGCACATGCTCCCCAAACCAAGATCGCCGCCACCTACATGCGCGGCGGCACCAGCAAAGGCGTGTTCTTCAAGCTGGACGACCTGCCGGAATCCGCCCGCGTGCCGGGCGCGGCACGCGACGCGCTGCTCCTGCGCGTGATCGGCAGCCCCGATCCCTACGGCAAGCAGATCGACGGCATGGGCGCCGCCACGTCCAGCACCAGCAAGACCGTCATCGTCGCCAAAAGCACCCGACCCGACCATGACGTGGACTACCTCTTCGGCCAGGTCTCCATCGACCAGCCTTTCGTGGACTGGAGCGGCAACTGCGGCAACCTGTCCGCCGCGGTCGGCCCCTTTGCCATCACCAACGGCCTGGTCGACCCCGCCCGCGTTCCGCAGGACGGCGTTGCGGTCGTGCGCATCTGGCAAGCCAACATCCAGAAGACCATCGTCGCGCACGTGCCCATCACCGGCGGCGCGGTGCAGGAAACCGGCGACTTCGAACTGGACGGCGTGACCTTCCCCGCCGCCGAACTGCGTTTGGAATTCATGGACCCGGCCGAGGAAGGCGACGGCGGCTCCATGTTCCCCACCGGCAACCTGGTCGACAACCTGGAAGTGCCCGGCGTGGGCACGTTCAAGGCCACGATGATCAATTCCGGCATCCCGACGATCTTCCTGGAAGCCGACGCGCTGGGCTACAGCGGCACGGAACTGCAGGACGCGATCAACGGCGACACTGCCGCGCTGTCGCGCTTTGAGACCATCCGCGCCCACGGCGCGCTGCGCATGGGCCTCATCAAGGACCTCGCCGAGGCCGCCAGCCGCCAGCACACCCCCAAGATCGCCTTCGTCGCCCCGCCCAAGGAATACATTTCCTCCAGCGGCAAGAAGATCGGCACGAGCGACATTGATGTGCTGGTGCGTGCGTTGTCCATGGGCAAGCTGCATCACGCCATGATGGGCACGGCGTCGGTCGCCATCGCCACCGCGGCTGCGGTGCCGGGCACGCTGGTGAACCTGGCGGCCGGCGGCGGCGAACGCGACAACGTGTGCTTTGGTCACCCGTCGGGCACCCTGCGTGTCGGCGCGCAGGCGCAGCTGGTGGATGGCGACTGGAAAGTGACCAAGGCCATCATGAGCCGCAGCGCGCGCGTGCTGATGGAAGGCCGCGTGCACGTGCCGCGTGAGGGGTTCTGATCAGGGGGATAGACCTCTGCAATGCGAGCCGGCGGCGGCAAAACGTGGATTACGACTTGTCTACCCCGGGCAGATCCGCTCCCGGCGCTGACGCAATGAACGCATCCAGCAACCGCTGCTCATACGCCACCTTGGCCGGATCGATGTAGGGCTCGGGCGCCGGCTGGTTGCGCTGGCTTTCGCGCACCAGACTGGCGAACTGCTCCTTGAACTCGGGCGACGGCGCCTCGCTGTACTTCGAGTGCTGGGGTCGCAGCTTTACGTCGAAGGGATCGATTTCAGGCTTCTGGCCCGGCGATGTCGAGGTGATCGCAATCACCGTGGCTTTGCCGCGCTGGCGCAGCGGCATCACCACGCTGGTGTCGGCGTTCAGATAGCTTCCCATCGTGGCCAGCGCAATGCCGACAAAGGGCGAGGAGGCGCCGGTGTCGCCCAATCGCTGCGTGAGGTCATAGCTCTGCGTGGAGTCCAAGGGATCCAACGTGCTTTGCGCGGCGGCCAGCGCGGGCGCCAGGTCGGCCAGCCCGCCCGTCGGGCTGCCGGTGTCGTAGAACACGCGCGCTGGCGCATCGATGATTCCCATGGTGGCACGCTGCCAGGCGCTGGCCAGCGCCGCCTGGCGAGCCTGGTCTTTTAACGGCTTGCCGGTCTGGTCGCCCTCCATCAGAGAAACCTCTACCGGCCGATGCAGTTGCGCAAGCACTTGCAGCCGGTCCCATTGCTTGAAGCCCTGCTCCGTGATGGGTTCGGGAAACGAAGGCGTTGGCGTGAACGCCTTCGGAGGCTGGCGTTTCCAGCCGGTGAAAGCAGGATCGATGTCGTTTCGGGCGTTGGGTTTGGTGTACGGCGCATAGGCGCGCAGCCAGTTCAAACGTTCGGGGCGGGCCACGATCATCGCAACCACCGCGTCGGTCAATTCGCCGGGCTGGCGCGGCCCGGTGCCTACGCCGATTGGCGGTTTGCGCCGTGGCCCCAGGGCTCGGGCGATGTTGTAGCCTTCGACCGAATACACGAGTAACGCAGGCATGTCAGGGTTGACCTCGAACAGCCGAAACAGATACTCCACGGCCGCCTCAGGCGTCGTGTTGCATATGACGCCGGGTTCAAGTTGCCGAATGCGGTGCCAGTGCATGCCTGCGGGTGCTCTCTGATCATCGACCATCAGATTGAGCATCGTTGATACGCGCCCTGATGGCGTCCTGGCATCTTTGGTGGCGTCATAATCCCGTGCGATGGTCAGCGTAGGTATCGGCCAGCGCTCGGGAAAGCCTTGCAGCGCGAGCTCCAGTGCATTGGCCTTACGCATTCTCCAAGCCATGTTCTTCAGATCCGCCAGAACCGGATACCGCTCGGGGTCCATCGGCAAGACAGTTCCCACGTGCAGGGCCTGAGGCTGTGCATTGTTCTGCGCCTGCAGATGTGCCCAAGCCTGGCCCTGGCGATACACGTCAAGACTGAGCCCGATGCGGACGATATCGAGCGTGGCCAGGCGCGCGCTTGGCGAATGGGCTTGAGTGGTGGTCATAATCGATTCCTGCTTGGGTTTGGGACCCAGTTGATCGATAAGGGGATGATCAACCGGCACGGGTGGCAACGGGCACGCGATCCCGGCTAGTGGCCCGGCCTGGATCGGCGGCGGGCCGCCAGAGGACGCGGCCGAAAGTGCCGCTATCAATAGGAAAAGGGCAGAAAGCGGTTTGCGAGCCCTCATACTGCGTTCCCCTTGCCGGGTTGGGGCCGGCGGCCGAAGAAGCGATCCTTCAGCGTCTGGCTCATTACCGCAGCAGGGCGTTCTGCATTGGCGGCGATAGCCGGCAATACGCCAGTTCGTCGGTATTTGTCGGTAGCGCCTATCAACTCCTGCCGATCCGAGGGTTCGGCGTCGTAGAAGCGGAAAGCGGATTCATCAATCCGGTTCTCTTCGACTTCGGATTCTTCGCCGCGAGCGTCGTCATCTCGCCACTCCAACCGCCAATCCGCCACCCGGCACAAATACGTATAAAACTCCTCATCATCGATGCTGCGCGCCTGCCCCAATGCCAAGTCATAGGCCAGCGCGCGTCGGCTGTGCTCCTTGTTCATCGGGATGGCGGAATGAAACGAGTACGCGTTCTGCTCGGCCATGGCGGCGTTCATGCGACGCCGGCGCGCCTCGTTCGGGCTTTCCTGATAGTTCACCCAAAAGCGCCTGCCACCCTTATAGGACGCGAAAGTGATGCGGTGCCAGTCGGCGGCCCATGCGTTGTTGTTCGGCGCCTTGTAAGGATTGCGCGCCGGATCATTCAGGTCGGTCAGTTGCGCTTCCAGTTCCGGGGCTAACGTCATGGCCCGCGCCTGATTTCGATGCGCCGCCGTCAAGGGCCCAGCGCTTTGCGGCAGGTCGACGAAACGCGATCCCAAATGGTTGATGCCCCCATTGGTCACGGCAATCGAGGCGTCGATCGGATCATCCGGTGCATAGACAGGCGCGATTCCGCCTGACGCCTGACTGGCATCGCGCGCGCCGTGTTCGCCAAAGTCTGCCTCGAAAGCAAGTGGCAGCGCAGGCGCATTTACTTGGATCGTCTGCCCGGTCGCGAAACTTGCCTGGGCCATCTTCTGAACGCCCCCCAGCGCCGTGCCCTCCCACGTCGACTCACCGTTCGCAAGTAATTCATAGGTGTACGCCGGCGGCATTCCCACCCGGTGCCGCCCAACCTCGCGTTCGCGGATGGTGAAGACCCGTTGGAAGAATCTGGACCCGAGTGCCGCGAGCGCCGGCACGGTTCTTTCAACGGCACGCCTTTTCTCGGGGAGGAACTGGCGCGACGTCTCGGGCGTGCAAGTGAGCTGGGAACGCTCTGGCACAAGCTCCATGATGGACACCATGTTCGCAACCCCCTGCCAACCGATCCCCTGCACGCTGCTCATACCCACGGTTTGATCTTCGGGCGAGAAGTAAAGGTAGACATTGCCGCGGTTGTCCCGCTCAGTAAAGCTCACCTCCTGGCCGTCCATCGTGGTCCGGCATTTGTCGCCCGTCCAGCGCAGGCCGCCAATGCATGCGGACGTTTCCGGATCGGCCATGTCTGCCAAGGCGGGCGCCGCGTTGGGCCGGCTGCCCAAGAATTGCGTAATGTTGACGAGCGTCTGCAGACGGGCAAGCGCGGTCTGCTGGTTGTGGTACACGAGTGTGTTTTCAAGAAAGGTCTCGACGAGGTTGTAAGGCGAACACATCATCACCAGTGCATCGATAGGCCGCTCGCCCTCATCCTTGAGAAACGCATTGGCCAGCAATGTGATCAAGGTGCCCTGGCTGTGGCCCACGACATTGATGGTGTCGTTCAAACCGTCGCTTCCGCTCCGGCCTTTGTAGCCACGAATGGTTTTCACCAGCGCCGCCAGTCGCAACGCGGCCAGCACCATATACCGGCGGGCCGGGGCGGGCATCAGCGGATGGCTGGGTGATCCGAACACCGGATTGATCGGCATGGCCCCGAGCAGCCTTCCCGAGAATCCGGGCCCAAACATGTCAGGAATGTTTGTCGTCGCATTGGCGAAC